>CAVTZI010000052.1:0-42444 GCA_963739105.1 uncultured Bacteroidota bacterium | reverse complement strand
CCGGACATTTGAATTTTTGCATATACAGTACCGTTGTGTGCATCACGCTCGCTTTCCTTCATATCCAGCAGAAAACTTATTTCGGGAGCAAGCAACTCTCCTTTTATTTGAAGGTATACCAAAAAAGGAAGACGCTGCTTATATCTATTCAATTCTTCATCATCGGTTTGTTGGCGACTAATTCGATAGGTGAGGCCTCAACCTCATGAATGGCCCGAATGTTAAGCAAGGCATCGGTCGGCTCGCCACCCCATAGTATGGTACTGCCTTTTTCGATATCGAATTTTCGTTTTATAAATTTATAAAACGAAAAATCATACGTTCCTTCGTTGATTTCGTATCGGCCGGTCAGCACCATATCACCCGTGGGATCATTGATCTAGCGTTAAAGTTGCATTTCCTTTTACGGAAAGTTTGTCACCCGTGGCCGGATCAATAATGATGTTAAAAGTTTCTTTACCGCTCAATTCAATGTTTGCTGAAAGATCAATTCCCGAAAACTGATTTGAGCGTGTCCTGGGGTTTTATCGAAGCAAGAAAAGGATCATTTTTAGCATCACGGTCAACCCATGTCACGATGCCTTTTTGCTCTAATACTCCTTTCTCCGATTGAGGTACGACGAAAGTGAAGTTGCTATCATCGCTTAACTTAATGTTCATATCTACCACCGGCTGATTCAGGTTACCTGTGATCTTGGCCTTCGTAGTAACTTTTACGCTGCCATAAAAAAGTTCGTTGTCCTTTTCTGTCGAATTGAGAATTTGGAAATCCGTAGCTGCGAAATCAAGGTTTAAATTGAACTTCTGAAATTCCTCGATTAAAATCTTTCCGTCGAGTTTTGCTGTATTGTTGTGCTTGTCTGTAATCTCGAAATCGGATATTGAGATCTCGTTATTGCCAAATTTAATCGTCTCATCGTTCAACGTGAATTCGCTATTTACCATCGATGGTGTAAATGAGGCTTTAACAAAATTAAGTTCCCCTTGTATGTCAGGGCTTGTCGGACTTCCCGTAATTTTTATGTCTCCCTTTAATTGGCCTTTTGTGTTTTTCAACTGCCCCATCGTGAAGGGTTCTATGTTGACGAGATCGAATCTTAAAATATCTGCCGTGAAATTTATTTCGGGGTCGGCGGGATCAGATGAGTAATACCCTCCCGCCTGCAGGGAAGTTCCTTTACCGTCCAGTTTGACATCGATGTTTAACGGGCCGGAAGCTGTTTTGCCTAAGGCGAGAGAAAGATTCCCCCAGGTGTGATCCAGGATATTTAGGCTATCGATTCGAAGGTCAGTGTTGAACGCGCCTTGTTCAGCAGACATTATGTTCAGACTTCCATTTGCCAACCCGGCCAAAGGCGTGGCACCTTCTATCATTCTTGTGATATTTTCAAGATTTAAATCTTCAAACTGAATGGATACTATTGAATCCTGGTCGCTGCTGGTGACAAGTGAAATTTTCTCATGGATGTTAGTGATCGAAAAATTGTGAGCCCTAATTCCCTTAGAAGTAAATTGCAGGGAGTTATCGGACGGCGCAGACCAGGGTGCATAATTCATAACCACCTGATCTTTTAAAAACCGGAACTGAAATACTTTCTCCAGGCTATTGAATACGCCTCCAAATACATATTTCTCTTTTTGTAGGGAGTCAAGAATCACGAATTTAGTTCGAATTGAATCATTTGCCACTTCGCCCTGCAACTTAAGGGCCTCTATCCGCAAGGTATCCATTTGAGCTTTTCGTATCGCTAACGTGTACGCTAGGGCTTCTTTGTTGGAAGTCATATTAAACGTTATCGAGTCAGTCCCAACGCCGGCATAGCGCACTTTTGCCAGACCGATATTCAAATCCAGGCGATCCTCATTGCTGTCAAATTCACCCACAATTTCCCCGGGAACGAAGGGATCAAGTTCAGGAAAAATTATCTCTGTCAGGAGATCGGTGTTTTTAATTCGCAGGCCAAACTCGAAATTCTGAGGGGCTGCGGGTTTGTTATACGTTGTATCGTGCAACGAAAAATAGTTATCAATGTGTCTTCGGATAACCTCCGGAAGGCTATATAAATTAATGGTGCCTTTAAAATCTCCATCGACAATATCCGACCGGATAGAAATTTCACTTTGCCCTTCCTGATCGATCGAAGCAAACAAAAGTGAATCGACGGCGTACATATCCTTTCCATTAAAAATGGCAAACTTTCGTATGTCCAACTTTCCGTTAATGACTTTAAAATCTGCCGTTGCCAGGTCAACATTCAAAGTTCCCCGGGCTTTCAGTGGGCGACTGGTAAGATTCAATGCTTTGAAATCTGCATTTTTCAGTTCGAAGGTAAAATGGTATTTGGGAACGTCTTCATTGTAATTCAAGATCGCCGTCCAATTTAAAGTCTAAATTTTCGTCCTGAAATTGCGCATCCCCGGCGAAGAAATACTGTTTCAATGTTCCATTTAAAGCAAAATTTTTATAGTCATAACCCTGATAGGAAAAATGATTGACCTGCAAGTTGATCCGGGTATCCAAATCTTCCATCGTCAGTCCTGACCCATCCACTGATAAAGACAATGTAAGGGGTCCCAGACTTTCTTCCTGCTTTAGAAGTTTTCCTGTTTGAAATTCTTTCAGGTCCAACGTTCCCTTATACTTGCTCGTACCGGAAGTCTTATTCCTTTTTAGTTGGGCATCTAATTCGATCGTACCAAGATTGCTTGTTATCACTGCCTTGGCGTCGGGAGAAAGAATGGTTCCTTTACCGCTGGCGGTTACGTTCAGCCAATCCGGTAACGTTAAAGAAGCGGGGATCAAAGTGTCGGCAAGAATGGATTCAACATCATTTTTTGTTGTGTAAAATTTTTCAAGCTCCAATGCAAAGTAAGGATCTTCGTTTTTACGCAATTGAAGATTGCCACGGGTGCTCAAATAGGTCTTGCTTAATGTCTCGATAACTAAATGATCAATGTGTAAATTCTTCAGCTGGCCCCGCAATTTTTGTATCCAGACGGATCGTTGTGTTTGGCGGGATATGCAGGGGTAAACTGTCCAATAATGTTGGTGCGAAATAATAGAGGTCTCGTAATCCGAAGCTGGATTTTTGCACGGTCAATGCAATGGATGCTTCCGGGTAAGTGTCACTCAGCGTCTTCAGGGAAGTAAATTTCCCTTCGGCATTTACAAAGAGTTCACTATTTGGCGATTTGAAACTAAAGTCCTTTACATTAATTGAGTTGTCGTTCATCGCAAACACCCCAGACATCGATTCGATGACAAAGCCGCTTCTCTCCTGAAGTGAAAGGTCAGCTATGTCACCTTTCATCTTCATTCCTTCCCATTCCAGGTTGCTGGCCTGAGTATTGAGCTTTGTTATCCAAAGGTGGTTGACATCAAATATTTCTTTTTGAAATGGTTTGTCGAAATCGTAAAGCTGGAGGCTGTTGTTTGCCAGATCCAATTTTCCCAGTGTGATGTGCCACGCGTCATCGTCGTTAGTAGAATCCGGACTATTGTTTTGCGGGGTGGGGACGTGATAGCCGGCTAATTGTTGATAAGACACAAAGGTGTCATGAAGACGAAATTCGTTCAGATTGATGGAGCGATTTTTCAGGTCTATCTCCTCCGCGTCCAAAACTAATTCTTTCAACTTTAATGATGCGACCTGTCCAGTAGCCCGGTGATTGTAACGGGCATTAATATCCTTCAAGGTTATTTCATTGACGCCTAGATCAAAGGCCATTTCGGGCGACGCCGCGGTATCGCGGACATGTTCGACGGTGTCGGCCGACCGTTTACTTTGAGTAATCTCGGCCATTAAATTTTCAATATCTATTTCGTCTGCTTTAAAAATTGATTTTTCAAGGTCAAACTCATCCATCGTCACGTCCAATACGCCTAGTCGTAATCCAATTTCATTTCCCATGAGATCATCCTTAAAAGAGAATCCGAATTTTCTCCAGGGAAATTGCCCCAATAGAAAACTTCCAGGGAGTTTGTGTGGTATCCGCGTTTGGTGGTTGTTGTATCGAGCAAAGGCGTTAAGAATGTAGCTGAAGTTAAAAGAACTGTCGCGTTCAGCACGGCTAACGAATCCATGGAAATTTGTAAGCTCGACGTCATTTAGCTGGATGGTATGTTGAGTTAATTGCCACAGATCTGTGTTGATGGCCAGTTCTCCTGCATATAGAAGTGTATCGCGTTTCTGATCCTCCAGGTAAAGGCCAGTAAGTACTATTTTTTTTGGAATGGATAAGACTGATACGTTCCAGATTTACATCCGTTCCAATCTTGTTTTCTAAAAAAGTGATGGCTTTTTGTGTGAGCTTATTTTGAACGTAGGGTATTTGGATAGAAAGAGAAATCAGAACGAGAAGACCCAGGATGGAAAAACATATCCACCCGATCACTCTTAAGGTTGTAATCAGGTATTTTCTGGGTTTCCATTGAAAATTCATTTGGTAATTTAGAAAGGTCCTTACTTTATTAAGGACTAAAACCGCTTTTTATTGTTCGCGGTTTCCTGTTAAAGATCAGGCCTTAACATACAATTTAATCAACGTTATGTTAAAAAATAAAAATCCCGGCTTTAAACAAAAAGACCGGGATTTTAAGTATTCCTTATCGTCACCTTTTAAAGATGCTAGCGCCAAATACTAGTGAAAGTACAAAGAGTACTAAAAAGATAAAGAATAAGACTTTTGCAATTGAAGCTGCTCCGGCAGCGATACCACCGAATCCGAAGATAGCGGCAACAATAGCAATGATAAGAAAAGTGACTGTCCAGCGTAACATAAGATTAAGTTTAATGGTTTTTAAATTTATTTAAATCGGAGAAAGTGGAAGCGCTAAGCAGCATCTTCCATAGCTACTTGTTTGAGCTCTTGTTTTAAGGAATAATGTAGAATGTCCAATCCTAACATCTTAAAAAACTTGTCAAGCTTTTTAAGCACCACGATAACTGCATTTAAGGTCTCAATCTCCGATGAAAAGAGTGGTTGAGAACCTTGTTGGTATACCCTATCAACAATTTCATCCAAATGATTTATTGAGGTTTCTTTTTCATTGTATTTCCAGTTGCTTATAAAGAGAAGTTGAAATAAAGAGGGCATTTTTTGAATAATATTAGAGGCTTGTTCGTGCGAGAAATTTCTTCTTAACTGACCCATCACCGATCTAACCAGGTAAACAATTTTTCGAGTTGAAGTAAATCCTAATTCATTTTTAATTTCTCCGAAGAACCTGACTGCAAGTTCTTCCATCGATAAGTAATTTGTTGTGGATGTCATAAGTAAAGTTTGGTTTAGTCTTTCCCCTGTACTTATGAATCTCGTACCAGATTGAAAACTGTATTTTCTTACTGAAATCGCTATTTTTTGATGTTCCGTTGTGGAGTATTGTCTACGATCTCCCATCGAAAACTCCCCAACCTGTTGTCTTAAGAAGACAGTTTGAGGGAATGTCACGTTAGAGTTTTTTAAGCATTCGCCCTTTACGCTGTTGCGTTCTCGGTCAGTCTTGTGGAGTTTGTTACACGACAACCAAGTCACTAATCATATAAAACAAGCTTTCAAATTTTCTTTTGAGACTGGCATAATGTTTTCTCCCTATTAATACAAGTCGTTCTTAATAACTATTTAAAAAAACTAAAACTCTAAAAATTATGAATCTCAATGATCCCAAGAATCTGATCGGTGGCTTCATAGCTGGGGCAGCAGTAGGCATTGCTGTCGGAATGCTATTGGCACCAACTGAAGGCAAGAAAACAAGACAAAAAATTGTCGATGGTTCCGTAAAGCTAAAAGACAATTTAGTTGGAACTGTTAATGAGTCTATCGAAAAGCTTAAAGACCAATTCAACACTAAAATCGATCAGGTCGCTAAAGAAGGAAAACAAAAAGTCGACTACACCAGCGAAAAGATGAAAGTGTAAGGCACAATGTAAATAATATGTTTAACTAAAATAACTACAACGATGAACAAGCTCACAATAGAAGGTAACTGGAATGAAATCAAGGGCAAGCTCAAACAAAAATATGGTGAGCTGACAGACGATGACCTAACCTTTGCAAAAGGCAAGGAAGACGAAATGTATGGACGTCTTCAGAAAAAGTTAGGTAAGACAAAAGACGAGATAAAGAAAGAGATCGAAGATTTGTAATCATTTAATAAACAATAGAACATAAGAAAAAGGCGCCATCGAAGGATGGCGCTATTTATATCAAACTAAAAAAAACAGAATATGAACAAGTTTATTTTGGGAGCAGTGCTTGCGAGTACTGTATCCTTCACGCAATGTAGCCGCTCAACGGAGAATAAAGTAGACGATGCCCAGGAGGCGGTCGTTGAAGACATTAAAAAAGAAAAGGAAGAAGTAGCGAAGGACCTTCGCACGCTTCGGGATGACATCAACAATAAATTGGATAAAGTTTCCAAAGAATTGGAGAAAGGGAATATTGAAGCAAAAAAAGATTTAAATGATGTTAAGGAACGATTAACCAAGCAACGGGACAATGTTGAAACAGCATTGGATCAAATTAGTAATTCCTCAGACGAAACTTGGGATGATATTCAGCAGGCTTCCAGAAATACCGCCGCTGAAATAAAACTCGAATTCCAGAAACTGGGTGAAAGGATTGACCTGGCGTTGGAAGGCGCCCGCGACGATCTTAAGGATGACAAAGATGATAAATAGAATAGATGTATGAAAACTAAAGTAACACCCTGGATAATTGCATTTACTGTCCTTGTAATCATCATTGGACAAATTTTGATGGGATGTAATGCTAGTAATACGACTAAAGGCGGCGCGATAGGCGCTGGTGTTGGTGGAGTTATCGGTGGGGCTATCGGACATCGTTCTGACAACACGGCAATTGGTGCCATTATCGGCGCAACGGTAGGTGGCGCTGCAGGTGCCGTAATTGGCCGCGAAATGGATAAACAAGCCGAGGAACTTAAAAGGGATTTAGAAGGAGCAACAGTGGAACGGGTAGGTGAAGGAATACTGATCACCTTTCCGTCAGGATTGGTGTTCGATACAGAATCTTATGAACTGCGTGAAACGACAAAAGCCAATCTCACTGAACTTTCTAAAACTCTAAAAAAATATGATGACACTAATATTTTGATCGAGGGTCATACCGACAATACCGGAGAGGAAGCATACAATCAGAAGCTTTCTGAAAACAGGGCAGATGCTGTTGAGCACTATCTGGTGACCCAGGGCATTGACAACGGCCGGGTTACAACGAAAGGGTACGGGGAAAACCAACCGCTGGATGCCAACGATTCAGAAGCCGGACGACAAAAAAATCGTCGGGTTGAAGTAGCCATTTATGCGAACAAGGAAATGAAAAAGCTAGCCAAGAATGGAGAGTTAGGTCAGTAACGGATCATAAACAGCAAGTTGCAGTAGTGTCAATGGTTAAGGCTATAGCCATTGACCTACAGACGCTGCTTATTGAAATAAAAAATGTGGAAATAAGATCTAAGGAGCCGTACTGGCTATTGAAAAATGGAATTATTAATTCTTATCCGTCTCTAAGAAAAAATATTGAGTGTGATATCCTGATCGTTGGAGGAGGAATTACAGGCGCGTTGGTCGCTTATCAGCTTTCAAGTGAAGGATATAGAACGGTAGTAATCGATAAACGAGACATTGGGACCGGAAGTACGAGTGCAACAACGTCCATGATACAGTACGAATTAGATAGCCACTGTATTCCACTGAGTGAAACGATGGGCAAAGAAAGCGCTGCAGATATTTATAAAGGGGCAGCCAACGCTGTCCGAAAACTAAAAAACATTGTAGAGAACCTGCCCGGCGATTGTGGATTTAATTCTAAACAAAGTTTACATTTTGCCAGTAGCGCGCGGGATGTTGCCGGTTTGGTGAAGGAATTTGAATGCCGACGAATGGTAGGATTAGAGGTGCAATGGTTAGCGAAGGAGGAAATCTTTTTACGGTATGGTTTGGAAAGTGAAGGAGGAATATTATCAGAAACGGCTGCGAGTATGGATGCTTATCAAATGACGCATGCGCTACTTCAATTTTCTGCCGACCATTTTGGATTAAAAGTTTATGATCATACTCGATTGGAGTCGGTTAAGTATGCTAAAAATAAAAACTTTGCCACAGTCGATACCAGGGCTGTGGTTGAGTGCAACACTATAATCTATGCCACTGGTTATGAATCGCATGAGTTAATCCGCACGTGGTATTGGAAAATTAATTAGCACCTATGCTTGTGTCAGTGAACCGTATGATAACCTTCCTGAATTGCTTTCCCAGACAGTATTTTGGAATACCGAAGATCCCTATTTCTATTTCAGAACCACAATGGATAACCGGATTTTAATTGGTGGAGAAGATGAATATTTTAAGAACCCTGAAAAGCGAGACTTGCTCATCGAAAAAAAAGAATTGGCTCTTGTTGCCAAGTTCCAACAACAAATGCCAAATATCCCTTTTGTAGCTGACTTTAGTTGGGCTGGTACTTTTGGTGCAACGAAGGATGCTTTACCCTATATAGGCGCACATCCTGATTTCAGAAACAGCTTACTTCATGTTAGGATTTGGTGGCAATGGAATAACTTTTAGCATCATGGGAATGGAAATATTATCAGACGCCGTAGCGGGAAGGCCCAATAGATTTTTAGAGTATTTCAAGTTTAAGCGATAAATAAACAATAACGTGTATGGAATTCAATAACAAAGAAAAGGTAAAAGAGTTGGTTAGCCGCTCTCGTGTAGGAATGCTTGGAACACTGGAAGCAGGGTTCATGAAATTTAGACCCATGTCGCACGTGGATATAGATGATGACGGAAATATTTGGTTTTTCACTTCGAAGGACTCATGGAAGGCGGAGGATGTCCAACGAAATCCAACGGTACAGCTAATTTATGTTAATGAAAGCGATAGCTGTTATCTAAGTATTGAGGGTACAGCATACCTTTCCTTCGACCAGCAGCGCATGAGAGAATTGTTTAATCCATTTGTGAAAGCATGGTTTCCGAAGGGATTGAAAGATCCGTCCCTTGCATTGCTCATCGTACATCCCATGGAAATGGAATATTGGTCAAATGATGATTCCAAGGTTTTGACCTATCTGAAAATTCTTACAGCAGCTGCTACTGGTTCACAACCATCGGTAGGCAGCCATGGGAAAGTAGCGCTCAGGTAATTATGCAAAAAGCAGCGCCAAAACGAAAGATTCGGCCGTCTCGGGTAGTTCGGTCGTCACAGGGAAAAGAAGCCCGGATGAAGCCTGAACCCGTTTACGAAAAGGAGAAAACCTATCAACGGCTAGCGGGAAAAGTTGCCATAATTACCGGCGGCGACAGCGGGATCGGTCGGGCGGTGGCGATTGCCTTTGTTAAGGAGGGCGCAGAAGTTTGTATTGCCTATCGCAACGATCACCGGGATGCAAAAGAAACCGCTAAACGGATAGAAGAGCTTGGTGGGAAGTGTCTGTTACTGCCAGGGGATATAAGCGATGAAAATCATTGCAAGAAAATAGTGCGCACCGTCCTGGCAACGTGGAAGCGAATTGATATTTTGGTCAACAACGCGGCGGTCCAATTCCCTCAAAAAAAATTAGATAAAATTACATCCCGACAATTGACGCAGAACATTTGAGGTAAATGTTTTTTCGCAACTATATTTAACAAAAGCCGCAGAGAAATATTTACGGAAGGGCGCGGCGATTATTAATACGACATCAGTTACCGCCTATCGTGGAAGCTCTCACCTCATCGATTACGCTTCTACGAAAGGAGCTATTGTGTCAATGATTCGTTCTCTTGCAGCTTATTTTTCCGAAAAAGGCATTCGGGTAAATGGTGTTGCGCCTGGTCCCGTATGGACTCCCCTCATTCCTACGACATTCAGCCCGAAAGAGGTTGCTACTTTTGGTTCAGATACTCCGTTAAAACGGGCGGCGAATCCAGTGGAGATTGCCTACGCCTATGTCTTTCTAGCGAGTGACGATGCCTCATACATTACTGGGCAAGTGCTGCATCCGAATGGAGGAGAAATCGTGAATGACTTGAATTGTGTCCTCGTACCTCGTACCTGTAGTCGTTTCTCATTTGTAGAATAACCACCTCAGATCCAAATTACTTTTTAGTGCGTGTACGCACCGTTGATGCACTGGTATGTTTTTCGCCTTGTCCCATTTGCGTCTGATTTTTTACGTACTGCCCTAAAAAAAATTTACAACCTCTAATAAGAATGATATGAAAACTAAAACGCAATCCCGGACCAATGGGTCGCATGGAGTAAAAAGCGCAACTCGTAGTTCTAAAAGTTCTAAGGAAACTTTGGAAGATATATTTGAAGACACATTAAGAGATATTTACTGGGCCGAAAAACATCTTACCAAAGCGTTAACGAAAATGTCGAAAGCTGCCTACAATGAAGAACTAAAAGATGCTTTTGATACGCACTTGCAAGAAACTGAAGGGCAAATTGGAAAACTGGAAAAGTGCTTCGAACTGCTGGGCAAAAAGGCTGTGGCAAAGAAATGTGAGGCCATGGAAGGTTTGATCAAAGAGGGAGAGGAGCAAATCGAAGAACACGATGAAGGACATCCCCGGGATGCCGCCCTCATTAGCGCAGCGCAGAAAGTGGAGCATTATGAAATTTCCGCGTATGGCACGCTTCGTACCATGGCGAACGTCTTAGGTATGACTCAGTGCGCAGAAATTCTCGAAGAAATTAAGGACGAGGAAGCAGATACGGATGTAAAACTCACAGAACTGGCTGAGAAAATTAATCAGCTCGCCTGTGAAGTTGATGAAGAAGAAGTTTGATAATTGGAGCCTGTAAAAGAAAAGTCGCCACCTTCGGGTGGCTTCTTTTTTTGTCATGACTTGATCTGATTTCGCGAGCCGTCTAAATTCACGCCAGGCTCATTTTTTTTGATGATAACGTTTGCAGTTCTGAGCCGCCACGCCAAGCATCCCCAAATTGAGATTGATGTTCTGCACTTTAAAAATCCACCTGTAGAGAATAGCATCAAACTTTTAAAATTGTGGTACTCATTCCCCAATTACACACCTTTTTTTGAGGAAAGTTAAACGATTTCAAGTTTGGCAAGGTTTTTAACCAATCAATTGCAAAGAGAAAAGATATGAAAGCAGGGATAAAGGAGATCGATAAATTTGATTCAACTGAAAAAATGCCGACGCTGTCAGAGAAGATCAACGCTGCGTTGAAACTTGGCTATACTGAAAACTTTAAAATTACAGAGCGTGGATTGACAGACGAAGTAGGTGATAAATTTTATCCCGCGTCTGAGATTCACATCCCGAACTTTCATCGCTTTGAAGGATACTCCGATCCTCAGGACAATGCAATTCTTTATTGGATTGAAACGTCGGATGGTCGAAAGGGAATTTTGATTGATGCCTACGGCGCCTATGCCGACGTAAAGGTTACGAATTTTATTCACGAGGTAGAAGATATTCACAAGAACAGAAAATAGTTTGAAACAGAAATTTAGCCATAACCATAAAAGTCATGCGCCCCACCATCAAGTTGGTATCGGACAAGTTGAACACTGTCAAGCCAAACCCAGAATTCCCTACAATAACCTTTAATAGATTATGCTATAGTTACCTCAACAACGATTGGGTAATGGTCATCTCCTCCTGCTGTACTTTAGCGACGACACTCTTCATGCTATTGCTTTCGTTCAATAATAATCTTAATATTAAGTATTAAGATTAACATTATTTCGTACGAGCTGTGCAAATAACCCGGACTGAGTCAGTCAAAATGCATCGGAATTATAAGCGCACGGCTGCAATCGCCAGCCTGGAATACGTTACCGATGGCAGTCCAGGCATAATCCGCGCAAAGTATGGCGCACGTTTTACCTACACTTTTAATGGAGTCACGGTCAAAGACAAGGAAATACTTGCCAGGATTAAGAGGCTGGTCATTCCGCCTGCATGGACCAGAGTTTGGATTTGCCCTACCACTACCGGGCACATTCAGGTTACCGGCTATGACATAAAAAATCGTAAACAGTATAAGTACCACCCAAACTGGAACACGGTCCGGAACCAAACAAAATTTCACCGGCTCTATGAATTTGGCAAAGTTCTTCCGCAGATGAGAAAAAAGATGGAGGATGATATTTCACACTCCATGTTGTCGAAAGAAAAGGTACTGGCGACTGTGGCGAGCCTGATGGAACGTACGTTTATTCGGATTGGAAATGCCGAGTATGAAAGATTGTATGGATCATATGGCCTGACAACCTTAAAAGATGGGCACGTCGATATCAATGGCGCTACCATTAAATTTGCATTTAAAGGGAAAAAAGGCGTCTATCATTCCGTTACCTTAAAAAATAAAAGGCTGGCTAAAATTGTTCAGGCATGCAAAGATATTCCCGGCAAAGAACTCTTTCAGTATTTTGATGAAAACGGGGTAAGGTGTTCGATTGACTCAGGCATGATCAACAACTATATCCGGGAGGCAACGGGTAAAGATTTTTCTGCGAAGGACTTCAGAACATGGGCGGGAACACTTTCTATCCTTAGCTCTTTTAAAGCATTGGGTACCGCAGAAACGCAAGCGGAAAAAAAGAAGAACATTGTTTCAGCGTTGGATGAAGTAAGTTCGAAATTGGGTAATACGCGCACGATCTGTAAAAAATATTATGTACACCCCGAGATTATCCGATTGTACGAAGAAGATAACCTGCAGAAGTACCTCGATGAGTTGGATGCAATTGAAAAACCCGATGACGTAAGCGATTTAACGCAAGAAGAAAAAGTTTTGATGAAGATTTTGAAGAAACTTTAAACCCTTCTGGGGTTTGCCGTTGTTCACATTATTGTACTCCTTCTTTCATTCAATCAATCACATTTATGAAAACCAATAATGGGGCCGGTGCAAAAAAATCGCAGTATGCAGGGCAAACGAATTCCTCACACTAAGGCGACTTTTTTTGATCGCATTTCAACGGCCACTACGCGGGCTGCGGGAAGGCCAGCGGCCACCATCATAGCTTTTTCTATTATAGTTGATATGGGCTATCTAGCGGACCGATTTTTGGCTTCTCTGATACCTGGCAACTTTTCATCAACACAGGCACTACGATCATAACATTTTTGATGGTATTCATTATTCAACAGTCTCAGAATAAAGATACGTTGGCGGTGCAACTAAAGTTAAACGAGTTAATTGCCTGTCAGGAATCAGCCAGCAATCGGTTGATTGACATTGAAGATTTCACGGAAGACGAACTGAGGGTGATAAAAAAGTTTTACATTAAATTGGCTGAGCTGGCACAAAAAGAAAATGATTTACACAGCTCACACTCCCTCGACGAAGCTGTAACTTTTCATACACGCAAAAAATCACGCGTCTGCCGAAATCGTAGAATTTTGTCCCACATGCATGTGGGTATAGATCTCCACAATAACTTTTTCCTTTCATTAAAAATAGCGCGTAATAGAGTGATGTCGATGCGTTGATCAACTGGCACGTAATTTCTGTTTGTCGAATAGAAATTAAGCTGAATGAATTTTAAAAAATTCCTTTTTCAGGTTGCTGAAATTCATAGGTTCATTATTCGATTTTTAAAGGACGCGTTGTGGCCGCCGTACGAAGGCAGAGAAATTTTGCGGCAATGCTTTGCCATGGGTAATAAATCCTGGTTTCTTATTACGTTCACCGCGTTTATTGCAGGTATTGTTTTTACGAAACAGTCAACGCCTTCACTCGCTTCATTTGGCGCTGAGTCGTGGCTACCTTCCCTTGTGTCGCAAGCTATCGTTCGATCATTAGGTCCATTAATTACGGGATTAATTTGCGCTGGAAAATTAGGCTCCAATATTGGTGCAGAGTTAGGGAGCATGCAAGTTTCAGAACAAATTGATGCTATGGAAGTATCGGGAACAAGACCGTTTTCTTATTTGGTGGTTACACGTGTAATTGCTACCACCCTCATGGTCCCAATATTAGTGGTGTATACCGATGTAGTTGGATTGCTTGGATCATTTTTTATGGTCAGCGCTATCAACAACTCAAGCTTCCTCTTGTTCTTCAATGAGGTAGCGGAGTCTATCACTTATCTGGATATTTTCTCATCTCTGATAAAGTCGGCATTCTTTGGATTTGCGATTGGCATCGTTGGGTGTTATGCCGGCTATCATTCCGATAAGGGTACCACAGGCGTAGGTAAGGCAGCAAATACCGCCGTAGTTGTATCCATGATTTCCATTTTCATAATCGATCTGATTATGTTACAAGTTATAAATCTTTTCAGGTGATGAATACAAAAACGGCTTACGAAACAAACGATGCATCCCTTGAAAATGAAAAAGTCGCTGAGGTTCGTCATTTGAAAAAAAGTTTTGGAGATCTAAAAGTGCTGCGCGATTTAAACCTTGACTTATTTGATCGTGAAAACCTGGTCATCCTGGGTAGATCAGGGAGCTGGGAAATCAGTGCTTATAAAATGTATGGTGGGTTTGCTCAAACCCGATTCAGGCGAGATCAATGTATTGGGATACGACGTTCCCAGATTGAATACTGAAGAATTAAATGAGCTTCGGCAACAGGTTGGATTTTCATTTCAAGGGAGCGCTTTATATGATTCAATGACCGTAAGGGAAAATCTTGAGTTTCCACTCAAACGGAACCGTGGCATTTATGATAGACATGAATTAGATAACCTGGTTATGGATGCTCTAAAGGATGTTGGTTTGGAGAAAGCAGTCAATCAAACACCGGCCGAACTATCCGGAGGAATGAAAAAACGGGTGGGTATCGCGAGAACCCTAATCCTGAAACCCGAAGATCATGCTTTATGATGAACCCACGGCAGGCCTGGATCCTGTTACTTCGGGCGAGATCAATGATTTGATTTTGGAAGTTCGCGATAAATACAATACGGCTTCTATCATCATCACGCACGACATAAGTTGCGCGCAACATACTTCCGATCGGATCATCGCGCTCTTCGGCGGGTACAATAAATTTGAAGGCACCTTTGATGAATTGAAACAGTCGGAGGATCCGGAATTAAAAGAATTTTTCAATTACTAATGATACGATTATGGAATCTAAAGAATACAAACAGAATATAAGATTAGGGATCTTTGTCATGGCCGGGATCGCATTATTTCTTACTTCTATATTTTATATTGGAAGCGAACGAAACGTTTTCAATAAAACATTTGCCGTTTCGGCGATCTTTAAAAATGTAGAAGGGCTCACGGAAGGTGACAATGTATGGTTGTCTGGCGTAAAGATTGGAACGGTAAAAAAAGTCACGATTATTTCTGAAGGAAAAGTAATTGTTACGCTTTCATTAAAGGATAAGCAAAATGAATTTATCAAACAGGATGCAACCGCGTTTATCGGGTCCGATGGCTTAGTAGGAAATAAAATTGTCGTTGTCCGACCGGGATCTGCCAGTGAATCCATCCATGACAATGACACCATCAATTCCTTCTCGCCAACGGATACACAGGAATTGATTAATATCGCAAAGGATGTGGGGTCTAATACCAGGTCGCTGACCGACGATTTAAAATTAATTACAGCCAAGATTAACAAGGGTCAGGGCGTTGTTGGCGAACTTTTAAATGAAGGAGAATTATCACGGGAGTTGCGCGAAACCATCAATTCGCTAAGACTCGCCAGCCTAAATACCAACCAGGCTACTTTGGATTTGAAAAAGTTGGTGGCTGAAGTCAGTGAGTGGAGATGGCCTCGTTACCAAACTAATTAAAGATTCAACGTATGCGGCCACCTTCAATGATGCCTTGCAGAACGTGGCCGAAGTCGGCGTTAATGCAAAGGCAATGTCAGAGGATCTGAAAGAAGTTGTATCAAAATTCAATGATGAAGACAACGCCATTGGAGTATTGCTCGCCGATAGTACATTTGCGCACAAACTTAGAATAACATTGGACAACGCACAGTCCGCATCCGTAAAACTCGATCAAAATATGGAGGCAATGCGCCATAATTTTTTGTTACGTGGCTATTTTAAGAAACAAAAAAAGGCTCAGGAGAAAGCTCAGGCCCAAAAAACGAATAATTAATGGAGGTATTATTCTCAATTGAAGGACTGGTAAGTCTTCTCACGCTCACATTTCTGGAGATCGTTCTGGGAATTGATAACATAATTTTCATTTCAATTATCAGTGGCCGATTACCGTTACGAACAACAAGGAAAGGCCCGGAATATCGGTATCATACTGGCGCTGGTGGTCCGCATTCTGATGTTGTTAGGTGTTAGCTGGATCATTGGGCTGCGCGCTACCATCTTCACCATCGGGACATTTTCACTAAGTTATCGCGACTTGATTTTAATCGCTGGCGGCCTGTTCCTCCTGGCCAAGAGCACTTCTGAAATGCACGCCAAACTGGAGGGTGGACATGATGAAAAAAATGTCAAAGCCACCACGTTTCAGTCAACGATAATTCAGATCGTTTTGCTGGACGTAGTCTTTTCATTAGACTCGATTCTAACAGCCGTCGGTCTTGTGGAAAATCTGGCGATCATCATTATCGCCATTGTCATATCACTCGGCTATCATGCTGATATTTTCGAGAAGAATAAGCTCCTTTATCAACGAGCACCCTACCATGAAAATTCTGGGGATTTCATTTCTGCTTATGATCGGTGTGCTGCTAATTTTGGAGGGCTTCCATGTTCATGTTCCGAAAGGTTACATTTATTTCTCCATGGCATTCGCGCTGGGTGTTGAAATTTTGAACATGAAGGTCCGGAAGAATGCTACGAAAAAGACGGTAGTGCTGCGACTATATTATTTTTTTGAAACCCGCATAAGCCTTGCAGTAATTTAAAACGACGGTATAATCCTTCATTACGTCCATTCCAACAGAGGCATAGTTATGCCAGGCGGAGTAAGTAATTCCCGCTGTTATCGCGGAAATCTCGAACGTGCTGAGAATTAATTTTGATGCGATCGTTTCAAAGCCCACAACCTTTCCATTAAAACCCCTTCCGAGAATCTTTCTATTATTTCCGCCTGGAAATTTTTTCAGGTCGGTTGTCTTCATCAATAATCCCAATGACGATCCGGTATCAAGCATTAAATCGCAGGGCAGGCCATCACTATCCTTGAAGAAAACCTGTGATTTAATAAGGGGTCGGGAATCCTCAATTACCAACGGAATTTTTTCAAATTCATTGGATAGTTCCGAAGACGAGGCCGGCCGAAAGGTAATGACTTGATGAAGGGGATCGAGCTCAATTTCAAATTTTATAAAAATATCGTAGCCAATTACACCGTGAATACCAGCATAGGTGGAGAAGAGATTTTTTTCAGCGACAATTACGACAGGAATTTTCTCGCCTATGACTGCCTGAATGGAAACTTTATTGTTTAGCGAAAGTTTGCCTTGGATCGGATTGCCATCGCCTAGACCGGAAAACTGTACTTTTTGATTCGGTGTCTGTTTGAAATAGATTTTGAAACCGCTTACCGAATAAAACCAGATTTCTGCAGCCTGTATCCAGGATGAGATTGACCTGGATGGAATCATTGATGACGACGGGCAAGACGATGAGGTTTCGAATGGTCTGAAATTTCAGGCTGACTTCGGAGACATGATCTGGAAGCGAAAAGCCAGCCTTCGTTTCTGAGGCTTGCGTGGAGGATGTAACGAAATAAAATATCAGCAGAACAATAAAACGATCGGCAGATTTCATGTAGCGTGTCTCTAAGGGTGAGAAAAGCTACATTATGATTAACTTCTGTGTAACACGCGCTAAGGCTGATTTTTGGCGGCGTATAAAAGGGCCGTTGTATTACGCAAGCATAAGGTTTCACTCAAAAGCGGTATTCCATTCGGTAATTGTTTGCATCATATATCCCCTGTACTACGTTATTTTTGTAGCAAAGCGATCATAAAAAAAGTCCGAAGCGATCTGCTTCAGACTTTTTCGTCTCACTTTCGAACATTTATTGTACGTTATTTTTTTGACGGCTCAATCTTCATCGTTTGGGCTAGTTTGACCGCGTCATATGCATTCACCATTCCTCCTGTAATACTCAATTGACTGAATGGAACTTCTTTACCAGTGCCAGGTTCTGTGACTTTTAAGCCATCAAATTTTCGTGACGATTGGTTTATAATATTTTTTACCTGGTCCGTGGTAAGATCTGGAAAGTAGGACCAGACCAGCGCCGCTACACCGCTGGCAATAGGACAAGCGAAGCTGGTTCCTTGCAAATTTTCATACTCGTTATTCGGCGTTGTTGAATAGATTTCAACGCCGGGCGCAAATACGTCAACGCTCTTTTTTCCGTAGTTGGAAAATGACGCCACCAACGCAGTATCTTTTCCCCACGATGAAGCTCCAATCTCCATCCAGTTCGGCGCCACTTTTTTATTTTTATAGTATCGCGAGGGGAACTGAGAAGTGTTGTCCAAATTTTCCGATTCGTTTCCGGCTGCGTGCATCATCAATACACCTTTTTGCTCTGCGTATTTCACGGCTTTATCAATAGCATCTTTATAAGGTGAATAATCTTTTCCGAAACTCATATTGATGATCTGTGCGCCATTGTCAACGGCATAAATAATCCCGTTTGCTATGTCTTTGTCACGCTCATCGCCGGTGGTCGGTACAACACGAATAGCAATGATTTCAACGTTATCAGCAATTCCCTTTATACCAATGTCGTTTTTCCGATTTGCACCGATAAGTCCGGCGACGTGAGTTCCATGTTTTGCATCTCCGCCTTTCAGATCATTATTGCCATAGTTCTTCTCGTAAGGATCATTGGGATTATCGCCTACAATGGTTCGTGAATTAAATTTTGGATTATAGCCATACTCGACAGCCGATTTAAAGTGATCTACGCCTTCTTTCAGTTCACCAAGGTACAGTTCCAATTCTTCCAGGAATTCATCGACTTGAATGTCGCCCTCAACATTTTCCAATACTTTAAGCAAAGTTTCCTTGGCAAACCGAACGGTGTCGTTAGTGGTGCTCACGCTGGAAAGGGATGACTTGGAGACCGACTTGACGCCCAGATTTTTGCTGACAATACTATCGCAATAACTAAGCGTACTAAGTGCGTTGACGTACATGTTGTATTGCTGACTAAATAAGTCGTATTGTTCCTTGTTGGACGCTACTTCCTTCTCAAAATTTGCCTTCACTTCTTTCCACAACTCATACTCAGCTTTATTTTTTTTCTTTATTTTTTTCTCGTCAATGGAATCATACAACGGCTTTAACCGGATGTACTCACGCGTTAGCTCATAGGTGTCTTCATTCACTGATCCATCCTTCCCGCCTATAAAATTCCATCCATGTACATCATCGATATAACCATTTTTGTCATCGTCGACGCCGTTGCCTGGAGTTTCGTCCTCATTGGTCCAGATGATACCCTTCAGGTCCTCATGATCCACGTCGATGCCAGAATCAATCACAGCCACCCTTACCTTTTTCGAAGGTTTCCCTTGCAGAAGCGTTGCGTACGTCTTCTCTGTACTTGTTCCTTGCAATTTGTCTGCTTCGGGATCACGTAAGAACCAATCCTGAGCGACACCAGTCGTATCTTGTTGTTGAAATGCAATGCCAGCGGCAAGCGTGTGTATTGCGCACACACCCGTTATCAATAAAGTCAATATCCCTGCCTTCTTATCCATCATAAATCGCTGTTTTACAATTAATATAATTTTCAATATAGGCTAATTAGTTTAAGCACTCGCGGAGATTATTCTAACGGTAATTGGACAAAAATCCGACAAAAGTCCTGCCGATATTACCTCAGTACCCGGAAGGGGAATACTACTCAGAACAAGGCATTGCCAATGAGCTACCTTTGTTTTAACAACCACCACGCATAATGTTTATTGTTTTAGGCACTTTAATCTTGTTTTATAGTTTGCTTTTCTGGTACGCGATCCATGAAAATAGAGTGTTGAGGCCCGGAATTCTTGGAGGAAACAAAATAACGATTGACAAAATTCCGCTTTAGCTGAACGCACCAGGTAGTCTCATTTAAGAAGTAAAATTAGATACCTTTATTTGCTATCCTACTATTCCTATGCGCACGTTCAGCCAAAAAGCTTGTTTTTGTCTTCTATTTCTTTTAAGTATAATCGGAAGTCGTGCTCAGGCACCACGGATTGTCGTCAATCCATTAGGCCATTCGGCCAAAATCCATAATCTCATTTTTACACCTGACGGCCATCGGATAATATCAGTATCCGAGGATAAAACGATTCGCATCTGGCAAGCCGAAACAGGAGAGATGTTGAAAAAATTTGAATCTCAGATCGGAGAAGGACCGGAAGGAATGTTTTATGCTTCCGCACTTTCGCCGGATGGGAAGCTACTTGCAGTTGCAGGCTACAAGGTAGAATCAGAAAGTGAGAACTATATTATTGTTATTGACCTCGAGAAAGGTACACAGGTGAGTACGGCCATTGGCCACTCCGACATCATTAATACGTTAAGCTTTAGTGGAAATGGTAAATACCTGGCGAGCGGCGCTGCCGACAATACTGTTAAGATTTGGAAGGTAGAATCCGCGCCTAGGCTTACTGTTATTGCCAATATCACCATTCCCTCGGCTGTTTCATGCATCGCCTTCAACAAAACCACGCAAGACCTTGCCGTTGCCCATGAAAGTAGTGAGATACTCTTGTTCGGCCTGGCGGCGCTGGATAAAGGTGTTACGAAATTCACGCCGCGCGTTTTGAAGCAACACAAGGGAACGGTTGTTAAGCTAGCCTACACGTTGGACGGATCTTATATGGCGAGCAGCAGTTTCGAAAATGAATTGATCCTTTGGAAAGCCGATGGAAGCGTTGTCAAGGAATTCGAAAATTTGGAAAACCCTATCAATGCTATCGCATTTTCATCGGACTCTAAAATAATGGTCGGCCTGGACGTCATTGGTAAGGGTACAAGCTGGGGCATTCCCGGAGGAAATAAATTTGCAGATTATGCAGGGCATGATAATACGGTTTTCAGTGCCGCCTTTGCGCCGTCACATAAGGGTAGTTATGTGGTCGCTTCTGCCGGCGGGATTAACAACGAAATCATATTGTGGAATCCGATCAATGGCCTTGCCGTTAGAAAAATTAAGGGTAAAGGAAATGCCTTACTTGATTTGGCATTTGGATCCGGGATGGAACTATTTATTGCTCAGGAACTTTCAAATGACAAAAAACCCCTTTACAAAACAAGTTTCAATTTTGAGTCCTTAACATTGAACCGAAATCCCGTAGCGGCAAATGGCGGCCCAAAAGAACTTAAAGGCGTTTCGCAAACAGGTCAGAATACCCTGGATTTACCCAAAGGAAAAAAAATACAAACCGACGAAAATCAAGATGGACGGATCCTGGATTACCATGGCTTGGCTGATGGCGGTGTGATTGTGGCCAGCGATTTTTCATTGAAGATGTTCGATAAGAACGGCTATTTGAATAAAGAATTTATTGGTCACTACGGGGCAGTGCATTCCGTAACCGTTAGTGCTGATGGAAGGTATTTAGCTTCGGGCGGTGAAGATCAAACGATCATGGTATGGAAATTATCCGAGACCGGTTATGCGCCTAGCTTACGACAAACTTTTGAGGGCGAGGAGTGGTCGTTATTTTTTAGTTCATTGCCCGTGGACTCCCTTACGAAAGAGCCTACTAAAAAAGCCTGGCTGGATGTGATCGCTTTTTTGAAGAGCTCGGGTAACAAAGCTTATAAAAGTATTGAGGAAGTTTATAAAACATTAGGGGAACAGGTCATTCCATTTGCTACGCTTTTTGTAACGGAAGACCAAGAATGGATTTGCTGGACACCGCGAGGTTATTTTTCCTGCTCTTCGGATGGTGGCCAATACTTTGGATGGCATGTAAATAAAGGAATAAACCAGTTGGCAGATTTTTATTCGGCAGAACAATATTTCGAGCTTCTTTATCGCCCAACGGAAGTTGGAAATAGTTTCAAACAGGGAAAACGTGTTGAAGATATTTTGCGTGAGTCAGGCGAGCGCATTTTTGATCTCAGTAAACTCCACCGTCCTTCCGTCGGCTTCTTTGATATTACTGCGACAACGAAGGCGACTGACTTATTAAGATATGATCAGGGAAAATATTTTACCCAGGCCAGGACGATTCCCATTACCGTGGATATTTATGACGGCGGAGGTGGTGTGAAGGAAGTGAATATCTATCAAAACGATAAGCTTATAATCAGTGATAGTGAAGTTAAAACGTCCCGGGAAGGAGAAAAACGTTCTAAAACATATGCCGTGGAAATGGCAAATGAGACGAACAAGTTCAAGGTAAAAGTAATGAACTTCCAAAAAATTGAATCCCGTTCCGATGAGTTGGCCATTGAATATGTGGGAGAAGTAATTGCCACTTCCACGCTACACGTCCTGGCAGTTGGAATAAACAAATACCAGAATGCTTCCTATAATCTGAACTATGCCCAACCAGACGCTTTTTCTTTCGTGGAAAAACTAAATGAGAAAAGTAAAATCATATTTAAGGATGTGAACCGGGTAGAAATCTATGACGAGGAAGCTACTAAGGAGAACATCGCGAAAGGATTTAAAGCCATGATTGCCAAGGCTAAACCCGAGGATGTGTTTATGTTTTATTATGCTGGTCATGGTACGTTGGATGAAGCGAATAATGATGAATATTACCTGGTGCCGACCGATATTACCAAATTGTATGGTGATCCGGCGCAGCTGCATGCGCGGGGAATTTCCGCCACAGATATCCGTGGATTTCTCACACAGATCAAGTCGCAAAAACAAATTGTTTTGATGGATGCCTGCCATTCAGGCGGAGCTGTGAAATCACTGAGCACCCGGGCAGTTGCCAGCGATGAAAAGGCCATGGTGCAACTAGCCCGTAGCTCCGGCGTGGTAATGATCGCTTCCAGCGGGACAAAACAGCTCGCAACGGAATTTGAAGCCTTAAAGCACGGCGTTTTTACCTATGCGTTGTTGGAGGCTTTGGATGGAAAAGCGGACAACGGCGACCGCAAAATCACCGTGAACGAATTGAAGGTCTACATGGAAGAACGGGTCCCCGAGCTTACGAAACAATATGGCGGGCAGGCCCAATACCCCACTGGCTATATTACCGGAAACGATTTTCCGATCTCAATTCTGGAAAAATAGTTTCCTTGCTGCGCTCTTGTCGTCAGTATGACTGAATGCACGGGCAAATCTGTGTCATTATGACTTATACTATGCCCTTTTGACGAATCAACATTAATTGGTATGGTGGTTGACGTCAATCCTGAAAAGGAGAAACAAAAACATGGAAAACAGACTAGATTTGCTGACTTCCGTGGATGTGTTAAATACATTGCACGGAGGCGTTAGTGAGCCGCAAGTTTCCGTGAATCAGCTCGACAATTCCCGCGAGGTGCGAATAAAAGTGCCGAGTATCGATCCGGAATCAATTCAGGTAGAAATTAATAATAATTCGTTATTCGTTTACTATGTCATGAACATCAATTCAGCAGGTAAAAATATACGGTTACCCTATACGATTTACAATCGGCAACTACCTTACTTTATTGATATAGGGAAAATTAATTCTACTGTTGAAGGGAGTCAGTTGGTGATAACCTTACCATTCAACGCCTTGGCTGATGGCTATCATAGAAAAATCGGAACACGGGAAGATTAAACTTGTAAGTGATAGTAATGAATTCTTATTATTAGCGTCGCCGAAGCGTTTCGCGAAGGCGAGGGCACTTAATAATGAGCGCGTACGTATAAGAAAAAAGCCCCTGAAAAGGGGCCTTTTTTTATACCTTAACGTGACTCCAGTTTTCACCGGTCTTAATGCGATGTATCTGCATATCCGACACTCTGAATTTTTTAGCGAGTGCTTTTAACGTAGGCTGTTTCTTTGATTTGAAAAGCGCCACCTTAATTTGCTTAACCTTATCGGCTGTCAATTTTGGCCCTTCATCTGGGTTCATCCGAACAATTACATTTGGATCTTTTAATGCATGCTGAATTTGATCATCATGCTTTACCCATTTTAGATTTGCAGCTTTGTTGTTTTCTTTTTTGTGATCGACATGAATCACAAAATTGTGATTGGCATTTGACTGCTTGCAAAAGTATTCGGCAACCAACCGATGAATGTAATAATTCTGCCGTGTTTCCTCGCGGCCGATGGTTATGCTGGGGTAGCCCTGTGTAAGCCTTGGCTTAAGCACATATCCATCTTCCAGTTTTGTCTTAAAACTAACGATGCGTCCTTTATCGGAAACAGAGTAGCGTTTGGTTGTTGTACCTTTCTTTAGCTTTAACTCCTTCCAAGATTCTCCCTGGAGAAGTTTTAATTTGGTTTGTTTAGTTGTTTTGGCCATAGGTCTAAGATGTAAAGGTTCAGATTTGTTTTTGGTTAGTAGATTCTTAATTGCTCCAGATATTTTCGTTGAACGAATTCAAATTTAAAAGCAGTACAAGATCATGATAAACGGGTAAGGAACAAATCCATGCAACAGGTAGGGTTGAATCGAATCCTTCTTTTATCATACAGGTTTAGCATCCGTTAGGTTCAGCTACATGGTTCCGGTCGCATCTAACGGAGGCCCCAGCTATGTAGGCTGAACGATAAGCGAGGAATATAATGTAACAAGTTATTATGATCAACCTTAGAATGCAAGCATTGTGAGGTCTTTCTGTGTTTAGAACTTAACCTTAGGGGTATGGATAGGGTGGTACGAACCATCTGATGCCCATCACCCCGCCTATATCCGCCACGGAAAACAGCGTGTAGCCTAGGATTTGGCAGTATGCTCCCTTAAAGTGGCCATACCGTTGCTTTTAGAATTCTTTTTTAACAACCAGCAAGTAATACCCCTTGTCCATGGGTAAGTATCCTTGTTCATAACAATAAAAGTACTGTGCCCCCTCCCGGGTCTTGTAGGTACTGGTATAACAGGAAAAGTCAAACCCTCTCGCCAGGAGTTTGTCACGGCTTAACCTGGTTTTACCCTGCGGATTCAATTCCATCAGAATCCGCCTGTTTTTCCGTAAGGCATTATTGATGTTACGGACATAGTTGGTGACGTTACTGTTTAACCGATTATTGAATGAATTCCTGCATTGATCGGAGCAGAATCTTTTGTCAATACGTCCAACGATTAATTTGCCGCACTCTTCGCAGCTTTTTTCTTGTTTTAATAGCATATAACGGGTCCGTTTACAAACGACAACAAACGAATATAATCGAAAGTAAGCGTTTAAAATACGAATAGGGCATTTTTTACCCTTCACCTTTGTCGTACCGATTCGAGTCGAACAAATCAACGCCGCCCAACGGCATGTTAAACTTTAAACTTTATATTCTATGACAAACTTAAAAAACAGCGTCAAACTAATTGGTCATCTAGGCAAAGATCCTGAGGTAAAGACATTTGAAAGCGGTAAAAAAAAGGCAACCTTCACCATGGCTACCACTGATTCCTATCGGAATCAGAAAGGTGAAAACGTCCAGGAAACGCAATGGCACAACGTGGTTATGTGGGGCAAGCTCGCGGATGAGGCGGGACAATCTTTAAAAAAAGGAAGCGAAGTAACCATTGAAGGCAAGCTGATGCATCGGGTCTACGAAACGAAGACTGGCGATAAGCGCTACATCACAGAAATCAATGCCAGCGAAATGTCTATGGTAGAAAACAAGTAATCGGATTTCCCATCTTGAGAAGCCTGGCTGACAAGAAAGCCAGGCTTTGCTTTTTTACATTGTCACGATAGAATTTTCTAACAAGGACCACGTTGTTAGTCCATGCCGCTTAAAGTGCGTTTAACTTTAACCATGTAATGGGTGGCCGAACCTGCAACATTTTTTAATTAGTTTTGTCCTGATGAGTTTTTTATATCCTTCTTTTTTATGGGCCCTGCTTGCTTTGGCCATCCCTGTCATCATCCATTTATTCAACTTTCGCAAAACGACGCAGGTTCTTTTTTCCAATAATAGATTTTTGAAAGAAGTAAAGGAAGCAACAACGGCAAAAAGGCGTCTTAAGCATTACCTGATTCTTTTCTCCCGCCTTGTTTTTCTGTTTTTTCTCATCATCACCTTTTGTCAGCCGATTATTCCAGCAGTCGAGCAACTGAGCAACGGACGGAACATTATCCTGTATCTCGATAATTCCCAAAGTATGTCTGCGCAAACAATCGACCAGAATAGAGGTCTTGAGCTCGGTATCTCTTTCGCGCGCAGCATTGTTGACTTATTTCCGCCAGATACACGGTATAAATTGCTCACCAATGATTTTTCACCCACTTCCAATACTTACAAAACGAAAACTGAAATACTGGACCTGCTCACGCAGATAAGACTGTCGCCGGTAAGCCGTGCGCATAAGGAAGTAGTTGATAGAATCTCACAAGCGAAAACCACCAGAAGTCAGGAAGTGTTTTGGATATCCGACCTACAAAAATCCACGCAGGGGCAGATCGTACGGTGGGATAGTCTATCCAAACTGCACCTCGTTCCTATTCAATTCAGTAAACAGTCAAATGTTTTTGTAGACACAGCCTACCTGGAAAATCCCTTTGCTGCTGGCGGCGGAAAAAATGTTTTACACGTGAAGGTCCGCAACGATGGGGATAAAGCAGCGGAACGACTGAACCTGAAACTGACGATCAATGAAACGCAGGCCGCGACAACTTCTATCAATATCCCCGCAAAGGGTACCGCTGAAACCAGCTTTGACCTTTCTACAACACTGTCCGGATTGAATGAGACAAAACTGGCATTTAATGATTTCCCCATAACTTTTGACAATGAATTTTACATGGCCCTTAATTTCACGGACAAAATACGGATCGTTGAAATCCGAAGCACTGAGGCCAGGACGGTCGTTGAAAAGGTTTTTGGGAATCAAGCAGATATTTGATTTTTCCTCCTATTCCGTCAACAATTTTAATTACAGCTTGCTCTCCAAGGCAGACTTGGTGGTTGTAAATGGGCTCAATACGGTAGATATCCCGTTGGCCAATGCCTTACGTGACTATGTCGCGAACCTAGGAACTATTTTGTTTTTTCCGGGCAGTAAGCCGGACGTTGTAAATCTGAAAAACTTCCTTCAATTGCCCCTTGTCAACGTACCCGATGTCACAGTACAGCAAGAACTGGATAAACCCGATTTCTCCAATCCATTTTTTGAAAATGTATTTGAAGAAAAGTCAGTATCGATTGCTATGCCTCGTGGCATTAAGTTGTTGGATTGGGGTAACGATAGATCCGCTATTCTTCGGTTTAAAAATGATCAGCCGTTTTTATCCCGATTTGATCAGCGTGGCAAGTTGTATGTCGTGGCCACAGCGTTGCAGCCCGGGCAAACGGACTTTTTCAATCATGCTTTATTTGTTCCCGTGATGTATCGCATCGCCTCAAGTAGCGTCAGAAACGAATCCAAGTTGTACTATACGCTGCGTGAAAGTTTTATCCAGTTGCGTGCTGACAGTCTGCAAGGTGAAGAACCCCTGCGATGGGTTGGGGAAGAGGAAATTGTTCCGGCGCAGCGAAAACTCAGCGATGAAGTAATTTTCGATCTACCCAAATTTTCCATAGTAAAAGGATTTTATAAAATAGTTGCCAACAGGGACACGGTGAGTCTGCTGGCTTTTAACCTGGACAAGGCTGAGTCATTATTAGATCAGTATACGGGCGAAGAAATGAAAAACCTTCTGGGAAGCGGAGACCATATTACAATTTTTAAAGTTGGTGCCCAAGAGGCTTTCAGCAACGAAATAAAGGAGCGATATTTGGGCACTCCATTGTGGAAGTACGCCCTTTTATTGGCAATGTTCTTCCTCTTGATGGAAATCTTGCTGATTCGGTTCTTAAAATAAAGATTGATCCGGCGAATTGGCACACCTAACGTAATAAGCAGATGCTCATGCGCCACCTAGTAATCTTTGGAAAAACCTCAACACCAGGAACGTCAACACTTCAACACGTCATAGGATGAAAATCTTACTTCAGGCTCCTGAAATCATCGATAGCACTTCTCCATTCCATCAAAAAGTAAAAAATGTTCTTCTCAATAATGGCCGGATTGCTGAAATCGGTGATAAAAACTATTCCGCCGATAGGGTCATAAAGGCTGAGGGCATGAAATTGACGATCGGGTGGTTTGACCTGGGTACTTCCGTTGGCGACCCCGGGCTCGAGCACAAAGAAGATCTTGAGTCTGCCGCCCGCGCCGCTGCAGCGGGGGGATTTACGGAAATAGCCATGCTTCCGAACACAGTGCCGTCGGTGCAAACAAAAAATGAAGTAAGCTATATCACGCGGGGTAACGATAATAGATTGGTTCAAATTCATGCGCTGGCTTCCGTAACGAGAAATAACAAAGGCGAGGAGCTTACGGAAATGATTGACCTGCATGAAGCCGGGGCGCTTGCCTTTACAGATGGATTAAAACCCATATGGCATACGGATATTTTTCTAAAATCACTACAATACCTGCAAAAATTCAATGGCCTGTTGATTGATCATCCCGAAGACGTTTGGCTGAATATGTTTGGTCAAATGCATGAAGGTATCAATAGTACCACGCTGGGGCTGAAAGGAATGCCGCGTATTGCCGAAGATATAGCGGTGGGAAAGAATCTTGAATTGCTGGGATATGCCGGTGGCAGATTACATTTCTCACGGATATCGTCTGCCAAAGCAATTGATATGGTGCGTCAGGCAAAAAAGAAATTGCCTGTGAGTTGTGACATTGCTGTATATCAACCGCTCCTCGATGACAGTTATCTTCGTGACTTCGATACGAACTATAAAGTAAATCCGCCATTGCGCGAAAAATCGGATGCCGATGCACTGATCAAAGCGTTAAAGGATGGTACCGTTGATGTGCTTTGCTCTGGTCACGCACCTCACGAAGATGAATCTAAAAGTTTGGAGTTTGATCTTGCCGACGCAGGAATGATTAGTTTACAGACTTTTGCAGCGAACCTGGTGACACTTTCCAAGTCCGTGGATTGGGACGTTTTGTTAGAAAAAGTTACCGTCAATCCCCGGAAGCTCCTAAGGCTGGAAATTCCTAAAATCGAGGTGGAGGCAAAAGCAAATCTTACCCTTTTTGATCCCAATCACTTCTGGACTTTTGACGAGAAAAGCAATTTTTCGAAGTCGAAGAACTCCCCCTGGCTTGGCAAAGAGATCACAGGAAAAGCGATGGCTGTATTCAATAATGGTCGCCAAAAGATCGAAGATTAATTTTGTCAAAACCTAAAATTAATCCCTGGTGGCTTTGACAAAAACGTTATTGAAGATTTCAGCGCGATATGGCGCGGCCGCAGGAATTCTTGCTTTTATTTTGTTGCTAGTCATGTATTATATCGGACGACACCCGTTGCTAACGTCTCCCTTCCTTGACTTTCGAATTTTGCTGTTTGGTATTTTTATTTTCTTTACCTTAAAAGAGTTTCGGGATTATTACCAGGATGGTAATTTGTATTTCTGGCAGGCGATGCTGGGTGGATGGACCGTGATTTTGATCGCAACCATTGCAACCTCAATCCTGCTTTGGTTGTTTGGAGTTTGGGACAATGGTTTTGTTGATTCTTACATCGCCCAAGTTACTGCTTATTTAAAGTCCTTTCCGAAGGGAGACATCGACCGGATCGGAAAAGAAATCTATGAGCGTAATTTAATGGCATTACCCGCGACAAATATTTTCGATTTAATTCAAACCTATTTTATGCAAGGCATAGTGATAGGATTTTTTGTTAACATCATTTTATCGGCAATATTAAGAAGACAACCTAAAAACTAATTTTATGGAACCAAATGTAACCACAACTCCCACTGTCACGACCCGAAGCGCAGGTATCCGCTACGGTGTTATTGGCGGACTTATCAGCATTGTTTATTTCCTCGTTCTCACCACTGCCGGAGTCGATATGTCGCAGGGGATTGGCCGGTGGGCCGGCATGCTCATTACGATTGCGATCATTTTTCTGGCACATAAATATTATAAAGACAATGGCGATGGTTTTATGAGCTATGGCCAGGGAATTGGTATCGGATTTTGGATTGGCCTGGTATCCGCTGTCATTTCCAGTATCTTCACTTATATTTACGCTAAGTTTATAGATCCGTCTTTTATCACTACTATTCGTGAAAAAGCAATTGCGGATATGGAAGCTCAGGGCCAGCCACAATCACAAATTGATGCAGCCATGCCATGGGTTGAAAGATTTACCTCGGCCGAAGCACTTTTATTCTTGGGCCTGTTTTTTGGAGTTTTAATTACCGTAGTAGTAGCATTAATTATTTCCATCTTTACGCAAAAACCGCAACCAGAACAAAGTATTTAAGTCATAATGAATCCGGAAATAACTGTCATCATTCCGGCCAAAGACGAAGAGGAATCTCTTTCTGAACTGTGCCAATGGATAAGCCGTGTGATGTTAGCACATGGCTTTTCCTATGAAGTTATTTTTATTGACGATGGAAGTACGGATAATACCTGGCAGGAAATTCAAAAGATAAATGAGGTTGATAGTCGTTTCAAAGGAATTCGTTTTAACCGAAACTTTGGAAAATCTGCAGCGCTTCAAACCGGGTTTCGGGCTGCCCAGGGCCGCGTAGTAATTACCATGGATGCTGACTTGCAGGATAGCCCGGATGAAATTCCGGGACTTTATAAAATGATTGTGGAGGATGGTTATCATATGGTGTCGGGTTGGAAAAAGAAAAGGCATGATCCATTGTCTAAAACAATTCCTTCTAAATTTTTCAACTACATCACCCGCAGGCTATCGGGGATCAAGCTGCATGACTTTAACTGTGGTTTGAAAGCATATCAAATTCAGGTTGTGAAAAATATACAGGTATACGGGGAAATGCACCGTTATATACCGGTAATTCTCAAGTGGGCAGGCTTCAACAAGATCTACGGAGAAAGTTGTTGAACATCATGAAAGAAAATATGGTAGAACCAAGTTCGGCCTGGAGCGCTTCGTCAATGGATTTCTTGATTTATTGTCCATAACTTTTGTAAGCCGGTTCAGACAAAAACCAATGCATTTTTTTGGCACGTTAGGAACATTATCTTTTTTGGTAGGATTTATTTTTACACTCAAACTTTTTTGGGATAAATTGGATGCATTGTTCATCTCAAAGATTCCTATCAAACGCGACATTACAGAACAACCAACCTTCTACATCGCCTTAGTTGCTGTCGTGATTGGCGTACAACTTTTTGTTACTGGGTTCTTAGCGGAAATGTTTGCTATGCAATCAGCGAGCAGGCGAGACTATCTTATTATTGACAAAGTCGGCCTCGAAGAAAAATTATCGGGTGAACCTGTCGGCGTCTCATATTATACACATCCCGAGTCGCGGATAAAATAATATAAACTAAAAAAGGAATCATTCATTTTTTAAGTGTTTCTGCCGGATTGATTGTCGAGGCTTTCCAAAGCAGATGGCTCAATGTAATCCATGCGGCAATCGATGAGCAACACCCCGGTACCTACAAATATTAATGGATTGATCGTTGTTCTGAATGTAAAATTTTCCAGCCAGTTATCCATCACCCACCAGATCAAAGGCACAGCTAATCCTATGGAAATCAAAACGATCTTGCTGAAATTCTTTGCCAAATGAAACATAATTTCAGGCACAGTTGCACCGAGTACCTTTCGAATGCTCACCTCTTTGGTTTTTTGACGGAAGGACAGCGCGGCGATACCCAATAAGCCAAAGCATGCAATCGCGATAGCAATTCCAGAAAATGCGCCCAATATTTTGACCATGCTCTGTTCTAAAAGATATTGTTGGTTAAGGTAGTCAGACAGAAAAGCGAACTCGAAACCGAATCGGTGGTCAAATTTTTTCCACGTGTTTTGAATGGTCTCGAGCGTCTGAGAAAAGTCTTGCGTATTCAATTTAACTAACACATAGTTATACCGTGGCAATAAGCGAAACATCAGGGGCCGTACAGGTTCATGCAAGGATTGGAAGTGAAAATCTTTGATAACACCAATAATGGGTCCTTTGATAAGACCTTCCTCAGATTCCCAGGTTAATTCCTTGCCGACAGCTTGTCCATTGTAAAGATTTTTCGCAGCAGTTTCATTTAAAACAAATGCATCCTTGTCAGTGGAATTATTTTTTGAAAACGATCGGCCATCTGAAAATTCAATCCCCAGGACTGTGAAGAAATCATAATCAACCAGAGCTTCCGAAGAGCCCATGCGCATTTGCGGAAATTGTGTCGCAAAGACTGGATTTTGATTAAATGGCCTGCCCGGAACGTTAGAGGCTGCTGAAACCGATTTTACATTTGGTATGCGCAACAACTCATTTCGAATTTCTTCAAACTTGGGATTGATCGCATCGAGGTTTTTTATCGGTAGCACGATAACTTCCTCCTGATCAAAACCCAGATCTTTGTGTTGGATGTAATTCAGCTGACTATAAATGATTATGCTGCAAGTGATGAGTATCATCGATGCGAAAAACTGAAATACCGTGAAACCTTCACGCAAAATTGAACCCTTTGAACTTTGCAAAAATTTTCCCTTAAGCACTAAACCGGGCTTTAACGACGTCAAATAGAGTGAAGGAAAAATTCCGGCGACAATTCCTGTCGCGAGACTCATGCCTGACAAGACGAGAATAAAAAATAGATAGTCAATCTGAAGTGAGTTTCCGGTGGTCAACTTAAAGAAAGGCAAAGCGAGTTCCACAAAGACGATTGCCAATACCATCGATGATAAACTAACCAGCACAGCTTCTCCGGTAAATTGGAGCGCAAGCTCAATTCGAAATGCGCCAAGCGATTTTCTGATCCCTATCTCCTTTGCCCGGCTTGCGGACTGTGCAGTTGTTAAGTTTATAAAATTGACACAAGCAATTATTATAATAAGGATAGCGGCGGTCATCAGCATGTAAGTGTATGCGACATAGCCGTTCGGCTCTAACTCCCAGCGGAGGTGTGAATGAAGGTGAATTTGGGTAATGGGTTGTAGCCTGAACCCAAAATTGTTATTGCTAAGAGATTGAAACACGTCGTCGGGTACGTTGATATATTTTCTTACCCACCCTGTCAACTTCGCTTCAAGCTGCTTCGCATCTGCGCCGTGTTTTAACCGAATATAATTATAATGACCAAAATCATTCCAGCTATAAAATCCGCTTTCGGCATCTTCGAAGCTTTTTTCATTTACATACGATACTAAAAAGTCGAAATGAAAGTGCGACTCGGCCGGCACGTCCTCAAATACACCGACAACCTGGATAAGCTCTTTCTCATCGTTCACAGCCAGTTGTTTTCCCAACGGGTCTTCGTCACCAAAATATTTTTTGGACATTGAACTTGAAATAAGTATGCCGTCAGGATTTTTTAACGCTGTTTTTGGATCGCCCTTGAGAAGCGGAAAGGTAAATACATCAAGGAATGTACTATCAACAGCCATGACGTTGTTCTCCTCAAACCGGATATCTTTTTCAGGATTTCGAAAGGAAAACGATTCACGCGTAAGTCCCAGGCCCCACATCGGAGTTATGCTCACAGCGCTCTCGACTTCCGGGAAGTCGGCTGACCAGCGCTTGTGCCATCGGGTGAGGCGTTCGCGTTTGGGGATTCTCATCTTCCCAGGTAACGCGATAGATATCGTCGGCATGTTTATGGAATCGGTCATAACTCAATTCTTGTTTCAAATATTGGACGATGAGAAAAACGCAAGCCAGCCCGAGTGCAAGTCCTGCAATAGAAGTAAGAGAATAAAATAGATTCTTTGAGAGATTGCGAACGGCAACCTTGAGACAATTACGAAACATGATTTTTCCCGGTTAATGAGATGTTTCGACCTATGACCAAAGCCGGACCAATCATTAAAACCCGTACTTTGTGCCAATTAACGCGATTTTGTTTGCTTGCCCTGTTCAGTGTCGATCGCCATTGTACGAAAGCGGACTGAGGTTTATGCTGATTTTGACATAAAATGTTCAAAGGTTTGTATGGGTGAAGCATATTTTTTTGATCTATTTTATTTCTTTCCGCACAACTTCTAACTTCCAATTTATTTATGTTCTAAATGCGTGAGCCAAAGTTTTCTGTAATAATCCCAGTATATAATCGGCCTCAAGAGGTGAAAGAAATCTTGCGAAGTCTGGCCACACAAACTGTCAAAGATTTTGAGGTGATTATCGTAGAAGATGGATCCACTATACGCTGTGAAGACATTGTTGATATTTTTCGCGATCAGCTGAGGATCGATTATTTTTTTAAGCCGAACACAGGTCCTGGCCCCAGTCGTAATGCTGGGTTTGCTCGAGCAAAGGGAAATTATTTTGTCGTCTTTGATTCCGACTGTATTCTGCCGTCCAACTATTTTGCAACTGTTATTAAAGCGTTGGAAGAAAATCATTGGGATGCCTGGGGAGGACCCGATAAGACCCACGAGGATTTTACCTTGAGGCAACGCGCGATGGGTTATACGATGTCGTCGTTGCTCACGACAGGTGGTATTCGTGGTGGGAAAAAACATCTTGGCTGGTTTCAGCCCCGGAGTTTTAACATGGGAATTTCCCGAAAAGTATTTGAGGTGACAAAGGGTTTTAAGTTCGATCGCTTTGCAGAAGATATTGAATTTAGTATCCGAATGAAAAAAGCGGGATTTAATGTTGGGTTAATTCCCGATGCCTTTGTTTATCACAAACGTCGGATTGATTTTAAACAGTTTTTTAACCAGGTCTATAATTTTGGCAGGGGCCGGGCCCTTATCGGACGTGTTCACCCGGAAGAAATAAAAATTACACATTGGTTTCCCACCTTTTTTTTCCTGGGCAGCATTGTGTTATTAATCCTCCCATTGATAAATCATCAGTTGTTTCTACTGGGTGTGAGTCTTTTCACATTGTATTTGACAGCCATTTTTTTACATGCGCTGATTGAAAACCAAGATTTTAGGGTGGCCATACTTGCCGTTCCTGCTGCGTTGTGCCAGCTATATGGGTATGGATTAGGTTTTTTAAAGGAAAAACTCCGTTCCAGCGAATAACACGACATATTAACCTTCAAATGCTTCGTAATTAGCTAGTTTTAAATAACTTAGGTAAAACTTTACCTGACCTGACATGAGCCTGTATTTGAGAATTCTAGTTGGCCTAGTAATTCTTCATTGTTATGCGATCGCGTTTGCTCAAGATTCCAAAGAATTAACACCAGGGTATTATATCGTTGTCAGCGCCTATGCAAAATCGCAGCAGAAGATGGCGCAGCAATATGTGGAAGTTTTGAGGGGAAAGGGTCATAATGCGGAGTATGGGTATAACTCAAGCAGGAAATTTTATTTCGTCTACTTAAAATATTTTAACAACCTGCGGGAATCTTTGCGCGACATGAAAAAAACGCGTGAGGAGGGGAGCTTCACCGATGCATGGGTTCGAGTAGTTTCGGGTGATATTCCATCCGTTGCTGATTCCGATAGCTCCCGTCCACCCGGTTCCAGTGCCATTGTAACCTCCACACCAAACGAGACAAAGCCAACGGATGCGGTAGTGGAACAGAACCAGCCCGCCCCCGATGAAATTCCCGTCACTGATAATCCTGAAATTGTGCAATACCCCGTAATGACACTGGGCAATACAGAGGTTTTTTTGAGCCTCTTTAATGCACGAAACAATCGCATTGTGGAGGGTGACGTGGAAGTTATCGATACCGAACGCGCGAAGCTGATAACGAAAGTAAAAGGAAATGAATATTTGAACCTTCCCGATCCAAAAAGTAAATCGGGACAACTTACCTTGATTTGTGATGTCTTTGGCTATCGTAAAATTCAACAGGAAATAAACTATCCATTGCCGCTTGCGGACACGGTAAAAGAGTTTGTTGATTTGATGGGCACTACCTTAGTTGTTAATTTTAATTTGGTTCGGTATCATAAAGGCGATCTTGCGACACTCTTCAATGTTTATTTTTATAATGATGCTTCTGTGATGTTACCGGAATCGAAATATGAATTGAACAGCTTATTACAGCTTCTGCAAGAAAATCCAAAATATAGAATTCGACTTCATGGTCACACAAATGGAAATTATCGCGGCAAAATTATTACCATGGGAGCGGAAAAGAATTTTTTCTCATTAACCGGGTCGGTGCAACGGACTGGGACGGCGAAGGAGTTATCGTATGACCGGGCAGAAATTGTAAAAGCATATTTGGAAAGCCAAGGCATTCAATCTGATAGAATGGAGCTGAAGGGCTGGGGAGGCCGTCGGCCTATTTATGATAAGAATAGTGCGAATGCCAAAAGAAACGTTCGCGTAGTGGTAGAAATCCTGGAGGATTAAAATATTTACGAGTGGAGCCCTGCCTGAAGCCTCGAAAGGGGCTTCTGGCTTTTTGAAGTATTTATCAGTGCATTGCCTGTACTTTAGCGAATGGTATTTCCATTCTATTCAATTATATGGAAAAGGATACTAATTCAAGCTCTAACGGCGACCCCCTCAAATCGAAGGCATACTTCATTATTGGATATATTTTTCTAATGGCCATGGCGTTGGCCTGGTCGGTAGACCCTTCAATTGTTTATATCTGTTTTGGAATCGCAGTCTTTTTTTTGTTTTTGGGCTTTTATTCGCGTCCATCCAGGAAAAAATTTCAGGAGCCTTTTAAATCAACCAGCAATCAGTCGGGCGAACCGTCGACTAAATTCTCAGATATTTTTGCAAATATTTTTCAGCAGCCACATCTGGGCGCAAGGCCCAGGCCTAAAACTTTTACAAGACATTCAACGCCTGAGGATAATCGCCGGCTCGTCAGTTTCGTAATAGCCGGAGTTTTTATAATGTTCTTCATTTTTTTTATCGGGAGCGTGTTTTTTAGTTCTTCGGATAACGTGAATGATTCTGTTCTTTACTTTCAAACAGCAGAGGAAAATTTTTGGAATGAAAATTATGACTCAGCTTATCGTGAATTATCGCAAAGCGTGGAAAGCGGATGACCAGTACGTTGAAGCAATGGTAGGGTATGGCAGGGTATTAAGTATTAGAAATGATCAGGATTCAGCAATGATCATGTTTGATAAAGCATTGGCAATTAATCCTGATTACAAAGAAGCGGGTTACAACAAGGCCTGGATTTATTTCGGCCAGCAAAAATATAACGAGTCCGTCGGTGTATTAACTCCACTATTGCAAGAAAATACAGATTACTACGATGCAATGCTGCTCATAGGGGATTCTTATTATGAGTTAAAACAATTCGATGACGCAATGATCTGGTACAGCAAGGCCTATGAAAACGAAGGCATTCGCACCAGAGCGCTGTGTCACGTCATGGCGTACATTTATGATACTAAAGGTAACTACTCGAACGCCATTGATCTTTACAAAGAAGCGTTGAGTTATGATAGTACTGTTGTCGATATTTATAAACGCCTGGGTGAGCTATTACCAAATGAAGATGGCAATTATTACCGCATTCAAGCGGTCAAATTGCAGCAGAATTAATTTCTTTTATACCGAAATCCTAAGATCGTCATCAGAATCAGAAGGATGGCCACAACGCCTAAAGCTATCCGTAATGTAAAAGCATCAGAAATGAAACCGATGATAGGAGGACCGAATAAAAATCCTGAGTATCCAACGGTTGTAACCATTGCCAACCCAACACCAGGGGGAAGGCTTTTGGCATTGCCTGCGATACTATAGGCGATCGGAACTATAGAGGATAACCCAAGGCCCACTAAAAAAAAACCTGCAATGGACAAGTAGGGAATGGGGATGAGCAACGACAACAATAGACCGACCGTGGCGATCAATCCACCCAGGACAATCATTTTTTTATCGCCCAGCAATGCGCGTATCCGGTCGCCGAAAATTCTTCCGAGCGTCATGGATGTGGCGAATGCGGATAGTCCGATGGGAGCAAGCGTTTTACTGGCTTTTGCGATATTCTGCATGTAGTTTACACTCCAATCCGACATGGCGCCCTCTGCAAGCATGCCGCAAAAAGTAATAATACCGATGCTGATCAGCGCTTGATTAGGCAGTCGAAACAATGGTCCATCATGTTTCGAAAGAATATCCGGTTTGTCTTGAATTAAATTTCTATTCGCCCACCACACGGCTATCAATGAGACTCCCGATACGATGATGAGGTGTTGTCCGAGGTCATATCCTAAATCAATAAAAAGTGCTCCACACCAGGCGCCCAGCATCATACCAATACTGAACAGCGCATGAAATGAAGTCATGATGGGTCGTTTATAGAGTTGTTCCACCATGACCGCCTGCGCATTCATTGCTACATCCAGCATACCCGTTGAAATACCCATCAAAAAAAATAGTCCTATTAAATAATAAAATGTTTGGCAAGAAGGGAATTAAGGGTACCAGCGCACAGTAAGCAAGCGCCGCGACAATAGTAATTCTCCGGCTCCCATTTTTAATGATCGTCCAACCAGTAAAAGGCATAGCGCCTACAGCGCCGATTGACGACGAAAGTAATACGAGTCCAATGGTACCGTTGTCCGCTTGATAAAGCTCCTGTATTCGAGGCAACCTGGAAACCCAGTTCGCAAATACAAAACCGTTTATGAAGAATGCAATTTTGACAGCAAGTCGATTAAGGATCACAAAGGCTTGGTGTAAATCAAGTTTACAAAATTATAATTCTCCAGGACGAGTAACACAATAAACAGGTACGATACACCCGTGGTTTATCCTGTTCGATAACCTGAGTTTGTCGCGCTTGATCAAGCAATTGTAAAAAAACCCTTAATTATTGAATTGCTTAACCAGGAACGAACTTGTCGTGCTTCCCGAATATCCATTCGTCGTCAAGCCTTCAATCACGATGGTATAATTTCCGGTGAGGTCCGAGGTGTAAAACTCAAGTTGATTTTTGCCTTCCTTATCCAGTCTAACCTGCGGCGCCCAGAACAATAAATTTCTTCGGTCAGGCATCCTGCTTTCTCGCTGTTTTTGATTATCATACGAGGGAGAATAAAATATTCGCTGACGTTGTAATCCTTCGTAATCCATTGTAACGCTCCTGGGATCAAGTTGAAATCCGGCGAGGTCTCCGGTATACGTTGTGTAGCTTACAATACCAGGGAAATTAAATGGCCCAAGGAAATACCGGTTGGTGACAACTTCAAGTTTTTTAACCTTCAACGGATCAAACGCCATGATCTTGTCAATATCAAAAATGGGCATGCCATCCAACATGACCAATGGATTTTCCTGGAACAAACTTTTCCTTACATTATCAAGCACTAAAAAATGAAAACCATCACGGCGTTTGCGAACCATTACGCCGGGTACATATTCGCGCATTACCTCTTCCATTACGGTGAATCGCGTGTAGTCATCTAAGAAATAAGTCTCGCTGGACTTGCTATAAAATGAAGTGCTGTCAATTGAAGTGACCTTATTGGAAGCGGAATTATCACCATAATAGATATCCTGTACCTGCATGGCAACACTTCTTTCAATAAAGCCTTGGAAAGATTGGGCGAGAATGTAAGCTTCGGCAGTCTCCTTGGTGCAAACGTATTTGCATATGGATTATGAATTTGTATTTTGCTGGTAGAGTCTTGCGTTGTATTGGTTTGAACGATGATCTTTTTTAATCCGTAGAAGTCCTTCATTTCATAAACTACGTCTCCATTAAATCGGCTTCTTGCGGTATACAGTTGGATATTTTTACCCGGAGTTGAGAGATAGGTAGCAACACCGGACGCAGGATTTCCATTTGCGTCTGCCACCGTGCCACGAATTAAGTGACCACGGTATTCTGGTATAAAAGAAGGTTTCTTTTTTTCTTCTCCCAGGATTTCATCCCATGCAAATCGGCGCCATCCATGTGTAAGCATGAGATTATCCAATGCCACGGCCACTTCTGGACTAGCGGTTGCCATGTAGTAGTCTGGCGACTCGATCTCACCTTTTAAATCCGACTTTAACCATAGGTAATTAAAGATGTCGCCCGTGAAATTGCCTTGAAGAGAATCAGTTTTAACCACGGCAACCGATAAGCTTGCTTCCTGGCTCAATGAATTTTCAGCAGATAAGTCTAATGTAACTTTGCGTCGAACGCCATATTCGGGCTGACTAGCATGAGCAGTTATCAATAGTTTTTTTTCACTCGGTTTGAAATACAGACGTTCACATAGGGGATGTAGCTGACTGTCGAAAATCGTAATATGTGAAATGCCCTCGCTCAAATCTTTTTTGGGAACCAGGATTGTTGTTTTCTTAGGTCCTAAGGATCGCATTCCAATCGATGAAATGATTTGTCTGGCATGAACGATATAATAGAACGCCGATGTTGATTCCGCAGGCGGATAACTTGCCGATACATGAATAGCCAGCAAATCCGATGTGCTGTCCCTGACTTCCATGACAAAACCATAAGACTGAGGAACTGGAAGTTGGATTGTTTGAGAATGACCCAACGTATCTGTTAGTATAGCCCGATAAGATTCACCTGTCTTTGGCGTGAATGTAAAATTTCCAATGCCAAACTTATATGGCTTGATAGCGGCAATAGTATCATTTTCATTATTCAACACCGATCCGGAAAAGTTTATTCCTTTGCCATTGGCACGGTGACTTGAAACGCGACTTTACTTTTTAATTCATATACAAGGTTTCCCCCCTCAGGAAAAAATTGCGCACGAAAACGTTCTGTATGGTTTTTTTTTCCGTTTCCAGCTTTCGAAAGGAATTTATAATGGTTATTGTTTTATGGAAGAAAAACTCCGGGCTAAAATTTTTCATCCATTGCGTATAGACCCGGACGGTGTAATTTCCGGAATTGATGGATGCTGGTAAAAAAACTGCTCCGTCACCGTGGCCATCTTTCATTGAAATTTTGGTTTGAACGACAGTATGATTGTCTTTATCTAAAATTTCCAGATAGGCAACTTTGCTGGTATTGAGAGGATGGTGAAGCACTCCATCCACATAATAAATTTTAAACCAAACGGTTTCGCCGGTCAGGTATACATTCTGGCTAAGGTGGGCATATACTTTCTCCTGGGGAAAATTAATTCGATTATGTTCAAATCTTTTTTGCAGTGTGTCTAATTCTTTTTGTTGCGCTAACGATAAACTGGAAATTAACATCAGAACGGATGTTAGACTCCTTATCCATAACGAACCAAAAAGTCGTTTCATTTTATTCATCGAATCCGGCATTACCGTTTTGGAGCATATTCCTGCATTAATGTTATTGGAAAGTGAGTTGTGAGCATTCAAATACATCGTTATTATTTATTCCCAGAAATCTGGTTTTTTAATATCTCCGCCGTCGTCTCTGCAATCCATACAATTTGTTTCAGCAGCATAAATGTAGCCTAGAACAAATGGTCCCCCATACGTCCCAATAAGAAACATATCGGAATAATTTGAAAGCTGAGCAAGAGGGATTGAATCCACGAGGCAATGTTGATTCGGGTCATCCAGATGTCTTCAGGCAGGTCAGCTGCTCTAATAAAAATTCTTTGTTCGGCCGAGCTGCCGCCACTGAAGTAACCTAACACAGGTTCTTCTGAATCATTTTTGCTTCGCAGATTGCCAATAACCTTGGAAGGAAGCGGATCGAACAAGCCGCCTAAATTTTCCGTAGTCTTCTTTAATTCGTTCCAAAAATCATAAGCTTCCTTTGTTAGGGACCGTTGTTCAACTATTATACTATAACGGCGCGAAATTTTTTGAGAGCCTTTGGGTATAAAGATCAAACGGAAGTTACGAATGGCGTTCTCATTTAGTTCAGTTGACGATGCAATAAGTATTTCTGATGACGGTTTGGTTATCCAACATTGGTTTACATTTACGGTGTTTGGTAGAAGCTACTCCATTGCGAAGGATCCATACACCGGGAAATACTTGGAAGTATATTCCCATGTTTCCACAAATCTCCATTGATAATAACGGCTGTTATTATTTTCATCGTTTGTATTTGCATAAATATTTATACCGTCTCGTCGCGCTGTGGGAGTCCAGGAGATGCTATCAATGGAAGGAGTTTGTTTGAGTTCAATGTAGTCAGTGAAGTATTCCTTCCCATTTCCTCTGACAATGGTAAGGCGATATTTTTTTGAAAGGAAAGATCCATGTTCGCCAATGCGTAAATGCCATCGGCTTCCTCAACCAACGAATATCTCCACCGTTTCATCCTCAATTCTAACCGTTGCATTTGGCTCCGGAACGTGCCCGTCATCGTTCGCGATTGGTGTGGCCTTTGACAAATTTCGATGGCCGAATTATCGGAGATATTGATAAATCCATCCACCACAAGCAGGTCAATGGTCTCGCTGATTGCCGGCGGGTTATAGGGTTCCAGGCAACTCGTAATTGCTAAGGATAGCAATGCAATAAGTAGGTTCTTATATTGATTACTTTTGATCATGGTTAAAATTTGAAATTATAGGTAACCGTTGGTATCGGCATACCGAAAATCGA
>CAVTZI010000051.1:0-68657 GCA_963739105.1 uncultured Bacteroidota bacterium | reverse complement strand
TACTAATTCTTTTTATCCTGTCAAAAGCAAAACAAATTTAAAAAGGAAATATTCCTATCTACCCAGTGACAAGATAATTCTATACTCGGGAGCCATCGGTGAAAAGCAGGGCTTGGATTCGATCCTAAACATTGCTAATCAACTGGGAGGGTTTAAGGATCTGAAATTCATAATTTGTGGATCAGGCCCTTACAAGAAAACCCTGCAGGAAATGGCAGCAAACAAAGGCCTTCAAAATCTTAATTTCATGCCTTTGCAGGCGCATTCGGAATTCAATAATTTCCTAAACCTTGCAGATGTACATTTAGTGATTCAAAAGGCGGGCGCGATAGACCTCGTGATGCCTTCGAAGCTGACAACCATTCTCGCTGTAGGTGGACTTGCCGTCATAACAGCAAGCCAGGGCTCAGGCCTATTTGCTTTGGTTAAAAAGCATAATATCGGCGTGTTGTCCGATCCGGAAAATGCTAGACCTGAAGGAATGTATCCTGAAGGTAGCCCATAATGACTTCAGCCACATAAACATCAATGCGCGGAAGTACGCAGAGGACCAACTGTCCACCGACAAAATACTTCTTTCTTATGAGGCCGCTATCCAAGATGGCAAAGTTGAATACGCGGCTAACCCGCTGCTTACAAAGCCTGCCGTAAGGGTGGGTACTTTAAGATCAAACATACCAGACGTGTCTGATTCCAAGGCCAGCCAGCAATCAATTTAAATAACTAATTTTGCCATTTATCATACAGAAATCACAATACGGATTTGGCCCCATTAGCTGACAATTGAGATAAATAGTTAACTTTATTTAAAACAATGATTCCGTGAAAAAAAAGAGAGACCGCTTCCATCAAATAAACCTTCAAATATCTGTTGTTCTGTTGGCATTACTGATTGGGTCCTGTTCTAGAGAAATCTGGTGTACTTTAGCGACCTGCCAGCCGTCCGCAAACAATGAATCGCCCATTAAGAATTATGTTCAGCCAACTATTCAACCGGACGACATCTTGAGCATTTCCGTGAGCAGCTTGAACCCCGAATCAAATGTGTTGTTTAATAATGTGATACTTCCCACAACCGCTAACAGCGGGCAGGTTATCGCAGCGACGAAAGTTAATGAGGGTTACCTAGTGGATAAGAGTGGCTTCATCAATTTTCCCGTCATAGGCAAAGTTATGCTTGCTGGGTTGACGAAGGAACAGGCCATTGAAAAGATGACGAACGAAATAAAGGTGCATGTAAAAAACCCCATAATAAACGTGCGGTTTTTAAACTTTAAAGTCACAGTAATAGGAGAGGTCAGCAAACCGTCGACTTTTACAGTTGAAACGGAAAAAATAAATGTCTTGGAAGCCTTAGGGCTTGCAGGTGATATGACGGCCTTTGGCAGACGCGAGAATGTATTAATCATCCGCGAGCAGCAAGGGGTACGCCGCACCACCCGAATCAACTTGAATGATAAGGACGTGCTGAATTCACCGTTCTTTTATTTGCAGCAAAATGATATCGTTTACGTTGAGCCATCGAATCGTGAGAAAGTCGCTGAAACCGCCGCTGGTAATCGATACATTGCCCTGTGGGCAGCGTTGATATCAACGCTGGGATTTGTAGCGATCACAGTTGTAAATGTAAATAACGACAATAATAATTAGCCATGGAGAAGAAAGAGGTGTTTAAAGGAGAGCCCGTCGATGACGTAGATGCAATACAGCTGCTACGAAATTACCTTAAGTATTGGTATTTATTTCTCATAGGTGTAATCCTGTGCGGCGGTCTAGCATTCGTCTACCTGTATCTGGCTACACCACAATATCGGGTGAGCAGCACGATACTTCTCAAGAATGAAGAGAATCAGACTGGCGGCGCCAGGAACCCTGATATTGCTGACTTAAACCTTTTCAGTACCAAACAAAATATAGATAACGAACTTGAAGTTTTGAACTCCAAGAGTTTAATGCATAGGGTATTTTCCGAGTTGTCACTTAATGTCACTTATCATATTGAGGAAAAGTTTAAAACGAGAGAGATCTATGCTGGCGAGCTACCAATAAAACTCAGTGTTACTAAACTCCACCCAACCGCTGATGGTCAGGAGATCACAATTAGGCGAAGAACCAGCACAATGTACAGCATCACCGAAAAGGACGGTAAGGTTACCAACCATAAGTATGGTGAAGAGATAAGCATGCCCTATGCGATATTTACAGTTATCGCAGCACCGTTGGATTCGACCTCTAAATTAGATAGACGTACGCAACAGCCCATCATTATAAAGTTCCATGAAATTGATAAGGCGGCCAATGATTATAATCAGAAACTCAAAATTGAAGCAGTTAACAAGAGAGCCAGTGTAATAAGACTTACTCTTGTAGAATCTGTCCCACAAAAAGGAAAGGATGTTATTAATAAGCTCCTTGAAGTCTATAGCAAGGAAGCGCTTGAGGATCGAAACAGGGTTGCGGAGACGACGATTCAATTCATTGATGAACGGCTGAAGTATCTCACATCAGAATTGACAGATGTTGAAAAAGATGTTGAATTATTTAAACGCGAACATGAAGTAACCAATGTTACCTCAGATACGGACGAGTATCTGAAGCAGGCGTCGCAATATAACCAACAATTGACCGACTTAAACAACCAGATAGAGGTCTTGGAATCTTTAGAAGATTATCTAAAGGGGCAATCAGGTAAGTATGAGGTTGTTCCGAGTACGCTTAGCATAAGTGAGCCGACGTTGGAAAGTTTAATCAATAAGTTCAATGACCTCCAACTTGAAAAAGAACGCATGTTGCGCACCGCCTTACCGAGTAATCCTTTGGTTCAGGATCTTAATGAACAGTTGGCGACCATCCATCTCAGCATTTTGGAGAATTTGCATACGATCAAACAAGGGTTGACCATTAGCCGTAAAAATATGCAATCCACTTCGGGACGTTTTAGATCTCAAATCAATAAAGTCCCTACCATTGAGCGTGAACTATTGAAATCAACAGGCAACAGGGAACAAAAGGCAACCTTTATCTTTACTTGTTAGAGAAGCGGGAACAGGCAGCGCTGGCGCTCGAAGCTACTGTTTCGAAATCAAGGATGCTTGATCCTGCTCTTGTTGACGACAAGCCAGTAAGTCCCAAGAAAAGCTTAACTTATTTATTTGCGCTGATTGTTGGACTCGGTATACCTTTCTCTGGTGTTTATATTAAGAATGCATTGAATAATAAGATAGAAACTAAGAGAGAAGTACAACGGCTAACCCGTACGCCAATACTTGGAGAAATTTGCCGCAACACTTCAGGTACTAATCTGGTGATAACAAAAGACAGTGTAACTCCACTTGCTGAACTTTTCCGCCTTATAAGGTCTAACCTTTATTTTGCGACGGCGGGTACTGAAAATAAAGTTCTGCTCGTAACATCGACTATGAGTGGGGAAGGTAAGACGTTTTTTTCCATCAATCTTGGCGCGAGCCTGGCGTTGATTGGTAAGACGGTTGTCGTATTGGAGTTGGATTTGCGGAGGCCTACGATGGCAAAACAACTGGGTATAAAACCAGGGCTGGGTATTACGAATTATTTGATCGGGATGGAAAAATATTCCATGGAAGATATTATTAAACAACATAAAACTGTACGTGGACTTTTCATAGCCCTGTCCGGATCTATCCCCCCGAATCCATCTGAGTTAATGACTTCTAAGAATCTGGCAAATTTTATTCGTGAATTAAGAGAAAAATTTGACTACGTCATTATCGATACTCCACCTATTGGAAAAGTTGCTGATGCCTTTAGTCTTAATACGGCTGCAGACTGCACTATTTATATGATGCGATATAACTATACTACCAAAACACAAGTTGAATTGATTGATGACATCTATGTAAACAAAAAATTTCCTCATCCAATGATTGTTATCAATGACTCGAAGGAAGTAAGTGGATATGGATACAAGAGTCATGAAATTGAAAAAGAACAGATCAGCCTTATTAATCTGTAGTCATAAATATATCGATGAGGAGGAATCGTGGAGTGGATAATAATTTGATGTATGTATGTCTACAGCCGCACGGTTAATTTCCGGGAGTGTGGCTTCATGGGCCCAGATAGGTGTCAAAATGGCTTCTCAAATTGTTTTGGTTCCGATATATCTTAATTATTGGGATGTTAAAACTTATGGTGTTTGGCTCGCCATTCAAGGTATTATGAGTGCACTTTCTATGCTGGATCTCGGACACCAGAATTTTATGGGTTATGAATTCCTGCGCATCGGGCGGCAAAATATTCCTGCATTATGTAAGTCTTTTTGCTCCGCCGTATCATTGCCGTGGGGATCGGCATTGTGCTAGTTTTTCTGACCGTAGTAATTTTCTTCACCGGCATATTGAATTTTCTTTTAGGTGCATCTGGACCCGAAGACGTTGCACTAATCAATGCAGCCGGTATTTGTTTGATTTTACAGGCGATGCTTTGGCTTATCCAAACCAGTGTCCCGGGTTTAGTCGTTAGGGTGTTGGCTGTTTTCGGATATTATCCACGCTTGACGTGGTGGGCCGTTTCCTACGCGATCGTTACAGGCAATCGCCCCCTTGATCGCCGTAGTAATGGGAGCCGATCTGCTGATGGCGAGTGTTGCTATGGCCGTTGGCTGTTTACTGTAAGCGCTTTTTCATTTATCGATCTTTATAGATTGCTTAAAAAAGAGAAGATCAAATTTGTTAAGCCTTCCCTTCCTTTGGGTTATTCAAACTTTCGGAAGTCCCTGCCTTTATTGGGAAAATCGTTGTTTGAAAATGTAAGACAACAAGGTGTCCGTCTTGTATTGGCTCCCTTGGCGGGCCCTGTTGCACTGGCCGCTTTTTCTACCATGAGAACTGGCGCCAATGTTGCGCTACAAGGTCTAAATACCATTGTAAATCCCATCCTTCCGGACTTAATGCGATTTTTGCATGAGCGTGACCAGCCAAGAAGCGAAGCTGCGTTTTCCACCATTTGGATCGTAGTGGTGGCCTTGATGGCTCCCGGCGTTGTAATTCTTCAACTCGTTATGGAGCCCTTTTTCGTTTTCTGGACTCAGGGTAAAATTACGTTTGATCCGTTTCTTTTTGCAACGCTGTCGCTGGGGGTGCTCGTCTATGCAGTTATTCAACCCGCAATGGCAGTCGTAATTGGAAACAATTTGACAAAGCTGCAACTATGGCTGTCAGGCATAGCGGCGATAACTGTATTTGTAGTTTTGATTTTATCTGTTCCGATAATCGGTAATCTCGGGGCGGCGATTGCCCTTCTACTGGCAGAGATTGTGGCGGCGGTAGGTTATAAAATTCATGCAAAACGGTGGTTGAGTCAAAATCAGTTAGCGTGGCCAAGCCGTCCATTTATTCTTGCTGTTACTTCCGTGGCGATGGCGGCGCTGACATTGATGTTTATCACCTGGTTTACTGAATTCAAATGGTTGATCCTGGCGATATCGATGTTACTTTTTGCTTGGAATACTTGGCGGTACTGGCAAGTACTTCCTTCGGTTGCTTTAGAAAGTGCAAAAAATATTGTTCGCAAAATACCTGGATTCAGAAAACTCGTTTTTTTTGTTCGAGGCATGCATCGTTTAATTTGAAGTTACATTCGCGTAAAAAATCACATGAAAATAAGTTTACTGAAGGCACAAGAACGTAGCATCTATTTTCAATGGGCTTGAATAATACGGCTTTAAATCAAAACATATGTCTAAAGTACCTGCAATCTCCATTTTAACACCTGTGTGGAACGGGCTTCCTTACCTTAAAGAATGTGTTGAATCTGTCTTAACACAGGATTTTCAAGACTGGGAAATGATCGTTGGGGATAACGCTTCGGATGATGGAACAAGTGAATATCTTAGAACCTTATCCGACCCAAGAATAAAAGTTTTTAGACATGAAAAAAATCTAGGAGTATACCGAAATATTCATTTCCTCTTCAATAAGGCAGCGGCGCCAATATACATTGGATTATGTGCGGATGATTATTTTTATACAGGAGCATTGCGCAAAATTGTCGAGGAATGGAATCATGTTACGCCTGATACTGGGTTCATTTCATTTAATTGGGAGAGCCGGCAGATGAAACATAACAAGCTGACGCAATTTTCTTATTCGGCCTTACCCACAACGCTTGGGGGTGTTAAATCCACGTTTGCTTTTTTTCTTTTTGGCTGTCTCCCGGGAAATTTTTCAGAGGTATCGGCAAAAGTTTCCCTTGTGGCTTCTGAACATTATTTGTATGACATCAGGTACTCGGCGGATCATGAATTTTGGTTGAGACTAGTCAAAAGAAATCCTATCCACCTCAGCAAGACAAAGGTCGTCTATATTAGAAGACATGATCGTGTAGCGGCCACCTATACGATTACGAAAGGAGAGTATCATGAGGAGTCAGTTAAAATTTATGAGGATATTGTCAATGACTTGTCGGCGTATTCCAGCCGGAAAAAATTAATTGCATTTTACAACATTGAATTATGCTCTTTTCACCTTCGCGATGCCATAAAGTCGGCGCTTAGAGGCAGGTTCACAGCACTTAAATCGTTCATGAAACTTCAGTCGCCTATCTTTTGGCCCAAGGGTCTTCAGTTGATTGGCTGTTTACCATTTGCTTTATCTGAGACATTAAGATTCCCCGTAAGTATAATGTTGGCAAAGAGCATTCTAAAGGATTGTAATAATGAGCCAAAAAGGTATCCGAGTAAGCTGATAAAGGTATCCGACAAGCCAATGCGTAAACTACTTATCATTGCTTTAATATTTTTACTTGCATTCGTTATCGTTGAGGTTAGCTTAAGAAAACTTTTCGGCTTCGGCGAAATGAGCATTCTATTTCAAGAGGACGCGGCTTTCGAATACATCGCAAAGCCAAACCAGAATAAGGTACGTTTTGGTAACAAAGTAGTTTATAACGAATATTCTATGCGAAGCTTGCCGCTTACCGACAAGAACGAATGCATTATACTTGGTTTCGGGGATTCTGTCATTAATGGAGGAACCGTTGTCGACCAAGACAGTCTGGCTACAACCATTACCGAAAATCAATTGCAAAATCGAATTGGCAATGGCATTAGATTTCTAAATATTAGTGCTCCAAGTTGGGGCCCCGACAATTGCGCCGCCTATTTAAATAAATATGGTTCGTTCAACGCCAAAATGCTGGTTTTGTTTGTGAGCAGTCATGATGCCCACGATAGTATGACTTTTGAAAAGGTGGTTGGAATTCACGAGTCCTATCCTGAACAACCCTATCCATTGGCTGTTCTCGAGGTATTAGATCGATATATAAAACCTCGTGTTATGAATATGATAAACGAGAAAAAGACGGATGACCTAATGATTAATAAGGAGGGCATTCAATTCAGTTCTGGGTTTGATTTTTTTAAAAACTTTGCTGAAAAAAATAGCATTCCACTCCTGGTATGTTTGCATGCCGAAAGGGAAGAAGTTGAAGCGGGAAAATTTAATTCAGAGGGTGAAGAAATATTGAACTACTGTGGTAAGAATAATATTCCTGTTATTACTGGGTTACAGATCGGGGAGGATATTGGTGATTTTATAGATAATATTCACATAAATGAAAAGGGTCAGGCACGATGGGCGAAAGCCTGGTACCAGCAAATAAGTGAAAGCGTCAAGACGTGTCTATAGCAGTCAAATTTGGAGGTTTATTTATCTTTACAAACAATAGGGGATGACAAAAAGAAGAAATGGTTGAAGACGCACACGATACCGGTTTGATAAGGGAGAGAGATTTTACAGCACAGGTTGTGCGAATCTCCTGGGTTATCCTATTCCTGGCGATTCTCTTCCAATTAATTTTCTTTGCGGAAATAACAAATATTATTGCGATGACTGCCGTGGTTTTTGCCTGGCTGATTACGACCAAAATTTGGCTGCGCAGAAGAATGCTAGAGACGTACCTGGTGTCTAGTTTTTCAATAATTGGTTTCGCAGCTGCGCAGTTTTATTTCCCTTTGTTATTCACCACCCTTGAAAACAAGCCTCTGGTTTACAATCTTGAACTTCCGGAGCAGGTTTTTCTACACTCCACGGCATGCCTACTCATAGTCGTGGTAGCCCATGCAATATACCGGTCCTTAATGGAATGTACGCCGAACAAATCGTTTTCGCTTCTAGGCAAGGCAGGGTTCTTTGATCCTCCTACACATTTGCAGCTTTGGATCATGGGAATGTTTGGTATGGTGTCGTCATTTTACGTTTATTTCACGAATCCGGAAATTGGGCAAGAAATTACGGGAGACCCTTCAGATAAACTTCTCGCAGGTTTGGTTCCATTTACCTATGCACCTTTTTTTATTCCTATTTCGAAATTATATGGCAATCATGAAAAAACTCCCAGGGGATTTGGCTTGATGATATTAGTTTATGCGGTCCTTCTTTTTGTTATCAGTATTGCCCGTAATAGCAGGGGGGCTTTTATCTTTGGTTTAACAACACCGGCATTTGCGTATGGCCTCGGGTTGTTACTTGGTGTGTTCAAGACTAAGGTGTTTACCGTAAGAAATTTTGCAGTCGTTGGATTGGTTGTTTGGTTGCTCATGGGGCCTTTTACCGACCTTGGCACGGCGATGCTTATTGTGCGGGGAACACGTACGGATATTCCTCCAGCAGAGCTAATCGTGAGTACTTTAGAAGCGCTAGACGATAAGAAAGCTATCGAAGCCCGTAAAGCCGAAGATAAAAATGAATCAATGGATTTCGATTGGGATGAACGATATTTGGATAACATTTTTACGGCAAGATTTTCGAATATAAAATTTAATGATAGCAACCTCATAACATACTCAAAGGTTGGGGAGTATGATCCCGACATGCAAGAGTATTCTCTTGACCAACTACTAGCCACGCTGCCTGATCCTATCATTAAGTTATTCAATCTTGATGTAGATAAAGACATCGTTCTGGCACTCTCATTTGGCGATTACCTTTATGTGGTCTCAGGCGGATATGGCACTCGCTAATGGATATCGTGTTGGACATCGTTGCGGGAACCGGCATGGCTACTTTTGGATGGTGGTATTTAGCATTGTTCGGATTAGTAATAATTCCATGTTTTTATTTGAACGACAAATTTTTTAGAAAAAAAATGGGGGTTGACCTCGCTTCCGCGCAAACTCCTGAAGAAAGATTTCAATTCAGCTTCTGTGGCGTTTTGGCATTGACGACATTTTTTCAATTTCTACTTTTTGAAAGTGTAGTCAACGGAGCAACTTATCTGATTCGAGGCTGGATTCAATTAGTGTTTTTGTACATCTTAATGTTTCATTCCAGTCGTTTACTAAGCAATATTGTTGCTGGCAGGACACGACACGCCCAGCTGAAACCTAATTAACAATAAATTATTTTGAACACAACAATGGAATATGCCACCAAATTTCTTGAATTTGATAGCATTCCATCTGTCCACATGAGTGGCGTTATTTTGTTTCCTGGAAAGGCGATTGAATCAGGTTCTTCGTTTCCTTTCAAATTCTTACCCAGCACTTACCTACAGAATTCGAATAAATTTACTACATGAAAATAATTTAAACGCTATGGCATACATATTATATCTTGGTGATCGTTTTGCGACGTCTGGTCATCGTGCGAATGCAATTAAAAGGCTTGGCCACACCGTTGATTTGAGAGATCCCTATAACGAACTTGGCAAAATGTTAAGCTCTTGGCGGGGGGCATTGCACTTTCGTACAGGGTATACTTTTTTGCAATCGCGAATGGCCAAATGGCTTGAATCAATAATAGAAGATACTTCCAATAGGCTTGACGTTATCTGGGTTGATCACGGGGAGCTGTTCGGCCGTGAATGTTTAAAAATCTTGAGAAAAGCGAAATGTCCCGTCGATGCTCTACAATGTTGACGACCCAACGGGCAAAAGGGATGGCAATAGGTTCAATTCGCTCATCAAGGCTATTCCTGATTACGACCTTATTGCTTTGGTACGGAAAGAAACGGTGGAAGAATGTAAAGCACTTGGAGGCAAACGAGTCATCCGGGTATTTAGAAGTTATGACGAAGTAGAACATCAACCTTTTGCTTCCGACCTTGAGATTCCCAGCACATTCAAGTCAGACGTGGCCTTTATTGGCACTTGGATGAGGTATGAAAAAAGGGATGAGTTTTTGTTGGAGCTTGTCGCGCAGGGAGTCCCAATTAGCATTTGGGGGGATAGATGGGAAAAGAGTCCTCACTTTGCCAAGTTGAAATCTTATTGGCGAGGCAATGCTTTACGCGGCCGTGACTATGTTGCCGCAATTCAGGGATCAAAAATTTGCCTGGGAATGCTTTCGAAGGGAAACCGCGACCTGCACACGCAGCGTTCCCTGGAAGTTCCTTTTGCAGGCGGCCTGTTTTGTGCCGAGCGTACTACCGAACACCAGGAACTTTATAAAGAAGGAACGGAAGCCGTCTTCTGGTCCGATGCTGCCGAATGTGCGGACATTTGTAATCGGCTTTTGAAGGATTCCACCGTTCGTGAGAAAATCAGAACGTCGGGAATGGAGCCGCATCCGGGCGCTTAAATTAGGAAATGAAGACGTAATGTAAGCACGTATTGAAGACGCTTATGGAAATGCCTTCGGAGCTGACGACAACAGCTAACCCGAGATCATAATGCAAATTATCTTGATCGGTAATTACCGCCCGGACAACCAGGAAAGCATGGAGCGATTTGCGCAGATGCTGAGTGTCGGGTTCGAAAAGGCTGGCTTAGAAACGAAAATATGGCGGCCGCCAGTTGTGTTTGGAACTATTGCCAAACCCAACCGAGGTCTAGGGAAATGGATAGGCTACATAGATAAGTGGATCCTGTTTCCGATCATCTTGTTTTGGCGCTTCGAAAAAGTAAATTCCGCAATGCACCGGTTAGATTTCATCGTTTGTGACCATTCGAATGCACCTTATATGAAAGTACTTACCAATGAACGTACCGTCATCACTTGTCACGATGCGCTAGCAATTCGTGGTGCATTCGGACATGCAGATGCTTACTGTCCCGCATCACCGGCCGGCGTGATTTTACAGAAATGGATTTTGCGAAGATTGCAAATGGCGGGTACGTCTGATAGCCACATCTCGATTAACACTAGATCATTTATTAGAATTATCTTCCAATAGACCAATCGATACAAAAAATTGGCATATTGTTCCGCTAGCATTTAACGCTGATTTCAGAAGAATTGAAAAAGATGAAAAGAGATGATTGCTTGCAAATCTGGATTAAAACCCAGAGTGTCTTTTTTACTTCATGTTGGTTCGGCTTTTCCTCGGAAAAATCGAAAGATATTAATAGATATGGTGGCGGCGCTTGGTAAAAGTTGGGATGGAAAGATTTGTTATGCAGGCGAAACAATCGAAGACGAATTATTGGACTATGCGGAGTCCATGGGCGTAGGGGAACGCATTATCTCAATTGTGAAGCCAAGTCATGAATTATTACGGGCGTTATATAGTGGATGCGAAGCTTTTATGTTTCCGTCCTTTTCCGAAGGTTTCGGATGGCCGGCGATTGAAGCTCAGGCATGTGGTGCCCCGGTAATTGCCAGTAATCTTGCTCCGATGCCAGAGGTAAGTGGTGAAGCGGCATTATTTGCGGATCCGTACAAACCAGCAGGATTTTGCGAAAGCATTCCTGTCTCTTAAAAATGATGAAACATTAAGGGATGGTCTTATTCAAAAGGGGATTAAAAATATCTCTCGATTTCAAATTGGATACGATGATAAGCGCTTACCTTAAATCTGCATGGAGTCAAAACGATTAATGTTCAAGTCTATGTTTTTAAAATTGTTAACATGTTTTCTTCCATGGTTTCTGAGACGAAGGGCCTTGCAAAGCTGGTTCGGATTTAAGATTCATCCGACTGCACGTATAGGCATATCGTGGGTTTTTCCTCACAGCCTTATTATGGAAGCGAATACAACCATTGATCATCTTACAGTGGCCATTAATCTCGGCCGTGTTGAAATGAAAAAAAATGCGATTATTGGGCGGGGAAATTGGATAACTGGCTTTCCACTTAATAGTAAGTCGCCTCATTTTCAACATCAAACGAACCGTCATCCAGAATTAATTATGGAAGAGTCCTCTGCAATTACGAAAAACCATCACCTGGACTGTACAGATCGAATTATCGTAGGACGTTTTTCAACGATTGCGGGTTACAGTTCACAATTCTTAACGCACTCAATTGATTTGGTCAATAACTGCCAGGACAGTGCTCCAATTTCGATTGGGGAATACGCTTTTGTTGGAACTAATGTAGTAGTCCTTGGAGGGTCCCTTTTACCCTCGCGTTCGGTTTTGGGAGCCAAATCATTGCTTAATAAATCGTACTCACACGAATGGACTTTGTATGGTGGAGTGCCAGCAAAAGCACTCGCGGAAATTCCCGAGACGCAAAATATTTTTTACGGAATGTTGGTTTTGTTTATTGATCACGGTTAATCATGCTGCCGACCAAAATTTATTAAAGCACTATTGAAAGACAAGATATAATGAAGCTGCTTCATGTAATAAATAGTATGGATCCTTCTAATGGAGGTACCTGTCAGGCAGTAAGAAATATTGTACCGGGATTACAAAACCTTGGTGTCGAAAGTGAAGTTGTGTGCACTGATGATGCGAATGCCAGCTTTCTTGGAAAAGATTCCTTTCAAATTCAGCAGTTGGTCCCTCCAATGGACCTTGGAGTTATGGTTCGAAATTTATTCCTTGGCTGACAGAAAATGTTAGCCAGATTTAATAGCATCATTGTACATGGCCTTTGGCATTATCCAGGTTATGCGACGAGTAAGGTTATACGGAATTTTGGGAATGAGCTAATAGAAAAGAAAATCGACCTAAACTTTTTATTATGCCTCATGGCATGCTTGATCCCTACTTTCAAAAGGCTGCAGGGACGCAAACTGAAGGCTATACGCAATGTATTGTACTGGAAATTAATCGAAGGCAAAGTTATCAATAACGCGGATGGCCTGCTTTTACATGTGAAGAAGAGCTTCAACTTGCGAAGACAACCATTTCAGGCCCTATCATCCGAAGAAAGAGTTGTGTGTGGGATTGGGAGTGGAAGAACCGCCGCCCTTTACGGAATCAATGCGCAAAGCATTTCTGGAGAAATGTCCAAAACTGTCGCAAATAGTCCTACCTATTATTCTTGAGCCGCATACACGAGAAGAAAGGGGTCGATTTGCTGATTAAGGCATATATTGAAGTTTTCTAAAATTTTAAAAACGGCAATCGGAACTGCCGGTATTAGTTATAGCCGGCCCCGAGTTTGGATTCACCCTATGGGCAAGCGATGCAAAAGCTTGCTGATGGAATCTGAATTAAAGATTCAATATTTTTTCCGGGAATGCTTGTCAGGAGATTGTAAAGTGGGGAGCGTTTCTACGGCTGTGACGCTTTTATATTACCCAGCCATCAGGAAAATTTTGGCATTGCTGTCGTTGAAGCGTTAGCCTGTGGAAAACCAGTATTGATCTCCAATCAGGTGAACATTTGGCGCGAAATTGAAGACTCGGGAGGAGGGATTGTAGCCGATGATTCGCTTCCAGGAACGCAGCAGTTATTGCAGTCGATGGAAGGAGTTATCGCGTGATGCTCAACTTTCTTTAGGAATCAACGCCCGTCATACCTTTGAGAAAAAATTTGCCACAGAAAGCGCTGCGCACCGGATGTTGAGTGTCATCAGTAACGATTTAAGATGTTAATTCCTCTTTTCAAAGTCGATAAAAATGCAAACTGACCTTTCAAAATTTGATGTCGGAGATTATAAAGCCGGGCCGCTTCTGAAAGTTATAATCTGGTACTTCATAAATTATTATGTATTTCATAGCGCATTTCCCTGGCCGTATAAATTGAAGCTGTTTTTACTTCGCTTGTTTGGAGCGAAGGTTGGGAAGGGACTTGTCATCAAAACTAAAGTCCGCATTAAAAACCCATGGCGCTTGACCATTGGCGATAATTGCTGGATAGGGGAGTCCGTTTGGATCGATAATCTCGAAAATGTTGTGATCGGAAGTAATGTCAGTCTTTCCCAAGGGGCAATGTTATTAACCGGAAATCATGATTACACCCTCAGTAGTTTTCCGTACAGGTTGGGAAAAATAGTACTGGAGGATGGTGTATGGGTGGGAGCCCAATCCGTAGTATGCCCCGGCGTCACCTGTAAATCACATTCAATTCTTACCGTGAACTCTGTGGCTTCAAAAAATTTGGAAGCGTGGGGCATTTATTCGGGTAATCCGGCCGTACTTGTTCGACAGCGTAAGATGTCGATGTAAAATTTTTTATAGCATCGCCAATAGCGTAGTCTACCTTAATCATCACGTTACAGTATATGTTTTCTTTAAGCCTCATAGCGAGGATCATCCGACAGGCCTTTGAATACCGGATATTGCAGAAAATAGTCCACCGGCGCTGTTCGTTTTTCCACACATTGACTGATGTGATAAAATACTTTATCCATATTCGCCTAACGCATACCAAATTCCTACAAGATCTGCATCAATTACCGAGTTTGGATCTTCGCGTTGACGACGTTCCAATTTCTCGACGCATTCAAGTGCCTTTTCTGTTTTACCCAACATGGCATAAGCATAGCCGACGCCCATCAATCCCTTTAGCGGATGATTGGTTAAGCGGTGCACTTCTTCAAAAAGTTCTAGCGCTTTATTCCAGTCACCTTTCATTCCAGTTGCCCACGCTTTCATCTCTATGCTGATGCGCATTTCCGGATTCATTTCCAGTAACATCTCTGCCTGTCGGATTGCATCATCATAACGTTCAGCAAAAATATAAGCAGTTGCCCAGGAACTGATTCATGATCGGGGAGAGCGGATCAATCCGAACAGCTTCCTCCATTATTTCTATGGCCTCCTCTTTCTGCCCCATGATAATGTAATAGAATCCAAGCAACTGATAGGCTGCTGTTGCACCGGGATTGAGTTTGATAGCCTTTTGAAGGGCCACGTAACTTTCTTTCCATTTCCATTCATAGAATAAATAAAGGCTGGCTTTCGCGATATGGCCTTCCGCAATCGATCTATCCAGTTCCAAGGCTTTATCAGCATATCGCCGGACGATTTCAAACGCTTGTTGAGGAAGCATTTGCCCGGTAGCGCCAAGGTTGCTGTAGGCTCCAGCGGCCATTGCATAAGCTTGTGCATACCCAGGCTCCAACGCTATTGCCTTTTCAAAACATTCAATTGCTTTGCGCGTATCTGCCGGCGTTACTTTGTTCCAGTAATGCAAGGCTTTTAGGTATTGCGTATAGGCATCGATATTTTTGGTTGGGACTTTTACCAGTGCTTCGTCCTGTTGCGTTGCCGCGAAATTCTCCCTGAGCTTATTGGCGATAATACCACTGATCTCATCCTGCACTTCAAAAATATCCGTGAGATTTCGGTCATAATTTTCACTCCAAATATGATAACCATCAGCAGCATTGATTAGCTGTGCCGTTATGCGTACGCGATTGCCCGACTTTCGAACACTACCTTCCAGAATCTTATCCACATTAAGCTTGATGGCGATATCCCGGATGTCATCATTCTTTCCTTTAAAAGCAAATACCGAAGTGCGCGAAGTCACCTGGAGTCCCTCCACCTTTGTAAGTGCATTCAACAGTTCTTCTGTAATGCCATCACTGAAATATTCATTTTCAGGATCCGCGCTCATGTTTACAAATGGCAACACAGCAAGCCGGTTTGATGGTTGCTTAGTTTTTCCGGTGAGCTCTCCGCGAGTAGGGACAACCATTCCATCATTGGTAATGGCATAAACCCGAACCGGGAGCTTTACATTTTTTAGTTCAAAAAAGCCAAGCTCCTTCGCCTGGATGTTTTCTTGATTTTTGATTTCATCATAAACCTTTTCCGAAATAAAAACGCTACCGGAGACTGCCAGGGATTCAATTCGGGATGCCATGTTTACGCCATCACCATAGATTGATTCATCCTCGACACGTAACATCTCCTGTATGAATTCCGATTCGCAGATCAACTTTAGGATTCTGCAGTAATTGTTGTTGAATGTTGATAGCACAATTCACTGCGTCAATTGCACTTTTAAAAATGCTTAATGATCCATCACCATAATATTGCAAAATCTTGCCATGATATTTTTCGAGGGTTGATCAAGCACTTCCTTAACCCGTTTCCGTTTGGATTTTGCAAGGAGTTCGTTCTCTTGCATGAGGGCTGTGTACCCTGTCATGTCAGCAAAAACAATAGCTACAAGTTGGCGCATCGCTTTGTAAAAGTAGTAAAGAAAAGGAATGTTATCGCTGAAAATTGTCCACACCCTGTTGAACAACTTCACAGCATTCCAAACTTGGGAATTGGCAATTTGCTACGTGATATCATCCATTCCACGTCTCCGCAATCATTTTCATTGACCAGGTCTGTTTTCAAAAAATGGCATGTTGTTTCATTGAGTGGTATTGAAAGGAGATGTTTAACTAAAATCAATTCTATGAACGCAATGAAATTAAATTTCACGAAACATTTTATGCGCTTCGGAGCCGTTATAGCGGGGGTTGTGCTTTTCACGTTTCAGGTGAATGCGCAGAATGAGACGACAACGGAGACAACAGTGCGGACACAGAACGGAGTCGACCACAATAGATACAGATCGAGACGAACCTCGGCCACGAGTCCGGGCAGGTATTAAAGGGGGATTAAATGTTAGTAACTTAATTACAGATGAAGTGACCGATAAAAATCCTCGATATGGAGTCCATGCAGGTGTATACGGTCAGATATTTGTTAACGAAGGGTTCGCAATTCAGCCGGAGGTAAATTATTCCACGAAAGGAAATAAAGTGATTACAACGTTCGGCATAATCGATCAGGAAACTAAATTAAATTTAAACTACTTCGATGTACCAGTGCTCGCTGTATTTAAGCTAGGGAATGCCGCCGAAATTCATGCTGGTGCATATTGGGCTTACCTGGTAGGAGCAAATATTGATACCGACGGAGACTTGGGTGATGGATTTCAGACAACTCGATCGCGACAACTTTGATAATTGGGATTATGGACTTGTAGGAGGTGTAGGTTTTAATTTTGGAGATATCCAGGTTGGCGCTCGTTATAACTACGGACTAAATGAAATTGCGCGCAGTGACGGTGCGAAAAGAATATTGGGAAATACCAAGAATTCTCTTGGACAAATTTATGTCGCTTTTAATTTAGCGCGAGGAAACAATTAGCTGGCTTTTATTCACAAAAAACCTGGCCCGGGAGGGTCGGGTTTTTTGCTTTTCATGATAGACAATTCTGATTTAAATGATAGAATATGAACACTGAACGGCCAACGAAACAAAATTAAAGGGGAAGAAGGATATATTTTTGTCGACGATGGCGGCACTGGTGATTTTCCAGTTGTATTCACCCATTCGTTTGGTGGAGATGTTTCTCATTGGACAAACCAACTTTCCCATTTGCGAGAGACACGCAGAGCCGTTGCTCTTGACTTTAGAGGGCACGGAAAATCAGATGCTTCTCTTAATTCGCATTTTACAGCTGAAGCCTTAGCGAATGATATCGTCGCAATAGTCGATGGATTGGACATTGATAAATTTGTTTTGGTGGGCCACAGCATGGGTGGTTCTGCGGCAATTGCTTACGCTGATTCACATGCCAATCGTGTAGCCGGACTTGTTTTGGCCGGAACACCTGGCAAAACGCCGGTTGAAATATCAAGCCAGTGGTATCGTCGCTTCAATCAGACAAATATCAACAGGTAATGGATGATTATATGGAGAAGTTGGTCACTAATGCAAAGCCAGAAGTTGCAGCGAAAGTTAAGGAGGGTGTAAAAAAACTATCCAAAGAAACTTCAATCAATATTATTCAGGCTGCATTTGAATTTGACCCGATAGACAAGATAAAGCGTTATAAGGGTCCGAAGCTTGATTATCCAAACATCCAACGAACAAAAACAACCCAATTCCCTACATAACCAGGTGCCTGATGTACCGCGCAAAAATAATTGAAGGAACAAGCCACTGGCCCCAGTTGGATAAGCCTGAAGTATTCAATCAGATATTAGATGATTTTCTAAGGCAAATCAAGAACATCGGAAAGAGAAGAAGACAGAATTATTGGATGCTATTTTTTCATGTATTTCCAATTCCTGCTTTTTCCTTCCGACATCCATTCGACGGCCGTTTCTATTCTCTTTTCCCGCGTGGCATCTGTTTTCGCCTCCTCAATCCATTCTACATAGTCTTTCTTATTACTGTAACTAAACTTTTCAAAATTTTTCCAGGCGTTCGCTGTTTCTCTTAATTGCTTTAAGAAAATCCGCAGGTACGAGCAAGCTCTCTATCCGTAGTTTTTTTTCGTGCCGGCAACTTTATGGCATCTTCATTTAACTTTTTAGCTTCTTTTATGTAAGCAATCAATATTTTGTCGGATGGAAGATCCGAAAGACTCGTTATCTTCTGAAAGTTGCCCATTGCGCCTCTGTCTTTAACTTCCATTATTTTCTCGCGATCGCTCATAATAGCACTCTTCCAAAAACCAAACGCGCAGTGGTTCTTAAAGGCTGCCATGCTGCACATAATACCTTTATAATCAAAATGAGGAAAACCCCACTTGATAGTTTCTTCCACCTCCGGGACATGCCTTATGAACAAGCTCACGTAAATGATTAAGAATTGGCTGGGCGAATGGCGCTGCGGCTTTGATGTAGGCGTCGAATGAAGGATTTTTTTTAACCATATCAAATGAGTATCACGAGTTGACGATAGCAAAGGTTAAAAAAAATATAAATTCAGTGTCTATTGGATCCAGTTTTTAAATGCCTGTGCCTTTTCGCGACTGATGTCGATACTTACATTGAGCGGATTTTTTAATTGGAGGATCATCTTACTATAGATATCTGTTCGAAAACTATCTACGGCCTGCGCGCTGATGATGTATTGTCGGTTGGCCCGGTAGAAAAGTTTTGGATCGAGGAGATCTTCCAATTCTTCCATCGTCTGAAAATCAGTAAGAAATTGCTGCTTGTCATTTGTGACAAGATAGATTAAGGTATCTTTTATAAAATAAGCCACGTTGGCGTGATGGACTACGAGGAAAGATTTACCAGAATGCACCATAAAACGTTCCTTGTAAATTTTCTTTTCTGCTGATCCGGCTAAGTTGGCTTACGGCCCGCTGAATTTGTTCGTGCAAGTCGCTTCCTTGAGCTGCTTTCATTTTTTTGAATTTCTCCAGGGCAGCTTGCAGCTCGATTTTATCAACGGGCTTAAGCAGATAGTCGACACTATTAACTTTAAAAGCACGGATTGCATATTCATTATAAGCCGTTGTAAAAATAATAGGGCACTGGATGTCCACGTGTTTTAATAAGTCAAAACTGACACCGTCACTAAGTTGAATGTCCATAAGAAGGAGATCGGGCGCTCATGTGTCTTGAAGTATTCGATGGAAGATTGAAGAGAATCTAATACAGCAATAATTTGTATCGATGGCTCTATTTGTAACAGAAGTTTCTGCAGATCTTTCGCCACCAGTGGTTCGTCTTCTAAAATAATGGTTTTCATAATTAAATTAATGGGATTTTTACCGTGTACCTATTTTCAGTTTCCAGTATTTGAATGGGCAACGGAGAGAGATAGCGATAGAAGCCTTTTATATTTTCCAATCCTTGTTTGTTGCTGGATTCAACCTGAGCTTTTCTGTTGAGATTATTTTGAACCATCAGGTAATCGCTGTCGGCTGTGATTGAAATACTCAATGGATTCGACAATGAAATTATGTTGTGTTTGATAGCATTCTCGATGAGGATCTGAAGGTGACCGGTACAATCTCTTTCATTTTGATTTCATCACTCAAGTTCAATCTTGAAATTCAATTGCAGTCTTTGAATCGTATTTTTAGAAGAGAAATGTAATGCGTGATAAAGTCCAGTTCGGTGCTCATTGAAACCGTCTCCTTCTCTTTATTTTGAAGAACATACCGGTAAACCTTTGAAAGTTGCTGAAGAAAATCACTTGCTAACTGTTGATTTTCAAAAATTAGGCTATTCAGCGATGTAAGCGCGTTGAATAGGAAATGCGGGTTCAGTTGATTTCTTAAGGCATCATATTTTACGATTGCCTGCTCGCGCTGCATGTTTGCCAGGTTAACCAGGTCTTTCTTCCAATGGAAGAAATAAATAGTGCCAAAATAAATCAAGTTCAGGACTATGGATAAGAGAAAGAAGAGCAGGTACCCGAACGTTTTAAGAACCGGTGGCAGCGGGACGTGGAAGATATTTACAGCGATCATAAATATACTGTCACCGATGATGGTGATTATTAAGTATGTGGCAATGATTTGAATGATAATTCTTTTGTTTACATGAATGTCAAGCGGAAATTTTTTTTCCAGGAAACCTCCGAAGGCCAGTATGAACTCCCAAAGAATCAAAAAACCAAAAAGGGATGCAATGGAAGCGCCAACATGAAATCCAACAGAAGCCTCGGATACGATGATCAATCTGAAAATGGTGAGAAGAATATTCGCGCAAAAAAGCACGACATACATTTTCTTTCGGCCTATGGGATATTCATTTTTCATTGATCTGAAGTTGGTACCATCTGTTGAACGTGAACGTGGATTAACTTTCCGGCTATGAGTAAAGAAAGATAACTTATTAAGCCTTACCAATTTTAAATAAGTGAATTGCCTCGAAACGTAACTGATGTTCATAAAAATTATCTCGAAGTGCAATCGGATATATTTTTCAATGAAAAAGTCGTCGCTGGAGTTGCGACGACTTTTGGGAGAATCTTTAACCACGATTAGAATATCCCAAATTTTAATGTGACGTTAGCTGTTGGAGCACTCATATCAGCGTTGCTAATGCCGGCGATGTCGGAGCTGGTAATGAGTCGGTAGCCACCACCTGCCGAGACGCGAAACCAATCTGTAACACTTACCTCGACATTAATGGAAGGGTGAAAAGCGAGGAATCCTGATTCATCCGAAGATACCCAGCTTTCGTTCGTTGCGGGGTTATATTTTCCCTGCGAACCATTGGTTACGACACCGAAGCCGACGAGTGTATTTGCGGTAGCATGGACAACCTTGCTTTCAAAGAAGGTATATTCAACCATTAGACCCCCGTAACCCATTTTCAATTCATTCATTTTATTTGTTTGCGGGTTGAAACCATAACCATCATGCTGCGTCACCAGATAATGACCTGCTAATCCAAGCATAAGTTTGTGATTGATCATCCATCCACCGTAGGCTCCAACGAATAGTGCATCGTCGCCATTAAATTTTGAATAGTTAGTAGTTAGTGCTCCATATCCGGAGTGATAGATTTTTTTGCCGAATGATGATTTACCATTTGTGGCGTCTTGTGCGTACAAGTGGCCACCTGCTAAAAGGACTGCGATTAGAATAAGCTTTTTCATTTTTATTTTCTTTTTAAGGGTTATTGTTGAGCGAGTTAACGGGCCGGATACGCGCTCGTTGCCTAACACACAATGGATCTGTTCCAATTGCATCCATAGTAAAGTGAAGTGCTTAATACTTCAGGCGAAGTGTACCTATCGCATCAGCTCATTAAAAATGCGTGTGCAGAATCGCTGGTTAGATTTGCCTATCGAAACCGTATTTTATGAGACCCTCATCAGCTCGCTCCCGGGCGTGTATTTCCTTTCGATCTTCCAGTCCAAATTTTTGCGGCACCTACTTTGCGTGAACCTTAGACAAGATCGGACTCAACGGAAGCATCCCGATCTCTGGACGATAGCAGACTTGAAAAAAATGCTGAGTAGCTTGCGGGGAGAATCTAGCGGGGCAATAGGAACCTGATGTTGTTAACTGTGGTAACAACACTTCTTCTACCGTACGATAACAATAAATTATTTCAATATAGACTGGTCGGAAGCCACCATATAAGGATTGACCCTTGCCTTCATTAGTGGCTGTATTTTAAAATTCGTGAGACTTCGCCACAGCCATTCGACGGGACCGTAATAAAAATGCTTCAACCAGAATTTGCTGAATAGAATTTGAATAATGAAAATTGCAATCGCGATTAAAGCCGAAATGGCAGCGCCCAACTCACCTACCAATCCAAGTCCTATGGTCGAAAAAATCAGAACGCCAAAAAAAGCCTGCATTAAGTAAGTTGTGAGTCCCATACGGCCGGCATCGTAAAAGCGCATCAGTCGAGTATTCCATTTTTCTTTTTGAAATAAGAGCATGAACCCGGTCACATATATCACGGCTAGAAACGTATTGAAGAAATCAAAAATAGTTAGGCCCGCCAGCATATTTGCATCATCTGAAAGACCACCGGTGACAGAATTTGCAGACGACAAAAAATAATAATCCTCCCAACACGGTTCCCAGCAACGCCCACGAAGCATTTTGTAAATATTTTTTTATAATTCGTATATGGGCTAGGAATCTCTTCAAAGAATCTTTTTCGACCGGCGTATAGCCCCAACAAAAATAAACCGGGCGTCATGTAGATCCTGCCGGACCAAAATTGAAAATCCATTTTCATGGAGAAGCTGTCCAAGTTCGCCTTTAATAAGTCAAAGTATGTTCCAGATTTAAATGTTTCATAGTAGGCGATAAGTTTTGTCTGGTCTAGCTTGATAAATTCATTTACTGTCGGGTCATTTCCGACGAGACCAATTACCCGTGTCAATATTCCAGGGATATCAAATACGAGAAGGAGACTGAGGATCAATAAATACTTATCTGGCAGACGGTATGCAACGAGGAGCACAAATCCCACCATCGCATAAATTGTAAGGATATCGCCGCGATAATGAAGGTGATGAATAAAACCGATTCCAAAGAGAATAATTAATCGCCAGCAAAACCGCAATAAGAATGGTACGTCTGCATTCGCTTTAGAAAACTGAATATAAAAACTTAGGCCAAAGAGAAACGAAAAGATAGCGTAAAATTTACCATTGATTAAAATCACGGATATCGCTGATACGATGGTGTCGATGAGGTTAGATGGAACAGCGTGCTTCTCGGGGATTGGTCCAGCATAATATTGTTCAATCATATGAACGATGATGATTCCGAATAACGTAAATCCTCGTAATGCATCGATTACCGTTATGCGTGGAAGAAATGGCGTTTGGGTAGGAGAGAGGGTGGTCATGGTATTGAGGATAAGGGGTATTGCAACTAATGAGTAGCCAGTTCATTGCGATAATTACAACGTTTAGGGTGAGGTCACAACTTTTTACTTTCAAAACAAAACATACCGTTTGTAAAAAACTGTGAAGAACTGTAACGCATTTTGGCAAAATTAGTTGCTAACCAAGGCAAGATATAGTGCAGAAGACAAAGAAAATCGTCACCTCATGCCGTCAAGTAGAAGATATTTTTTAAAACAAATTGGATTAGGCTCTGCAGGATTTGCCTGTATTGCTATGGCTCCAGGATATTACACTGCCGCAAGCAATGCGGCATTACTACGCAGCACGCCGGAGCAACAAGGTGTTTCTTCTTCCGGACTAAATTTGTTTCTGGATGAAGTGGCAAAAAGCAAAATAGAATTTCACAGCATCATGGTTGTGCGCCACGGACATGTTATTGCAGAAGGATGGTGGGCACCCTATAAACCATCCTTGAAGCATACGCTGTATTCCTTAAGTAAAAGCTTTACCTCGACGGCAGTTGGTCTAGCCGTAAAGGAAGGGCTGCTTAACATCGAGGACTCAGTTATTTCATTTTTTCCATCTGACGTCCCCCAAGGTGCTAATGCTAACCTGGCGGCTATGAAAGTGAGGCATCTACTCACCATGTCCACAGGTCATGTAAAAGATACAATTCAACCCATGCGCAATGGGCAAGACTCATGGGTAAAGACCTTTTTTAATCAGCCGTTGGAGCGTGAACCCGGAACATTTTTTTTATACAATACAGGTGCTACGTACATTCTATCTGCCATTCTTCAGAAAATTACTGGCCAAACCTTGATGCAGTATTTGAGGCCACGGCTTTTTGATCCCCTTGATATCGAGGGTGAAGATTGGGAAACCGATCCTCAAGGTATTAATACTGGCGGTTATGGCCTGCGGGTAAGAACAGAAGATATTGCAAAATTTGGACAGCTTTATTTGCAAAAAGGGCAATGGAAAGGCAAACAAATTCTGACACCAGAATGGATTCAACAAGCTACAAGTTCGCAGATCGTGTCGAACTCAAGCAACCCCACGCGTCCGAGAGAAGAAGATGACTGGGCACAAGGTTATGGCTTTCAATTCTGGAGATGCCGTCCAGGTGGCTATCGTGCTGATGGCGCTTTCGGCCAATTCAGTATCATATTGCCTGAGTACGACGCGGTCATTGCAATAACGGGCGAAAGTTTTACCATGCAGAAGTCCATGGACTTAGTATGGTCCTATCTTTTGCCGGCAATCGATAAAACGAAAACAAAGTTGCCCCCAGATTCTAAATCTCAAGCCGACTTGAAGCAAAGTTTAGGTAGTCTGCGATTAGAACCTTCCAAACAAATTCCCACGTCGCCGTTGGTAACGCTTATTTCCGGAAAGGAGTTTACGTTGCAGCCGAATGAATTTCAGGCGCAAAAAATTCAGTTAAATTTCAAAGATGGAACTTGTGTATTTGTTGTAAACAATGGGAAGGATAAGCACGAGATCATTTGCGGGATAAATAAATGGGTCGAACAAAGGAATGAGAAAAAAGGAACACCTTTTCCTGTGGTAGGAAGGATGGACGTACCTACTGCCATAGCCGGAAGCGTTACCTGGATCGATGATAAAACATTGCTCATGACCTTGCGGTTGATCGAGTCATGTCATACAAATGGATTCACATTTATTTTTGAGGACAACAATGTCACGGTTAAGTTTCACAGCAGTATCTCTCAGGGTAATCCAAAATCTCCCGAAAAACGCGCCGACCTTAAAGGGTCGTTTGCTGTCTGACAACATCAGAATAACTGGCGTCCTACAGGACTCCATAACTACGCGCTGGATTTGCTACCAAAATGTCGTGCCTCGGGACTGAAAAATGTTTTGCGCACTTTTGTAAATGGTCACACGATGAGGCTAAAAACAATTTTGCTGGGATTAAACTATGGTCTCACATGACTTGTGTAGTATCCGTTGATGTCAACAGATTCCTCTTGGGTTATGGCCTGAATATAAGCCCCGATAGCGGCGGCAATTTGGTAGAAGAAAAATTGATGAGGGGCTGCAGTGCCATAGACATCAACCAGTTTTATTAGTGTTGTCGCATTTTTACAATTTACGCCTTATTCATCTCGCTATCTTTGTCCATCTACTTTCGAATAAATATTATGAAGCGTAATTTAGCGATCGCCTTGATCTGCACATTTGACAGCGTGCAGTCAAAAACCTACGATTGAAAATGAGTCGATCAAACCAAAAAAAATTGCGCAGGCGAATTGGTTAGTTGGTACATGGTTTAGTGAATCAGGGGAACGGAGTAATTACGAGACCTGGAACAAATACAACGACTCAACCTATGTGGGAAGGAGTTACTCGATTCAGCATGGTGATACCGTTTCAGCTGAATCCATTAAGCTTGTACAGCAGGGTGAAGAGATAAACTACATCCCTACGGTACAGGGGCAGAATAATGATATGCCGGTCATGTTTAAGCTTGTATCTTCAGATTCCAATAAATTGATCTTTGAAAACCCCGCGCATGATTTTCCGCAGATAATTACATACTGGAGAGTGCCTCCGGATTCTCTGATCGCGGAAATTTCAGGGATGATAAATGGGGAGCACCAGGCTCAAAAATTTCCCATGCGTCGGGTGGAATAATCCAAATCCCCCGTTGCTGTTGAAGATTAAAATGTAAATTTATTGTGGATTTTGTCACAAAGAACTTCAACAGCTAAACCTCTCTGGCCATGGAAGAATTGTTGGAAAAAATTATTTCTAAACGAAATAGCGTTCATGCTTTCATCGTAAAGCACGAACCACGAAACAAGGTACTCATCAACGTAGCCATCATCTGCGGAGTGGTTGGAACAGCCTTAGCGGGTATTCCGGCCATTGGGGGACAGGGTGCTATTGATAGTATTAAAGCCGCGACTCAGCCTCCATTACCAGTCTGGCAACTAATATGCATTGGCGCCTCCCTGTCAACGATGGCCGCCACAATAGCTACAACGTTGCGCAGTAATCATGATATATCAAACCGGCTGGCCAAGGCTCAGGCATGCGAGGCCAAGCTTGAGATGCTCGAGCTTTTAGTGACAAGCAAACAAATCGAGACCAAGCAGGCGATTGAAAAATACGGTGAGTATTGCGCTGATGTAGGCTTCATTCGATAATCACGCAATGTTAAAGATCGGGTGGTGAGTTGAATTGATCTTCAAATACTGCCTTCTCGCTTGCCAACTTCACAAAATCAACTGAACCGGTTCCCTCAAACGCAAAATAGATTCCAATAATTTTAGCGCGCTTCTTTACTTCTATTTCGTACGTTAAGACATCGTTCATAAAAATCTTCGCTTTCCCATCCGCAGATTCAATTTTTACATTTATAAAATCGTTGAAGTCCGTGCCAAAAACAGAGAGATCTTTTTTCTTCCCTGAGATATAGGTGCCGGCAAAAAATAATTCTGCATCTGAAACGCAACCTTTCGCACACAATGGAATACCTATCCAAGCCTCATCCGCCAAGAGAAAAATATTTGTTTTTTGACAGACGGACGATCCTTCCTTGTAATCATTCTTTAGCCTCGTTTCAAAAGTAAATCGATCTGTATAGATTTCTCCGAAGTCCTGGACGTTTGCATAAAGCGTGGTGCGTACATCAGGTTGGAGTTTAATATTTTGTGATTTTATTTTTTCAACCGACAGCGCCATTTTTCCGTCCACTAAGGCGTCCTCTTTCTTAAAATAAACCGGGACTGGTGACGTATTGACGGCGGTAAGCCAGCCATCTGACTTGATAAAAAGGTGATGCTCCTTTACCACCTGATTGCCTACAATGAGTTTGGCTCTGTAATACTCCGGGAAGTAATAAATTGAAGTATGTTGACGATCATTCTTGGACACGTTTGTGCGCAGCTTCGTATCCCACGATTGTTGTATGATTACAATATCCGAAGGCGACTTGGAAGCATCATAATCAAAGATAACCGTGTTTGGAACACCTACTGAAACGACCTTTTTGCTGCTGAATGAGTAGTCGGCCGGATTTAATTGCGATTTTTTTGCCTGAACAAAAATCAGGAAACACCCGGCCAAAAGAATTATGGTCGAGGCTACATCAATCATTTTAAAGAGCCGTCGGTTTGGGCTATGAGTCGTGATTGTTGATTGCACGTGAGCACTGGCTTCAGGTTGCGCGGCTCCATTGCCATTTTGTATTTTAAACTCCCGCCAGTTCTCATAACCGACAAATTGAACCAAGGTGTTGAGCGTGTGGGTATTGGGAAGACTGTCATATTTTACCTTACCCCAAATTCGCTTGAGGGTCACATGGCTTAAGGGGATATTGAGTTGTTCCTGAATTTTTTCGCTTAGCGCGACAAAGTCCTGATTGGTCCAGTCATTGCTATCACCCCAGTTTATTTTGGACTCGATTAATTTTTTTGCTTTAGTCAGGAGGTGCTCGTCTGTCAGCATAACTAATCTTATTTTTTGCAAAGTTAAGCGGTCTGGTGAAGATGTTTTGTTGTGTACAAACTTGTTCGAAGTTGTATAGTCATCATTGGCAATGCCTGATTAGATTTTCGCCGGAATTTTCCAGAATCCAATTATGTCCCTTGATAAAATTACAAAACTTGGCCGCTACTTTTTAGCCCTGCCTATGGTAGTTTTCGGAATTCAACATTTCCTTTATGCGGAGTTTATTGTCCATTTGGTACCAACGTGGGTCCCAGGACGTTTATTCTGGACTTATTTTGCCGGGGCCGCCCTTTTTGCGTCGGGTCTTGGAATAATCATTAATGTTCTATCGCGACTGGCTGCCACGCTCTTGGGGTTAATGATTTCGATTTGGGTGATTATCCTTCACATTCCACGTGTTTTCCAATTTCCGGGTGACAGTGAGTTCATAAATGTATTTGACGCCGTATGTATGTTGTCTGGCGCCTATCTTTTATCCCTGTCCCTTCCCGGGACCTCGGAAAAGCTTTGGAAAAAATTGCGGCAAGCGGGGCAAGGCTTAGTCCTTATTTAATTGCGGTCTCACTAACTGTATTTGGAATAGAAAATTTTATTCACAATAAATTGGTATTTATTGTCGGTGCTCCGCCATATGAAGTGCCAGGCGAAGTGTTTTGGACTTATTGCACCAGTATTATTTTTATTGGCGCAGCCTTCAGTATTTTTTTTTCCAAAAGAGTTGGGACCGATCACAGCTTTGTTGGGCGTCTACATTTTTTTTATCGCGGTTATATTTTACGGTCCGCTGCTTTGGGCAAATATTTATGATGGACATGCGTGGGCTACTTTGCTGAAAGGAATTGCGATGACTGGCAGCGCATTTATCTTATCAAGGGAATCATCGAAAGAAAAAACCATAGTGTTGCAAGAAAGTATTCCGGTCTGAAAAGGTGATGGTTATTTGCAGGCTCTTTTTAGCGCAGAGCGCGCTGAGGAAATGAAGGTGATATGATTTCAAAGACTCGGCTCCATTCTCTCTGCGTAATTTTCTCAGCGTCCTCTGCGCTAAAATGTTCGAGGAATTCTCTTGAATTAAAATTGCATAAAGATCTCTTCCCTCACGTAATCAAAATCTATAACATGTACTTGTTGCTGAGGTGCGGGTTCCGGATCATGGATCGGATCAAATTTCTCAAGCGCCACGAATGACATATTGACATCGCGTCTTAACGAAAGTTCACTTCCATTGACAATGACCCTCTGGCTGTAGTCATCCAAACCGTGAAAAACGAGTTTGAATCGTTTTGCGGGCGAGGTAAACTTTCCATCAACAGCTGAGATCAAAATCGTGCGAGCATGATGGTTATGCGTAATTTTTCGAAGTGCATAATTCCCTTTCTGATAATCAAACGTCAAACCATCATCTTCGTAAAAATTGAAGGAAGATGAATCACCCGTATAGATATGCAAAATAATGGTATGTGTAATTTCGCCGGTGTGCGATTTGATAGGCTGCATCGGAACAATTGCTCCAGCCTTTACAAACACTGGTAACTTGTATAAGGGACAATCCAAAATGATTTCGGAATTGCCTGAATATTTGTGGCCATTATATAAGTAATACCAAAGGCCTTCTGGAAGATATATCCTGACCAGATCTTTTGTGCTGTCGACGGGAGCAATAAGAAAATAGGGTCCAAATAGATATTGATTTTGATAAAGGCCGTTGTAAATTTTATAATCGTGTGTGTAGTCAATGGCCAATGATCGTTGTACCGGCAGACCAGTTTGAGAGGCTTCGTAAAAGAGCGAATAAATGTACGGAAGGAGCTGGTACCGAAACTTGATGTAATTCCTGGATATTTGTTCAACCTCTTCGCCATACGACCACGGCTCCGAATCACGGCTGTTGATCATGGAGTGTCCGCGGAAGAAAGGGGAGAAGGCACCCACGGAAATCCAACGTGCAAAAAGTTTTGTACTGGCGTCACCGACAAATCCTCCTACATCATATCCTGCAAATGCAATTCCCGACAATCCCATGCTGGAGACCAGGCGGACACCCAATAACATATGGTCATCGTAGGCTACGTTGTCGCCCGTCCAAACGGCAGAATAACGTTGGACGCCCGAAAATCCTGAACGTGTTAAGTTAAATGGCCGGTGATTTTTCATCCACGATTTGGCAGCCTTCATAACTGCTGCGTGCCATTTGCATACCATAAATATTTCGGCCTTGTCGGATGGAACTTTTATTTCCTTCAAAATCCATTTCGATGTTCTCAGGCAGCATGTTGCCCCATGTGGCGATTTCATTCATGTCGTTCCAAAGGCCAGTAACCCCCACGTTGATATATTCCTTTATTTGCTCTTTCCACCATTGGCGGGCCTTTGGATTGGTGAAGTCTGGAAAGTTGCACCACCCTGGCCAAACTTGCCCAGCATAATTGGTTCCATCCGGATACTTTATAAAGACGTCATCCTTCGCGCCGTCTTCATAAGCTTTATATCCATTTTCTATTTTGATGCCTGGGTCGCAGATCACCACCACATGAAACCCCAGTTCTTTTAGTTTGGAGATGAGTTCTTTGGGATTTGGAAAATCACGTTTACTCCAGGTAAATATTTTGTACGACTCCATGTAATGGATGTCGAGAACGATGACATCTGCCGGAATATCTTTGTCGCGGAACGTATTTGCCGCGATCAGAACCTCTTTGTCGGGATAATAACTATAACGGCATTGCTGATATCCGAGACTCCACAGTGGAGGCATCTCCATTCTTCCCGTGAGGTTCGTGTAATGTTTAATAATTCCTGCTACCGAGTAATCGAAGATGAAGTAATAATTCATTTCGCCGGTGTCGGCGGAAAAACTTGCAAATCGATTATTCGATGCGCCAAAATTGAAAAACGACTTATAGGAGTTGTCAAAAAATATCCCATAGGCGAGGTTGTGATGAACACCCATGTAAAAAGGGATGGTGCAATAGAGTGGATCGGCATTTGGAGAGTAGGCAAAATTATCTGTATTATAATTTTCGTAGCCATGCCCTCTTCGGTCCAACGGACCTGTTTTTTCTCCCAATCCAATAAAACGTTCGCCATCCTGAAGCTTTTTGTAAGTGGTAACTTGTTCACCATTCCAACTCGTGCCGAAAGACGTCATCCTCATTGATGAGTTGATCGTGGTGTGTATAAAAACTAAATCGGACGGGATATTTTGTTATGGTTAAAACGAGGCTCGCCGTTTTTAAAACAATGTTATCGGGTTGATCCAGAATAGTAAAAGCTGGTGCTTCGGGCGAAGCAATGACGGCATACGAGAAGTCTTCGAATTCGTCATGTTTCGTGATCTGTACTCTTACTGTATTATCGTTGTAAACCTGCAGTCTAAATTTGCCGTTGGTCGTTTCACCTGAAAGTCCAAATTGTTCTTGCTTCGACGTTGTCAAATTACCTAAGCTATGACTTAATGCAGAGTTGAAATGTTTTGCCATGTTAAGGAATGAATAACTTTTCAAGTAAAGTTAATTGGCAACTGTAAACCAAAGGAGGTTACAATAAAAGTGCAATAATCGATTGCGGTAACATGAAAAAAAATACGCGGCTATTAACCGCGTATTTGCTTTACCACGGAGACTCAGAGACACGAAGGATTCGAAGAATGTCTTTTGCATTTCCTCCGTGCCTTCGCGCCTCCGTGGTTAAGTGCATTTTTTATTTCTTTGGCTTACCCTTCTTCAGAGAAGAATCTCGAACGATGAGGCGTGTCTTTAAGATTTTCCGTTCGGGAACAGGATCCTGATTGTCTTTCGACTTAAATTCAATCTGGCGGATCAAAAGCTTAGCAGCTTCCTGGCCCATCTCAAATCCAGGCTGATCGACGGAGGTCAGCGGTGGTTCAAGCAATGCGCTGAAGAACCAGTTGCTGAATCCAACGACAGCAATATCAGCTGGTATTTTTAAGCCGGCTTCTTTAATAGCTTGCATCGCACCCATGGCGGCCGGGTCGTTGGTCGCAAAAATTGCATCCGGCGGAGTCGACATTTTCAATAGCTTTTCCGTTGCAGATTTTCCTTCCTCGATTGTTCCCAGCGGACACGATACGATCAGCTCTTGATTAATGGGAATGTTTGCATCATTCAATGCTTGTATATAGCCTTCCAATCGTTGCTTGGTAATACCAAGATTTGGTGGGCCTTCCAGGTGGGCTATTCTCTTGCATCCCTGGTCAATGAGATGGTGTGTTGCTTCTTTGGCACCGCTCAAATCATCTACGATAACCATACTGGAATTAGCATTTTCGTAAACGCGATCGAAGAATACCATGGGAACACCCTTCGCAAGGATACCTTCGATATGATCGAAGGTATTGGTTTCGCGCGAAACAGAAATCAACATGCCGTCAACACGGCTATTAAACAATGCTTTTATATCGGTCTTCTCCCGTTGAAGGGACTCATTGGATTGTGTGATGATAACATTATAACCTGCGCTATAAGCAACATCTTCGATACCGCTTATAACGGTTGAAAAGAAAAAGTGTACCAGCTCCGGAATAATAACGCCCAGGGTATTGGTTTTGCTTTGACGCAGGCTGAGCGCTACAATGTTAGGCTGGTAATTCAATTTTTCCGCTAGCTCGTTAACAGCCTTTTTAGTTTGAGGACTGATATCGGGATGATCTTTCAATGCCCGGGATACTGTGGAGGGAGAGATGCCCAACTCGCGGGCGATGTCTTTAATAGTTACTTGATTGTACTTCATATTGCAAGTTTAGTTAACTTAATCTGAATCACCGCAACGGCAGCGCAATTTATTTCGCAACTTCGCAATCGATTGCGACCTCGTTTCCGATCTCGTTTCCGTGAATTTTTATTGCGGTTTTTGAATTTTACATACATGCGATTATGTACTTTCCCGGAACAAACGATTGAAATTTCTAATCGTACAAATAATATTTCTAACCTAAATTTTCTTATGATCAAACTTTATCTGTTTAAAACATTTGTTCTGCTCTTCTTGCTGCTCGCGGCGAACCAGGCTTGGGCACAGACACGGGTTACGGGCAAGGTAACGTCCGCCGAAGACGGAACAGGATTGCCAGGTGTTAGTATCCTGGAAAAAGGGACCACTAACGGAACCGTTACAGATGTTGAGGGAAACTATTCCATCAGCACAGGTCAAAATGCGACGCTTGTATTCTCGTTCGTGGGATTTACAACGCAGGAGGTAGCAGTTGCTAGCCAATCCACAGTAAGCGTTGCCTTAGCTGCGGATGTGACGACATTGGGCGAAGTAGTTGTGATTGGTTATGGTGAGCAGAAAAAGGAAGACTTGACGGGCGCAGTTACTGCAATCGGAACAAAAGACTTCAACCGCTCTGTTGTCGCTTCACCTCAAGATCTGATTGTCGGACGCGTAGCCGGGGTTCAAATCATTTCTAATAGTGGAGCGCCGGGTACCGGTTCAACCATTCGCGTCAGAGGCGGCTCTTCGATTGGCGCCAGCAACGATCCCTTGATTATCATCGATGGCTTCCCGGTTGATAATTCAGAAGTTAAAGGGATGTCAAACCCTTTGGCGTCCATCAATCCAAATGATATTGAATCCTTCACCGTACTAAAGGATGCGTCCGCCACTGCCATATATGGCTCCCGTGCATCTAACGGTGTAATCATCGTTACTACAAAGAAAGGAAAGGAAGGCAAGCCCCAAATCAATTACAATGGAACGTTTTCCATTAGCCAACCAACGCAATTCGTAGATGTATTGGATGGTGACGAGTATCGCGCGTTAACTGCTGCAACTGATTGAAGCAGGCACGGTGAGTGGACTGAATCAGGCTTCACTGGCGAGACAAGGAACTGCCAATACTGACTGGCAAGATGAAATTTACCAGGATGCTTTTTCACAAGATCACAATGTAAATGTTGCCGGTTCAATTAAGAAAGTTCCATTCCGGTTCTCCTATGGATATACGGACCAGGAAGGTATTTTGAAGACTACCGAAATGAAGCGGAATACGCTTAGCCTTAACGTTAATCCACTTTTGCTGGATGACCATTTGAAAATCAACGCGAGTATTAAGTACGTGAATTCCAAAACCGATTTTGGAAATACGGGAGCTGTCGGATCAGCTGTATCGTTTGATCCAACACAACCTGTCATGAATGGAAATACACGTTATGGAGGTTATTTCACCTGGGTGAATCTTGATCAGAACCTTGCCGGATGGATCTATGGATCCCAATGGTAATCCGAACACTTTTAGTATCAACAATCCAGCAGCGCTGCTAGCGTTCACTGACAATAGATCAGATGTGAACCGGACGATCGGAACGCTCCAATTTGATTATCGGCTTCCATTTCTCCCCGGGTTGAGAGCAAATCTCAACATGGGTATGGACTATTGCAAATAGTGATGGGATAAATAACACGGCTCCCGAAGGCGCATGGATCTATCGTAACTATACGACCGGGACGGGTGAACTGATTAATTACACGGGTAAAAACCAGTCAAAAGTGCTTGACTTTTACCTCAACTATTTAAAGGAAACTGATAAACACAAAATCGATGTTACGGCTGGCTATTCGTGGCAGCATTTCAAACGGGAAGGTACTAATTACCAACGAAGCGGTGATGAAACGCCTATTGTAAGAGACAATTCTGCGTTTGCAAATGAAAATTTTCTGGTTTCATTTTTCGGAAGAGTTAACTACACCTTCAACGGGAAATACATGTTAACGGCGACGTTGCGTGATGATGGATCCTCCAGATTCTCGGAAGAAAATCGATGGGGTCTATTCCCCGCCGTAGCCGTTGCCTGGCGTATTAAAGATGAACAATTCTTAGCATCGTCGACCTTTTTATCCGATTTGAAATTAAGAGCGAGCTTTGGTGTAACCGGCCAACAGGATATTCCCGGGGGCTACTATCCGTATCTGGCAGTCTACCGTCAAAGCATAGGAGGTGCATCTTATCAGTTTGGAAATCAATTTGTACCAACCCTTCGCCCAGATCCATACGATGCCAATATTAAATGGGAAGAAACCACTACCTACGATGTGGGTGTTGATATGGGATTCTTTAACGACAGGATAACAGCTTCTTTAGACTTTTACAAACGTGAGACAGAGGATCTAATAAACAACATACCCATTGCAAATGGCAGCAACTTCTCAAATTACCTGACTACCAATGTGGGGAATCTTGAAAACAAGGGAATCGAATTTACATTAAGTGCACGTGCCATTGATAAACCAGATTTTACGTGGAATATTGGATTCAACCTCACCCGGAATGTAAACAAGATCACGAAGCTTACGCTCACAGATGATCCATCGTACACAGGTATCAACGTAGGAGGTATCTCAGGCGGCGTAGGTAACAACATCCAAATTCATACCGTTGGGTATCCCGCAAATTCATTCTTTGTGTTTGAACAAATATATGGACAGAACGGAATTCCTATTGAGGGTTTATATGTAGACAGGACTGGAACTGGCGGATCAGTTCCCAGCAATAACCTGAATAAATATCATTACCACAGCCCAGCCCCAAAGATCCTGATGGGATTGAACACAAGCCTTCGCTACAAGCAAATTGACTTCGGGTTCTCCGGACGATTCAGCATTGACAATTACGTTTACAACAACGTGTTGTCAGGGTCTACCTATTCGGCGATTTATGTCCAGTCTGGTTTCTTTGGCAACGTGCTGAAAGATTTGGACAAAACGCGATTTGTGAATCCCCAATACTGGTCTGATCATTTTGTGGAGAATGCGTCGTTCTTTAAGATGGATAACATAAGCATCGGCTACAATTTCGATCAATTGATGGAGAAAAAGTTAAAAGCGCGATTGAGCTTCACTGTCCAAAATGCTTTCATTGTTACAGATTATAGTGGAATCGACCCCGAGGTAAACAATACGTCACTTCAAAACGGAATTGTTCAATCAAATCCCGGAATTGATAACAACATCTATCCCAGGCCACGTGTGTTTTTGGTTGGTATCAATCTGACTTACTAAACGTTTAATACAATGAAGAACTCATATAAATATTTAATAGCAGTAGGAACCATGGCATTGGCGATGACCTCCTGCGTAGGTGATCTGGACGTAAAGCCGATCGACCCAAATCTAGTCACATCAGCTGATGTCTATGACAGTCCGGAAGCGTATAGGCAAGGGCTTGCAAAACTGTACGCAACCTTTGCGCTGAGTGGTCAACAAGGACCTGCAGGGCAACCTGACATCGCAGGCATTGACGAGGGCTTTGGAAACTACCTCCGTCAATATTGGAATTGCCAGGAATTGACTACAGACGAAGCTGTCCTTTCATGGAATGATGCCACTGTAAAAGATTTTCATTGGCAAACCTGGACACCCAATGACGTGTTCATCGCTGCGGTGTACTCGCGCATCATGTACACGGCTTCGCTTAGCAATGAATACATTCGGGTAACTGCTGGAAATGAAGATGCAGATATTAAAAAGTATCATGCGGAAGCCAGATTCCTGAGGGCGTTGGCTTATTACCACGCCATCGATATGTTTGGCAATCCACCTTTTGTCACAGAGGCCGACAAGCCCGGCGCCTATTTCCCAAAACAGACGACCCGTGCTGAGTTATTTACCTATGTAGAATCAGAGCTGCTTGCGATCGAAGCTGATTTAGGCGCTCCAAAATTTGAATACGGCCGTGCTGATCAGGGGGCGGCAGCAATGTTATTGGCTAAGTTATATTTGAATGCTGAAGTTTACATTGGCCAGGCAAAATACACGGAAGCTATTACGGTGTTGAAGAAGGTAATCAATGGTCCTTATTCGTTGTCTGCTCAGTATCTCCACAATTTTGTTGCAGATAACAATACCAGTCCTGAAATGATATTCTCTATCACATTTGACGGCGCAAATACGCAGTCTTATGGAGGTATGGTTTATCTGGTTCATGCACCTATCGGTGGGTCTATGCCTCCTGATGCTTTATTTGGTGTCGGCGGTGGATGGGGCGGCTTAAGAACTACTTCTGCGATGGTGGCCAAGTTTGCTGACACAAGCGGCGATACCGATTCCCGCGCGCTATTTTGGACTGATGGCCAAACGCTTGACATAAATGACATCGGACAATTTACCGAAGGATATGGCATCACAAAATTCAGAAACAGGAAATTGGATGGAAGTCCAGCAACACATGCCCATCCGGATTTTGTAGACACCGATTGGCCAATGTTTCGTCTTGCGGATGCTTACTTAATGTATGCTGAAGCGGTGCTGAGAGGCGGACAAGGTGGAAGCGCAACGGAAGCCCTGGATTACGTTAACGATATACGTGAGCGGGCTTACGGCGACAATTCCGGCAACATTGCCAGCGGTGCACTGACACTTGACTTCATCCTTGATGAACGCGCGCGTGAATTGTATTACGAAGGACATAGAAGAACCGACTTGATCCGATTCGGCCAGTTTACCGGTGGCGATTATTTATGGCCATGGAAGGGAAAAGTAAAAGAGGGTACTGCGACCGAATCTTTTCGCGACCTGTTCCCGATTCCCGCTGCCGACATCGGCGCCAACCCTACGCTTGAGCAAAATCCAGGATACCTTAATGATTGATTGTGATGACTATGAAAAAGCTTAAAATAATTGCGCTTGTAACTGCGCTGTGCACCATATTTAGCATAAGCTGTACCGATGAATCCCTGGGACCCGGTACTGCAAGACCCCAGCACATTTGTTCCGCCGGTGTTCGAGAACCCGGCCACATCGTCTGCTAAAATATTTACGGCGGAAAATCTGGGAGAAGTGTACGAAATATTCAAGTGGAAGCGGACGGAATATGGAATCCAGATATCGACGAATTACGTGGTCGAAATAGATGATAATGCTGACTTCAGCAGCGCAAAAACGCTGGGAACGACATCATCGGATCAGCTTCCTGTCACTATAGAAACGATGAACGATGCAATGCTTGCGCTCGGGCTTCCTGCGTTTGAGGAATCTACAGTGCATATAAGAGTCAAATCAACGATAAATGGCATTACTTCGGAACCGATATTTTCTACAACAATCGACCGTGCAGCCACGACTTTCCAATCGAGTGAATGTGGAAGTTTCTGTACGGTTGGTATTATTGGAGATGCTACGCAAGGTGGTTGGGATAAAGACACCGACATGCGGCTCGCCGATGCTACCAAAGTGGACAAAGAAACCTGGACAATTACCGTTTATCTGGTAGGAGGCAAGAAAGTTAAGTTCAGAGCGTCAGATTCGTGGGATACCAACTGGGGGGCTACTGCATTTCCGAATGGGACCGGAACCGCAGGAGGTCCGGATATTCCCGTACCAACTACAGGATACTATAAAGTCACCTTCAACTCTGAATCCGGTGCATACACTTTCACAGCCTTAGCCGCCCCGACGTTTACAACGATTGGTATTATTGGAAGTGGCACAGCCGGAGGTTGGGATACCGATACAAATCTTACACAAGACCCTGCGGATGTTCATGTGTGGACCGGTACAGTGACGCTTACCGATGGTGCAGCCAAGTTTAGAGCAAACGACGCTTGGACTAACAACTGGGGTGCAACTACCTATCCTTCAGGATATGCATTTGGAGGTGGTCCCGACATTCCTGTTAAAGCAGGCACTTACTTTGTCCGGATCAATGATGCAACCGGCGAGTATGCATTCATGCCAGCCAACAGATCGACGCCTTATCCTAAACTAGGTATATTAGGAACTTCCACGCCCGGTGGTTGGGATTCGGATACTGACTTAACCTCTGACGCTTCGAATCCATTCTTGTGGAGCAAAATCGTTACGCTCACAGATGGGGTATCAAAGTTCAGAGCGGATGATGCATGGGATGTAAACTGGGGCGCATCTGATTTCCCTGGCGGAATAAGTGCAGCAGGGGGACCCGACATTCCGACAAAAGGCGGTACCTATTTCGTCACGTTTAACACCGGCACCGGCGAATACTACTTCTTAAAATAACAAAAACTACAACCTAGACTGACTTAGCTCCATTCCTGCGATGTTGCAGGGATGGAGCTTACAATGTTTCCTGTGATGATAAAACATATTGCGCTTTGGATTTTCGTAGCCTGTTCTTACGTTACCTGGGCAAAAGAATCCATTAACCCCACCATTTCACCATGGTTTTATACGCCTGATACCGAGATAACAGTGACCTACGATGTAACAGGCACTCCGTTGGCAACGCTTACAGATGCATTTGCCTGGGTATGGATACCTGGAAAAAATACGGATTCAAAGTATAATGTAAATCCGGCTAGCTCGGACGTTGCAAAAACAGATAATGTAAAATTTGTAAAGTCAGTTGGCAGGGGGTAAAACCCTTTTTAGTTTGACCTTCATACCATCAGCGTTGTTTGACGGTAGCATTGCGACGGAAACTCAGTTTGGAATTTTGTTGAAAGGAAATGATTGGAGCAACGGCCAGACTACTGATTTCATTGCTCCGTTCTGGGACGGAAACTTCCAGGTGCGATTGATCGCCCCTTCACAGCTGCCCGTCTTTGGGTCAGAAGGAGAGGATTTGCTCATTGAAGCCGAAACGCCAATTCCATCCAATTACAGTCTATACGTTGATGGAGCCTTAATTAATACTCAAAATAATATCACGCATTACAGCTTTACTTACACGCTGGCAGCGGCATCAAACTACGGTACCGTCAAATTAACGGCCACAGCGGGAACAGACAATGCAGAGGCTGACTTTCAGATTGTATTTCCCGGAGCAAGCCCATCAGTCGCTAGACCCGCCAATATCATTCCGGGAATAAATTACCATGAGGGCGATAATACTAAAGCAACGTTAAGCTTGTGGGCACCGCTGAAAACTTCCGTGTACGTGGTCGGGGACTTCACTGACTGGAAAATCCTTCCCGAATATCTTATGAAAAAAGACGGGGAATACTTTTGGCTGGAAGTAACCGGGCTAACTGCGGGTCAGGAATATGCATTCCAATACCTGGTAGATGAATCGGTGTATGTTGCCGATCCTTATGCTGATAAAATTTTGGATCCGGACGATCGATTTATTCCAGCGGAGGCATATCCAGGTTTGAAACCATTTCCTGAAAAAGCTATTAAGGAACCTTGGTATTTTAACCGCGCCGCTGTTATACAAACTGCACAACAGGCTTATGACTGGCAAACGCTGGATTTCGAAAAGCCTGAAAAGAAAAACCTGGTCATATATGAATTGTTGGTGCGTGATTTTTTTGCTTCCGGTGAACGTCACTACCAAAACCTGATCGATACATTAAGTTATTTGAAAAGACTTGGCATCAATGCTATTGAACTGATGCCTATAACGGAATTCAACGGCAATGAAAGTTGGGGATACAACCCCACGTTTATGCTTGCGCCAGATAAATATTATGGAACAAAAAACAAGTTGAAAGAATTTATTGATCGATGTCACTCGGAAGGCCTCGCGGTTATTCTGGATGTCGTCATGAATCAGCAGGACATCCCCAATCCTTATGTGTTGATGTATTACGATTTTGACGCAGGTAAACCTGCAGCGAATAATCCCTGGTTCAATCAGGAAGCTACTCACCCCTTCAATGTATTCTTTGATTTAAATCACGAGAGTACCTATACGCAGGCATACCTGGATACAGTAAATTACTATTGGCTGCACGAATACAAATTTGACGGATATCGCTTCGACTTGTCGAAGGGATTCACACAAAAAAATGCAGGCGGAAGTGTGTCCGCGTGGGGACAATACGATGCATCCCGCATCGCGATCTTAAAAAGGATGGCCGATAAAATTTGGAGTCACACGCCCGATGCTTATGTGATCCTGGAACATTTTGCGGACAACGCCGAAGAAAAAGAATTAGCGGAGTACAGGGTGGCGGAAGGGAAGGGCATGATGTTGTGGGGAAACTACAACGGAGCCTATAGTCAAAACACGACGGGCGCCGCCGGTGCAGACTTTAGCACTGTATATCATTCGAACAGGAATTGGACTGTTCCGCATCTGATCGGATATATGGAAAGCCACGACGAAGAACGGCTGATGTATCGCAACCTTCAAACGGGAAGATCTGCTGGATCGTATAACGTTAAGACCCTTACTACAGCGTTGGACCGGATGAAAGCTGCGAGCTTAATGCTCTTTACCGTTCCTGGGCCTAAGATGTTATGGCAATTTGGAGAATTAGGATATGATCAAAGCATTAACCGATGCCCTGATGGAACCATCAATGAGGGTTGCCGGGTTTCGCCTAAGCCAGTAAAGTGGGATTACCTGGAAAATGCGGATCGCTACGAACTGTATAGTCACATCGCGGAGTTGCTGGAACTTCGAAACACCTACAAAGTATTTACCGACGGCGTCGCCACGATTCAAAGTGGTACATCCTTTGTGAAACAGATCAGCTTACAGAACTCACCCTATACCATTAGCCCTGCCGATGCAAGTCAAATGAACGTTCACATCGTCGCTAATTTTGATGTGATTGCAAAAGGCGCAACAATTGAATTTCAACACCCAGGGGCATGGTTTGATTATTACTCCGGCCAGGCTATTTCGGTCAGTGGCGCATCCCATAACCTGACTTTAAAACCAGGAGAATACAAACTTTTCACGGATTATGCGCTGAAGGAACCCGTTACGAGCGTGTTATCAGAGATGCATCATGATGGAATCAACCTATATCCTAACCCCGTAGAGAACGAACTCTTTACAGATGAGGCAACGGTAAAATCGTTAACGATTTACACAACAGAAGGAAAGCAAGTAGCCGTACTTAAACGATCTGATACTTCCTGGAGCCTGGCAGGACTTCCAAAAGGATTATACATAGTTAAGGTTGAAAGCAGGGGAGGAGTGAAGTATTCGAAAATTATTAAACGATGACAGTATTTTTTACCAGATATAAAATGAATTTAAAATTTTTAGTAGTGCTGGTTTTGCTTGCTGGTCCCGCGCTTGGCCAAAAAAAGGCAGTGCAATTTCAACACGTAGAACCTCCGTTCTGGTGGGTTGGCATGAAAACCACTTCCCTCCAGATTTTATTTTACAACAAAGATGTTAACGTTTCGGAATACACGGCTTCTTTAGATTATGCCGGTGTTGCATTGAAGGCCGTAAAAAAAGTATCCAATCCACATTATCTGTTTCTCACGCTGGAAATTTCCCCAGACGCTAAGGCCGGCACTGTTCCCATAGCCTTTGCGTTTGGCAAAAAGAAATTCACGTACCAATACGAACTAAAGGTTAAAGACACTTCAGCCAACCGAATCCAAGGGTTCAATTCATCAGACGTTATTTATCTGATCATGCCCGATCGATTTGCTAACGGCGATATAAAAAATGATTCACTTCCAGGTATGCTGGAAGGAGCTCATCGCGAGAAACCAGAAAGTCGGCATGGCGGCGACTTAAAAGGTATCTCCGATCATTTGGATTATATCAAAGACCTGGGAGTGACTGCGATCTGGTTAAACCCAGTACTCGAAAACAATCAACCGCGGTCCAGCTATCATGGATATGCCATTACCGATCTTTATAAAATCGATAGACGATTTGGTTCAAACGAAGATTATTTAGCTTTCATCAATAAAAGTCATCAACTGGGATTAAAAGTAATTCAGGATATGGTCATGAATCATATTGGAAATTACCACTGGCTTTTTAAAGACCTGCCCGAAAAAAACTGGATCCATCAATTTCCTGAGTTTACCCGATCTAATTATCAGAGCAGTGTAGTTTCAGATCCATATCAATCCGAGTATGACGCCAACCTGATCAGCAATGGATGGTTTGATACCACGATGCCGGATGTTGATCAAACGGATTCGCTATTTGCGACCTACTTAATTCAGAATACTTTATGGTGGATTGAGTATGCAGGCATCGATGGAATTCGCATGGACACCTATCCCTATCCCGATAAAAATTTCATGGCGCGTTGGGTCCAGGAAGTTCTTAACGAGTATCCCAAGTTTAACATCGTGGGAGAGGTCTGGTTTGAAAACAATATTGCCAACACGGCGTATTGGCAGCGTGGATCAAAAAATAAAGATGGTTATCAATCGACGTTGCCGTCAGTCACAGATTTTCCGCTTTGTTTTACCCTACCAAAAGCGCTGAATGAGCCTGCCGGTTTCGACACGGGAATGCGCAAACTCTACAATACCCTTTGCCAGGATTTTATCTATCCCGATCCAAACAACAACCTTATTTTTTTGGACAATCATGATATGACAAGATTTTTTCTTTCCGTTGGAAGGGATATCAGAAAACTAAAAATGGGATTGGCTTTTCTTCTTACAACGAGAGGGATACCCGAACTGTACTATGGTACCGAACTATTGATGGATGGCGATGGTGGGTATCATCCGAACATGTCCGGAAAGATTTTCCAGGAGGTTGGCCGGGTGATAACGCCAATGGATTTACGGCGGCGGGGCGGACGGCAGATCAAAATGAAGTCTATGAGTACCTCAAAAAACTTTTGACCTGGCGAAAGTCTCAGACCCCTAATTCACATACGGGCAAGCTCCTGCATTATATTCCTCAGGATAATGTCTATGTCTATTTTCGGTATGATGCGAAAAAATGTGTCATGGTGGTGCTAAATGCAAACGACAACGAAAAGACGGTGATACCGCCCCTTTTCTCAACCCCTTAAGTCATTTACCAAAGGGAAGGATGTCATTACGAACCAGGAATGGCAATCGGATTCAACCTTAAAAATTTTGCCATGGACAGTGCTGATTATGGAGTTGGAATGACGAATATATCAATGAAGTGCAGCCTGGTGAATTTAAAGGACCGACAGTGGTCAATTGATGGTATTTTTGCTACATCATGAGCCACCGCAACCTTGGGTAATCTCTGAAATAGGAGCGCAAACGTTGACAATCAGCTAGTTTAAATCGATTGCAGCCTCGAAATTTTAAAAAAAATAAGTGTTATAACGTACTTTTATAGGAAACTTATCCTTACTTTTTGGGATAAATTCAAACGTATGTTGCCTAACGTTGATAGAATGATTAAGAATTTTATTATTTAACCTAAACCTCAAATCAAAACCGTATGACAAAATTTTATCTGTTTTTTTGCAGGTATGTATCGGTTCTACTCTTTCTCTTTCTGGCCGCTACCGCGTGGTCTCAGAGTAAGACTGTGACCGGAAAGGTAACTTCGGAAGATGATGGATCTGGCATTCCTGGTGTAAATGTTCTTGAAAAAGGTACCACCAATGGTACAGTGACCGACGCTAACGGAGGCTACTAGCATCACCGTAGCGAGGTGATGCTACACTTGTTTTTTCCTTTGTGGGCTATGAATCCCAGGAAGTTGCTGTCGGAAATCAATCAGCCATTAACGTCAACCTTAAATTGGACGTAACCTCTTTAAGTGAAGTGGTTGTGATTGGTTATGGTACGGTAGAAGCCAAGGACGTAACAGGAACATTAGTCTCCCTAAAGGCCGAGGACTTCAATGTGGGAGTGATTGCCGCTCCTGAACAATTAATGCAAGGAAGAGTAGCGGGCGTGCAAATTACATCCAATAGCGGAGAGCCTGGTGCGATTAATACCATTCGTATCCGAGGTACAAGTTCTGTATTGGGAGGTAATCAGCCACTCTACGTTGTGGATGGTGTGCCAATTACCAATGATGATATTGGTAACGGTAGCGCCCAGCGGAGCTGGGGCTACACCTGCCCGGAACCCGTTGAACTTCCTTAATCCAAATGATATTGCCAGTATGGATGTGCTAAAAGACGCATCGGCAACGGCAATCTATGGATCACGTGGCGCTAATGGCGTAGTCATGATTACTACTAAAAAAGGAAGGTCCGGTACTCCCAAACTTGATTTCTCAGTCCAGGTTGGCGTGAGCAAAATATCCGAAAAGTATGACCTTTTAGAGCGGGAAGCTTTTTTGGATGCATACGAGAAATATAACGGTGCTACCGCGAGCGGCTGCCCTTGATAAGGGAGGCAATACCGACTGGCAAGACGCAGTACTCCGGGACAGCAATCTCCACACAATATGGCCTTTCATATGGTGGGGGTGATAAATCTAGTAGCTATATGTTTTCTGCGGGTTACCTGGATCAGCAAGGTATCGTTGAGAAAAGCGGTTTACAACGATTCTCTTTAAGATTTAATGGCGACAAGAAATTCATTAACGACAAACTATTGATCTCGACGTCATTTACCATTGCCAAGACACATGATGATCAGGTTCCTATCACGGTTAACTCAGGATTTGAAGGAGACCTTTGGGGAAATGCGTTGAAACAGGCGCCATCCAACCCAATATATGATGACAACAGATCCTAGTGGATACTTCCAGTTAGCAAACACGGAGCCGAACCCGGTTGCCATGATAAATCTGAGCGACATTTACACAAATTCGTTGCGTGCCCTCGGTTCAATTTCAGCTGAGTTCGAAATTGCAAAAGGTCTGAAATTCAAGACGGTTTATGGTTTTGATCAAACTTCTACTCAACAAAGGACAGCTTTTTCAAGACTGTTGAATGTAACGGGTATCTATAACAATGGACGTGCTTACATTCGCGACAACAATCAGGGCAATAACCTTTGGGAGAACTACTTTACCTATGAGAAGAACCTTGGTACTGTCAATTTAACAGCGTTGGTAGGTTATTCATACCAGGATTTTAACACTAAAGCTATTGGCTTTGAAGCCAGCAGTTTCAGAACCGATGATGTTGACGAGATGCTTAATAACATAGCATCGTCCGATCAGTCAGCACTCGGAGGTGTTGTTGCCACCAACTCTTCCAATACAACTGACGAGCTTCAATCCTATTATGGCAGGGCTACTGCGTCGATTAAGGACAAGTACATATTGACTGCTACGATACGTGCGGATGGATCTACACGTTTTGGTGGAGACAATAAGTACGGATATTTCCCAAGCGGCGCCTTTAAATGGAGATTAAGCGAGGAGACTTTCATACCTGACGCATTCTCTGATCTGAATTTGCGTGTCAGTTATGGCGTTACGGGGAACCAGCAGTTCGGGCATAACCTTTATACAGAAAGAAGGCGCTATGGCGGGTCCAATAATGACTGGTCGATCAACACTGGTGCTGATAACACATCAGGGTGGAGGTTTCGGACCTGTATCATTCGAAAATCCTGATCTTAAATGGGAATCGACTGCACAGTTTAATATTGGAGTTGACTTCGGACTTGTGGATAACAGACTAAGAGGTTCTCTTGACTTTTATAACAAGAATACAAGCGACCTTCTTACAATTTCTTACTCGGCACAACCAGCGCCGAACCCATTCCGATACATAAATCTTCCTGCAGACATCATCAACGAGGGATTTGAATTGGGATTAAGCTATGACGCTGTTGTTGGTTCTGCTTTCCAATGGAATATCGCCTACAATATGGCATACAACAAGAATGAGGTAACGAACCTAAACACCTTTTATAATGCTGGTGAAATCAATGGTCAAGGTTTGTCAGGTGCCTATTCTCAACGTATTGCTGACGGGCAGCCGCTTTATGCCTTTTACGTCCGTGAATTTGAGGGCTTTGATGAAAATGGTATCGCGTAGTACGCAGGTGGTGATGTACAGAAATTTGTTGACAAGTCTCCGCTTCCTACATGGAGTCTTGGACTCACCAACAACTTTACCTATAAGAATTTTGACCTGAGCATTTTCTTTACGGGGCAGCTCGGACAGTACGTGTACAGCAATACGGCCAATGCCTTCTTTACAGCAGGATCACTTGCGAACGGACGGAATACAACAAAAGATATTCCGACGACTACTGAGGATAAGCTGAACGCACCGGATGTATCAACCCGTTTCTTATACGATGCATCTTTTGTCAGACTTCAGAACCTTACGCTGGGTTATAATTTCAAACCCAATTCAGGAGTTTTCCAGAACCTGAGATTCTATTTAACAGGTTCTAATCTTGCCGTTTTCACAGACTATCCTTTCCAGGATCCTGAGGTAAGTGTTCCTAAGCCAGTGACACTGGGAAGTACAGCCTCCTGTTGCTGTTGCGGGTATTGATTATACGACCTATCCGCGCTCCAGAACATTTGCTTTTGGAATTAATGCTACATTTTAATTAACAGACACTTCTTCATATGAATAAGATGATTCGAATAACGACAGCTATAGTAACCTTAGGTTTACTGGCTACCTGTACTGATCTCGAAACAGACGAAGTTGACTCACAGGTGATCGTGACTACTGGTGGTACAACGAACGTTGACCCGGTAGCGGCCCTGGAAGGCTCTTACAATGCTTTCGGTACTTTTACTGACCAGGCAAACATTTATTCCATGCTTGAACACACGTCCGATGAACTAATTCCGCCTACCCGTGGGGTTGACTGGAGTGATAACGGTGTTTGGCGGTCATTGTATACCCACACCTGGGATCCGTCCCACTCTTATATCAATAATGCGTGGAACAGCTTGAACGAAAATGCATACAATACCCAATCGATTATGGAGGCAGCGGGTGTTACCCCGCAACAAACTGCAGAAGCTAAATTCTTGCGGGCTTTCAACCGGTACTACATTATTGATTTCTGGGGAGTTTTGCCTGACCGGAAGACTAGCGAAGGTGGTGAAGTCAATCCTAAAGTATATACTCGTTCGGAAGGATTTGACCTTGTTGAAAAGGATCTGACAGAAGCATTGCCCAATTTGCCAACAGTAGCGCCAAAGGTTCCTAACCCCGTAGCTTCTAAGGCAGCTGCAAACGCCATGCTTTCAAGATTGTACCTTAACAAGGGTGTATATACGGCCGCCGCAGCGGAGGGACCTTACACCTTTGACGCCGCGGATATGGGCAAGGTTATTCAATATGCTGCGGCTGTTATGGCTGATGGATATGCCTTGAACGCGAATTATTTTGACAATTTTAAAAAAACAGGCCCAAGCACGGAGGTAATTCTCACAAGCACTCAGGGATCTCCTCAAAACCGTGTATACATGACCTTGCACTACAATCAGAACCCAAGTGGTTGGAATGGTTTTACTACGTTGGCTGATTTCTACACCAAATTTGATCCCGCTGATAAGCGGAGGGGTATTCCTGCCGGGCAGATACCAGGCCTTGAATTCGGGAAACCTTTTGCAGGTATTGGACTTGGTGTACTTACCGGCCAACAAAAGAAGGACGATGGTACAGACCTGGTTGATACACGCACAGGCCTTCCGCTCCAGTTCACACCAGATGTTCCGCTCTCAGGAGCTGCTACAGATAAAGGTTATCGCGTGATGAAGTATCACCCGGCTTTCTATGACAAGTATATCTTGATCCGCTTCGCCGAAGTTTATTTGAATATGGTTGAAGCGAAAGTACGGGGTGGTTCCCATGCAAGCAGCCCAACTACTGCGCTGGCAGGATATCAATGCATTGCGCGCGCTTCGTGGTGCCCCTGCACTCGCTAGCGGACCCACGTTGGATCAGGTGCTGGATGAACGCGGCATCGAATTGTACTGGGAAGGCTTGCGCAGAATTGACCTTGTACGTCATGGTAAATTCAATGAGCCCTGGGAAGAAAAAGGATCGAACACAGACGCTTACCGTGTTGTGTTTTCTATTCCTCAGCTTGCAATTGACTCAAATCCAAATTTGAAACAGAATAAAGGATATCCTGGCGGAGAATAACGCCAAAATATTTTTAATGAAAGAAGGCAAGTGTTGAATCCTTGCCTTCTTTTTTTATTTTACGTCCTCAAAAAAATACAGGTAGCTGATGTGGAGATATTTAATATTATTTCAGGTTTTAATAACAACAGCTTGCACAAACCAAGAGGAGAAAAAAGAGCCGGATCAAAAGCCAACACTATTCCATCGGTTGTCCGCTAAAGAAACTGGAATTGAATTTCAAAATACATTAACTATTCAGGAAGATCTCGACGTATTCAGATACCGGAATTTTTATAATGGCGGTGGTGTGGCAATCGGCGATGTCAATAATGACGGCTTGTCCGATGTATACCTTACGTCCAATATGGGGGACAATAAATTATTTCTGAATAAGGGAAACTGGAAATTCGAAGACATATCGGAAAAAGCAGGTGTGAAGGGAACAAAAACCTGGTCTACGGGCGTAAGTATAGCGGATGTTAATGCGGATGGGCTATTGGACATCTACGTCTGCAATTCAGGAGATGTTAACGGAGGTAACCGGGAAAATGAATTGTTCATCAACAATGGGGATTTAACATTTACCGATCGTGCAAAAGAATTTGGTCTGGCAGACAAAGGTTTTTCTACGCATGCTGTTTTTTTCGACTATGATAAAGACGGGGATCTTGATTGTTATGTATTGAACAACTCATTTAAACCGGTATCTACGCTGGGATATAGGAACCTTCGAAACGTACGTGATGAGTTAGGAGGCCATAAGCTTTATAAGAATAACAACGGAAAATTTTCCGATGTCAGTGAGGCCGCTGGTATCTATGGGAGTGTTATAGGTTTTGGACTGGGTGTTTCTATTGGTGATATAAACCATGACAACTGGCCCGACCTTTATATATCCAACGATTTTTATGAACGTGATTACCTATATATCAATAATCACGATGGCACTTTCCTGGAACAATTACCGGATTACATGGGGCATCTTAGCATGTTTTCCATGGGTGCCGACATAGCAGATATCAACAATGATGGTTATCCGGACATCTTTTCAACGGATATGCTACCGGAAGAAGATTTCAGATTAAAAACGTTAGTGGCGTTTGAAACATTTGATACGTACCAACTTAGGTTAAACAATGGATATTATCATCAATTTATGCGCAATATGCTCCACCTCAACAATAAGGATGGATCATTTAGCGAAGTGGGACAGTTGGGGGGTGTCGATGCGACGGATTGGAGCTGGGGTGCCCTCATAGCGGATTTTGATAATGATATGAACAAGGAAATTTTCGTTTGCAACGGAATTTACAAGGATTTGATCAATCAGGATTTTGTCGAGTATTTGGGAAGCAGTGAAAATATGCGCGCGGCAATAGAGGGAAAAAAAATTGACTTCAACGAATTTGTTGAAAAGATGCCCTCTCAAAAAATCAGCAATTATATGTTCGTGCAAACAAAAGATTTGACTTTCGAGAACCGTTCAAAGGATTGGGGCCTGGATGAACCCAATTTTTCAAATGGGGCTGCCTATGGAGATCTGGACAATGACGGAGATTTAGATCTTATTGTAAACAACGTCAATCAGGAAGCATTCGTGTATCAGAATAGGTCGAGAGAATTGAAGTCGAATCATTTCTTGGCATTTACCTTTAAAGGTACCGGCGGCTAACACTTTTGGCTTGTGTGCTGCGGTACGAGTATATACCAATGGCCAGATTCTTTACGGCGAGAACATGCCGATACGCGGCTTTCAATCCAGTATGGATTATAAAATGATTGTAGGTATTGGGAACAACGCAGTTATAGATAGTCTGTCCGTTACGTGGCCTGATGATAAACAGGAAATACTAAAAGATGTAAAAGCCGATCAGCACTTAATTCTTGATTATGCGAATGCGAAAAGCAGTCTCAGCAAAAAAAGGAAACATGTCAGGCCCATATTTAAAGAAGCTAAGGCCAATCAAATCATTCATGAGGAGAACCAATTTAATGAATTTGATCGTGACCGGCTTTTATATCATATGGTGTCGACAGAAGGACCAGCCTTTGCTTCCGCGGATTTAAACAATGATGGTTTGGATGACTTTTATCTGGGCGGATCATTGGGTAATCCAGGTAAAATCTATATGCAGAAATCCAATGAAAAGTTTCTTGCACTTGAAACCAATGTATTTGCTCCGGATACATTAGCGGATGACGTTGATGCCGTCATTTTTTGATTTTGATAATGATAAAGATCTCGACCTTTATGTTGTAACTGGCGGCTCAGAACATTCTTCTTTGGGATTAGCTTTGCAGGATAAACTTTATGAGAACGTTGGAATCAAAAACGGCAATCCGCAATTCGTTAAAACGCAGGGCAAACTCCCACCCATATACCAGGCCGGTAGTTGTGTTCAACCTATTGACTTTGATAACGATGGAGATATGGATCTGTTTGTAGGTACGCGTGTCAGGCCTTCTTACTATGGACTAAATTGCGATCAATATTTGTTGATTAACGATGGAAAAGGGATTTTTTCTGATGCCACCAATGCTGTTGCTCCTCAATTCAAGAAACTCGGACTCGTAACGGATGCGGTATGGTTCGATTATGATGGCAATAACTTCCCCGATCTTATGGTGGTTGGAGATTGGTTGCCGATCACTGTTTTCAAAAATGATGGAAAGAAACTAACGAAAGTGGATAATATTCCGGGCCTTGAAAAATCGGAAGGGTGGTGGAATAAAATTGAATCGGCGGATATTGATAAGGATGGAGATACGGATTTTGTGATAGGGAATATCGGGTTGAATTCTAAATTTAAGCCTACTAGCCGAGCAGCCACTTGTTTTGTATGTAAACGATTTTGACCAGAACGGTTCGATAGAACCAATCTTCGCCTTTACGAAGGACGGCATCGAGTACCCTATGGCGCTTCGTCAGGATGTAATAAAACAAATGAGCAGCCTAAAGAAGAAATTTGTTTATTACAAGGACTACGCAGCTAAGTCCATGGAGGAAGTTTATGATAAGAAGCTTCTTCAGGAGGCGACGGTTCATAAATTTTATGAACCCCGCACAATCTTATTACTTAATAATAAAGAAAAAGGTTTTGAAAGAAAGGCATTACCTGTTACTGCCCAGTTCTCGCCTGTGTATGGAATTGACATTGAGGATGTCAACAATGACAATAAACTAGATATCATTTTAGGAGGGAATTTGTCAGCTGTGAAACCGGAGGCCGGAAAATATGATGCTTTGTACGGATTGATACTAACGGGTGATGGCGGCGGAAATTTTGTTGCCTTGAGTTCGCTCGCGTCAGGTATTAAAGTTGATGGTGAGGTCCGGCATATACGTTCGTTAAGAACCAGGAATAGTGCTATGTTATCATTCGTGCGAAACAACAACGCGATTAAATTTTATAAAAAGAATAATTAATGTATAGGTCATGGACGCCGTTTGTTTGGATCGTGCTGCTTTGCGTAACAGCGTGTAGTCGATCTGACGACCAGAAAAAATTTCGCTTTGTTCCTTCGTCTGCTTCAGGTATTACGTTCCGGAACGTTCTTACAGAAAGTGTTGATTTTAACATCTTCAACTACATGTATTTCTATAACGGAGGCGGTGTAGCTGTTGGTGATCTTAATGGCGATGACCTTCCAGACATCTATTTCACATCGAATCAGGAGCCCAACAAACTTTATTTAAATCAAGGCAATTTAAAGTTTAAAGATATTACCGAAACTTCAGGCGTAGCAGGTTTCAAAGGATGGACCACGGGTGTTACGATGGCCGATGTTAACAACGATGGCAAGCTTGACATTTATGTAGGCTACCTTGGGGACTATCTAATCTTCAAAGGCAAAAATCAACTTTTTATAAACGAAGGCAACGACGAAAATGGAGTGCCTAAATTTGTTGACCGCGCCATGGAGTTTGGCCTTGATTTGATCGGGTTTGCTACGCAAGCTGCTTTCTTTGACTACGATCGCGATGGAGATTTGGACATGTTCATGCTGAATCATTCATTGCATGAGAACGGAACCTTTGGCACATCTGCAAAACTGCGCTTTGAATCGCATCCATTGGCTGGCGATAAGCTTCTTCGAAATGACAACGGACAATTTATTGAAATTACAAAATCATCCGGTATCCTGGATAATGTAATTGGGTATGGGCTGGGGGTTGTTGTTAGCGATGTCAATCTGGATGGGTGGCCGGATATTTATGTAGGCAACGATTTTCACGAAAATGATTATCTCTATATTAATCAGAAAAATGGAAGCTTTAAGGAAGTCCTTGAATCTCAGATGAACCATACCAGCAGGTACACGATGGGCGTTGACTTCGCTGATTTTAATAACGATGGATATCCTGACTTACTAAGTGCCGACATGCTTCCCGAAGATCCTTATATTTTGAAAGCATCGGCGGCTGAAGACGCGTATGATATCTTTGATTTCAAACTAAATTATGGTTACAACTATCAGTATGCACGAAATTCACTGCAGCTTAACAACCAGGATGGAACGTTTAGCGAAATAGCATTATTTGCCGGCGTGTCTGCCACGGATTGGAGTTGGTCTGCATTGTTTGCAGATTTTGACCTCGATGGCCAAAAAGATATTTTCATTTCCAACGGAATCCTTAGACGGTCAAATGATATGGATTACATTAACTATGTCTCCGTCGACTCTATTCAAATGGGCTTGAAGTTTGATCTGAACGAAAAGCATTTAAAGATCATTGAACGCATGCCGAAGATCAAACTTCAAAATTATCCTCTATAGAAACAATGGTGATTCAACCTTTACCAATAAAGCTATGGAATGGGGATTAGATAAAATTTCGTATTCCAATGGCAGTGCCTACGGTGATTTAGATAATGACGGAGATCTCGATCTTGTGACAAATAACGTGGAGGATGAAGCATTTCTGATCGAGAATCTTTTCATCAATCAGCAACAACCATCTTCAAAGCATTTCTTAAAAATCAAATTGAAGGGCAATTCCGGAAACCAATTTGGTATCGGCACGAAAGTATTTATTCATACGAAAGCAGGCATGCAAATGCAGGAATGTCAGCCGGTCCGGGGATACCAAAGCAGTGTCGATTTCAGAATGATTTTTGGACTGGACCAAACCGAAGTCATTGATTCCTTGTGGGTAATTTGGCCGGATGATACTTATCAAAGTCTTTATAATGTAAAGTCCAATCAGCAACTCCAACTCTCGCAACAAGATGCCGGGAAAAAATTTGACTATAAAAATTTTCACAACGGCAGTGCATTGCTGGAAGAAACGACAGCCAGATCTCGGGATAGACTTTAAACACAAGGAAAATAAATTTGTCGAATTCACGCGTGAGGCACTCCTGCCGCATATGTTGTCAGCAGAAGGGCCCGCTGCAGCCATTGCTGATGTTAATGGCGACAAATTGGAAGATGTATTCATTGGCGGCGCAAAGTGGCAAATTTCGGGGCTGTATCTTCAGACAGCTAACGGCAATTTCAGACGTTCATTTCAACAGATTTTTAGAACAGATAGCACGCAAGAAAATGTAGACGCGGTTTTTTTTGATGCCGATGGTGATAAGGACAACGATTTATTGGTTGTTACAGGAGGCAATGAATTTACTGGTACTTCGCCTTACATGAAGCCCAAACTTTACCGCAATGATGGAAAAGGTAATTTCACAGCCTCGGCAGGATTACCCGATATATATATCACAGGCTCATCGGTAAGTATTGCCGATTATGATGGCGATAATGACATCGATGTTTTCATTGGTGTCCGAACGCTTCCCTTTAAGTATGGTATAGAACCGGATAACTACCTTCTCAGAAATGACGGTAAAGGAAACTTTACTGACGTAACAGACGACGTTGCATCATCGCTTCGAAAGTTTGGATTTGTCAAGAACTCCACCTGGGCAGATATCGACAATGACGGCGATAAAGATTTACTGATAGCCGCAGAGTGGAAACCTATCACAATTTTGTTGAACAACAATGGAAAACTTGAGCCGCTCAAAGATTCTGGATTAGAGTTCTCAAATGGCTGGTGGAATAATTTGGATGTAGCTGACTTTGATGCCGACGGAGATCTGGATATCATAGCTGGAAATCTTGGACTTAATGCTGCTTTAAAAACGTCCCGGGATAAACCGGTTAAAATGTACGTGAGTGACTTTGATCATAATGGCACGACTGAACAGGTTCTTACCCATTTTATGAAAGGTAAAGAATACCCGTACTGCACGCGAGACGAAATGGTTAAGCAAATGCCGGGACTAAAAAAGAAGTATTTATCCTTTGCTAAATATGCGTCGGCTACAATCGGAGATATTTTTGGCGACCCTGTTTTAGAAAAAGCAGGACTTTTCGAAGCGTATATGTTCGAGAGCGTATATATTGAAAACAAGGGTGGGGGAAAATTCGATATTATACCTTTGCCATCAGCCGCACAATTTTCAAGTGTTAGTGCATCAGCGATCGATGACTTCAATGGTGACGGCAACCTAGACGTTTTCCTTGCGGGAAATTTTTACCCGCTTAATATTCAAATGGGAAGACTGGATGCCAGTTACGGTTCTTTACTTCTCGGTAATGGAAAAGGTAAATTTAATGCAATACCAAGCAAGGATTCCGGTGTTCGGCTTGCCGGTGAGATCCGAAGGCTGAAAAAAATTAATTTGGGCGGCCGGACGCATTATATCGCGTTTCGAAACAATAATACTGTCGTGTCTTTTTCTATAAAATAAAGTGTTATGATACGTCTCGTACTTTTATTGATTTCCGTCGAGGTGTTTGCTCAGGAAGAGTGGACAATTGAGGCACAAAATATTAATCCTGCCAACTACTATGGCGTTACCGTGGCCAACGGCATGATTGGAATTGTTTCATCGGCCGATCCATTGAAAGTAAAGGATGTTGTGATGAATGGTGTGTATGATTATTACCAGCGCGGAAGGGTATCGAACATTCTGAAAACATTCAATCACGTCAATATGAACCTGGATGTCGACGGTAGGAGGATCACCGCTGCTGAAATATCCAACTATAAGCAAGTGCTTGATATGAAAAAGGCACAGCTGATTACTTCTTTTGATGTATCCGATAAAGTCAGCGTCAAGCATACGTTGATGTCACTCAGACATTTGCCTTATACTGCTCTGAGTATCGTTGAACTCGACGCAAAAAAAAATGTGACGGTCATTCCCATGAGTGTTATTGAAGCGCCTAATCATATTTTAGAGGTTCGGAATTCTTACAGTGAAATTGACCGCCCGCACGTAAAGATTCCATTGTTATCGTCTGTCGGAAAGAGTCCATCGGGTAAGCATACCGTTGCTGTAAGCAATAGTTTTATTTTTTCCGAACCGCATGGTAAAGAGCCTGCCTTAATTCATGAGGACTGGGACTATAACATGCACCTTCTGAAATTCTCTAAAGAATTTAAATGCCGGGGAGACGTTATACATTCAGTATCGTTTCATCGGCAACGTCAACCGCTCAGTTTGACGATCCCTTAAATGAAGCAGAACGCCTTACCATTTTTGCCATGCTGGAGGGAAAGGAACGTTTGCTTCAGCACCACGAAGCGGCGTGGGACAAACTTTGGCAAAGCGATATTGTTGTCGAAGGCGACATCAAATCCCAACGAGATATTCGTTTGCGCTTTGTACCATCTCTATTCTTTTGCGCGCGAAGGGACTGCCTATAGCTTGTCACCGATGGGCCTGTCCGGACTGGGCTACAACGGACATGTGTTTTGGGATACAGAGCTTTGGATGTACCCGCCGCTGCTGGTGCTTCATCCTGAAATTGCAAAATCCTTGTTGGAGTATCGTTATCAACGACTGGAAGCGGCCAAGCAAAACGCATTTTCTCATGGATACAAGGGCGCGATGTTTCCATGGGAATCATCCGACGCAGGAACGGAAGATACGCCTGTCTGGGCTCTGACGGGACCTTTCCAACATCATATAACAGGATGTGTTGGATGGGCATTTTGGAAATATTACCAAGTTACAAAGGACAAGATATGGCTGCGTGATCGAGGTTATCCGGTCTTGAAAGAAGTTGCCGATTTTTGGACAAGCCGAGTGGAACGTAAAGGCCCCGGTAAGTATGAAATTAACAACGTTATTGGCGCAAATGAGTGGCAGGAAAATATTGACAACAATGCCTTTACAAACGCGCATGGCAATTTCCGTGCTTGCGATATGCGACCCTTGCTGCGAAAGAATTAGGGCTTCGAGCCGATCCGGAATGGGAGCACGTCGCTTCAAATATTCCCATTCTCAAATTTCCCGATGGCACAACGAAAGAAAACCGCACCTACAATGGCGAGCAAATTAAGCAGGCGGATGTAAACCTTTTATCCTTTCCCTTGGATTTTATACAAGACCGGTCGCAAATCGAAAAAGATCTTGCCTATTACGAAGGACGAATGTCTCCCGAAGGTCCGGCGATGGGATTTTCGGTGCTGGCAACTTTGCATGCAAGGCTGGGTAACACGCAAAAGGCCTTTGAGATTTTTCAACAAAGCTACAAACGCAATGAAGTTCCTCCATTCGGTGTGCTGGCAGAGACTGCAGGGGGCACAAATCCCTATTTTGCGACTGGCGCAGGTGGGATGCTACAGTCTGTAATCTTCGGATTTGGGGGCCTGCGCGTTTCCAATGACGGAATTTCCCAAGTGAAATCTGCCTTGCCTGCATCGTGGAAAGTCCTTCAAATAAAAGGTGTCGGCGTTGAAAGGAAAACATTTACGGCTGGTAAGTAGTACCGGCCCTGTAAACTGTATTTTTTATTTCTGAAGATTCGGTACTTTTGGGGTCTAATTATCGAAAATTCTTATGCAGAAGTCTTGGATAGGTTTGATCTTGTTTTGTCGGTTGTTTTTATTTCTTGTTCCAGTGATGAAAACGAGTGGAAATTTAAAGTAGAGCGAGCCGAGTTTCTGCATCGTTCTGTAAAACAAGTAACAGATGTAATCGTCCATGATATCTTCTCACCTCCGGTAGCTGCGCGCATCTATACATACATGAGCGTTGCCGGATATGAAGCTGCGATTCATCAGGATGAGAAATATGTTACGCTTGCAGGGCAGCTTACTGGGCTTGAGCCTGTGCCACACCCGAGGAGGGCGAGGAGTATTGTTTCCAACTTGCCTCGGTTCAGGCGATGTTGAAAGTCGGCCGCACGCTGGTTTTTTCAGAGGATAAGATGGATGTATTCTATGAAAAGATCATGCAAGAGTTCAAGGATACCGATATACCCGATGATGTATATGAAAGATCCATTGCCTATGGGACGCAGGTAGCGGATCATATTGTTGCCTGGTCCGGGAAAGACAATTATAAACAAAGCCGATCTTTTCCGAAGTATTCAATTCTTGACGATCCTGCCACCTGGAAACCTACTCCGCCGGCATATATGGATGCTATCGAGCCGCATTGGAATAAGATCGAACTTTTGGGATCGACTCTGCAGCGCAATTTAAACCTAAGCCACCCACGCCTTTTCGATTGAAAAAGAAAGTCCATTTTATAAGGAAGCAATGGAAGTTTATAACATTGGAAAAAATTTGACGCAGGAACAACGCGAGATTGCCTCTTTCTGGGACTGCAATCCTTTTGTGATGAATGTAAAGGGCCATGTGATGTTTGCTACGAAGAAAATTTCGCCGGGTGGACATTGGATGAATATCACGCATGTTGCTTGTGCTAAAAGCAAACGCAGACTTTGTGCAATCTGCAGAGGCATATGTGAGGGTAGCCGTTGCCTTATTCGATGGATTTGTTTCGTGTTGGGATGAAAAATACAGAAGCAAACTGATTCGCCCGGAAACCTATATCAATCAATATATTGATGAAAATTGGGTGCCACTTTTGCAAACGCCGCCATTTCCTGAATATACCAGTGGCCATAGCGTTATTTCAGGATCGGCTGCCGTCACCTTGACTAATCTTTTCGGAGAAAATTTTTCTTTTACCGACTCAACAGAAATTGAATTTGGACTTACGTCCAGAAGTTTTAAGTCGTTTGACGAGGCTTGCGATGAGGCTGCCATCAGCAGGATGTACGGAGGAATTCATTATCGTCCGGCCTTTGAAAATGGATTGGTCGAGGGTAAGGCCGTTGGGAATTATATTCTCTCAAAGGTAAAAACCAGGAAAGAGGAAGTTGCGGAAGCGCAATAGTTTTCTTTACTTGATACTTTCAGGACAATATTAATTCCTCCTGAAAGTCACTCCTTAAATCAATCAATATGTCACTTTACGTTGCAGAATTTTTCGGTACCTGCTACTCATTTTATTAGGTAATGGAGTTGTAGCGGGTGTTGTATTAAAAGGAACGAAATCTGAAAATGCGGGATGGCTCACAATAGTTTTAGGCTGGGGTCTGGCAGTTACGTTGTCCATCTATGCCGTGGGACGAATCAGCAACGCACATCTGAATCCTGCCATTACGATAGCGCTTTGGGCGATCTGGCGACTTCGATTCAAATTTGGTGTTTGGATATATTGTTGCGCAATTTGCCGGGGCCTTTGCTGGGGCCACGTTGGTCTGGATTCATTACTTGCCCCATTGGGAAATAACGGACGATCCCGTCTACAAAATTAGCTGCCTTTAGCTGTGCGCCTGCGATACGTTCAACGTGGTCCAATCTTATTAGTGAAATTATTGGTACCTTGGTTCTTGTTACCGCGATTCTCTTTATTGGCGCAAATAAATTTGCGGACGGACTTAATCCCGTTATTGTCGGAGGCACTGATAACGTCCATTGGTTTGAGTCTGGGTGGGCCCACAGGCTTTGCTATTAATCCTGCCCGTGACCTTGGACCTCGTATTGCTCACTTTGTTCTACCTATACCGGGTAAAGGATCGTCCGACTGGTCATACAGTTGGATTCCAATAGTGGGACCGTTAATTGGTGGTCTGCTTGGCGCAGGGCTTTTTAAAATGTTATTTTCATAAGGTGATTGAAAATACGATTTTGAATGATCATTAAAGCCAGACTGCGTCCAACACCTCGAACTTCAAACTTCAAACCCGAACTTCAACACCCATGAGATACATCATCGCGCTTGATCAGGGAACAACAAGCTCACGGGCTGTTCTCTTTAAGGAAGATGGACAGATCCAGGGAATCGCGCAACAGGAGTTTCGCCAGATATTTCCCCAATCGGGGTGGGTAGAGCACGATGCAAATGAAATACTTTCTACGCAGCTGGGCGTTTTGGAAAAAGTAATTCGTGAAAATAAAATAGATTTGGCCTCCATCGCCGCCATTGGCATCACCAATCAGCGTGAAACTACTGTGATTTGGGATCGTCAAACGGGACGGCCAATTTATAATGCCATTGTTTGGCAAGACAAACGTACAGCTCCAATATGCGAAGACCTGAAGCAAAAAGGTCTGGATGACTATGTTAAGCAGCATACAGGGCTGGTGATTGACTCGTACTTCTCTGCAACGAAAATAAAATGGATGCTCGATAATGTTCCGAATGCAAAAGAAAAAGCGGCACGTGGTGAACTTGCTTTTGGAACGATCGATACATGGCTGATTTGGAATATGACCCAACGAAAAAGTCATGTTACAGATTACACCAATGCTTCACGCACCATGTTGTACTATAAAAAAAAAAAGACCTAAAACAAAAAGGTGGATGACTATGTTAAGCAGCATACAGGGTTGGTGATCGACTCGTACTTCTCTGCAACTAAAATAAAATGGATGCTGGATAATGTTCCGAATGCAAAAGAAAGAGCAGCACGCGGTGAGCTTGCTTTTGGAACGATCGATACATGGTTGATTTGGAATATGACGCAACGAAAAAGTCATGTGACAGATTACACCAATGCTTCGCGCACCATGTTGTACGACATCAAAGAATTAAAGTGGGATAAAAAATTGCTGGACGTTTTGGAAATTCCCGAAGCGTTGCTTCCGGAAGTAAAACCTTCTGCCTCCCATTTTGGAGATTGCAACTTGAATGGAAGGATCATTCCAATTGCAGGTGTAGCGGGCGATCAGCAAGCTGCATTGTTCGGTCAGGCCTGCTTTGAGCCTGGAATGGCAAAGAACACCTATGGCACGGGTTGCTTTATGCTCATGAATACAGGTTCAAAAATCCAGCTTTCAAAAAATGGTTTGATCACGACGATTGCCTGGGGGCTAGGAGACAAAGTGGAATATGCACTAGAGGGAAGTGTTTTTATCGCGGGCGCAGCGGTGCAATGGCTGCGGGATAGCTTGCACCTGATTGACCATTCCAAAGACTCTGAATATTTTGCAACGAAGGCGCTGGGCTCAAATGAAGTCTATGTCGTGCCAGCCTTTGCGGGATTAGGAGCCCCTTATTGGGATATGTATGCCCGTGGTGCTATTTTTGGATTGACACGGGATACCGGTAAGGAACATATCATTAAGGCGACACTTGAATCTTTAGCCTTTCAAACCAAAGATATATTAAATGCGATGGAAGAGGATTCGGGAATAAAATTAGCTAGTCTTAAAGTTGATGGTGGTGCTTGCGCTAATAATATTCTGATGCAGTTTCAGGCGGATATTCTAAATACACCAGTGGAACGCCCCGAGGTGATTGAGTCGACAGCTATGGGGGCCGCCTATCTGGCAGGAATACAAATTGGTATCTGGAAAAAGGATGATATTATACGGAACCGCAAAATTCAAAAGACATTTACGCCCAAGATGGATGAAGCGACAGGCGCCAAATTATACGCCGGATGGAAGAAGGCGGTGAAGCGCTCTATGCAGTGGGTTGAGTAGAAGTTTAATGAGTCCCGTAAAGGACCTTATGCATTTAAATTGGATACAACATGTGCATAGATTTGTTTTGCAAAAAAAATATTTCGTACCTACGGCACTTGATTACATGACAAACTTATTTTCTACCAACATTTGATGCCTAAGGCATCAGTTACTTGTCCCGTTAGGGACAAAATATTGGTAGAAAGGTATCAGAATAACACCCAAGTCCCGTAGGGACGAAATATATTTACGAAAGTATTATCGACGGAAAAAAAAATTGACCTTGAATGTTTGATTATTGAATGTTCGTATTGATATAAAATCAAAAAACTCTCCATGGGCAACTTTTCAATCACGGAACGTCCGGCGACTATTCACAAACTAATTAGCGAGGAATACGATTTGCTCGTTATTGGTGGCGGAATTACCGGGGCCGGAATTGCCCTGGACGCGGCATCTCGCGGGCTAAAAACCGCGCTGATTGAAAAAAATGATTTTGCATTTGGTACCAGCAGCCGGTCGACCAAACTTATTCATGGTGGCCTTCGATATCTCAAACAACTTGAATTCGGGCTTGTAAAGGAAGTTGGAAGCGAGCGGGCAATTGTTCACAAGCTTGCACCTCACTTGGTTATTCCGGAGAAGATGCTGTTGCCACTTTCTGAAAAAAAAGGTCTCGGGTATTGGCTGACCTCCATCGGATTGAAAATTTATGATTGGCTGGCAGGTGTCAGGCCGGAAGATCAACGCAGGATGTTAACGAAGCAACAAACATTGCGATATGAACCGTTGCTTAGAAAAGGAAGATATCAAGGGTGGTGCAATTTATGCGGAATACCGAACTGATGATGCACGCCTGACGATAGAGATCATTAAAGCAGCCTCCTCGCAAGGTGCCGATGTATTGAGTTATTGCAAAGCGAGTGATTTCATCTATCGTCGATGGTTCCATAGGCGGGGTGAAAGCAACGGATGAGCTATTGCATCACACGTATGAAATCCGTTCGAAAGTTGTTGTCAATGCTGGCGGACCTTGGGTGGATGAATTGCGCCATCTCAATAAATCCAAGGAAGGAAAATACTTACACCTTACCAAAGGCGTCCATATTGTTGTTCCCCACAACAAACTTCCTGTTAAGCAAGCTATTTATTTCAACGTTGACGACGGAAGGATGATTTTCGCTATTCCACGGGGCAGAATAACTTATATAGGCACGACTGATACTTCTTATGATGGTGATAAGGATCAGGTATTTACCACACGGGACGATGCTGAATACCTTATTGCGGCCGTCAATGCAAATTTTCCATCTGCTTCCTTAGCGTTATCAGACATCGAATCAAGTTGGGCTGGCCTAAGACCCCTTATTCATGAAGAAGGTAAGTCTGCCTCCGAACTTTCCCGAAAGGATGAAATTTTTATATCACAATCAGGATTGATTTCAATCGCAGGCGGCAAATTGACGGGCTACAGGAAAATGGCAGAACGTGTTGTAAATCTTGTTGTGAAAAAACATTTCGAGCAGACACGACTTTCAGATTGCAAAACACAACAGTTGAAGTTAACAGGCAATCCTTTTAACAACATCAAAGAAGTCAGAACATTTACAGCTTCACTGGCGCAAAAATTGAAGAATTATAATTTCGATGCCTACACGCCACAATATTTGGTAGAGAACTATGGCCAACAAGTGGTTTTAATTTTAGATCTGTGGGCGGATCGAAATCCGAAAGAAGATCCCGAGTTATCATTATTGAAGGCAGAACTTTTTTTCTGTATTCAATATGAAATGGTTTGTACCCTTCAGGACTTTTTTGTCCGCCGGACTGGCTTGATAAATTTTGATATCCAGAAAGTTGTTCGATGGAAAAATGATATCGCCCAAGCTTGCAAAGTACAACTACATTGGAAGGATGAAAAAGTTACTCAGGAGCTCGATGCACTAAATTTGCTCATTGCCTCCATCACTCGTTTTGCATAAAAGTTTCTCCTACCTTCCATCAAATTATAATAGGATCGGCTATCCGGATTCCATGCCAGACTATTAAATTACAACACTAAACTAATTGCATTTTTTCCGAAGTTATGACAACTACTAATCAAGGCGTCTCAAACAAAGGAAGTTTGTGGGGCATCGATCTTGGGGGTACTAAAATTGAAGGGTTGATCTTAAAAAGTTTAGATGATCCCGAGATCCTTTTTCGCGACCGTGTACCGACAGAAGCTAGCCAGGGTTACGAACACATACTCTTTCAGGTGAAAAAGATTGTCGACGCCATGGAAAATGCGCATGGGTATAAACCCGAAAAGATCGGTTTTAGTACTCCAGGTGTGCTTGATCCGAAACTGGGGACGATGAAAAATTGCAATACCGTTGTAATGAATGGTCAGCGTATGAAAGATGATTTGGAAAGAATACTTGGTGTCCAGGCTGAAATGGCCAATGATGCCGATTGTTTCGCGCTGGCGGAAGCTCGTTACGGTGTAGTGAAGGAACAATTTCCGGATGCGCGCGTGGTGTTTGGCGTCATCCTGGGTACGGGTGTTGGCGGTGGGCTGGTGGTCGACGGACGCGCCATTGTTGGATTGCAAGGCATTGCCGGCGAATGGGGCCACAACTTCCTGGATGAATCCGGAGGACCATGTTATTGTGGAAAATCGGGGTGCGTTGAAAATGTTATTTCAGGGCCCGCGCTTGAAAGATATTATTTCAAGGAAACTGGAAATAAAAAACCCCTTAAGGATATCGTGGCGCTGGCGGAGTCTAAAGTGGACCCTACCGCACAAAAGACAATGCTGCGCCTTATTGAATTTTTCGGAAAGGGTTTGAGTGTCATTATCAATATAATCGACCCTGATGTAATTGTTATCGGAGGGGGTGTTGGTAACATCGATTTATTATACGACCGCGGGTTGGACTCTGTTCGCAAATATGTTTTTAATAACAGACTTGATACCCCCATTGTTAGACCATCTCTTGGCGACAGTGCCGGGGTGTTCGGAGCAGCTTTTTTAGTAAGTTGAAGTTTTCATTTTATGAGCAACAAGGTAATTCCTGTACTGCGTATATTTGATTACGCCAAGGCTAAGGAGTTTTACATTGATTGGCTGGATTTCACGATTGACTGGGAACATCAGTTTGAAAAAGACGGGCCTCTTTATATGCAGGTTTCACGGGAACACATAACACTTCACTTGTCCGAACACTATGGTGACGCAAGTCCAGGCGCAAAAGTGTTCATAGAATTTCCAAGGATTGCTGAGTATCATCACTATTTAACAAATAAGAATTATAAATTTAATAAACCGGGATTGGAGAAAGCTCCATGGAACGCCATCTGCATGGAAGTAATAGATCCTTTCGGAAACAAACTTTTATTTAGCGAACGACAAGACTAAAAAAGATGAAACGAATTGCCATCCTTGGTCCAATTCCGCGTGACCATATTGTAACCCATCAAGGTGATCTTATTCAAAAGTGGGGATGTGTTACCCATCCCGTTATCGCTTTATCAACGATGGCCGGAACTGCTATGGAGATCATACCAGTATCTCATTTACGGCAAGTTGACCTGGACAACGTACGCGAAGTTTTTCACGGCTATCCTGGAATAAACCTGAAACATCTAACCACCAAAAACGACCAGGGCGACATCATTAGTCTGAAATTTGTAGACATGAATAACCGGTTGGAACGGCAAACGGGGTTCATGGATCCTATTCTTCCGGATGACATCAAAGGAATTTTGGATTGTGAGGTGTTTGTTTTTATTCCCATTAGCGATTATGAAATTTCTTTGGAGACGCTTCAATATATTAAAGCCAACAGCAAGGGATTAATTGTATTCGATGCGCATGGCCCTACAACGGCATGTCTATACACTGGCGAACGTCAGCGAAAATTTTGGGTCGATCGCGATCAATGGTTGCCGTACATCGATGTTCTTAAAATGAATCTGGAAGAGGCTAATGCTTCCTGGTTCAAGAAAGAATATGAAAGTCGTGATTTTATAGAAACGCCTGAAGTGGATCGCGAGGACCTTCGTGCCTTTGCGGATCATTGTTTGGGAATAGGTGTAAAATGTGTCTACATCACGGTTGATTCCCGGGGATGTCTCGTGTATTTTAAGGAACGGGGAAAAATCAGGGAAGAAATGGTTCCTGCTGTAAAAGTCAATCATGTCATTGATACGACAGGGTGCGGCGATTCTTTTGCAGGAGGCATTGGCTTCGGACTGTTACAGAATCCCAAAGATTATATTGCCGCGGCCAGGTATGGAAATGCTTTAGGTGCGTTACGTACTCAAGGAAAAACGTTTGCGGTATTTAAATCCCTGGAAGAGACTGATAAAATCATTCAGGAAACCTATTTTTGAATTTCAACAAGTATTGCAGTCACATCTGCACTAAACAAATTTGAATTTGATCAACGCCTGTATTTTTGACCTCGATGGTGTAATTGTGGATACAGCACACTATCATTTTTTAGCATGGAAAAAATTAGCCCGCGAGTTTGGATATGAACTTACACCCACGGACAACGAACGCCTCAAAGGTGTGAGTCGAATGACATCCCTTGAAATTGTTTTGCAATTGGGAGGTGTTACGGCCAGCGAACATGAGAAAGAGCTCATGGCGAATAAAAAAAATACCTGGTTCAATGATTATATTGAACGGATGGTGCCGGAAGAAATCTTTCCTGGTGTGAAACAACTGCTTAGAGATCTTAGAAGTAAGGGTTTGAAAGTCGGATTGGCATCCAGCAGCAAGAATGCAAAGACTGTTATTCAAGTATTGCACATTCAAAATGAATTTGATGTTATCGTAGACGGAACTATGATTACACATTCAAAACCTCACCCTGAAATATTTTTGCTAGCCGCCCAGAAGCTTAATGTGAAACCTGAAGAATGCCTTGTGTTTGAAGATGCTGAAGCGGGTGTAGAAGCTGCCTTGGCTGCAGGTATGAAATGTGTTGGTGTGGGCAACGCACAGCAATTGGATGCAGCGCATGAAGTAGTAGCAAAAACCGCGGATTTTAAAATCACTGAATTGGCAAAACTGTAACATGCTTTAGCTGTTTAGTGTATAAATTTGATAAGGTATCCCATAATAACATGATTCGTCTTTCATCATTCGATGATCGATATTCAACATTCCAACTTGAGCGTTGAGTGCTGTATATTGAATATTGAGTGTTTAATTTCTATTATCGAAACGAACAAGTCATAAACGTTAAGTAGACAATGAAGCAGTATCTCAAGCACCATGAATGGCATATCATCGAAGAGGGCCTAGACCCTCACACCAACAAAATTTCAGAAAGTGTTTTTAGTATTGGCAACGGCCGCATGGGTCAGCGGGCAAACTTTGAAGAGGAGTATACGGGCGAAACATTGCGTGGTAGTTATGTGGCGGGCGTCTATTATCCGGATAAAACAAGGGTAGGATGGTGGAAGAATGGATATCCGGAATACTTTGCAAAAGTTTTAAATGCGCCTAACTGGATCGGGATCCATATTTCCGTAGACAATCAAAAACTCGATCTTGCAAAATGCAAGGTGGAGGATTTCAAACGTGTATTGGACATGAAAGTGGGACTTCTGTCCCGAAGCTTCGCTGCAACATTACCGGACGGAAAAAAACTCCGTGTGGAATCAAAAAGATTTTGCAGCCTGGCCAGGGGGGAAGTTGGCGCAATTCGCTATTCGATCACACCGTTGAATTTTTCTGCCAAAGCGACGCTCTCAATTTTTGTGGATGCTGATGTTGTAAACAAAGATTCCAACTATGATGAAAAATTTTGGGAAGAAGTTTACAAGGAAGCTTCAGAAGGCAAAGCAATCGTAACGGCACAGACCAAGAAAACTTTCTTCCATGTTACCACGGGCATGCGTTATACAATACTTTCCGACGGCAAGAAAGTAAACCTCGAAAGGATTAACATATTGACAACGCGAGAAGTTTGCGGGAAACATTCTTCAGGTTGAGTTACAGGAGGGGAAAGAGATTGTGGTGTACAAATATGCCGCTGTGTTGTCATCAGAAAATCATCCCAAGGACCAACTTGTTGCTGCAGTGTACGAAAGTCTTGGATGAAGCCGTGAGCCGCTGGCTTTGATGCTTTGTTTGAAGAGCATGCAAAGGTGTGGGCGCATAAATGGGAAGAGTGCGACATCACCATTGAAGGTGACGTTGCGGCACAGCAAGGAATTCGTTTTAATATCTTTCAGCTTACGCAAACCTACACCGGCGAGGATGAACGATTGAATATTGGTCCTAAGGGATTTACGGGAGAAAAATATGGTGGAAGTACTTATTGGGATACTGAAGCTTATTGTATTCCATTTTACCTGGGCACTGCGGAACAAAAGGTCGCGCGCAATCTTTTAGTTTATCGCTACAAACATCTCGACAAGGCAATAGAAAATGCAAAGAAGTTGGGCTTTAAAGATGGTGCCGCATTTTATCCGTTTGTGACCATGAACGGGGAAGAGTGTCACAATGAATGGGAGATAACCTTTGAAGAAATTCACAGGACCAGCGCGATGGCTTATGCTATTCGGGATTACATTGACTATACAGGTGATAAAGCTTACCTCACCGAATTTGGATTGGAGGTGCTCATTGGGATCTCAAGGTTTTGGGCACAACGTGTTAATTGGTCCGCGGATAAAAATAAATATGTTATCCTGGGCGTTACCGGGCCAAACGAATATGAGAATAACGTCAACAACAACTGGTACACCAATTACCTTGGCGTCTGGACACTGAAGTTTACAATCCAGGCCATTGAATATGTGAAGCAAGCAGACGCAAAAAGATTTGGTGAGATTACCGCTAAGACACAGTTTAACGAAAAAGATGAAACTGCGAAGTGGAAGGAAATTATCAGCAAGATGTATTTTCCTGCAGACGAAAAACGCAAAGTACTTTTGCAGCAAGATGGATTTCTCGACAAGGAGTTAATGGCGGTTTCCGAGCTTAAGCGCGAAGATCGTCCGATCAATCAAAAATGGTCATGGGATAGAATTCTACGTTCGTGTTTCATTAAACAAGCAGATGTACTTCAGGGGATCTATTTATTTGAAGATGATTTTGATCTCGAAACCATTCGTAAAAACTTTGATTTTTACGAGCCCATGACTGTGCATGAATCGTCACTTTCGCCCTGTGTTCATGCTATTCTTGCTTCAAAATTGGGATATAAGGAAAGAGCATATGAGTTTTATTTGCGTACAGCCCGCCTCGATCTTGACGACTATAATAATGACACGGAAGATGGTTGTCACATTACGTCCATGGCAGGTACCTGGATGAGTGTGATCAAGGGGTTTGGGGGTATGCGTGTACGAGATGGCAAACTCTATTTCAATCCCTTTATCCCTGAAAAGTGGAAATCATATTCCTTCCGATTAGAATTCCGGAATCGTGTCATTAAGTTAAAAGTAACGAAAGATAAGTGTGAGACTCATCTTGAATACGGCGATCCGTTGGAGATTATATTGAAGGATGAAGTTGTTCTGCTGAAGTAAGGACTTGCTGGATTTGGGTAGCAGATCAC
>CAVTZI010000050.1:0-108229 GCA_963739105.1 uncultured Bacteroidota bacterium | reverse complement strand
GATGTGTTGTCCTGTGTGGTAATAAAGAGCTTCCAGGTCGGTAGGTCCATAAATAGAGATCACTCCTCGCAGGGCAAGATCGATTCCCTGAAGATCCGATGGAATGAATTGCTGCTCTTTGGCTGTGAACGCGGCCAACATGGAAAGATGGCCGCCGGCGGATGCGCCACCAAGCACAATGCAGGAAGGATTTACGTTGTACCGGGAACTGTTGGCCTTCATCCAGGCTATCGCGTGCTTCACATCATGCACCATGCCCATCATATCTGTTTCCGGAAAAAGCCGGTAGGCTACATCCATGATCACGTGTCCTTGGGCGGCAAGGTGACGGAAAAAAGTTCTCGTACCTGCATCCTTATCAAGAACATACCATGCACTACCATGAAGATAAATGAAAGCCAGCCCTGAACGCGCGCGTATTTTTGGGTGGCTGCCAAATGTCGCACAGCAGTGGACGGTTGGTCTCGGGAATGGTATAGAAAACAATATCTTGTTCGAACAGGGGTTCAGGAGCGGAAGGTAAACGCAACACGGTGCGCCTAGGTAAAAAGTGAGCGCGTTGGGTTTTTGAAATGCTGCTTTCCCACGACCGGCCGAATGCCTGTTCAAAACCTGTTGCCGGGTCAAGCGAACGTGTTACGAGAACGATGTGGGTAAAGTAGATCAGTGTGCTGCCACCGCCTAACAGCATGATCACAGGTGACGATAGAAATCACTCCGGATATGACGATCAACAACCCAACAATTGCCAGAATCGATGACAGCGCAGTAGGAACCGCTTTGATGATCCAAAAAACAGGTGACGCGGGCTGTTTAATTCTGAAGAGGATGGTTAGACTCATCAGCAGATTAATACTTGCAAGAATAGTGATAATAATTTGCAAAGTGGTCATGGTGGTGCCGCGTTGATTCCGATGAGAAATTTAATGCGACGCGATATGAAACAAATTGATTTTTATCAGCCCTTTAGATGACCTTTATCTGCATTCTTACTCGCACGATTTATAAGGCTTTTGAAGTGAGCTTTTTTACTGCGCCACGATCACCTTTGTATGGAATGCATAAACTTTTCGATCCAGCACTTGTAATATCTTGAATCCTGTAAGGGATAGAAAGATTTCGAGTTCGTCTGCGGTGAAGGCGCGTAGTTCGGCTTCGTCGGAGCCGATCTCCTGATAGCCCGCCTTTTCTTCTTTCATGAAAGTTGATTTCCAAATCCAGTTCCAGCTGGTGGCGATACGCCTTTCAAAAATACTTTCGCGCTTATACCTGACGTTGTCGATGACAACTTCATGAGAAATTACTTCGTCTTCGTTGATTGATGGAATAAAGTTTTTGGCATCGATAAAATCAAAGATCAGCACTCCCCCATCTTTTAATACCTTTTTTATAGACTTAAAAGTAGCCATGACATCAGTGTTGCTTAAAATGTAGGAAATGCTGCGCGCGGTGATGATCACTGCATCGAATGTGGCCGGCAGGTTTATCTCACGCATATCCATTTGGTGAAAATGATGGGACGGCAACTCCTTTCGCGCGTATTCCAGCATCGGCATGCTGACATCGATGCCAGTGTAGGCGTATCCGTCTCTCAAAAATCGTCTGGCGAGTTGTCCTGTGCCACATCCTATCTCCAGGATATTATTGACGCCATTTTTATCGAGCAATGCTTTGTAAAATTGATACTCTTCATCATAGTCGATGAACGACTGATACATTTTATGATATAGGTCAGCGTAAGTGGTATAAAGCTGCGTCATGATTGCAAGGTACGATCGGTTAACCATAAACCCTTCCCTCGAAGCCGTCATCCTGAGCGACGAAGGTGCTGTGCAGCCCCCGGTAACACCCGACGTTCTACTCGGCGTCTGCATTTTCCCATGGCCACTCCGTAGCTTCGGGATCCTTCGCCCGACACGCATGCCACCCCTTCGCTCTGGATGACGATTTAGGGAGGGGAGCGCTTCGTTGCCTTACGGTTTTCCTGAGTACGTTCAGAGATTTTTTGTCGCTACAGCTCTAGGATAATTTTAATAATGCACTGTGCTTGGGTTTACATTCTCACCAACAATCGTAACTACGGTCTTGTATGTTGGCGTCACAAACAATCTTGCTACACGGCTTTGGGAACATAGGACAAAGCAAAATCCAACGTCTTTCACAGCGCGGTATAATATCGAAAAACTAATTTACTATGAAGGATTCACCTCTATCGTGGATGCTATTGCAAGAGAAAAGTCTATCAAAGGGAAATCAAGAAAATGGAGAGAATGTTGATCGAGAAAATGAATCCGGAATGGAGTGAACTGGCAACAGTTGCTCAATCCTTGTTTTCCCTTCCTTTCCACTTCTCCAGATCCTTCGCCCCTTTCTCATCCACCCTTCCTCTTGATGTTCGGCCTCTCCGTCACCTCCCTCCTATGAAAAACGTGCTCCAGAGCGGGGAACACGTGCTTGGGTCTGCGGGCAGCGAAGGATCCCGTGGCGGTAAAGCAGAGCATTCGACGGGGCTTTCTTTGTACTGCGTTCACTCTGTAGCATCGCGGTATCCTTTCGCCCATCATTCCCTCGTATCGTCGCCCCCTTCGCTCTCATTCTGGACACGTCACGGAGCTCAAAGGAGGGCTGATGCTTATACCATGTGAACCCGTAAAGGTCACGGTAAACGGGTTGCGGGAACTGCTCGTTAACCCATTCACTGTTACAGTGATAGGCTTGTATGTGCTGCACTCCGCACGGTTACCGTGAGGATCCGCCGCGCAGCAGTAATCATTGCGCCTCTCGCCGCTCCAAAAAAGCAATATTGTTGGAAGGTGTTGATCCCAAATTCACCCCTGTAATGGTCACTGTTGAGCCAACGGGGCCTGAAGCCGGCGAGAAACTTGAATGACAGGACCTGGCCAAAGGGAATCCTCCAAATCGTGAAGAAAACGGGCGCTATTGCAAAACTCCACCTCATTATGTAGTGTTCAGTCGTGACTGATTTCAAGGGGGTCCGGTGCTGTATACTTAAAGCATCACTGAAGTCCAACTTGAGATGTGCTTTTCGGTCCCTGACTTCAGCGTAAAAAAAGGCACCCCCGGAATAATTTTGGCCGTTCAAGTGTTTACCAATAAGCTTAATCCATTTGCCAATTTACCGTTGACTTGTATGCTTCCGAGCAATGCTATTAGTTGTAGCTAATTACTGCATTGATAATCAATTATTTGACATACTATTATTAAACTTAAATATGTCCCTTAACCTTTTCCATAAAGCTGTTTCCAACTGGTTTAAAAAATCCTTTGAAACGCCAACCGAAGTTCAGGTAAAAGCCTGGAAGGCGATCAAGTCCAATGATAACACGTTGATCGCTGCTCCAACCGGCTCCGGGAAAACATTGGCCGCTTTTCTTTCCGCCATTGATGATCTGATTCAACAAGGCATTAAAGGAAATTTACAAGCCGGGTACGCAGATCGTTTATGTATCACCATTGAAGGCGCTGAGCAATGACATTGAACGCAACCTCCAGTTTCCGCTTGACGGAATAAAAAAGGAATTGCAAAATATGGGGCTTCCTCCCGTCAGCATTGAAGTGATGGTGAGGACAGGCGATACGCCCATGGCTGACCGGGCTCAGATGATCGAAACATCCGCCACACATTCTGGTAACAACGCCCGAATCATTATACCTCCTGCTGACCAGTGCCAACGGACGCAAAATGCTGAGCAATGTTCATACGCTCATCATCGATGAGATCCATGCGCTGGTGGGTGATAAAAGAGGCTCGCATCTTTCGCTATCCGTTGAAAGGCTTGAAGCCCTGGTACAGAAGAAGCTTCATCGTATCGGACTTTCTGCAACGCAAAAACCGGTTGAACAGGTAGCGAATTTTCTCATGTGGAAATTCTGCTGACGGAAAAACGAATTGCAAGATCATTGATGCCGGCCATGCCCGTAAACTCGATCTCTCGATTGAAATTCCGAACTCTCCGCTCACTGCTGTTATGGCAAACGAAGTGTGGGGTGAGATCTATGACAAACTGATCAGTCTTATCCAGTCACATGAAACAACGTTGATCTTTGTTAATACCAGAAGACTTGCCGAACGTTTGTCTCACAACCTGAATGAAAAGTTAGGTCCTGGTTATGTATTGGCCCATCACGGCAGCATGTCAAAGGAACTACGTTTTGATGCAGAGCGAAAATTGAAATCGGGTGCGCTCAAGGCATTGGTCGCAACGGCATCGATGGAGCTTGGTATCGATGTAGGCTCCATCGATCTGGTTTGCCAGATCGGAGCACCGCGTTCCATTGCTGCCTTTCTACAGCGTGTGGGTCGTTCAGGTCATAGCGTAAATAAAATTCCAAAAGGAAAAATATTTCCTTTAACCAGCGATGAGCTGGTTGACTGTGCTGCGATCATGGATGCCATACAACGTGGCGAACTCGACAGGATCATTATGCCTGACAAGCCATTGGATGTTCTGGCACAACAGATTGTGGCAGAAGTTTCCTGTCAGGAGTATTCCGAAGATGACCTGTTTGATCTTGTGAAAAAAGCCTATCCCTACCGTGACCTTGGCCGGGAAGAATTTGATGAAGTAGTTACGATGCTTTCTGAAGGATTTACCAGTCGCAATGGCCGGAGAGCAGCGTATCTCCATCATGATATGGTGAATGAACGGATCACAGCGCGCAAAGGCGCGAAGCTAACGGCGATCATGTCAGGCGGAGCGATACCCGATAATTTTGAATACGATGTGATGCTTGAGCCGGGAAATATTTTTCTCGGAACGTTGAATGAAGATTTTGCTATTGAAAGCATTCCCGGAGACATTTTTAAACTGGGTAATAATACCTGGAAGATCCAGCGCATAGAAAATGGAAAGGTGCGCGTTGAAGATGCTGCAGGACAACCGCCGAACATTCCGTTCTGGCTGGGCGAAGCACCGGGAAGAACCAAAGAGCTTTCGTTTGCTGTATCACGCTTGCGTGAAGAAATCACGGACAGGCTGGGCGATCTGAGCTTGCTTAATCAACACCGAAGAAAGTAATAAAGATACGACCTGGAAAAAAGAAGCACTTGAATGGTTGACGGATCAAAAAAAGATCTCCCTTGAAGCTGCTGATCAACTGGTCGATTATCTGGGCGCTGCAAAGGCTGCATTAAAAGCGATGCCTTCGCAAACCACCCTTGTGATGGAACGATTTTTTGATGAAGCGGGTGACATGCATCTGGTCATCCATTCTCCCTTCGGAAGCCGCTTGAACAAAGCGTGGGGTCTTGCCTTGAGAAAACGATTCTGCCGCAAATTTAATTTCGAACTCCAGGCTGCAGCCAATGACAATGCGATCATTTTATCACTGGGATCAACCCATAGTTTTCCACTCGAAGAAGTTTTTGGCTATCTGAGTCCGGAGACGGTACGTGAAGTTTTAGTACAAGCGTTGCTCGATGCGCCCATGTTTGGTATACGGTGGCGCTGGAATGCATCCCGGGCGTTGGCTGTTGTGCGCAGAAGAGCGGACCGAAAGGTTCCCGCGCAACTTCAGCGCATGCAATCAGAAGATCTTGTGGCGCAGGTTTTTCCAGATCAGCTTGCTTGTCTTGAAAATATTCCCGGTGACCGTGAAGTACCCGACCATCCATTGGTAAAACAAACCATACACGATTGTCTGTATGAAGCCATGGACATTGAAGGACTGGAAAGTCTTTTGAGAAAAATTAAAAAGAAAGAAGTAACCCTGGTCGCCCACGATTTGAAGGAGCCCTCTCCCCTCGCCTATGAGATCGTTAATGCAAGACCCTATGCATTTCTGGATGATGCCCCGCTTGAGGAACGCAGAACACTTGCCGTCAGAAGCAGACGGTCATTGACGCCTGCGGAAGCAAATGATCTCGGCAAACTTGACCCTGCTGCCATTGAAGCTGTTAGGGAAGAAGCGTGGCCACAAGCAACAACTGCGGATGAACTGCACGATGCGCTTTTACTATCTGGATTTATTACAACAAAGGAAGGAACTGAAAATCATTGGGAAACCTATTTTGAAGAGCTTGTTCACAACGGCCGGGCAACAGCACTCGAGGGTGGCCAGGTATTGTGGATTGCGACCGAGCGGGTACCATTTTTCCTGAAGGTATTTCCCGATAGAAAATTAAAACATCCTGTAACGGTTCCTGAAAAGCTAAATCAAATTTACGCAGATAAAGATCCATTGGCCGAGATCATTCGTGGACGACTGGAGATCACGGGCCCTGTGACAGCACGAAGTTTTAAGCGAGCTCCTGGATCTTCCCTTAGCTGAGATCCTTCAGGCATTATTGAAACTGGAAAATGAGGGCTTCGTTTTCAGGGGAAAATTTACAGGACCTGATGAAGAAGAATGGTGCGAACGCCGATTGCTGGCCCGCATTCACCGCTATACCATTAAAAAGCTGCGCAGTGAAATTCAACCTGTTTCTTCTGCGGATTACATGCGCTTTGTTTTCAGATGGCATCAGCTTGAAAAAGCAAACCTGGCACAAGGTCCGACGGGACTCGAACATATTCTGCAGAAACTCGAAGGATATGAGGCTCCAGCCGTAGCGTGGGAAAGTGATATACTGCCCGCGCGCATCGCCGACTATGACTACCAATGGCTTGACATGCTTTGTGTTGCAGGAAAAATATCCTGGGGACGTTTTCGCCCTTCTGCAAATCCCGTTAAAGACAAAAAAGCAACGAGCCCCATACGCACAACACCCGTAACTTTCGTTAGTCGCAATAAGTTGAACCTTTGGAAAGATTCCTCAGCTCAATCAGCGGCAATCAATGGTCCAATTTGTCAGCTAAGGCGATGCAGATCTATGACGTGTTGCAAAAACAAGGTGCCTCATTTTTTGATGACCTTGTTTACAGAACAAAATTATTCCCTTCACAAGCGGAAGACGCCTTGGGAGAACTTATTGGCGCCGGACTTATTACATCTGATTCTTTCACAGGATTACGGGCGTTGCTTGTTCCGGACAAATACAAAACCAACGGAAGCCACACACGCGATATGGAAATATTTTCCATGAATTATGCCGGCCGATGGTCTGTGTTGCACGATCAGCATAACGATGATCATCAGCATCAGCAAGAAAGTATTGAAACCATTGCCTGGGCTTTGCTGAGGAGATATGGAATACTTTTCAGGAAACTGGCAGAACGGGAGAACCTGGCGCCACCCTGGCGAGATCTTGTTCGCGTGCTTCGAACGCTTGAAGCCCGGGGACAAATCAGAGGCGGACGTTTTGTTGAAGGTTATTATGGCGAGCAATTCGGCTTTACCAGAAGCTATTGTAGAGCTTAGAAATGTTAAAAAAGAAAATAAGCATGATGTGCTCATTTCCATCAGCGCAGCCGACCCGCTGAACCTTACCGGCATCATGACTCCTGGAAGGCGCATACCGGCTTATTCCGGAAACAGAATATTATATCGGGATGGAGTTCCTATCGCAGTGAGAGAAGCAAATGAAATTCAGTTTCTTGTTGAACCGGAAGCGGATAAAAAATGGGCTTTGCAAAATGCGTTGATCCAGCATGAGGTCGCTCCGCGGTTGAGGAAGTATCTTGGGAAAGCAGTTTATTAAGTTATCAATCGGATGAACCGGGCCCTTTGTCAAGATTTTTATGGTGAATTGGCTAATTAGCCGTCAGTATGCGAATCGCTAGTTGATTCCACCGGTGCCGTACCGGGATTAGGTTTGTTTATCTTTTGGTACGTATCGGTCTATTTTATCCTTTAAGATCTTGGTCATTTTATCGGAATCAATTTCCTGTTGCATGACTAATTCATATGATAGGTCTGCCTCCGGCATCTTTCTGCTCCTTTTCTTAATTCCGTAGTTAAGATTCCAGGCAATGGTTCGCCGTTAATTGGATTGGGCATTTCAATTTCGTTCGCTTGTTTTCCCAATGCCCATTTGGTCCCATACACCTGGTGAAATGCATGTAATTCAAACAGAAATGTATAAAGAATATAATTCATCGGAAAGAAATGCGCGGGGCAAATTGCTTCAGAGCGCTTTTGAAGTCAGGAGAAACATTTTGCGTCCTGTTGGAATGCATTCATCGTGCTTGAAATATATTCTTTCACCTCTGTTCCGTTTTTTAATTCCTTAAATGCGCCGTTGCGATCTATTGTATAGATTATTTTTAGTGATTTGAATGCATATCGGCGCAGTTCGCTCAAGGCTGTTACCTCATTAACCTTGTAACTCAATGAAATGCAAACTTAAAGGATCATGTACTTCAAGAACTGACGCAGTATGTTCCGCTTTACCAGGCCTATGAAAAACTGAACGTAGAAGCGATATGGCCTAGGCTTTACACAACGGTATTAGGTCAGATTTTGGATACGTGTTGCGGACTATAAGTAACCGTTGCCGCCGCCTATTACTCATCCACATAGCCTTAGCATTGTATCAGTTTATCATCACCAATTGCTTATAGGATAATCCAGGTCCTTCGATCGACAACAAGATAAGTCTCTCGCGTACCTCCGAGATTGGTATTTCAAGTCCAGTATCTGTTATCTTAAGAGTCTTATTAAATACCATTTTACCCAAAAGGGTATATGCGGCTACGTTGAAGTCAGATCCCCAGAATTGTTTGTCAATTGAAATATGAATCCAATCCTTTGTGGGGTTAGGATAGAGGTGGATGGCATACGGAATATCATCGTGAATTCCGGTTACATCATTCCTGTCTATCACCGGTGAAGTAAGTAAGGATTTTCTTCGCGGGCTATTTTCAAGTACAATGCGCATTCGTGCGACCTGATCTTTTGTGAAAACATTCATGCACCTGTCCGACGAATAATCCATGTAATTTTCAATCATCGCAGGCCGGCTATCACAAGCAACAGGTTTTTCTTAAGGGCATCCGTATGTAGCAGAACTTATGGGCGGGGTATCATTGCAGTAGTCACTATAATCACATTTTACCAGCTGGTCCAAAGGTGTGTAATAATCCCAGGAAGTGCCCCATTTCATGGGTGAGTGTTCTCCCCATATCCAGATCCGGAACGGTGTTTTCTCCCTGGCCAAAATTAATTGCATTAATGAATATCCCTTCGCTGAGGGTATCCTCATGTTCCGTAGGGAGACCGTCGAGCTCAGCAATTGGAAAACTGCTTTTTCCGGTATATATACCGTGGAGACCTACATCCATACACCAGATGTTCAGGTATTGTTCCGGGTCCCAATAGCTGTACTTGGAGCAGAGTGTAATAAAATCCGTTATGCCGGATGGTGGCTGTATTAAATTTCCATTTACTCGCACAATGCCATCGGTCGGATTTCCTTCCGGATCGATTTGCGCCAACACGAATTCTATCTGTGAATCCTCGCCGTCAGTAATTTATTTTCATTAATATTCTTATTGTGATATTGCGTTCCCTGGAATAATAAAGCCCTGCACCCAGAGGCTCACCCTTTGTTATAATGACGAAATTTCATAGTTGTGTTCAATTTGTGAACGCTTCACCTTCGGCATTTTGAAGCGCAATTCTTAAAAGCAAAATATTCCGCTTATCAATCGCTGGAGGAACTACAGACCTCGTTCTCTCTATTTCGCTTAAGCGATAATGCTCGGATGTCTGAGTCATTTAAGTGGACGATTCGGCTACGTTTTTTCCGACATCCCCTGTTACGCCGATCGCTTAGTAAAATAAAGCTCAGCAGACTTGTCACCGTCCTCAAGGTATGAAATTGATTCCATCGCAATCGAAGATCCATCCAGTCGGCTGGTAGTGTTTCCGTTGTCCATGTTTTGATTTGATTGTCGATTGGCACTTCAACGCCGACCGTGATGATCAGGCTAATCACCATAAGGATTAACGACCCCAGGAAAAAATAAAAGGATGGACGTTGCTGGCGCGATGTCCAGGACAGCCAAAACAGCGTGACCAACGTAAGGGGCATCAATATCCGCATGGGCCAGGCTACGTTAGCAATAATCGTCTTCCCAATGCGAATAAAATTATCCGGGGGAAATTGATCCAGGCTCCGCGTCAGCGTAAACCACGTACCCCAGAATACGCCAGTCACAAGCATGACTAAGATGAGGCAGATACAATATAGCACTCCTTTTTTCATGATTGAAAATATTTGATGGTCGCCAGTATGATAAAGTAATAACGCCATATCTTGAATGATGTTCCAGCCAATCCAATGAAACGTCATCTCTGAGCATGGACCTCCGTCCCTATGAAATCGTCATCCAGAGCGAGGATTGTGTGAAGGCCTGCGCGGAGCGAAGGATCCCGTGGAAGTAACGCAGAACGTTCTACCGTGTCTGCGTCTTCACCTAGCCACTTCGTAGCTTCGGGATCCTTCGCGCCATCCGCTCCTGCCGGCCCTTCGCTCTGGATGACGGTTCTAAGGAGGTGCGCGCCGTAGCTCATGGACTCCGTCCGCAATCATTAGTTGAAGACGGGCATCAGGTGTCGTATGATCCGTTGAAGGATAGGAATTTTCCTTTTTGTATTCACCAGGGATCACGTTGCAAGAGCCTATAATCCCTTACTTCTGTCCTTTTTCTTTCAGGATTCTGTCAAAGAATTCAGTCATCTGGCGACTGGTTTCCTCTTCAAGTGCCCCGGTCCAGCCATGGCCACCACCTTTTACAATGATGAGTTCATGTGAAACGTTTGCCTGTGTCAGCGCCTGCTCAAACTTCTGTGCCCGTTCAACGGGACTATAGGGGTCACTATCACCATGAAACATAAGTACAGGCGGGTCGTTTTTATCAACATATGGCAACACAGAAATTTTTTTCAGTATTGGGTCTTCAGTGTCATTGGTGCCAGTAAAATCTGCTATCACTTGGGGTAATGATTTGTTATAATAGCGTTGAATTTCCGCTTCCAACGCAGGACTTAGTTGCCATGTCCTTCCAGAAAAATCGGTTGCCGAATAAAAACTTACTACTGCCTGCACACTACTGGAAAATGATTGATAACCCCCTTCACCCTCCAGGCCGTCAGTTGGATCTGTGAAACCTAGCATAAGGGCAAGATAGCCTCCTGCAGATTCGCCCATGACCCCAATACGATTAGGATCAATATTAAATTGCTGGGCATGGGCACGCAAAAAACGAACTGCGGTTTTGGCATCTTCAACCTGCGAAGGCCATTTGAATGCAGGAGCAAACCGGTATCCTACCGAGACTGTCACATAACCGGAAGAAGCAAATTTCTTTAACCAACGATGCATATGCGATTTATCACCCTGTTGCCATCCGCCACCATGAAAAAAAATCAACGCCGGATAGGTAGCTTTTCCTTCAGCCGGCATGGCCATATCCAGTTTAAGATCCACGTCTTGCACCCTTCCATAAACAATGTCTTTGGTAATACTAATTCCTTCCATTGATTGCGCTTTTAATGAAAATGATTCAAGCACACACAGAATGATGGTTAGTACCATAAAGTAATGTTTTCGACCTCTCACGTCTCTCAATTGAAACGTCATCACAGATTGCTGAATTGTGCTGAAAGTTAACGGAATGAAGATCTTTTGGAATTAAGCAGAACGTTCCAATCGGTGTTTGCGTCCCCTAGGCTACTTCGTAGCTTCGGGATCCTTCGCACGATCCGCTCCTGCCAGCCCTTCGCTCTGGATGACGGTTCAAGGAGATCTTTGCTCGCTCGCGAAGGTATGTAGAGATAACGTCTCTTATTCATTTTTCAGAATAGTGGCAGGATTAACAAGCGCAGCTTTCAACGTTTGACTACCTATAGTAATTAACGTGATTACTATAGCAAGTGCGCCTGCAATAAGATAGGTGAAAATCGTCATTTCAATATGGTAAGCGAATCCATTAAGCCATTCAGTCATGAAGTACCAGGCAATGGGCCAGGCGACGATGTTTGCCACTAAGATCAGGATTAATATTTCCTTGCTTAACAATTGAACGATACTGGCAATGGGAGCGCCTAAAACTTTTCGGATGCTCACTTCCTTGCGCCGCTGAAGTGTATTGAACGTGGCTAACCCAAACAAACCCATTGACGCGATGAAGATGGCAAGCACGGCAAAAATGATAAACAATTCGTTTTGATTTTGCTCACCTTTGTAGTGCCACCTGTACCTCGCAGCCAAGAAACTATAATCAAAAGGTCGTTCGACCACAAACTGATTCCAGACTTTTTCCATATGCGCCAGCGCTGCTTCCATTTCTGATTCGGATACTAATACAGATATCCTATTAAAACTTTTTTCGCCATGAAACACAACGGGAACAATCGGCTCATGAAGGGATTCAAAATGAAAATCCTTCACCACCCCGATGACCCTCCCTTTTACAAATCCATTTTTTAGTACTTTCCCGATAGCTTCCTCATTGCTCCAGCCCACCATTCGTGCAGCCGTTTCATTGATGATAAACGCGAGAGAATCATCCGTCTTGACGTCGCGTGAAAAGTTTCTTCCACTGACAAAAGGAATTTTATAGGTGGCGAAAAATTCGTGGTCGATCCGAACATCCTTCATATTAATCTCAGTAGCGACTAAGCTATCACCCTGTTCAACGGAGGTTCCACGATAGGCCAGTAATCGGTCCGTTGGAATAAGGCTTGATCTTGTGGCATTAATGATCGCGGGATTTTTTGTTAACTCATTATAAAATGCGTCATAGTGCTCCATGATTGGATTATCATATCCAATCATCACCACCTGGTCTTTCGCGTAACCTAATTCGCGTTCATTCAGAAAACTTAATTGTTGATAGGTTATTAAAGTAGCGATGATCATGATAATGGATATTGAAAATTGGACCACCACCAAAACTTTACGAATACCACCACTTCCTTTTACAGATCCGTTTTGTCCCTTTAAAATAAGCGCAGGTTTGAAAGCTGAAATAATAAAAGCTGGATAAAGGCCCGCCATAATTCCCACCAATGTCATGAATCCTAAAATGATAAAAATGGTGGAAGGCGTTGCATAGTCTGACAGTTGGAGGGACTTGCCGGTAAAATCATTGAGCCAGGGCATTGCCATGGAGATAAATACTATCGAGAGGAGAAATGACAAAAATGCTATAAGAATGGATTCACTTAAGTGTTGTGTAATTAATTGCCGTTTAAAGGCTCCCACTACTTTTCGTAATCCAACTTCTTTGCCGCGGGTGGTAGCCCGCGCGGTGGATAGGTTAATGAAGTTGAAACATGCGATCAAAATTAAAAAGACGCCTATGGCGCTCATGGTATATACATGATTAATGCTTCCATTACCCTCAAGCTCAAAATCGAGATGGGAATGTAAATGAATGGACGTTAACGGCTGCAGAAAAAGATTTGTCCACGAACTTGGCAATTGAGGATTTCCAGGATCTCCCATGTGCTTGTCAAGAAAAGCAGGAAGTTGTTCTTCTGCTTTCTTCCGATCAAATTGCTCATCGACGAGGATATACGTACTAAAATTATTTTCCGACCAGGCTGTCTCTAATTTTTCTCTTCCCCAAATCCTGTCATCATTCAGGGTACTAAATGAAACCAGTATATCAGGATGCCAGTGTGACTGCGCGGGAAATGCTTTGTATACGCCGGTTATCTCAATAATGGCATCATTCATTTTTAGTTGCTTTCCAACAACATCTTTTGTCCCAAAGTATTTTTCCGCCGTGACGTCCGAAACCATCATCGTAAATGGTTTTTCCAGCGCTGATTTTGTATCGCCTGCAACGACGGGGATAGAGAATATTTTAAATATGGAAGGTTCTGCGTAGTAGGAATTATCGTTGCTCAATCGTTCTTTAAATTTACCATCCTCTTCAATACTCAGCGGCTCATAGCAATGGTGAATACGTCCGGACTCCTTGATATCCGAAAAGTCGTTCTTTAGCAGTGGACCAAAAGGCGCAGCAATGAGTCCGAGATGTAAGCTTACGCTTCCATCGGGAGAAAGAAAGTTTCGGGTTACGCGATAAATATGATCTGAATTTTCGTGATACCGGTCGTAGCTTAATTCATCGTGAAGAAAGATGCCGATCATTAAACTTCCTGTTAAGGCAAGGGCAAGTCCCAGGATATTGATGGCGCTGATTAATTTATTCCGCGATAATAACCTCAGTGCGATTTTCAGGTAGTTATAAAACATAGGTCAGTAAAAGGATTGTCGATTGCGATATGCTAACATTGAGCCAATTGTTTTTTGGCTCTCTTAACTAGCATTCTATAGCTATTGAATGTACGGTTTAAGTAATTAATGTCCGATAGCGAACTTTTAATTCGTTCCGTCTATCACGTTATCCGTTAGAATCGTGTGAGCTCGTCTGGCGAAGGATCCCGTGGAAGTAATCAACGTCTACCAGTCTGCGTCTTGCATGTCACTTCGTAGCACGGGATCCTTAGCCATCCGCCATGCTAGCCCTTCGATCTGGATAACGGATAAAAGGATAACGAGTTTATGTAACTTAATTTATCGATGCACGTCGCTACGATGGACAAGCGCACTCTAAAAAAATTCAATGAACTTTCGCAGATGAAGCACCGCCCGTTATCAATTACACTCATCAGTTACCTATTCATAGCTGCAGGCGTAGTGGGTATAATCTATCATGCGTCAGAATTGAAAGATGTTGCCATGCCGGAAGTTAGCTTGGTTCTTTTCGTCAGGATGCTCGCAATCATTGGTGGTGTATTCACGCTTCGTGGTGCCAACTGGGCGCGGTGGCTGTTAGTTGCCTGGATTATCTATCACGTGATTCTTAGTTTTTTCCATTCTACCGCGGAACTGGTTATGCACTTTTTCTCTCGATCGTAGTGGTCATATCGTTATTCCATCCGAAGGCGAATACGTATTTTAAAAAGAAGTGAGATACGCTAGCCACATCCGCCGGCATGTCATGAACCGTGAGCATCCGCTCCTACCACCTCCTATGAAATGTCATCCAGAGTGAGGAATGTGTGAAGGCTATGCGCGGAGCGAAGGATCCCGTGGCAGTGATGCAGACATTGTACGGCTTGCGTCTTCGCTTGGCCACTTCGTAGCCACGGGATCCTTCGCCCAAACGCTCATGCGAGCCCTTCGCTCTGGATGACGGCTCTGGGGAGGGGTGCACTTCGTCGCGACGATGATTACACAAAAACACGTTTGTATTTGGCTGTTTCTTTTATATAATTGTAAAAAATACACTTTTCTTTTCTAACCCTTTTGAGCATCCTACTCAATAAAAAATATGATTAAAAAAATATTATTCCTTTGCTGCGGTATGATGGCTATTGCAAGCTTTAGCACCGCGCAGGAACAAGCAGCTCCCTCGGTACCTCAACCAAAAGTTTTTGACCCTAAGAGTCCTCCTGTACATGATCCGGTGATGGCTAAAGATGGTGACACTTACTATGTTTTTGGAACCGGCCCAGGTATAAGCACACTTGTATTCAAAAGATTTAAAAACCTGGCAAAAAGGTAAACCTGTTTTCGATAAGAACCCCGAATGGGTAAAAGAAGCGTTGCCTGATTTTAAGGGAGACATTTGGGCTCCGGACATTATTTTCTACCAGGGAAGATATCATTTGTTCTACGCCTGTAATGCAATGCCGGGAAAGCCACACGCTGCAATTGGTCATGCATCAACGCCTACACTTAACCCGAAGAGCCCTCAATATAAATGGGCTGATCATGGTAAAATAGTACAGTCAGTGTTGAACCGGGACATGTGGCAGGCCATCGATCCCAATGTAATTGTAGATGAAAAGGGTACTCCGTGGTTTATCTTCGGTTCATTCTGGGATGGTATTAAGGCGGTAAAAATGACGGATGATATGATGAAATTAAAATGGCCTGAAGAATGGCATTCTATCTCACGCCGCCCCAGCAACCAAAAATTGTATACCTATAGTTTAGAAGACAGCCAAACCGAAGGAGCTTTTATTTACAAGCACGGCGATTACTACTATCAATTCGTCTCCTTTGATATGTGCTGCCGGGGTGTAAAAAGCAACTATCACATTAGTCGTGGGAAGATCCAAATCCGTAACGGGGCCGTATGTAGATAGAGCGGAATTTTCTATGATGGATGGAGGCGGAACTGTTATAGCCATTGGCGACGGAAAAAAATGGGCAGCGTTGGGACACAACTCCGTTTATAATATCGACGGCAAGGAATATCTTATCGCGCATGGCTATTCGATACCGGATGGAATTTCAAAGCTTATTGTTACAGAATTGAAATGGGATAACGAAGGTTGGCCGATCGTTGAATTGAAATAGGGCGACGCTGGGGAAGGAAAATTATTTTTCTTGTATCACTTTGAGAATCTGAGGAGTAATAATGGTTGAATCTCGCCGTTGTCAATTTTGTATCAAAGCGTCCGCCTTACACGTTACAAAGTTGTAAATTCATCTTATGGTCAAGAGAATATTCGATAATGAGTTTCTTCTTTGTGAACTGGACGATTCATTGCCAGTTCTGCGACACTATTGGAAAAAAGCGCCTTCAGGGGAGCAATTCAAATCGAACCTGCTTAAAGTATTGGAAGAATACAGGCCGTTAAGTCTATCTTTTAAGGAGCTTGCCTGGTTAGCAGATACGGCAGAACTAGGTGAACTTGATGAGAAGACGGAAACGTGGTTGGTAGAGGAATGGGAAGACTTGCTGTTTGTTAAAGCGGATGTAAAAATCCACGCAGTCATTTTGGGAGAAAGCATCTATGCCGATTATCCCATGGAAAATTTTAAGCAAGATGCCGAAGAAAAATTTCAGACCTACAATGTGCATCTGGGGGTCTTCTCTGACCAGGAAGAAGCGTATTCATGGATTAAAGAACAACTGCTTATCCTTAGCTGAATTGGTCAGGTCCGTCCGATGTTCTACAGGGAGAGTTTCGTAGCCACTCCGTACGCTTCGGGATCCTTCGCCCAAGCGCTGATGCCCTCCCCTCGCTCTGATGACGGTCGCGATGAGGTTGACGCACTTCGATGCCGGATAAAGTATGCAAGAAATTATTTAACGCTGCGCCCATTTTTCACAATGTCTACGCTTTTTTTTCCTTCAGTCTCTTCTTCACAATGTCTGCCGGATATTTCAATGCAAGTTTTCTGATCTCGTACGTGAATTCAGCAAAGGTCTCTTCCCACAGTTTTGCCTCGCCCGGTTCATACTCGTAAAATCCTTTGCCATTAGCCACTCCCCTTCCGCCCTCACTTACGATATCGTCTATGAGTTTTGGAACGTCTGTCTGTTGGAAAGGGTCGGGAACAAATCCTTCATCACAGTATGATAGGCGGGAACACCAGTCAGATCCATCCACCTGAACACGCCCACCAATGTCATCCAATAGCCGGCATTATTCCTGCATGCACGGTCAACATCTTCCACGGTTGCATATCCGTTCTCCACCAGGTTAAACGCTTCCCGGTACATTGCATACATCAGCCGATTCGTAATAAAACCGCGGATATCTTTTAACAGAAGTGTCGGTTCCTTTTCCCAACAATGAGAAAGGTCATAAAGGTATTTGCCCATTTCCTTGCTGCTCAGATCACCACAAATGATTTCGAGAAATCGTGTGGTATGAGAAGGCTCCAACCAATGCAAGCCGAAAAATCTTTCCGGATGCCTGGTCTCTCGTTGTAATATGCTGATGGGTATCGCTGACGTATTACTTGTGAGCAGCGCATCTTTGGCAACGACGTCTTCAATTTTGGCATACACTGATTTTTTAATATCCAGATTTTCAATCGTGCACTCCAGCACCAGCCTGCAATCCGCAAGTTCTTTATAGTCACTGGTAATATTCAGATTCGACAGATAGTGCTGCGGTTGTTTATGAATGAGGCCTTCGTGATAAGCTCCCTGTAGATGTTCCCGAATACGATCCGGAGCGTGATCCAGATCTGAAGGAAGTGAAGCGACTGCTACGACGGGATGATTAGCCATTAGCAAACAGGTTGTAATGCTGCACCCCATCAACCCCAATCCTACTACACCAACGGGAATGTCTTTTGTATTAATTGTTTGTTTCATCTGACTTTAATTTGTGATTAGGCTCTGGATGGACTAAGAAAATTACTTCAGCGGCTGCTTTACGACAAAGAATGATGACCATTTTGTGTTGTCGTTATTTCCAAAACTAAGATTTCCCACCCTGCATTTTGATCGATAGTCACCTCCGATTAGTAACTCGGTTCCATGGACCTTGAAGGAAATATCCTTGGCCGTCTCCGGTGTCAGGCGATCACAGTCAATAACGATACGTTTATGAATTTCCAAAGTTTTCTTTTTCACAAGAAGAATATGAATTTGGGGGTTGAGATACCAATTCCCCGATCTTGGTCCCCGAGATACGTACACAATCACTATCTCTTTTTTATTGAAATTCAATATTTCATGCAGATATATCTCGTCTTGAAACCTGACAGTATCCCGGAAAACTTCTGTTCTTGTGGTCACTCCTTTTTTTGCACTATACTTTTCTAAAATAAAAAGTCTTTTAGGTCGCCACCCACTCTCTACAATACGGAAGTATTCTTCGTTATCCCATACGGGAAATTTTAGGCGTTCACTTAGTTCATCATCGTGCATTTCTTCTTGTAAATCCAGATCTAAGAAAAGTGTGACGTGATTGATTGAAGTGGGCATAGCATAGACACAAATTTTTTTGTTAACTATTTTGAGTTTGTTGTACGTATGAACGTTTGCAATTTTCTTAAAGGCACTTAATTCGCCGCGACTATCCAGCTTCACGATAAGATTACCGGGCCCTGTGATAACTTCATTGCTAAAATGAGTTTGTCCATTCTCTGTGAGATCATAAAAAGAAGATAAGTGTTATCCTTATCAAAACTGATATCGACCAAGTGCAGGAACTCGGGAAATGAATCCGTTAGGTATAAAGAGTACTTCCATATCAGCTGGTTGTTCAAATTGAACTTTGTTATCACCGGTCTCGTAAAGTTCTCGTTATCAACGAGACAAAAGAATTCTCGATCAACGCCGGCAATTTTGCCCTCACAAGTCATAGCGCGACTAACAGCACCTCTTTCAAATTGGGTCACGAAATCTTGCCCCTCGCCACCGCTGACTAGCGTATCCTGCCCAAATGCTATTTGCCCTTTATAGGACCATCGACAAGAAATAATTTTTTGTTAACAATTGTGATATCAGTTAGCCACGCAGACTCTGTTCCGACGATATCGAGGACCGGCACTAATTTTTTTTGAGAAAATGTGTACGAACAGGCGAGCAGGGAAAAGGTGCATGTTAGCCAATAACGAAATTTCATTTGCCGGAGCTCTTTTATAGTACAATTTATTCTAAAGACACTTCATCAATAAAAATTGAAGGTTTGGTAGTTTTTTTATCCGGATGCCAGGCGGGTAATGTCTTAACATTCTTTGCTGTCAGGCGCACAAACCGAACAGACTGCGGAGGAAAATTTATCTTGATGATGTTTTTGATCGAAGGCCTTACCTCCTTCGGAAGAACACTTACAACGCTGCCTAATTTTGTCAGGTTATTTTTATCTTCTCCACCCCAAACTTCTACCGACTCGGGTGCGAAAACACCTTGCTCCGCATCTTCCAAAAAGCTCAACGTCAATTGAGATAATTTTTCAGGATTATTAAATTGAAAAAGCACCTGGCAATCTTTATTGATAAAGCCCAGATATTCTTTATCGCTCGCGATCGAGGCTGCCGGATTTACCATCCACTAATGTACTATCCATTTTACCTGAATATTTAGGATGAGGTTTAGTTTCAAGTATTACACGGTCAGGTTTTATTCCCAGCTTCAGCAACGGAAAAGTAGCAACTTTGCTGTCCATCCATCCTTCCATCGTAGCCTTGATTTTGATTTCGCCCGAATGGTTCATCTGAAAAGGTTCACTGTATTGATTTGCTTTGGAGGTAGGTTCTGTGCCATCTAACGTATAATAATATTTTACTTTTCCCCGTGATAATTTCACTTCTACGGATGCATGTTCACGGAAAAATGTAGCTGTCAATTTTAACTATGGGAGTTGTAAGTTGGGCGTTGTACACAGAATCTGTTAAATCAAATTGAGTATTGTAAACTTCAAGTTCCGGACGGGATTTTTTTAAGGATGTCAACAGATTCTTCAGAGACTGCCGTGTTGTATAAATATAGTTTCTTCAAATTTTTCCAACCGGAAACCTCATCGAGTGTCTTAGCGCTGACTTTTGTTCCGGAAAGATTTAAGACATCCAGAAAGCGGAGATCTTTCAGATGCTTCACACCTTCATCTCCAATGGCAATATTTTGAAGGTGTAATTTTTGAACGTGAGGAAATTGCTTCAAATTTTTAAGATCATCGTCTTTTACTTGAGAATTTCCCAAGTCTATCGATACAACCTGATTGCCAATATCTTTAAGTTCAGTTAGATCTTTGGCAGAGAAATCTTTTTTACTTCCCAGGAACACCGCTATGTAGGGTTTGGTGGCGGAGATTTGTTGTACGGTTCTGTACGGATTATTTAACTCTCTAATTTCATCCTGATCCGCGAAAGAAATTTCCAACAGATCCACGCCCTGTCTTTGGATGAAATTTTGAAAGCATTATCGTTTGAATGCTATCCACTTTGGGAAGGTTCACGTATTTTTGATGCGCAACGGCCCCGGTATTGATCCACCAGCCAATGAGCTTGATTTCCTCCCGATCCAACTGCAGTTTTTCCTTGGGAGGCATGTGCAGAGAATCATTCATGGGAAGCAAAAGGTATTTATACAATAAACTTTCTTCTGCCTTGCCTGCCACTACTGCATCGCGGGTTTTTCCTCCTTTCATGATACTTTGATAATCGGTGAGGATCAGATCATTCTTTGCTCTGTTTGCGTTATGGCAATTCAGACATTTTTCATTGAGGATCGGCTGGATTACATCTCTGAACACGATGGCGCTATCCGCATTTTCCATTTCAATAATATTCTGCATGCTTTTGAATATGGCTCGGTTAAAAATCCTTTCCCGTGCGTAACTTCTGATCCCACGTGACCTGCCACAACAAGGCATATTGTACTTACTCCCAACGTTGCATAGTAATATAAAACAGCAGGCCTTTCCTTCAACCAAATTATTAATACAGCCAACAATGACACTGCAGTGCCCATCCACTTATGCAGGATTACTTCCTCGCCCAGATAGGATCCTTCTTTGTAAAGAAAAAAACCAAATAACGCAGTGAGTGCCGCACTCAACGCAAATAAATAGAAGACATACAGCAGTAATTTTTTCTGTCGCAGAATGCTGAAAGTTTTTTCTGGTAATCAGGTACTCCAGAAAAATTCCTACAAAAATTAAAACAAGCGGAAAATGGAGCACAAGCGGATGCATCCTTCCGGTAACCTGCAAAAAAACGGGTACTGAACTTTATCCTCAAATATTAAGAGAAAAATTAAAAGGACATTTAAAAAATAAACCAGGTTTAGGGCAATCTGTCTGAATCGAAACATCCGGGAACTTCACATTAAAAGATGAAAAAATAATTTTAGTGCAGAGACTTCACGCTACGCAAGGATCCCTTTTATGACATGGCCGCTTACATCGGTAAGCCGGTAACGTCTCCCCTGGTGTTTATAAATAAGTTTTTCATGATCATAGCCAAACAGGTTCAGGATGGTAGCTTGAAAATCATGTACATGAACGGGATCCTTGACAATATTATATCCCAATTCGTCCGTTTCTCCGTAGACGATTCCAGGTTTTACACCTCCTCCGGCCATCCAGATACTAAAGCAACGGGGATGATGATCACGGCCATAATTATCCGTTCTTAAACGTTCCCTGACAATAGTTGGTACGGCCAAATTCTCCTCCCCAGATGACCAACGTTTCATCCAGCATGCCGCGGTTTTTCAGATCCTGTATCAATGCGGCGGAAGCCTGATCAACATTTTTAGTAAAATTACGCGTTCTTTCCGGCAGATCGGAATGAGCATCCCAACCCATATGATAAAGTTGAATAAAGCGAACACCTCGCTCCGAAAGGCGTCTGGCCAGCAGACAATTGGCTGCGAATGTGCCGGGCTGAAGTGAATCGGCGCCATATAATTTAAAAGAACTTTCCGGCTCATCAGAAAAATCCATCACATCCGGCACGGAAGTTTGCATTCTGTAGGCCATCTCGTACTGCGCTATTCGCGTGGTAATTTCAGGATCACCAAACTCTTCTTCCTGCATTCGATTCAGGGAAGCAATATGTTCCAGCATTTTACCCCGGCTTTCTTTATCTGTGCCGGGAGGATTTTTAAGATACAATACCGGATCATGTCCTGACTGTAAATGTACGCCCTGGTGAATAGAGTCAAGGAAACCATTTCCCCAATTGCGCGAAGCGAGCGGCTGAATATCTCCCTTACCACGGGACAGCAATACGCAGAATGCCGGCAAATTTTTATTCTCACTTCCCAAGCCGTAACTCAACCACGATCCCATGCTTGGTCTGCCAGGTTGCTGATTGCCGGTTTGAAAAAATGAAACTGCAGGATCATGATTGATGGCTTCTGTATTCATACTCCGGATGATGCAGATATCATCTACAATTTTGGAAGTGAACGGCAGAAGTTCGCCAAGCCATGCTCCATTTTGGCCATGCTGATCAAAACCCGTAGAAGGAAGGTATCAACGGAAATGATTTTTGTCGAAGCAGTCATTCCCGTGAGCCGCTGGCCATTGCGTACAGAAGGAGGCAAGCTCCTGGCCCTGCATTTTGAGCAGCAATGGCTTATAGTCAAAAAGTTCTAATTGTGAAGGCGCTCCGCTTTGAAACAAATAAATCACTCTCTTGGCTTTCGGAGCAAAGTGTGTTACACCAAAAGGTAACGCTTCTTCCTCATCACTTTTACCACTGAATAAATCCGGTACCAGCAATGAGCCTAAAGCCAAACTGCCTATTCCTACACTTGCGCTGGAGAGGAAGGTGCGCCGATTTATATTTAAAGAATATCTTAAGAATTCGTTGGACATAAATGTTTCTTTTAAGATTTACTGATGGCCTCGTCTAAATTATAAATGATACTTACCACATGCATCATGGCAGCACATTCCAAGGGGTCAAGTTTATCATTTTGTGGATAAGCACCTACCTGCAAAAATTTCTTTGCTTCCTCGGGGTTGGCACTAAAGCGATCATATTCTTCCTGGTAACCTTTTAATAAAATTTCTATTTCGTGATCCTCCGGCTGCCGGCTGATAATTTTCCGGAATGCCAGCGCTATCTTTTTCTTCAACGGGAAGGGATTGGTCTTCTACGAGTTTTGATCCCAATACTCTTGCTGCTTCTAATAGCTGGGGATCATTTAACAGATTGAGTGCCTGAAGTGGTGTGCTGGTGCGAACCCTTCGTACTTCACAAAATTCTTTCATGGGCGAATCAAAAATCAGCATCGATGGTGGCGGAATAGTTTTTCGCCAGTACGTGTATAAACTTCTTCGGTATAATTTTTCACCCTGATCAGCGATGTATGTAGGTTCGCCTCTGCCCTTGATGCCGACAGAAATAGCTTCCCAAAGTCCTTCCGGTTGATAAGGCTTTACACTGGGGCCACCCAATTCATCGTGCAGCAAACCGCTGGAAAATAAAATATTATCTCTTATCATTTCTGAATTAAGACGGTACCGGGAGCTGCGGGCCAGATAAATATTATCCGGATCTCTTTCACGTAGTTTCTTAGGGGAAGCAGATGACTGCCGGTAGGTGGAGGACATCACCATTAATTTTAATAAGGATTTGATATCCCATCCTTTTTCCCTGAACTCTACTGAAAGGTAATCCAACAGTTCGGGGTGAGTGGGCAAGCTTCCCTGATTACCAAAATCATCCGAAGTAGCCACGATACCTCTGCCAAAAATTTCCTGCCACAACCGGTTTACAATGACTCTTGAGGTGAGTGGATTCTCGGGAGCAAACAACCATTTTGCCAGGCCCAACCGGTTTGACCCAAACTTATTTGTATCGTAAGGCATTATTGCCGCAGGAGCACTGGAGAAAACTTCTACTTTTGTTGGCGCATCGTAAACTCCCCGCTCCAGCACAAAAGTTTTGCGCGGCTGGTCATCACTCATGACCATGACTTTTACAGTGTCTTTCGCGCCGATCGTTTTTTTGTTTATAAACTTTAAAATACCATTCAGGTCACTTTGCGTAATAGCAATATTGGGTTTTGGGAGTTCCCCATAATTAATCAGTCCTTTTTCATTGGCCTGATTAAAAAATGAATAAATGGAGTAAAAATCCTTTTGGGCAATAGGATCATATTTATGATCGTGACAACGGCTGCACTCTACGCTGATACCGAGAAAAGCTTTACCAAAAGTATTGGTACGATCGACTACATATTCTGTACGATATTCTTCCGGAATTGCGCCGCCTTCCTGTGTGATTTTATGATTGCGATTAAATCCGGTGGCAAGAATTTGTTCACGGTTCGCTTCCGGTAAAAGGTCACCGGCCAGTTGCCAGGTAACAAACTGGTCGTAGGGCAGATTTTTATTAAAGGCATGAATCACCCAATCCCGCCAGGGCCACATAACCCGGGGTAAATCATCCTGATAACCATGAGAATCCCCATAACGACTTACATCCAGCCAGTAATTGGCCCATCGTTCTCCATAGGCGGTGGAGGCAAGCAATTCATCTACTAATTTTTCATAGGCTTCGGGTGAATCATCCTTGAGAAAAGCATCGACTTGTTCCAGCGTTGGAGGCAATCCGGTCAGATCAAAACTTACACGACGGATCAATCGCTCTTTATCTGCTTCATGACTGGGTTCCAGGTCCATTTCCTGAAGCTTCGCCAGTATAAAATGATCAATTTCATTAACGCCCCAATCGGATGCTACTTCAGGCACTTCAGGTCTTGCAGGAGGTATAAATGCCCAATGTTTTTTATACTCGGCTCCCTGTTCGATCCACTTTTTAAGAATATTTTTTTCCTCTTCCGTTAGCACCAGGTTGGATTCGGGAGGAGGCATGTGGAATAAAGGATCTTCGGAAAATATTCGTTTGACCAGAAAGCTTTCCTCAGCGTTTCCCTTCACGATGGCAAAATGATTTGAGTCTGATTTTAGCGCTTTAAAGGCACCTTCTTCGGTATCCAACCGAAGGTCAGCCTGCCTTTTTTTCACATCCGGTCCATGGCAGGCAAAGCATTTATCTGACAGAATTGGTTTTACATGATAATTAAAATCAATCTTTCCTTTTTTTGAAGCCAGTCTTTTCCGCTGGCATTTCTATCAGAGCACGCTTGCCAGATTAGTGAGCTTAGTAAGATTGAAACAGCAGCCACGCCTATTACTTTCATCAGGTTTAGGTTTAAGAGCTCAAAGGCACCAATTTACAAATTTAGGCAAAAGCAATAACTAAAGGGTAGTAAAGTTGACGAGTGGATTCGATGTATTAATTTAATTGTTTTCATAATGAATTATTCGCAAGACGCATTCGCTATTTAGTTGCGGTAATCAAATTCGTAACTACGCTTGTCAAGAGTTAAATGTAGTTACAAGTGTTTATGCGAACCAGCCTCGTGATACTTTATGTCTTCGAAGCCTTTGTGGTTCAATGAATACGTGAGTGTCTTTTCGCGTAAGGATGCACAAAGGCGACTCAGTATCCAGCAAAATTACACTGAATGTAAATTTGTTGTCTTTTTCGAAACTTAAAATTATTCTTAACTTGACGATAGTATGTGATTTTCAACCATTTATGATCTTTCTTTATCAACTGAAATGAGAAAAGCCGTTTACATATCTGCTGCAATTATTCTTTCGACGCTGCACGGGTTTTCCCAAGCAATACCAAATGCCGAAGTCTTTACCGTTATTAAAAAGACTCAGGCGTACGGCCCGAAAATCACTTCACTGTTGCGAGACCAAACTGCGCTGGCCTGGAAACAAGATGATGTGCGCAGGGAGAATTTAAAAAATATCAAAACTGAAAAAGAGCTCCTGGCGCTGCAACACACCACGAGAGAGAAACTGCTTGCGATGATCGGTGGATTGCCTGAGGAAAAAACTCCGCTTCGCCCTCAGATTCAAGGCAAAATCCAAATGAATGGATTTCATATTGAAAAGTTAGTATTTGAAAGTGTGCCTGGATTTTATGTCACGGCGCTTGTATACGTTCCGGAAAATGGTGCGAATAAGCATCCGGCTGTGCTGGTTGCCTGCGGCCACTCACCTATTGGCAAGATCTATTACCAGGCATTGTGTCAGCGACTTGTTCAGCGCGGCTATTTGGTTATTTGCTGGGATCCCGTGGGGCAAGCTGAACGCAGTCAGTTTTGGGATGAAGGAGCTGGCAAAAGTCGTTATAATCTTGTCTGCGGTGAACATGCTGTACTTGGAAATCTTGCCTATCTCGCAGGAGCCAACTTAATACGCTGGCAAACCTGGGACGGTATCCGTGCCATAGATTATTTGCTGACGCGCGCTGATGTCGACGCGAATCGCATTTCCATTACAGGCACCAGCGGCGGCGGAGTTCAGGCATCCTACATCGGCGCATTGGATGAAAGAATCAAAGTGGTTGTGCCTTCCTGTTACATCAGCTCGCTGCCGATGCGCGCCTATAACCGGATCTTTGCTGACCCTGATAGCGATCCTGAGCAGGATCCCTACGGAATGATTTCCGAAGGTGTCGATCATGCCGGGCTTTTGCTATTAATTTATCCTCGTCCTATCATGATCGCATCTGCGGTACTTGATTTTTTTCCCATCGAAGGCACCCGAAACACGTTCCGGGAAATTTCTGACTTGTATGATCGCTTTAAAATCAAAGACCGCGTCGCGATGGTTGAAGGATACCACAAACATCAGTTCTCTCTTGAAAATCAGGAGGCGGCGCTCAACTTTCTTGATCGTTTTAATAATATGCCTGCTAGAGAAGGCTTACCTTCCGTCAAAGAACTGGAGGTAAAAGAACTTGCAGTGTACGAAGACAGGACAAGTACTGCTCGAATATCCCAACGCGAAAAATCTTACGGATCTGATCAAGGAATATTTTCTCAATCATCAGAACAAAGAAGTTCCTTCAGTTTCCTCACGTTACTACGGAAAAGGTTATCCAAACATCAAGAATTGGACTGTTTCAGAATACAAAACACAACCTGAAGTCGGAAATATCAGCTGGCAAAAAAACAGCCATTATGAATCCGGGCAAATTCAGATTGATCACTATGTGCTTCATCACAGCGATGGTCTTCAAATTCCGCTTCTTTATTTTCATTCAGCAAAAAATCCTGGTGACAAAATATTATTGTGGGTCGACTTAAACAGCAAAGCCAGTCAGGAAGACTGGACGGAAGTTTCAAACCTGGTTAAAAAGGGAGAGAATGTTATTTCATTTGATTTCCGGGGAACGGGCGAAGACCGGATGAAGTTTGAGGCTACTTCATCTGAGTATCTGAAGTTTGCTGTTATGGATTCCACACAAATTTACTTCAATCCGTTGTCCGGTGTTTTTGCAAATTATGTTTACAACTCACTGCTTACCGGCCGGCCATACTTTTTACAAATGATCGAAGACACTGAAATTGTAAGTCGCTTTCTCCGATCGCACTTAAAAGTCAAATGAAATAAAAATCACGGCAACAGCGGATGCTAAAATGCTTGCGCGTGAAATTGTTGAAACCTTACCTGATATTAAACCTAAGAGCAACGAGGATATCAATGGCGTCAAGTGGTCCGAAATTGTCAATGAGGAAAGGGAACTGTGGCCAATACATAACCTGCTGCCTGGAGGAGCTTTTATACGCTGAAAGTAAAAGCAGAAAGCATAAAGCTAGCGCGTGCGTCCTCCTCTCTATGAAACCGTCATCCAGAGAAATTAAACCTTCGGCTCAAAAAGTTGTAGATGACAGTGATTATCTTCGAAGATAACTTTGTGCTAAAATGGCCGAATGATCGGATAGTGCTTTCATGCCTGTTCCAGAGTATGGTTCCTGTTGGTTAGAGTCAAAAAGTTTGGTACGACTTATTCTCTCTAGGAAAATAGTTTGTCCGTTTGGCAGTCTGCCGTTCTTTGTCTCCGCAGGTTGCACAAAGTTTTGTATTAAACCAATTATTATTATGGAGAAAATTCACACCAACGCAGCCGGTATAGATATCGGCTCAACGAAAGTGTTTATTGGTACTAAGGATGGAGTGGTTCAATCCTTTGGCACATTCACATCTGATTTCAAACTCGCAGCTGAGTATTTAAAAGAGAAGCAGGTGGAAACCGTTGCGATGGAGGCAACTGGAGTTTACTGGGTTATTCTTTACGATATTTTAGTGGAGGCGGGTTTTGATGTGTGGTTGGTAGACGGACGTCAAACTAAACAAGTACCAGGTAGGAAAACGGATGTAAAAGATTGTTCATGGATTCAAGAACTTCACAGCTTTGGGTTGTTGAATCGATGTTTTGTCGTAGAAGGGGACTTAAAAGAACTTCGCAGTTACCAACGCTTGCGTGAAGATCATATTCGAAGCAGTTCAATGCATATTAATCTAATGCAGAAAGCGCTTATTGAAATGAATATCCGATTGCCGGAAGTATTGAGTCAGATTCACGGAAAAACGGGTATCGCATTAATTGAAGCTATTCTTTCCGGGGAACGAGATAAGACGGTTTTACTTTCTCTATGCCATGTCAGCGTTCAAAAAAACAAAAGAGAAGAAATCCTAAAAGCACTAGAAGGATATTATACAGAAGCGGGACTATTTGCTCTGCGCCAAGCGTATCATGCTTACTTTTTTTACAAAAAGCAAATACAAGAATGTGATGAAAAAATCCAGCAAGTGCTACACAAGATCAATAGCGATAATGAAATAAAAGAAATAGAGGGGCCACGCAAACCCATTCGCCATAATAAACCAAATGTTGAAAATTTAGGCGGACATTTGGTCAACATCTTCGGTGGTAAGGATGCAAGTGTCTTATCTGGCTTCACCGATTACTCCTGGCTACAAGTATTTTCTGAGGTTGGAAATGATCTGCTTCGCTGGCCCACAGAAAAACATTTCACTAGTTGGTTAGGCTTATCTCCTGGGCAAAATAACTCAGGCAAAAGAAAACGACGAGTCCGTAAAGGAAGCCCAAGAGTAGGCCAGATCTTTCGAAAAATTGCTCAGAGCCTTTTGGAAAGTAAATATCTCGCCCTTGGAGCATTCGGAAGAAGAATAAGAAGCAGAAAGGGCGCGCCTGTTGCCATTAAAGCCGTGGCTCGTAAACTCGCCCTACAATATTGGCGCCTAATGGTCAAAGGCTCCCCATATGTAGAGAAAGGAATAGCTCACTACGAAGAACTCGTAAAAACCCAGAAGAGAAAACTATTAAACAAGCTTGCATTAGAACTGGATATGGAACTTTCCCCTCAGGCCCATCGGGCCTAGTCTGTCATTGGCAGCGAGGAACGTGTGAAGGCCTGCGGGGAGCGAAGGATCCCGTGGCGGTAACGCCGAATATTCTACAGGCGAGCTGGGTTTTACCATAGCCACTCCGTAGCTTCGGGATCCTTCGCCCGACCGCTCATGCCGGCCGCTTCGCTCTGGATGACGTTCTGAGGGAAGTGAGCGCTCCGTTGCCCTAGGGCTATTCGCGTGGTCGGCTAATACCTGCCACTCGCTCCTTCCTCTCCTACGAAGCCGTCATCCTGCTAGCTGAGGAACTGAGCGCGGAAAGTGCGTGCGGGGAGCGAAGGATCCCGTGGCTGTAATGCCCGTCATTCTACAGGGAGCAGCTTATCCGATAGGCACTCCGTAGCTTCGGGATCCTTCGCCCAACCACACGCGCTTGCACTTCGCCCAGGATGACGTGCGTGGGGAGGATGGGCGCTCCATTGCCTTAAGCGCGGTAGTCTGCTACTTATAGAAAATTTCCTTTTGACTTCTGGTAACGGTCGACCCTGGATTTATAAAACGTTGTAATTAAAGTAGGATATCCCCGATCATCATATTCATACGAATAAGACTCCGGTATAAAAGACGGAAACGAACAATTAATGTAATTGGTGTTTTCCGAGAGCTTGTTATTTGCTGATAAGTTGGTGAGTAAGTAATCCGTATATCCCAAATTTTTAAAAGGATTAATACCATCATCATAGGTATACTGGCCATCGCTACACAACTGTGAACCACGTGTTGTTTTGTCAGTCACAACATTTCCCCCACTCATGTTAAATTCATATTCAAAACTTCCGCCATTTGAGAAGGTATACGAAGACTTTGGTAGACTGATTCGCTCGATCATACGCGAAGTTCGCTTCTGAATTTATTCCAGTGGAAGCTGTTAGTTTCCTTGATTTTTGAGACCCGGCCATCCGGGAAGTATTCGTAAGCCTGTTCCAGGTAAGGGTTGATTGCATCAGGTAGATATCCAATGATTTTGCTGACCTGGTTGTCTGAGTAGATGAAATCAAGATGTCGCAGTTCATCGAAAGGATTTTGAATCGGGATTGTAACTTAATACACGGCTCTTACTCAGTTTACCGGATGAATTATATTCATAAGTCACCTTGAGGCTGCGGTTGAAATCCAAGGTCCGGAATGTCATACGATTCCACGTAGTAATCGAGTTTAGGCTCGTGAGTAGTTATTGCTTCTTCCGACTGGCAACCAAACAAGATAAAAATCAAAAAAAGGTAAGAGATATGTTTTTGCATAATATTTAATTCTTATCGCTAATCTTATATCGGTAAAAAACGCTCGTCAACTTATGAAATGTAATATGAAATTGGCGTACTGATTTGTCACACATTTACATAAAGTATTGGCAATCTAAAAAAGACTGTGATCGTTTTGTAATGCAACATTCTTATGATTCAATGCAACATTCTTACGTCTATCTCCATTTCTGTTCCACTGGGATCGTTAAATCCTGTCATTCAAGCGATACCTTTATATCCATAAATCAAGTAGCAAATGCTCAAGAGCTACCTCACCATTTTCATGCGCATTTTAATGCGGCAAAAGGTCTACAGCTTTATCAATATTTTCGGATTAGCCATTGGTTTTGCGGCTTCATTGCTCATTGCTCTTTATATCAACGATGAGCTGAGCTATGATAAATTTCACAAAGATGCCGACCGGATTTACCGTATAGGTATTGGCGTAATACTTAAAGGGGAACAGTCCGATTTCGCCGTCACAGGGTCACCTGTGGCAGAAGCACTTTATAACGAATCTCCAGGCATTGAATCACACTGTCGTTTCTGGCAAAAAACTGCGACGCCAATAGAATATGAATATCGAAGCATCAGCGACCAAAAACTCATCATGGCCGACTCCAACTTCTTTTCATTTTTCAGCTTCGAAATACTCGAAGGCGATGCTAAGACAGCGTTAACTGGTCCTGATAAAGTGGTATTGTCGGAAGACATGGCGAGGGCAATTTTTGGAACAGAAAAAAAGGATTTTAAGACGCTTATTGGGAAACAAATTCTCATGGGCGCCAATAAAACAGCCACGGAAGTAACCGCGATATGCGCCAACCCTCCGGCCAACTCACACTTTCATTTTGATGCCGTGCTCTCATCAGAAAGTAATCTTTCATTAAAAAACGACTATAGCTTTACCAGCCTGGATTGTTATGCATTCATCAAATTGAAGCCTGATACAGATGTGGAAATAATCAGGGGGCAATTGCGCCCATTCTTGCTGAAGTATTTGGTTCCTCAATTTGTCGCGAATATCATTCATATGGATTTTGATGACTGGGAAAAACAGGGGGAACGTGCCTATTTCTTTCTTACACGCATCACCGACATTCATCTTGATTCACACGCTATCACTGAATTTGAACAGAATGGAGACCGATCATATGTATACATGCTCTTCTGCATTGCTTGCTTCATTCTGATTTTGGCTTGTCTCAATTTTATAAACCTGACAACAGCACGCGCCTCTAACCGAGCGAAAGAGGTAGGTATCAGGAAAGCTATTGGAGCCCTCCAAAAGAAGTTGATCACGCAATTCATGGGCGAGTCATTTATTTACACTTGCCTTGCGTTATTATTTGGACTGGCACTTGTTGCAATCTCTCTTTCATCGTTCAATGAACTGACGACAAAAAACTTCCATTTAGAACATTTAAGTTCACCTAGCTTCATCCTGGGCATTTCGTTAATGGTTGTAATGATTACCCTGATCTCCGGAACCTACCCAGCTTTCATATTGTCTTCCTTTGCGCCGTTACACGCGTTAAAAGGAAAGAACATTCAAGGTGGCAGCAACTCAAGGGCGCGCAGCGCCATGGTGGTTTTTCAATTCACGGTGTCAGCCTGCTTCATCATGGCCTCCATCATGGTGTTTAAACAAATTGAATTTCTGCAGAACCAGAGCACGGGATTTAATAAGGAAAATGTGGTATGCATTACAAATACCGTCAACCTCGAAAACAATCTGACTGCCTTTAAAAATGAAATCAAATCCCATGAGTCGTTTATTGATGCTGCCTATAGCAGTCAGATCCCTTCAGAAATTATTACTGCTACTGGTTATAGAAAAAAAGGGATTGAACAATGGAGCGCCGGGTATGAATATTTTGTGGATGAAGATTACCTCAATACGCTCAATTTAAAGATGGCACGAGGGCCGTTTTTTCTCCAAGGACTTTCCTTCGGATAGTAGCGCAGCGATTATAAATGAATCTGCGGCCAGGTTGTTTGGCATACCTAATCTCGATCAAAAAGAATATGTGGAAGAAGCAGGCGAGCCGAACGCTTTGGAAGTTGTAGGAATTGTAAAGGATTTTAATTTTGAATCTCTCAAATCAGAAATCAAACCCTTGGTGATGCTGTATGGCGGACAGTCGCGAGCATTGATCAGGGTTACAGCAGGAAATTTACACGATAAGATTGCTCATTTGGAAAAAATCTGGAAGAGACACTCCAGTGCACCGTTTGAGTATTCTTTGTTGGATGAAAAGCTTAACGCACAGTATCAGTCGGAGGAAAAGCTAAGTCGCATTGCACTTGTCTTCACCGTACTATCTATCTTCATCGCCAGCCTCGGCCTGCTTGGCCTGATCACCTACATGGCCACACAGCGTACCAAAGAAATTGGTATACGAAAAGTATTGGGCGCATCGGTCCAGCAAATCGTGGTGCTGCTTTCAAAAGATTTTCTACGGCTCGTGATCGCTGCTATTGCCATTGCTATCCCTATAAGCTGGTATGGAATAAACCAATGGCTACAAACTTTCGCTTACCGTATTCACTTCAGTTTTGTGGTCGTCGCCTTTGCGGGAGGTGTGGTTATATTAATCGCATTGCTAACGGTGAGCTATCAATCCATAAAGGCAGCAATGGGAAATCCTGTAAAGAGTTTGAGGAGTGAATAGATTGGGTATCAACTTTGCCCATTTGAGGACTTAGAAACTGACCTGAATGGAACATGTGTCACTTAGCGTACAAAAAATCAAAGTATCCATTCCTTTACAAGAATCACTATGGCTGTGATCAGCATGATCCATCCGAATGATAAACGCAAGTAATAAACGGGAATTTTTGAGCTGACAAGATTGCCGAGCAACATTCCCACTGAAGCCAGGCCAGTGATCATCACCAGAAATAACCAATTGATCGGATAATTCATGACATCGCCTAAGAAGCCCAGCAATGAATTAAAACCGATTACGAGCAACGTAGTACCTACTGCTATCTTAAATGGCAAACGGGCAAAAATGATAAGTGAAGGAAGGATGAGAAAGCCACCCCCTGCCCCAACGAACCCTCCGATTATTCCGGTAGTGAAGCTTACAGGAAGTAAAAATTTCAGCCTTTGCTTGCCATGATCGTTGGAAGCCCAGCTATGTTTCAGGAGAATCATGAGTGATGATGCAATTACCAGCATAGCAAAAACACCCAGGATCAAGGCACGCTTTGTCACGAGAAGATCATTCCCAAACAATACTCTCCTCCGGTATACTGGGTATTATCCATTTCCGGGTGGAGAAGACCGCCACGACTGAACTCATGCTGAAGATAATGCCGGCTCGCAAGTCGGCCCGCTGTTCCTTGTGCTTTAACAATGCGCCCAACAGGCTTGTCGTCCCTACAATGAATAATGAGTAAGACGATGCCGTGACGATATCAAGGGAAAACAGATAAACAAGTATAGGCACTGAAAGTAGTGAACCACCACCGCCCATTAAGGATAGAACAATTCCAATTCCTATCAGTGCTAAATATCCGACAAACTCCATGCTGATTTATTTCTTTTGTTTAATAATGGTGGGTGTGCCGGATCTTCATGATCACGCAGCACTGCATCTGTTGTCATTCGTTCTTTGAAATGTTTGATGAATTTCTTTCACCATTGTTAATTGATAAATCAATGGGTACGATTAGGGAGATCAAGCCACCACGATACATAGCAACCATCGGGTCTCTCATTGGAGATTTGCTGCAGTACGGCAACCTGTAATCTTGCAGATATAGATTGAGTGATCACCCAATCAGGAGATGTTATCGCCAGACTTGCCGATACAAAATGTGATGCGCTATTGAATGAATGGGTATACCACGTGTAGGCATCCAACTTAAATTTCCCAATTAATATGGTGGCGTTCACCCTGTTTGCCAACGAAGCCTTCGAATGATGTCGAATCAGGTTGCCGACAAGCGTGGAATTTTCAATGGCCAGCCATCTGTTAATCGTAAACCTTGCGACAACACAAGTCCACGCGTCAGAATTATCATCCATGAAAGAATGAGACTGTCTGAAAAAATAGCCGATGTAGGGTGTTAACGTGACTGACTCATTCAGTTGGAAAGATTTAAAGATACCGACCGTAGTATAATTGATGGAAGAATGTACATCCGCGAAATCGACATTTTTGTTAATGAATGCGCTGATCTGTTTGGTTTTAAATGACAAGCCTATTTCCCCGTTGGAATGGTGATTGAAATAACTTCCGCTAAAAGGTGAATGACCTGTTGAGTGAAATTTAGCAGTTAATAATAATGAGTAAGGCTGCTCCTTATCAGCCTTACTCACGGGTTGTTGCGCTATGCACTTAAATCCTAACACCAGGCAGCATGAAAACAATAAACGACCAGCACTTATCATAAAAGGTATCTTCCTACATGCCTTGTTGGATTTTCAGTGCGAATCAATTACCCTGCGAAAATGTATGCGCAATCGTGTCGTTCGGCGCGTTCCAATGCCCAGATCCCTGCTGGTACGATTTGAATTCCAGGAAGTACACCACTCACCCATTCTTTGCGCACTGCTTCCGGATCGAGTCCCATTTTCTTGGCAACCATTCCGCTGTACACTGAGAGGGCGAGATTACATGCACAAAACATTGCTCCCCTTGTTCTGCAACTTTTTTATTCCATCAACTCCATTTATAGGGAAGTCGCCATCAGTAGCATTGTAGTAAGGATTTCTAGTAGCTGGTTTTTGGGTCCGGTTGTCAGTGACATTAAATACCTCGCCAAGTTTGTACTTGCTCCACAAGGAATCTTCCAGTGCAAAAGGTATAGCGTTGTGACGGAAGACGCATACCGCTGTGATATCACTGTCAGGTGAACCGGTGCCGTTATTCGTCGCATAAAAACCCCACGTCCAGATAATGCCAAAGGCATTGTTCGGCTCAGAAGCATCAAAAACTACCCGATGACTTCCTTTTATTTTTTTGAACCAGGCTTCTGCATCGTCCGCCCCGGCGGTGAACTTCATCGCCGTATCTTTAAAGGTAGCGCCCATCGCTGTTAATCCCGCGCCTGCTCCAAGGGCAAGTGTTCCGATAAATTTTCTTCTGCTGTTTTTTACTCGTGTTTCCATGATGATTTGTTTTTTTTGGTTAATGATTAATTGAGATAAGTAGGTTATTACCATCACTGTTTCCAGTGAAGTGACTATGATCCTATAAATTCCGGCCAATGGTAATGAGGTGTTGTAACGAAATACCCCATTTTGGGTCTGTTGCAATGACTTTAAACTTTTTTTTAAAGCTGTAAATCTTGTTGTATTTGCTAGAACTTATGTTGCACGGATGGATTTCCTTGTCGCGAGGACATGAAATCGCAATTCCCGAGGTACATTTTAACAACTTTTTTGAATGAGAGAACTGGTGTAGTAGATGAGTTCCAGTCTAACAAAACGCGGACGTGTCGGATAGTTACGTTGCTCGGAATCGTGACTTCATTTCCAGTTCTTCACTTTGCTCAAAGCTGTAATCGTGTGGCTCGAACGTTAGCACATTCATTTAACCCTTGACGGTATTTGATATATTCTCGCCAGCACCCGTGAGGCGTTTGGTGAAAGGTCTGCGCCGAAAGTTAACAAAATACGAATCTCCGAACCTGGAAATAATTGGTAAACATGCATCATCGTCTGGCTGATCAGCTTTGCACGGGTACGAGAAGCCCCAGTGACACGCGCAATACATTCCGGCCACAGGAAGAAATCCCGCATATGAGAATTCTAGGGCGGCTTCACCAGCGAACCGACGCTTTCATTAATTTCCGGTAACGTGAGTCTACCAGTCACAGTGGTTACGATTCAGGTTCCATTGCTTCAGCAATTTATTTCGCTTGGTATTACCAGTCCGAACATGAATTTTCTGGGGAAGTCGACCGTGTCGACAATTGAAATACAAAAGATCAAGTTCTGCGTCTAAACATCCTTCTGCCATCGCATCATACCATTCATATTGCTGTTGCGGAGTGCCTTGAGCGTAGTCGCCAACATCATGCTGTTGCGCTTGATATAAAAATCCGCGGTGGGCATGTTCATCCGGCCATCCTCGTACCGTGCGAGCTATCAGTCCGCCAGCTTCTAAGGTCCATCCATGTTCCCGATGATGGTACAACATTGCTATTTGTCGGACCTCATATTGGATACCAAGCCGACGAAGGATGGGGCAAAATCCTCCGGCACGGACAGCATCACTCCAGTAGTTGTTGCGGAGCGTTGTATGCTGCACTCGGTAAGCTCCAGAAAAACGAAATAAAAACCGAAAGTCCATCCGAGGACGATTACCAGGAGCAGATCATCGAACAATTGGCGCTTCGGCATCAAAAAGAAATTCTGACAGCCAAAGAACCCCTTGTAACGCTAACAAAAATAGTTTCCAAAGAAGCTGAACAAAAGATGACTGAGTACGCACAAAGAGTTCACGAAAGACATTTCGCGTTCGCCGTCGTTGTTGTTGGTGTTATTATCAATACAGACTTTCAGTTTGATGATTACCTATGGATCGAAAAAATAGCCATCAAGGACATAAAAAAGAATGTCTGGATCGAAGGGCATAATCCTGCTGGCCATCCATAATTCCCGTAGAAGGTTTATTGATTGCCTTGCTTGCCCTAAATCAACTCATGTAAAATGCCGCGCCATTCAAGGTGCCTGTTAGCTTATTTACGACCTCGCTCGAATTGCCTTCTGGCATTCCCTCGTTCAAGATCGAAGGTTTCATAGGAAGGGCATCAAGATATTCAATCAGCGGCGCGATTGCCTCCGTCACATCTTCTTCATTTATAATGTACTTGGTTGCTTTCTCCTCTCCCTCTACCTCTATTGTATATTTGAATCCATCGCGGCGAAGGGATTTGCCGGGCTTGGTCTTTACGTCTGGAAGTTTCTTCAACAGCTTCCTAATATTCTCAGGCAAATCCGTCTCATCAACTTCCTTTGAAGTAGTAAGTCCGGCAAAGCCACCCTCCCGCTTAAAGTGAATCATCTTTTTTTTACTAAGTTACAATCCCACGCTTTTAAAAGCACCTTCAATTTTCAAAACTGACCCTTTGCCAACAGACTTTGATTTTTCCGCTTTTGTCGTTGAAGCCACAACCGCCTTTTTGAATGCTTTAAAATCAGCGTTATACTTCAACTGCTTAAGCGCGTTGAACCATATCCTGGTGGCTTTTTGCGTCGTGATTTCCATTGAAGCCAGATAAAATACCCGGTTCGGAATTCCACTATTAATATGGACACCAAAGTGGTCGTCAGAGCCGCCGAAGAAGTTATCCATATGGTTGGGTTGCGGATCTCCATTGAATGCAGTGCCGGGATCTCTCATAGAGCGAATAGCTATTCCAGGAAAATTGGGACCAACGATGGTATCCCCGATTAACCAATCTGCCGTTTTTCGCATCCTGCTTTAATGCGTTTTGTTTTATCGCCGTGCCAAAGACATCAGCGAAGTGTTCATTCAACGCACCCGGTTGCTTTTCATAATCAAGGTTAGCAGTAAATTGTATCACGCCATGTCCTAATTCGTGTCCCATAACATCCAGAGAATTCACAAAAGATAAAAACGAATTACCATCACCGTCGCCGAACGTCATTTCATCTCCATCCCAAAACGCATTGTTATAATTTTTTCCATAGTGTACGTTGAAATATCATATCTGATCCGTTATCGTCGAATGAGTTGAACTTGAGATTTTTTTTGAAGTAAGTGCGGATGATTCCAGCGTAGTCATACGCCGTGTTGATGGATTTGTCCTTCACCTTTGCTCCGCCTTCCTTACGCACCAACTTCAACTGCTGAAAGGTCGTATTGGTACAGTCATAAATGAAGCGTTTCGCTCTCCTTGTTCCAAGGAATGCGACAGCCGGCATCGCCTCGAGCTCAGATTTGATCGTGCGTCTTTCGCGGAATTGAACATCCAGTTCCTTCACATCCTTATCGCTAAGGAATGGAGGAACAATTTGACAGAACACTGAATTGTTGCACATAAACGTGAGGGTTAGTTTTTATTGAAAATGTAGATATAGATGGAATGGCAAATTTTTTCATGGCCGATACTATTTGGACTTGTTGTCACCGCAAAAATAAATTACTGCCTTACGAAGTTGATTCCAGGTGGGCATTTGATCGCGTGGATCTGGTGGGTCGAGGAATCATGACTAAGATAAAAAAATAATTAATAAGGGCAATGGCCCATCCCTGAAAATAGCGATGCAACGGTATGCCTAAGCCATTTTACTTTAGCTAACTAGCTACTAACATGAGTTTATTGGAGTGCTGGCTAATGCACTTTTTAAGATTTGTGCAAGTGAGCGGATTTAAACGCTGAGCCCGCTGGGGAATTTGCGCTGAGAAAAATCCAGTAGAGAACAACTCCAATCTCAGCGCTCCTCTCTGCATTTGACTCGGTATTCCCTCCGCGCCTGCCTACCGCAGGCAGGCTAAAAATTCCAGCTTGCCCGCTGGCTTGAGGCTAAAAATAGATACCACGGTATGATCGAAAATCTTATCTTGTGATTATGCCGTTTTTAAACTCCTTAAAAATTGCGTTGAAACAGTCACATTCACGGCCTTTAAAAATTTACATGAAAATTGTCTTAATTACGCTCTCATACTTTTCTACATTAACCACTATGGCACAATTGAAACCTGTAAATTCAGGTGTATACAAATGGGCTGACCACCCTGTGACAGTGAGTGAAGACCGGGAATCGAGAAAAATCCTGGAAGGTTCCTCTACACATCTCGACTATCTTGAAATTCACGCCACGACGCAATTCCCAGGCGCTAAACCCAGCACCGCACATGCCAATGATGATATTGAAGAATGTATCATCGTTAAAGAGGGCATGATGAAAGCCACTGTTGAAGATCGAAGCGTAATTTTGCATGCCGGTGGAGTAATTTTATTAATGCCCCGGCAAATGCATTCCGTGCAAAATGCAGGCGACGGCAACCTGACGTATTATGTCATGCGGTATCGATCGAAAAAGAAAATGGATTTAGAAAGAGGAGATGCGTCCGGTGGAACACTTAATGGTAAGCGTAGATTCTTTGACTTTCAGACCAAATAAGCGCGGCGGTGTACGACGTTATTTTGACCGGCCTACCGCCATGTGTGAACGATTCGAAATGCATATGACCCAGTTAGACAAAAAAGGTCCAAGTCATGATCCGCATGCCCATGAAGAAACAGAGATTGTTTTGGTTTTATCTGGTAAAACGGAAATGACCATCGACGGTAAAGAATATGACGGTACCGCTGGAGATTTTTATTTAATTAATTCTCAATTGATGCATGGCGTTAGAAATGCAACTGACGACCCGTGTTCATATTTCATCATGATATGGAAATAAAGCAAAAAGCAAAAGGCCTAAAGCAAAAAGCTAAGGCGTGCCTCACAAAAAAGTTCGAGGCTACTATCCAAATGTCCAAAGACCTTCGTGTAACTGCAACCGTCGTTTCATGCTTTCTCGCTTTTTGCTTTCTGCTTTCGTCGCATGTCAGCAACAAAAAGAAGTTAATGATCATCCATCCGACTATGTTTCCCTGGTCGAAAATGACTCGCTGCACCAAGCTTGATGTTTTTATTGATGGAAAATATTTTACCTCCTACTTGTATGCCGATAGCATTTTGAGAAAACCAGTGCTGTTCCCATTATACACAGCAAGCGAAGTAAGGATCACCCGGGGATATCCTTTTGCGCCAAACGCTGGCGAGAGAATAGATCATCCCCATCACTATGGATTATGGTTTAATCATGGTGACGTGAATGGCATCGACTTTTGGAACAGTTCTGTGGAGCGAAAAAAAGGCGATCCCCGGTATGGAAAAATTAATCATGTGAAGTTCCTGAAAATGGAATCGGGAAAAACGGGTACGTTGGAAGTAGAGAAGGAATGGCGTAGTAGCACTGATTCATTAGTGTTGATCGAACGAACCCAATATGTTTTCAGCGGCGATGCAAACAGGCGCTCATCACGCACACCACTACCCTCTCTGCGCCGGAAGTGGATGTCTTGTTCACGGACTCCAAGGAAGGCATGTTTGCGATGAGGGTGAGACGAGAGCTGGAAATACCAGCTGATGATTCTACGGTTCTTTTGACCGAAAACCTTACCCCTTCCGTGAAGTTGTAAGTAAGCAAGGTGTTTCTGGACACTACCGTAACAGCGATGGATTGGAAGGTTATCCTGACGTGTGGGGAAAGCGAGCCAAGTGGATGCAACTGGCTGGTGTAGTCAACAACGACAGTATCTCCATTTGTATTTTTGATCACCCTGAAAATCTCAACCATCCTCCGCATTGGATGGCGCGCGACTATGGATTATATAGTGTAAATCCATTGGGTAGCAAATTGTATACCGAAGGAAAGGAGCAATTTAATTTCAAACTTAAAAAGGGAGAATCGGTAACGTTTAAACACCAGGTTGTGATCATCGATGGAACGAATCCCGCCCCTGCGAAGATTGAAGCCTTGTACAATGAATTTGTTACAAACTCTGAAGCAAAGTAAGAGCTGAACCATTGTTTTATAATTTTAATTGCGTAAAAATTTCCAGGGCGCTTGAATAGCGAATAAGCTTCCCCGTCGTCACAATTCAAAATTCATAATTCATAACTCAACATTCTATTGCTCGGCCATCTCGTTCGCCAGCGCTTTCAATTCTTTCCACTCTTCCAGGTCTTTTTGTAATCTTTCCTTGTGTCTGTTTTTGAAGAAGCCAAACTTGAAGGCAGCAATAAACATTATCCATGTTATCAATATCATGATGGCAGTATCGATAAGCGCTCCTACAACACCGACGCGCGCTATTTTATTGGGGAGAAATGAAAATGGTACCAGAAAGCCGACAGCAAGGAAGCTTAGTCCAAACCATTTTTCAAATCGTTTATTACGATCATAAATCGCCACAATTTCCTTTACATAATGATCAATAGCACTTTTTGCTGAAAGTCTTGCAATGGATCTTGAAATGTGCAGTAGATTAAAAAACGCTATGACCACGCCTATCAATAATAACAAATAAGGTAAATACTGAAGCGTATATTTAAAATCAAAAGGATTGCCTGCAAGGATACCAAGCAGTGCGATGGTTTCAACGCTCAGCACAACATAAAACCCGTTATACATGCTTTTTATTTTATCTACTGTGGTAATTACACGCGATGAAATGATACGCTCTACCAATGTTTGATTAAAAATTGCAGTATGCTGAATTTTTTTATCCAAACGTTCCCATGATTGTTTTAATATTTCCAGCTCCATATTCCTATCGGTTTGTTATCGTGTTTGATAATTTTATTTTGATTCGGTTAAGTCGCACGCCCACGTTGGTACGCGTCAGGCCGGTGATCTCACTAATCTCTTCGTAATTTTTTTCCTCGAGGTATAAGAGAATGATTGATTTGTCAATCCGGTCAAGATTTTCAATTGCTTTAAAAAGTTCTTTTAGCTGATCTTCTTTTTCATTGCTGTCATTCAGGTCAGGAATGTCAATGCCAGTGAGCGAGACCTTTCCGCCCAATCTCTTTTCTTTTCTGAAGTGTGTGATCGCGGTATTGAGCGCGATGCGGTACATCCAGGTGCCTATCGTGGATTCCTGACGAAAGCTTTCCAATGACTTCCATACCTGCAATACAATTTCCTGGAAGAGATCTTTCCTGTCTTCAGGATCATCACAATACAAGTGACATACTTTATAGATTAGCCCGCGGTGATTATTAAGTATGTCTACAAACTCCTTGCGCATAATTTGTCTGCTCAGAGCTTTAGTATCGGATCAGTGGGGAAAATTACAGAAGGCAAGAGAATATTGTTCAGTTCATTACTTAGCCTGGATAAGCTGCTATTTATGTACCACACAACGTCTTTTTGGCACGTTGGATTAATCCCTTCCTTGTAAAAAATTAAAATCCTTCATCCACTCGGCAAGCCGCGCAGGCCAGCCGGAAACCGCGCCATGATTATCCTCGCGCAATCCAAAGCCGTGTCCAGGTTTGCCATAGATGTGCAGCTCCGCGGGAACGCCGGCCTTTTTGTATTTCTCAAATAGTTGTGCCATACCAAGAGTAATATCATCACGGTCATTATAACCACAAACAATGAAAATGGGCGGTGAATCTTTTGTGACTTCAAACCTGGCAGAATTGCCAGGATAAATCAAAGCCTGAAAGTCAGGGCGACAAGGCTGCCGCTCGATTGTGTCCGAAGCAGTTCCATTTCCGTTATCAAAACGCATAGCCGATAATGCTGCAACTTCACCACCTGCTGAAAAACCCATGACACCAATTTTATGAGGGTCGATCTTCCACTCACGTGCCCGGCTTCTCACATAACGTATAGCCCGCTGGATATCCATGCCAGCGCATGCTCGTCAATGGTATAGGTTGAATTTGCTTCTCGTGCCAGCCGGTACTTGAGAACAAAGGCAGCCACACCTCGTTCCATGAACCAACGCGCAGGATTGTATCCTTCGTGATCAATCCAAAGTTCACGATGGCCGCCGCCCGGTGCGATAATAATAGCCGCACCGTTAGCTTTATCGGCTGCAGGTAGGTATGGTGTAATGGATGGGGCGTGAATGGATGAGATTACATGCTCCCCTTTTTCCGTGATACGCACGTTTTCTTTACCAGTTTTACCCTCCGATCCAGGCGCTCCCTTTGGCCAAAGCAGAATTTCCTTAGGGTTTTCTAACGGCGACATCGCCGATAACAGGATCATCACCATGCCAAGCGGCCAACGCAATAATACATTTTTCATTTTCGTCGCCTTTAATTCCAGTAAGGTAAGTTGAGAACTCGATCCTATCAAGGATTGGCACGATGTGCAGCCGGTAGCGTTATAAACAATTATCGCGTGGCATCTTAATGATCGAATCGATCAGAATCTTTCATCAAACAATCCTACAATCCTTTAATCCTGCAATCCTTTAATCCTGTCAATCCTGATCCTAGTCCACTTTAAGTCCATCCACCGGATTTAGTTTTATCACCTTTTTGATCTGCGTTGAAATTGTGAATACCAATACGAGAATGAGGATGACAACCGCTATGACCGCGCCCGAAAAATCCACGGGCATGTGATAAGCAAAGGAAGAATCGAATACGAGCTTTACCAATAAATAACTTAGCGGAGCGCCAATGATCAATGCCACACCAAACAAAATCACATATTGATTGGTGATGATGCCCGTAATATTTTTTACACCGGCTCCCAATACTTTGCGTATGCTAAATTCCTTTATTCTGGCTGCGACATTGAGGGTTATCAAGCCATACAAGCCAAGGCTTGCCAGGCACACGGCGATGAAAGCGAAGGTGATCCATACCTTTCCATGATTTCCGATCTCCTGAAAATAGTTTCCCCAAACATCTTCCTGAAATCCGCCGTCGAAAGGTACCTCTGGAAAAAGTTGCGCCCATTTTGCCTGGAGTGTTTTGTATGTCTTGATTTCTGATCCACTTCTGACTTTGATGGACAAATACCTGTAGTCTGTTCTTCCCGGCAACATTGAAAATAGTCGGATGTAACGGCGTGTAAAAATCGGAATGATGAAAATTCTTAACCACACCCACGACTTCGTATTGCACGCCGGCAATTTTAAATTGTTGTCCGATGGGTTGTTCCCACCCCATGTTCTTAACGAGCAATTCATTCGCCACGATAGCCTGCTTATCACTTCCCTCATGGTCTTTGAACACCCTGCCTTTCAATAACGGTATGCCCATGGTTTCAAAATAGTTGGCGTCTACTGCGAACTGATCAACCTCAAATTCGCGATCAGGAAATTGCAAAACGGCTCCGGTATTGCTTTTTCCAAGTTGATCCCTCGATCCTGAAATGGATAAGACATCAGGTTCCTGAATCAGCAACGCATGTAGTTCTTCATAGGCAAACTGATCCGGGACAATGGCATATAATACTTCCTGCTGATTGTATCCCCAACTGCGTTTCGCGAGGTAGCGACTGTTTTGCGTAAACATCACGGCGCTTGTGAGGAAAATGCAAGACAATACCAATTGTATGCCCAGAAATGTTTTTGTCAAAGGATTTTTTCTTCCAAACTGCACGGATCCTTTAAAAATACCGACGACGTTAAATTTTGAAATATACAACGATGGGTAAATACCGGATGCGATACTGGTAAAAAGCAAAACGGCAGGCAGGAATATCCAAAGTGTCAGATCATTCAGGCGAAAGCCCATACTGAAGTGCCACATGTTTTCAAAGCCAGGAATGAAAACCGTTAATCCCAAGATAAGTCCTACGACCACAGCAAAGGATGTGATCACCATATTCTCAGACAAGAACTGCACGATAACGGTTCCTCTTTTTGCCCCAATTGATTTTCGAACACCGATTTCCTTTAATCGTTTCGTCGCGGAGACGATGGCAATATTGATATAGTTAAGGCAGGCCAGGGTCAGCATAAATACTCCGATTACCGAAAAGTACATGACGGTGATATAATCGCTTCGCGTACTCCTCGAGATGTGGTCACGCATGTTTTCTGTTCGCTCATGCAAGGTCGCTAGCGGCTCGAAAGCAAAGGAGGAAATGGCATGGTCCACTTCCACTGCTTCGTTTTGCAGGTGTTTGTATTTTTCCATTCTTCCCATGATGGCACTAATATCATTGGGATTTTCAACTTGTATCAGTGTTGCGTTAACAAGTGCACGCCAGTCGTGAAAGTTGTAGTCGGGTTCGGATGTACGGAGGTTTTCAATGTTGATGAGAAAAGAAAAATCAATGGTACGGGCTTTTGGAAATTCCTTTGCCACTCCCGTGATCTTAAAGGCTTTGCCGCTGTCTTTATTGAACTTCACCAGGATATCGAGGCCTACCGGGTTTTGATCTCCGAAGTATTTGGTAGACATTTTTTCGCTTAGAATAATGCTGTTCACATCGGCGAGCGAACTCCGACGTTCCCCACTTTAATGGGAAGGTGAACATTTCTAAGAATGTAGGATCAACATAACGTACACGTTCATGAAAGACATTGTCTTCATACTTCACCACCACGTTTCTATCTTCAATGCGACACACACTTTTTATTTGTGAAAAATCTTCTTTCAACATTTCGCCCAGCGGCCGGGGTGTAGTTCCATATTGTTGCCGGGTTCCTTCCCTGTCGACAAAAAAAGTAGTCAGGTAAACTTCGTTTTTATGCTCATGAAATTGATCCGTACTGTAGGTCCATCGTGCAAAGGCGTAAAAGAACACGCATAGACCTATGGCAACAGCCAGTCCAAAAATGTTTATGAATGAGTTTAGCGGGTTCTTCATCAACCCCCGCGTGGAGATCTTAAAATAGTTTTTGAACATGTCGTATTGATTTAGATTGTGGAGCACTCCGAGATTTTTGATTAAGACGGGCCTCAGCAGTTTGAGCATTTCCCACGTGTAAATTCGCTTTGCCTTTTTGAGGGATAATGTTTCGGCATTGTCATGAAAGAGCTCTTCCATATCGCCTTCGATCTCTTCCAGGTATTCCTTCTTGAGAAAAAACCTTAAGAACTTTAAGGGCCACCGCGGTGGTTTCGTTTCGTTGCTCATTTTCATATTGTTTTTAACTCGGGTGCAAGGCGCGGTATGGCATCCCAAAGCCCAGCGCGTATCTCTTTCATCTCAGCAAGCACTCTATGCGCATAGGGAGTCGCGGCATATATACGCTTACGCTTTCCTCCTCTTTTTTGTGTAGCCTCTCCAAACTTGGATGTGAGAAAGCCTTTTTCTTCCATGCGCTTGAGCGCCGACTGTATTGAACCTACACTTAGTTTTTCTTTAAGCCTATCTTCAAGCTCGCGTTTTATCTCCACCCCATAGGCCTCTTGTTGCAAGGCTGCAACGGTAAGGAGCACCAGCTCTTCGAACTCTCCTAGCTTTGTCTTCTTCATAAATTGATATTAGTCGCAATTGCAGTAAATATTCCAAGATATCTTACGCAATTGCAGTTTATATGTTTCCAAAATGTTGGATTCGGCGCTAAATGAAGTGCTGCTTGAGAAGGAAGCAGAATATTATTTGGTCAACCCAAATAATATTCTGTTTGTAATTTATAAATAATTATAAATCAATTATTTAATATGGCTGTAATAAAGTAAAATAATAAGATAAAAGAAGCACTTGGCGGCACTGGAGTTCAGGAAAGTTGCTGATGTCGCCTGCTCAGGTTGTTGGACTTTTAAGCAGCGATGACTTCATTTGCTAAATACCTCGATCAACACATCGGCACCATCAGTGACATTCATCACGTACTCATTTTTATCGTTGGGATGTTGGCGGGGAAATACGCGTTGATCGTCGATGCTGGGAGAAAGATCACGCTTTCGCAGAAACTCACTCCACTCCTTTCGGTCCTGCTCGGTGAGTGTTCCTTCCCGCTGCTTGGTCATCATTTTTATCATGAAGGGATCACGTGAGTTGCTCGTCCACCGCGTCGCATCCTGCCTTACTTCCACCCGGTACTTGCCCTCGACGGGGCCCTGGCTACGTGGCACATTGAATCGGCCAAGTTCACCTGTTCCCGTATTGTTCATGTAGACGACAACAGGAGGTGCGCCGGGCTGGTCAAGGGGCGTTAAAATCACCATGCCCTTTAATAGCGGCTTACCATCCAGCCGCACAATTCCTGAAAGCGGGACCTGAGGCTTGTGAATTAGAAATCCGCCTACAGCCAACCAGTTGTGCATGAGTGAAGTCCATTCACCTAAAACAGGATCGCCCATTGCAAAGCCTGACCCATGTACTCCATTTCGGAAGAAATGCGATTCCACGGGAACTCCCGCCTGAAATAAACGGCCATATAATTCCACCATTCCTTTCAGGCTACCACGGTCTTCTGCGGTACCATACATGAATGTCGGGGGTACATTTGCAAGGGTAGCTGAATCCACAGTCGAAGGTATTCTCATTGCTCCGTACGCGAGAATCATAAAGTCAGGTTTTGTTGGTTGGCGATCCAGCGGGTCCGTTGCGCCTGCCTTTCCGGCCACAGCATTTAAGGCCATGTCGACAATTAAGTTGGCGCCCGCCGAAAAGCCGATCGCTCCTACCCGATTCGTTGAGATCTGATACTCTGAAGCGTGTGATCGAATGTATTGAATAGCGCGTTGTCCGTCTTTGACCCAATCTACCCGTGTGTAAAGCGGTTGTAGTCTATACCGCAATAGAAACGCCGTGATGCCATGACTCTTGAGCCATTGCGCCACCAAAACGCCTTCGTGGTCAACGGCACGGATAGTGAACCCTCCACCCGGCACGACCAATACCGCAGCACCATTGCGTTTTGCTGGCTCGGGAATAAAAGGTATGATCGCAGGCTTATCTTCATCGGAAGTTCCTGTCGCACCCGGCGCGCCATTTGGCCATAGGAGAATGGGGTCAGCAAGTTTCTGTCGCAACAGCAGCGGAAGTTACTATAACAATAAGCGAGTTGGATAATGAAGGGCTGGAGAATTTTATTGAATGTTAAGAGCTCACTTAATGTGGCTTATGGTATTCCATCATTAGGTTCATGCTATTAAATATAAGAAGAAATATCGCTTATAGAGCATGTAGTCGAATGCGCAATCTTCAGTCAGTCATGAATATTTCCTTGAACAGCTTATATGTTAAAGACTGCCATAACCGGCGCATGATCGGGACGCGATATCATCGACCCTCAAAAGCGGATTGTTCGTTACACTTGGCAGTTGTTCCCGGAAATCAATAAAACTATCGACAATAGGTAACACGCGCAGATTATTGAGAAGGGGAAGCAATTCTTCCGATGCATAGATTTGATCCAGCATCTCTCCTCTCCCGTTGTGAATACGGGAAAACCTTCGCGCTGGATCTTGAATAGCATTGGTAAGATTGAATAAACGCTGATCATCACCCAGGTCCGCCATCTTAAATCCTCTTGTTCCAATCTCACTTCCGGGAGGACCGCATAAGATCAAGGAGGTTTGCGCCTCCGGCACATCATTGAAGTCGCCGCAAAGAATCAATGGGTTATTGATATTCGCTTCCAGGAAATCATTGATTCTATCCCGAAGGTGACAGCCTCAGCGGATCGTTTCAATATCGCAATGCCTGCCACCTGGGCGCGCTCATCTTCATTTTTCGGCTGGAAGGAACTACCACCGACCCGTGGAAAACTCAAGAGCTTTGATTTGAGATGAGCCGTGATTACATCGATGGTCATTCCTTGATGCTGAACCCTGATGCGAAGTGCCCCTCTGCTCATGCGTGTAATGGGTTCGGTACCGGTGGCCGTAAGATCAAATATGGTCGACGCCGGACCACCAGGGAAATCGACAATGTCTTCCCGCGCGATAATCGGGAGGTTTGACAAGAAAGGCTACGCGTATATGGCGTCTGTCCGGGAAATTAGAGATATCTCGATGTGGGTATCCGCAGGCGATCTGCAAATCTGAAACGGTTCCAAGCCACCGACTTCTTGTAGCGCAATCACGTCGGGGTTGTGAAGATTGATCACCTCAGCAAGCAATGCTAGCTTGTCCTGGTAATGCTGTTGTTCCTCCGGTGTCGAAGTTTGGCTGGGGCGGAAAAGATTTTCCACATTCCAGGTAAGTACACTAAACATAATTATTAAGGGGTAAGTTTTTTTTCGCATCCTTACTCTCTCCTTAAACTATAGCTAAAAATTTCGCGCAACAAAATCTGAGAGAGGATTAGTGTGTGTGAAGGTAAATAAAATCCCTCTGGGAAAAACTCCCTAGTTTGTAGTGATTCTTTAGCTGTCGGTGTTAATTTTCTGTAAAGCACGTTATTCAATGATGACCACATTTGCCTGGCGCCGCTTAGCTACCGTCCATAATAATTCGTTTCGTTTGCCCTCAAATAAATCTATATTCATGGCAGGTCTTAATCGCCATCATATGAAAGATTCTCTTCTCATTTTCCTTTGCGTTTTTACTTTTTGTTCCTGCAAAACAGACAAAGGATCCGATGTACAGCAACAAGAATCGAATCCATCATTCGAGATCCATCGGGGAACCAATATTGCGCACTGGCTCTCGCAAAGTGAAAGTCGCGGTGAGGAACGAGCAGCATTCTTCACACAAAAAGATATTGCTTTTATCGACTCCGTGGGATTTGATCATATCCGGTTGCCGGTAGATGAAGAACAGTTGTGGGATGAAACGGGAAAACGCCACGAAGATGCCTTCGCGCTGTTAACAAATTGCCTTACCTGGTGCAGAGATGCAGGTCTTCGCGTGGTGCTCGACCTCCATATATTGCGCTCTCATCACTTTAATGAAAAAGAAAAAAGATTGTGGACTGATCCAAAGGAGCAAGATAAATTCATTCAGCTTTGGCGTGACCTTTCTGGAGTCATGCGCCAGTGGCCAAATGATATGCTGGCCTACGAGTTTATGAATGAACCCGTCGCTGACGATGCAGAAGAATGGAACCGGCTACTCAGTCGTGTCAGAGATTCCATCCGGGGCTGGGAACCTGAACGTGTACTGGTTATCGGATCTAACCGCTGGCAATCGGCAGATACCTTCGACCAATTAAAAATTCCTGCAGGCGATAAAAACATCATTCTAAGTTTTCATTTCTACGAGCCATTTCACCTGACGCACTACCAGGCATCCTGGACCGACTTAAAAGACTTCCAGGGCGAGGTCAATTACCCGGGCCAGATTGTCGTGAATGGCAAAACGCCTGAAGAACAAAGGGTTTATAATAGGGATACCCTTGAACACATGATGCGTAAACCTTTACACCTTGCAGATAGCTTGGGCCTACCGTTGTATTGCGGCGAATTTGGTGTCATTAACAAAGCTCCCGTTGAGGATAAACTTGCCTGGTACAACGACATGGTTGCCATTTTTGAGAGCCGCGGTATTGCATATGCCAACTGGAATTACAAAGCAGGATCCTTTGGCATTGTCGACATGGAACTTAAACCCGATGTTCCAATGATTGAATCCCTGGTTGGTAAGGCCATACCCAACGCATTAACGATTAACGATTAACGGATAACGGACTAATCAAAGCACCTTCCAAACGCGAAGCACTACGGAGTCACGCAGGCGTTCTCCGGTACAAATAAAAATAGAATCATTTATCCAGGCATATTTTCCAGCTGGCGCCTCAAACTTGGGTACGGCACGAAAGTAATACTGGCTGGCATCAACGTGTTCACCACGCGCAATCTTCGCAGTTATTTCTGGGGAGGCCACACGGACGCCAACATTCTTGATATAGACAATCACGCCGTCATCGGTCTTAAATTGATAGTGCGCTTCAAGCTCTGACACGCCATCTTTTCTTACGATTTGCCAGTCGGCTCCTCCTTTGATTATTTCACCCTTAATCGACGGACCTTCTACAGTCCCTCCGATAATGGGAATGATCCTGCGGGTTCCATGGGGTGTTTCTCCGACCACGAGCGGCGGCTCGAGGATGACCTTCAGCGTACAAAAGAATTCCAATCGCGGCGCATCCTGCGCATACGCAATAAAATTCATGGACAATAAAATCAGCAGTATAGTTTTCTTCATTGGTGTGATTAATTCTTAATTGTTGTCTTAAAAGTAAATAGAATTCTATTTCAGCGTTGCAAAGACGAAAACCTGAAAGCCTTATTGGCAAAAAACGACAAGGCCGCGGATGGCTGCTTTTTCCACTGACAATAAGGCTCCGCTTGAGCTAAATATTGATCAATTATATCATTCATTTTAAGGTAGTTACCATAACCTCAAATGCATTATTGGTTTATATTCAAGCCAGGCTTGCTGAGTGGTAAACTGGTGCGCCTAAGGCAACATAAAAGAGCTGAACATTCTTGCTGCTCGAAACCTCTAAGGATAGACTCTCCTATCCATGCTTGCTGAAAAGATGTATATTCATGTTATGAAAAAAGCATTGTCGAAGTGGATTTTGATAGAATTGTCAGCGGGATTAATTCTCCTCATTCTATTTATTTTGAATATCATCTGAAGTTAAATATTTGAATCACTGCATTCGTTTGCTTGACTTGTCAGGCTTGCACCTACCTTTCCTTTCATCACCGCCTGCATTTTTCCATACCAGTTTCCGGCCAGCTCCATAAAAATTCACATTGAAATTGTGGTTAAAGATTTCGATCTTTAGATAAGACCTACCCCGTGTTGTATGAAAAAGTGTTGTACTATCCTCATTTCTATTTTTCTTCTGGGATCTTTCATCATCTGCAAGGCCAATGCCATTCTGATTCCGATGGACGAAGCTCAGAAAAATCATCTTAAGTCCTATGGCCTTGCCTTCAATACGCTTCAACGGGGTGGCTATTTGGATTGGCTGCTGAATTACCGGGGCGGAAGTTTTCTCATCCCCTATGAACAATACGTGCATTCGGAATGCATCGTTCGTGGAATTTCGTTTGAGATAATATCCGATGCCGCCGTGAATTCCATATTGAAGGAAGTCGAATCGCCGGCCGTTAATATGAATGTCGTGCGCCTTGAAAAATCACCTCGCATTGCCGTTTATTCCCCCAAGGGTGATTATCTGAAGGACGAGACCGATGCCGTCATACTGGTGCTGGACTATGCGGAGATTCCCTATACCATCATCTACGATGAAGAAGTGCTCAGTGATCAACTGGCTCGTTTTGACTGGCTTCACCTCCATCACGAAGATTTTACCGGACAGGCTGGACGCCACCTGAGAGCAGAATCCCAGTTAGAAGCGGACCTCTTGAAAATTACGGCCAGCAAACTCGGCTATGCCAAAGTAACGGAGATGAAACTGGATGTAGCGAAGAAAATAAAAGCATTTTGTGCCGGAGGAGGTTATTTGTTTGCCATGTGCTCTGGCGCCGAGACGTTTGATATTGCACTTGCTGCTGATGGCGTGGACATAACAGAGAGCATGTTTGATGGTGACGGCGCCGACCCTGACGCGCAGTCAAAACTGGATTTTACCAAGACCCTTGCATTCGAGAATTTTACCATGGAGCCGGGAACCAGTCGCAGGTTTTCAGATATTAATACGGGCTGGGGCGACTACTGGCAACGGAGCAATGACTTCTTTAGCCTGTTTGAATTTTCGGCAAAGTGGGATATAATCCCTTCACTCCTCACACAAAACCATGAACATGGCATCCGTGAATTCATTGGCCAGACTACAGCATTTAGCAAGTACGTTGTAAAACCTTCCGTTTTGGTGCTGGCTGAGAATCGAAAACTGAACAATGTACGGTATATCTATGGCGAATTAGGGCGTGGCCATTGGACCTATTACAGCGGTCATGATCCGGAAGGAAACCCTGGCCAATGGCGAGAACCCGCTGACCTCAATCAACATCCAAACTCACCCGGTTATAGGCTCATCCTGAACAATGTATTGTTCCCTTCGGCTAAAAAGAAGAAGCAAAAAACGTGATGGGAGCTTAAACAAAAGCTTAAAGCAAAAAGCTAAAAAGTTAAAGCAGAAAGCTTCTTTCAGTGATATACGCCGACTTGGAGCGGAAAGTAAAAAGCTTAACGCAAAAAGCTGCTTTCAGTGCTACACTGTCCGACTTGGAAAGACACCTTTGCGTCTTAGCGCCTTTGCGGTTCAAAACGCCAATGCATTCTATCTAAAAATCCACAAATCCTAATCCTCCTGACAGTAGGCTGTCACTAAGTGTATGTTTCTTTGAATAAGTATTTCAAAAAAGACTCCAATGCAACAGCTGACATTATTTAACAACAAACGGCGCGATCATTGACAGACGTCCTAATAAACGGCGGAAAAACGGCGGTCTCCTCAGGTTGGTGCCGTGCGCTGGGACCTTTGGACGCAGGAAACGGAAGTGGAAAAAGAGATGGCATTGTTTTTCCTGGACATCCGGAATTTCACGCCGCTTGTTGAGAAGCATCAGGCCCTAGACGTGATTCACATTGTAAAAAAGCTATTCTCCAGGTTTCAAAATATTATCCGTGTCCATCGTGGCCAAATCATTGAAACTTCCGGTGATGGATTTTATGCGGCCTTTGGGTTTGATCGTGGTGCTAAGGAAGCGGTGAACGCATCGGTGCAGGCTGGTATGGCAATATTGGAAACCCTGGACAATCTGAACGATACAATCTTTTGAAAAGACCCTCGGTCAACGGATCGATGTCGGCATTGGTATACATGTTGGAAAAGTTGCAACGGGTAATCTTCACCTCGGTTCGAAAGATCATTTTGTGGTTATGGGGTATCCTGTGAATGTGGCTTCAAGACTGCAGACGGCGACGAAAGAGCTAAACAATAATTTTATTATATCATCGGCGGTTTTCAAGATGTTGAAAAGTCCACAGCCGAATAGCAATCCCGTTAGAGTAAATTTAAAAGGTGTGACACGTCCCTGCGAATTGCATTTGATCGGGAAGGCTTATGCCGCGTAGGCTTTAGTTTTTTTGCATTACGCGAAAAAAGGTGAAACAAGAAATGCGCATCTGCTGTCATCCAACTTTTCGCGTCATAATGTCTTTTGCTTGATTAGGTCATGCACTTATAGCTTACCGTGCTTAGCAGCAGGCAAAAGCACTCTCAAGACAAAAGACATAATACAGCCACTACGCAAACACCGTCAAGGCATTTTGACGCCTAAACTTTTTTGCATTCAGAGAAAATTAATTGAAAAGCTTACTGAAATGAAATTACTTCTTCACCAATTTTAAGATCGCTTGTTGATTCTTAACGATCACATCAAGTGTCTTTTGATTCTTTAAAATAGCGTTCTGGTTTTTGATGATTGCCCGCTGATTGGCAAGAATGGAACGCTGATTGTCTTTCAAGGATTTCTGGTTTTCAACAATAACCTTCTGATTGCTTTTGATCACATTCTGATTTTTCAGGATGACGCCCTGGTTGCCTTTGATTTGTCCTTGGTTACTAATAACCAGCTTCGTGTTTTCTGCCATGTTAAATTTGATTTAGTTTATTGAATTGTGTTTTGGAATTAGAATATTTTGAATCTATGTAATTTCAAATTCATTATCAACTATTGATGTTCTTACATTTCTTAAAGCTCATTTTTCATTTTTTTGAATCGGGTATTGTTGCTGCGTCAATAGCAGCGGGCGTAATTTCTTCCGGAACGAAATCACGATCAATGATTTCATTCATGGGAATCTGTTTTGTAAGAAGTCCCATCTGCAATCCCATATTCTGAATCATCTGAAGGTCTTCGTCCGTGGGTGTAAGATTAACATAGCTCACGCGCGCGGGGTCAGAGGTCAGCACATAATTCAGTACTTTCTCATCCTGGCGAAAATAAGGTGACACTAATTTCGCAGCCTCTGCCCGGTGTGTTTCCGCCCATTCGCCGGATTCAGCAATACCTCTCACCAAATCCTGAACGACACCAGGATTGCTTTTGATCAGATCTTCGTGCACCACCAGCGCACAGGAAATAAAGTTGGGCCAGATATCTCTCGCATAATAAAGCACACGGCCGATACCATCCAGTTCCGCCTTTGCGCAAAAAGGTTCTCCGACAAAGTAAGCGTCAATGGCGCCCGCTGCCAGTGAAGTAGGCATATCGGGTGGTGGCAACACCACGAAGGTGATGTCTTCCTGCTTCATGCCATGATCGGTCATGAGTTTATGAAAAACAAAGTTCTGGTTACTGAACAGACTGGGGACGGCCACCGTCTTACCTTTCAAGTCTGCCATGCTCCTGATCTTGCTGTATTTACCGACCACCATCTCAGAGCCATCGCGATGACCCAGGTAACATATCTTGACCGGTACACCTTGCTCACGGAGTTTCATTGCCAATGGTACGATCATAAATGTGCCTGCACCTGCTTTGCTTCCAACGCACTCACTACTGTTGGGAAATCGGAGAATACCCGCGAATTGAAATTTGTATTCGTCTGTGTTGTCTTGGAGCATAATCGGTAACAGGACAAGTAAGGTGGCAGGTTACCGGAAGAAAACCTACGGTAAGTTCACGGGTTGCTTTTGTATTGGATCCTTCATGAATAACTTCTCTGGCACTGGCCACTCCCCTGTTGCTCCATGGCCGGTAACGAAGAAGACCAAGAACGGTAATGATGACTATTACGCCAATAACAAGACGACTAAACGTTACTTTCATAAGGAGAGGAAGTTTTTGGAGCGGTCATACTTGTATATCAAATATAATTGAATTTTATACGCCTTTGCCATCTCGATTCGAAGTATTGTCCAGTGAATTCAACCCGAGCTCGTTCAGAATTTCTTCCATTGCGTGGATCACCGCAGGATCTGTAAGACCCCGAGGTTTTCGTGCCGTGATATGCAACTCACGACAAATGGTTGCCGGCCGGTTCGATAATACCAATACACGATCGGCCAGTTGCGCGGCTTCTTCAATATCATGTGTGACAAAGACAACGGTGCGTGGTCGTTCCGTCAGCAAACGAATCAATTCCTGCCGCATACGAAGACGTGCCTGATAATCAAGTGCCGAGAACGGCTCATCCATGAGCAGTATGTCCGAATCACCGGCAAGTACTCTTGCCAGTTCAACACGTTGACGCATGCCTCCCGATAGCTGATGCGGATAATTATTTTCAAAACCTTCCAGGCGAATCAATTTAATGAGTTCCGTCAATTCGTTTTCACGAGGAACGGCACCATTTGTGGAACGCAAGCCCATGGAAATATTTTCAGCAACCGTGAGCCATGGAAAAAGACCATCCTGCTGATAGACCATGCGAATAATACCTTCTCGCACAATATTTCCTGAAACCGGTTTGATATGTCCCGACAATAAATTCAACAATGTTGTCTTGCCGCATCCCGAAGGACCGACCAGTACGACGATCTCACCTGGATTAACATCAAGACTCAGATCATTCAGAACTGCTACAGTGCCATAGCTATGCGAAACATTTTCCAGGACCAGCCTGCTTGTAAACTGTTTATCTTTCATAACCCCACCGTATCCCTGGAAGTTTTGTCAACTGAGCAAGCAAACGATCGATGCCCATGCCGAGTAAGCCTATAACGATCATATAACAAACGGCCGAATCCAGCCTTAGACCATTTCGTGCTTCCCAGATTCCATATCCTAATCCATCCTGACATCCCACCATTTCGGCAGCAACAATTACTACCCATGCAATACCATAACTCACGCGCAGCGCTGTGACGACCTGCGGCAACACAGCGGGAAAAGTTACTTTAGTCAAGAGCTCAATGCCATGGTAATGATAATCATGCGCAACGCGGAAATAGATACTGGGAATCGTTGCAACGGCCACCATAGTGGCCAGCGCAAGTGGGAAAAAAGTAGCCATGAAGATGAGGAAGATGGCAGGTTTGTCCCCGATATGAAACCAGAGTATAGCAAATGGTATCCAGGCAAGGGGCGAAAGAAAACGAAAGAAATTAAGCATCGGTACAATGGCTTGCCGTGCCTTAAGATGCTGACCAAGCCATAAACCAAGCGGGACACCAAGAAGTACGGAGAGCACAAAGCCAACAGCAACTCTCCACAAGGAAGCTATGATGTCGTTAACCAGGCGCCCCGCCAGGATCTCTTCACGAAAACTGAGCAGTACAGCCTGCGGTGAGGGAAAAGCATAAGCGGGAAACAAATTTACATAGGAGATAAAAAACCAGATCAGCAATACGCCAAGGAGTACGATGATTGGTAAGGTAAAGCGCAGTATGGGAGCCTTTGTCATAGATTACGAACATTCTGCGTCGATTAGACAGAATTGGATCGAAAATAACAAGAATACGGAAGATTTCACCCATGAAATAATTGAAATGGCCTTTTCCTTTAGAGATAAAAATGACACAAAACTTTACGCAATCGATATAGGGTAGGTAAGTTTGGGCGACGCTGTCATTAATACCTTCGACTTTAGAAACGTCATCGCTTTCCCGTGAGGCCGGCACCTAATTGAGATTTTGTACTCTACCCATGGCGTTGAATGTATGGCTTTGGTTAACGTATTAGGAGGCTCCTACGGGAGCCTGATCCGTCTCCACTAGATTTTCGCTAAAGATAGGACGCTCCGATGGAGCGTTAGATAACCTTCACCTTTTCCCCACCTCTGCCATAAACCCCCAATTCTGATGCTGTGGTCTGCCCATTGCATTGAATCCTTTTCCAAAAATCATGGCATCACCTTCCGACACAAATATCAACTCATTATCCCCTTTGTTCAAATGCAGTAGTATCCTTTCCGTGCCGCTGGAGATTCTGTCGAGTTTATATTTCTCATAGTAAAAGACCTCCTTGCCATTCAGAAAAATTTTCAGTTTTCCTATGAAATCAAAATACAGTACCATATCTTTGTCCTCTTCTGCTTTCAAAGCATGCCTTGCGATGATCACGCCGTTGGGATTCGCTACATACCGCGAAATATTGACAATGTTTGCCGCATCTGGTTTTACTTTCGTCCACTTCGCAGAAGGTGTTGTTGGATTCAAGTCAAGCGTTTCATTTCGGGGAAACTGTTCGGAAATTTCCCATTCGCTTAAAATTTCGGGAAGCTCATACACTGCAATATTGGCGAAGTAGGATTCACCAAACATCGTTCTTAGCAAAATGTCACCTTCATTAAAATCAGTCTCCACAAGATTTACTTCCAATTGCGGATCCTTGCTATTGTTTACAAAAACTTTCAGGATGCTTCCGCGCACTTCCAATCCAGCATGAAACCATTGCAGCTGCTGAAAGTCACCCTTATTTTCGTATCTCGGGTAACTGTAAAATACCCAGCTTAACGAGCCGTTATAGACGGGAATGTATTGGATAGCCTCCTGCGTCCCGCCAACGCCATGACGAAAATATAAGAAGTGATAGTTCTGCTGATCCTTTGCACGGAATCCGATTCCGGACATTACGCGTCCGGCTATGTCACACTCGATTCTGAAATTTTTGTAACGCTGACCTTTCTTTATTGCGATGGCCATCTTTTTTCCATCCAGTTTTATACTTGGCTTCCCCAGAAAAACCGTATCCTTTAAGGTTCTTGGTTCATAGTTCTCTGAGTAAACCGTCCAATCATTTGGAGATATCTTTGCTGACATCTGAGCGTGAGCAGTAATTGTAAGCAGACAAATTACGATGGCTGAAAGCTGGATTTTGAAATGCATAGACGTGTTGTTTTTTTTTAGCAATGATCATTATCCTTCATTTCAAAGCCGGTTCATTTCGGAGTTTTTTTGCAACTGTTTTCCAACTTTTTTAACCATATTTTTGAATATGAATGAGTTAAATGAAATTGATAAGACGCTCCTGGAATCCATCAAGACTAAGACTGAACATCTTGCAGGTCTTTCAGGAAATGCCGATCTCAGCCAAAAAGATTTTGACTTTCTCCAGTATTATATTCAGGAAAAAACTGGCGAAGCGTTAAGCCTCACAACGCTCAAGAGAATCTGGCGAAAGGAATACCAGCGACTACCACATTTGTCGACACTTAATATGCTGTCCCAGATCGCTTACAACGTTGACTGGCACACGGCAAAAAAGCAATTGCTGGAAGAACAAACAACAAACAATATTCCTGTTGCCGCACACGACGCCGAAAAATAGAAAAGTGTTCAACAGTTGGTATGCGAAAACCCTAGTCAGTCGTGGCTTGCGTCGTAGCGCTTGTGGGATATTATGCTTCGAACAATCCAAGTGGCAATACCGACTAACATTCAATTCTCTGCGCAAACAACAAACGGTCATACGATTCCAAATTCCGTCGTGTTTTCGTATGATGTCCATGATTTCAGGGCAAACCGCTTTTATATTCAACAAAGCTGGGATCCTGCTAAGATGGTTGAAATATCCCCAAACAATAAAAAGCAAACCGATATCTATTACGAACCTGGTTATCATTATGCGAAACTCCTGGGAGATAAAAAAGTATTAAAAGAAATACCGGTCCATATTAAATACAACGATTGGTATGTACGCTTTCGTTATCCCAACAGTGAATTGGTACAGGTTAAGGAAGCAGACCTTCATACAACGGGGTATTTAGGTGTTAACGAATGATTACCTTCAACGCTTCAAGCCTTTGGCTACAAAATTTCAAATGGGCTATATGTTGTCCAAAGATTTCAATTTCCATGCAGATGAATTTCAACTGGAGGCAACAGTAAAGTTCGATTCCAGCTATGCTCCCTCCTGTCCTATGGTCAACCTGCTGATCAAAGGAAATAAAGATTATGCATGGATAACGTTGGGCAATAAAGGATGTGAAAGCAATCTGAGCGTAAGAGTAAGCGACACTTCCGTTAACGGGAAAACCAACGATCTATCCAAACTGGGTATCGATGCATTCTCCTGGCAAAAACTTCATGTGAAACTATCGAACGGAACATTTACCTTATCGATCAACAATAATGTTGTGCAGGAGAGCGCCTACACAAAATCGCTTGGCGAACTGAAAGAAATTGACTTCTTCTTCAACGGTATCGGCAGCATTGCCGACGTTCGAATCGGTGATGACAACGGGCATGGCATGATTTCGGCAAAGTAAGTCTAGTCCTGATATCTATAGACTCTCTAGAACATGCCGATAATCTCTCCCTACCGGAATCGACACACCATCCACTTCAACTTCTTCCGCAGTATACGACTCAATCTTGTCTATTGAAACGATAAATGACCTATGAATCCGTTTAAAAAGATTGATCGGTAAAAGGGCTTCAATTTCATGCGTGCTGATCTTCGATAAGTATTCCTTTTTTGTCGTCACTATCTTGACATACTCGCGCTGACTTTCGATGTAAAGAAGATCGGAGAATAAAATTCTCACTTTCTTTTTCTGCACATTTAGAAACAAGCTAGTCCTTGTCAGCTGAAGCTTCGGCTCGGCGTCGCATCGGCTACCGACGTGCCGCTCTCGAAGCCTGTAGCGTGTCGGCAACTTTGTTCACCGCCACAAGAAATCGCTCAAACTCAATTGGCTTTAGTAAATAATCAGTTACATTAAGTTCAAACCCCTCGACGGCATACTGATGATACGCTGTTGTAATGATCACTGCTGGCGGATGGGTCAAGTGTTTTTAAAAAAGCCATGCCCTTTAATTTCGGTAGGTGGATGTCTAAAAAAATAAGATCAACTTGTATTGTCTCGCAGAAATTCTGTGGCAACAATAGCATCCTTGAATGTTCCTTTCAACTCAGGAAAGGTACTTCCCGGATATAATCCGATTAACACCTTTGCGGCGAGTGGCTCATCCTCCACAATGATGCAGTTTATTTTAGACATGACTTGCCAGATTTATTTTTAATGATGCAGTAAATACAGATTCACGATGCTGAACGGATAAATTGTAGTCGGTATAGAGCAACGCCAGCTGACGTCTCAGATTCGCCAGACCGATGTTCTCTTTTACACTGCCCATCGAGTGAAATGGACTCTGCCGAATTTCTTACAACAAACTGTAGCTGTCTGTTCTTAACAGAAAGATGAATCTCGACAAAGGGTGGTTTCGTGTTTCTGAAACACCATGTTTAAAAGCATTTTCCACCAGGGGTATCAGCAATAAAGGAGGTATGGATTGTTTCATATCCTCAAGGTCATGATTAAAATTGACTCGCAGTGATTCATCGTACCGTAATTTTTCAAGCGCAATGTAATCGGTCATGACCTTCAACTCCTGCTCGATGGCGATGTATTCGCCTCCGGTTTCGTACAGCATGAAGCGCAATATTTTCGAGAGACGTAAAATGGATTCAGGGGTAAGGTCCGACTTATCTCTCGCCAGCGAATAAATATTATTCAAGGTGTTGAATAAAAAATGCGGATTGGTCTGCGACTTGAGATAGTTTAATTCTGCTTCCTGTTTTTCAATACGAAGCTGCTGCGCGGCTTCTTTTAATTTTCTGTAATCATAAATATGAAGGGCGACACCAAAAAAGAAAACGGAAAAGAAGCTGAACGGAACGAGGCCCGCAATTTCCTTGTATACGTCAGCGTACGACGCTAAAGAAACGTAAAGATGCAACCCGGCCCCTATTGACTTCCAGGCGTAAAAGCCAAAGGAATATAACATCATGTAAATAAATAAAAGCACAGGCACAAGGAGAATCCGTCTCCACCTAAACTTGATATAAGGAAGGCTGTGCTCGAAAAGAATATAGTTGATCACCACAACATAACAAACGAGCCAGAGGTTGTTCAAGGAGCCTTGCAGAAATGTCGCGGGGTTTTCAACAAGTTCTCCAAACATCGACAGACCCAAGTACACGGCCCGATCTTTAAGTAAATCTTAAACCGTTCTTTGTCGATGGGTAACTTCATGTGTTAAAGCTAAAAGTAAAAAGCTTAAAGTAGAAAGCTACGCTTTCAGCCGATCAGCTTTAAGCTTGAAGCTTTCTGCTGTCAGCTTCCAACCTCGTTGACATAAAACCTGTTATTCGTTTACGATATCCTAGCTGTCTGTTGACGTGGCATTAAATCTTTTTTATCCCTCCGTATCTATGGTTAAAAATCATCAACTATATGAAAAAGAGTGTACTCGTCCCCCTATTCATGTTATGGATAACACTGCATGCCACAGCTCAGCAAGACGCTGATGCCGGCCAATGGAAAACATGGTTTATCGCTTCCGGAAAGGAATATCGCCTACCGCCACCACCGGCCTACAAAGACGAAGTAGCCCAAGTTCTTTCTGCTCAGAACAAACTGGACGCCGCTGGCATGCAAAAGATTGCTTACTGGAATGCAGGGGCCCCAGGCTATCGCTGGTACAATATGATGTTTAAATTATGGACGTCCGGTATCACTGGCAATGGAGCTTTAGCGAACGCGTTAATCGGCACAGCCATCTATGATGCCACTGTCGCTGCGTGGGATACAAAATATGCGCATAATCGTCCACGTCCCTTTATGGCCGACAGCGACATAAAACTGTATGCACCCAAACCTGAAACGCCCTTCGTATCCTTGTGAACATTCCGTCGCGGCTGGTGTAGCAGTGACCCTCATCTCCCACTTCTATCCTGCTCTGACGGATTCAGTCAATCGTATGGCCCAACAGTTGATGGCGTCGCGCGTGGCAGCGGGCGTAGCATTTCCCAGCGACACACGGGCAGGTTTTGAGCTGGGAAAAAAGATTGCCGCAAAAGAGATTGAGCAAACAAAAGATTTCCTTACCAAAAAACAGTTCGATGGAAAAATTCCGCAAAAGCCAGGATTATGGACTGGGAAAAATCCGATGCTACCAATGGCAGGACTCAACAAAACTATTGTGCTCGAAAGTGCGAGTCAGTTCAGACCTGGCGCCTCCACCCGATTTTGCCAAAGAAATGAAAGAGCTAAAAGATTTCAAACAAACTTTTTACTCGCAAGCCAATGCATTTTACTACGCAACGCAGCCCACAGGCCATGATCTTCTAACCAAAAAGATTTTCGAATACAACATACATACAAACCCACCGCGGGTAGCGAGAATTTATGCCGCCGTAAATGTTGCGTACTACGATGCATTTACGGCCTGCTGGGATGCTAAGTATGCTTATTGGGGAATACGTCCTGATCAATATGATTCCACTTACAAACCGTTGATGCAAAGTCCACCCTTCCCTGGATATCCGTCAGGACATGCCATGATGAGTGGAGTCGTAGGTGAACTCTTCCCGTATCTTTTTCCATACGATAAAGACCTTTTTTTGAAAATCGCTAAAGAAGGTGCAGAATCACGTTTCCATGCGGGGATACATTTCCGTAGTGATAACGACGCAGGATTGGAGCTAGGCAGAAAAGTAGCGGCAAAAGTCATAGAAAGATTAAAAGCGGACGGAGCCGAGGATGTCGCGAAGGTCGTAAGTGTCAGTAAGAAGTGAGAAATGTAAGAAGTGAGAGGTAAGTAAGTGAAGAAGTAAGATGTAGGTTGTGAGAGCCGGGGTAGTGCAGCGGTATTGTATTACTCCGGTACTTTTAGACTATCCGCCCACAACAGGGAAATGTAAACCGGATTTAGTAAATTTAAAGTGTCTCACAAAAATTCATCGCCATGTCGAAACTATCCCTTAGTGTAAATGGACAGCGAAAAGAGATCGACATAGAACCGAAGATGCCACTACTATGGGCGATCAGGGATTTTATCGGCCTTACGGGAACGAAGTTTGGATGTGGTATCGGCCAATGTGGAGCCTGTGTTATTCATTTGGATGGTTCCCCTGCCAGGTCGTGTGTCATTCCCGCTGATGCAGCCGTTGGAAAAGAAATCATTACGATCGAAGGGCTTTCCAAAAACAATGACCATGCAGTACAACTCGCGTGGATAGCCGAGCAGGTTCCTCAATGTGGCTATTGTCAATCAGGTCAAATAATGAGTGCTGCTGCACTGTTAAAGAAAAACCCAAATCCATCGGATGAAGATATCGATGCCGCCATGAGTGCAGTACTTTGCCGGTGTGGAACTTATCCGCGAATTAAAAAAGCGATCAAGCAGGCCAGTCAGAAACTTTGATTTATGGAAATGATCTCCAGAAGGAAATTTATAAAGCTTAGTTCCGCGGCCGGAACATTTCTGGCCATTGGTTTTGTAGGACAAGCGTACGGTAAGGAAAAACTTGTTGCGAAAGCATTTTCCGATCCTTCTGCCATCGACCTCAATCAATTTATCTCCATTGGGACTAATAACACTATCATCCTTTTCAACCACCGGCCGGAGATGGGTCAGGGAACTTATCTGTCCATACCCATGATCCTGGCAGAAGAGTTGGAAGTTGATATTGACAAAATAGAAGTTAGACCCTCAATAGCTAACGCAAAGTTATACGGCAGTCAGATGGTAGTCGGTAGCCGCAGCATCCAAAGCGAATTTGAAAAATTGAGAAAAATGGGAGCGGCAGCACGCGAGATGCTACGACAAGCAGCCGCGAATACCTGGAAAATTGAATTGAGCCAATGTATTGCAAAAAAAGGAACAGTTGTCAATGCATCAGGTGCGGTGCTCAAGTATGGGGAGCTGGTGCAGGAAGCCGCAAAATTATCTCCACCCGAGAATCCGCCTTTAAAACCGCGAAGTGAGTTTTCAATTATAGGTACATCAGCAACCCGAAAAGACATTCCACTGAAAACAAATGGAGCAGCAAAATTTGGAATTGATATTGTCGTACCGGGGATGCTATACGCATCGGTCGAACATTCACCGGTGTTCCTGGGCAAGGTAAAAAGCTTCAACGAGGATGAGATTTTGAAAATGCCTGGTGTGCGAAAGGTGGTGAAAACATCCCGGCAGGTATATGGGCTAACGCTGGAGGGTGTTGCGGTAGTAGCCGATAACTATTGGTATTCGTTGCAGGGAAAAAAAGCACTTAAAATAGAATGGGATACGCAGGGACTTGAGACGATCTCGGATGAAACGATTCTAAAGGACTCTTACGACGCCGCTAAAATGGAAGGCGACGAATTGGTTTCGAAGGGAGACGTAAGGACTCAATTCGCAAATGCTAAAAACATCATCACGGCTGCATATGAAACTCCCTACCAGGCTCACGTTCCGATGGAGCCTCTGAATGCGATCGTGAGCGTAACCGATACGGACGCGACATTTTGGGGATCAACGCAAAACCCCAACGGTATCCGAACCTTCCTTTCAAAAACTTATCAGCTTCCCGAGGAAAAAGTATACATCAACTATACGTTTATGGGTGGCGGCTTTGGTCGAAGATCGCTCACCGATCTGGCCGAAGAAGCCGCAGACCTCTCCAAAAAATCCGGTGCTCCAGTCAAAGTAATCTGGACGCGCGAAGATGACCTGACGCAGGGACCATTCCGGGCGTGCAGTCTCAATGTTTGCCGGGCATTGATCGATGAAAACGGCAAAGTGTCTGCTCTTGAACATAAAGTTGTTGCTCAGGAAATTCAGAACCAGACTGGACCAAACATGACGGCTGGCCGTCAAATCATGGGAGGAATTACAACTGAGTACATGATCCCTAACTTCTCGGTGAAAGGTGTGCTGCGCAAGAGGCACATACCCATCGGCTATTGGCGATCGGTATATCATTCCACGAATGTTTTTGCGCACGAATGTTTTATCGATGAACTTGCACGCGCTGCAAAAAAAGATCCCGTGCAATTTCGTCTCGACATGCTCGACGATGCGCGCTATCGAAAGGTCATTGAAGTCGTGGTGGAAAAAAGTAATTGGAACGCACCACGCAAAAAAGGAACAGCAAAGGGTGTTGCCATTGCTGAACGATCAGGAGCCCATTTTGCGCAGGTCGTGGAGGTGAAAAAAATCGGAAAACAAATTGTTCCCGTAAAAATTACGACTGCTATTGATGTGGGAATTTGTATTAATCCAGATACGGTAAAGGCTCAGACCGAAGGCTCGATTGTGATGGGATTAGGTGCCGTGTACGCAGGACTGACAGTGAGCAAAGGCGCAATAGCAGAACAAAATTTCAACACCTATCCGTTGCTGAAGATGAACCAGTGTCCACAAATCGAAACCTTCATTATCGATCGCGATGCGCCGCCCGATGGAGCCGGAGAATCGGGATTACCGACGGTTGCTCCTGCCCTTGTCAATGCGATCTACGAACTTACAGGCAAGAGAATCAGAAAACTGCCAATTGATTTAGCAAGTATCGCTTAACTTTCCGCGCACGCATTCCCTTTCTAATAGTTTATATATTGGTTGCGCTATACGCGAATTACTCGGCTAATTCCTGAACCAGAAACCGCGCCAAATCTTTCAAAATATTTTGAACTCCTGAGCACATTTTCCGGGCTCTTCAGCAATACGGCTTTTATTGGTCTTGATATAAGTTTGTCATAGATATTGACAATAATGAATGTGCTATGGAAAATCAATTTAAACCAATCATGGTATTATCATTAAGTTTAATCTTAAGCTGTCATGAAACTCCCGTTCAGAAGAAAGTAGATAATAAAGTTATCATCGCCTGGAATAATATCGCCTACAACATCGCCAACAAACACGATCAGTTCTACTCATTTACAGGCGTGCGTGCACTTACGATGGTTCATGTTGCGATGCATGATGCGCTTAATGCCATTGAGCCGGAATATGAATTTTATTCCTACAACGAAAGACAGCCGAAGGCTGATCCAACGGTAGCATCCTCTCAGGCGGCATTTCAAGTTTTAATGGAGATCTATCCCCAACGAAAAGACACGCTTGAAATTGAATTGAATAAATGGCTTAGTACGATTGCAGATAGCGAGGCAAAAACACTTGGCATTGAATTAGGAAAAAAGTCCGCGACTTCCATCCTGGCCCTACGCACTGATGATGGTTATGATAAGAATGGAAACTACGTACCTGTTGTCAAACCCGGAGCTTACCAGTATACCCCTGGTTTTAACTGGGTTTGGATTCCCGATCTTGTCGCGAATAAACCATTCACGCTTACATCTTCTGCGCAATTTAGATCTTTGCCTCCACCTGCTCTTACCAGCAAGGAATACGCCGACGCATACAATGAAGTACTTGCCTTTGGCAGGACGGGTAGTCAGGTGAGAAATCAAGATCAGACTAACTACGCCCACTGGTGGGCTGAATTTGGTGAGCACGGTTGGAACAGAATCGGAAGAATTACAGCCGCTCAACAGGCCCTACCCTTAAAGCAAACGGCCCGTATGTTTGTAATGATCAATATGTATTTGTACGACCTCTACCTGGCCTCATTCGAAAGTAAATATTATTACAACACATGGCGACCGTTTACAGCCATTCGCAATGGTGATGCGGATAATAATGCGGAAACAGTTGCTGACCCGGATTGGGTGCCGGAGATGGTAACGCCACCGTGGCCTGAATACCCTTCGGCGCATGCTGCCGTTGCTGCCGGAGAAGCCGAAATCGTCAGTCATGTTTTTGGTACTTCGGAAATCGCGTTCACAATGGAATCTGTAAGCGCTCTTCCGACGGCCAAAGTCCGTACCTATTACAATCTCGATTCAGCAGCGAATGATTGCGCTGAATCCAGAATCATGAACGGATTTCATTTTCGATTTGCCACTGAGGCTGGAAAAAAGCAGGGTCGGGAAATTGCGAAGCATATCATTCAAAACTACCTGCGTCCGCTATAGTTATTGAATAAGGCGAGTACAGTTGTCAAAGACTTCGGAAAGGTGTTTGTGTTTTTGTAACTTCCTCTATGGATTCCGCAGTGCCAGTAGATTAACGTGAACACAAAATCATGGAAAACCTTCACGATTCCATTGTTAATAGCAGTCATTTCCAAAAATTTCAAGTGGATGATTTGCTTTTTGTTGAATTAACATGTGTCACCAATGAGATCAGATCCGAAATCTGGTCTCACACAAATTATTTTGCCTATGTCCTGGGCGGGAAAAAAATGTGGAAGACCTTGAAAAATGAATATCTGATAAAAAATCGAGACTTGATATTCGTAAAAAAAGGCGCAATCTCGGTATATCAATATTTTGAAGATCAATTCTACGTGCTTTTGGTTTTTATTCCGGATGACTTCATCGCAAAAGTGATTAAAAAACATGGCGTGACATCGAAATCATTGAAACCGGTTTTGAGAGAAGAAACGGATAATGTTATCATGCTTAATCCAAATGAAATATTTTCAGCTTACTTTGATTCGCTTCTACTGTATTTCCGACAACCCAACCCGCCGGCTAAATCATTACTTAGTACAAAACTCGAAGAACTAATTCTTAGTATGGTGCACTACGGAACGAACCCTGAAATAGCGCACTATTTCAGCGAAGTTTGCAGCAATGAAAATTTGTCCATGCAGCACGTAATGGAGGCGAATTTTCACAAAAAGTTATCGCTAAGTGAATTTGCCCGTCTATGTGCAAGAAGCCTTTCGGGTTTCAAACGTGATTTTTCAAATCTGTATGGGAGTTCGCCCGGAAGGTGGCTCACAGAAAAACGACTCGAGTACAGCAAGTATTTGCTCGAAATCAACAAGCAAGAATATCGATGAGATTATTGAAGAAAGTGGCTTTGCAAATATGTCGCACTATATACGCGCGTTCAAAGAAAAGTTTGGCATCACGCCATATCAATTCAGAAAAACTGAGCAACGAAGCTGGTGCATTCGTTAAACCACACGATTTCGAATCAGTTTAATTCTGTTTATTAATCTTCCTGCAACTTGTGGCAATATCTCATGCTATAATGCAATTGTCCCTTCAATCCAAAAAATATGAAAAGACGCGAAGTACTTTCGGTTTTGACTGTTCTTTCAAATGGAACGCCCGCAATTTTATCTGGAACGAATGCGAAGAAGAAAGCGACATTTGTCTTGGTGCATGGCGCCTGGCATGGAGGCTGGTGCTGGAAAAAAATTTCCGCCTTGCTTGATGCTGAGGGCCACCAGGTTTATACACCTACGCTAACCGGGTTGGGTGAGCGTTCTCATTTGCTTGCGAAGGAAATTGATTTAGAAATGCATATCCAGGATATCGTTTCCATGTTGGAATATGAAGACCTGACGGAGGTTATATTGGTTGGTCACAGCTATGGTGGTATGGTTATAACCGGAGTAGCCGACAAGGAAAGAAAAAGATTGAATCACATTGTATACCTTGACGCTTTTCTCCCTGAAAGTGAAAAGTCTTTACAGGATTACGTTTCCATTTCTTTTGAAGAAATCGCAAAATCAAAAGGCAGCGACTGGCAAATACCGTTGTTGGGTGGAAGTGTAGAGAGTCTGGGTATAAAAGAGAAAGCCGATATTGATTGGATGACGCCTCGAATTGGGCCACAGCCGCTTAAAACATTCACACAACCTTTACATCTTTCCAGTCCGCTCGACACATCGCTGAAGAAAACTTATATTCAACTCACTGACGATCGCCCCCATTTTAATGATTCCCTTAACAGAGCAAGACGCCAGGGGTTCCAAATTTATTCATTGCTTTCAGGTGGACATGATGCTATGGTAACCCAGCCCGCCGCATTGGTCAAAATTTTCAACGCCAACTAGTTTCATTAGCTGAAACACCTGGCTAAGCAAAACCCAAACACTCAAACACATAAACACCTAAACACTTTATTTCCCCGACAATGGCACTAGCTTCGCTGAAAGATCTGGATCTTTCATGTCTTTGTCGAATGGAAACATCGGGCGGACTATACGCTTGAACGTCAGACGTTCCAGATCCTGATCGACGCCACCTGGAGTCAGGGCCATGATCCAATCCGCTCGCATGTCGTATAATTCCGGTACCAGGTATCCGAGCTTCACAACAACGATATCCGTTTTGCGTGGATCTAACCCCAATCTTGTGAAGTCAGCTTCGTGATGATAGGGTTTACGTTTTTTGGTGACGATAACATTCACACTTCCAATTTGAACCACAACTTCTGTCTCCGCATGCTGGTCTCCCTGCACGATCGATTTTACTATTCCCTGCAACCGCACCGGTGGAGCATATCGATTGTCGACGGCCGCACCAGCATGGCCATCTACCTTTCCTCCTACGCCTGCTTGTACCGCTTTTTCCACCAGCTCCGGTCCTGGAATAGAAGCATAAATTAATGAAGGACCTTTTTCCGTTTTGAACTCAGGTCGCGCCAGGATTTCTTTCAGCGTCCAGGTAACATCGCCCGCGCCACCAGCCGTGGGGTTGTCACCCATGTCGCTGATCATAAAGGGTTGTTTGTCGCTGGCGACGGCTTTGTCCAGGCTTTCCTTGAGTGAGGCAACAGGTGCTATAAATTCAAATTCCTTCCGTACATCCCAAAAGCTTCGGGCAAGACTCTCGGCTGTCCCAGTTACTGTTTTCTGATCATCGCCGGTAACCATCACAACAGCATGATTGCGTGGTTCGTCGGCCCATGCATAACCAATCCAAATCGCCGCATCGACGACGCCGGGTTGTGAAGCAGCGGGTGCGACCTTTGCATATAAACTTTTACCTGGATCAACCCTGGTGCTTGTTTTCTCGCCTGGCAACAGGATGGGTACTGCGACATAGGCTTTGTAAGGAGGCTTGCCTTTTCCGCTTTCAATCCTCGACAGCAGATTATCTACTGCACGTTTGTCCGATTGCACTGCATCTTCATGGGGAGCCATTCGGTAGCATGTGATGATGTCGCTGTTTTGCGCCAATCGTTGGGAAACATTTCCGTGCAAATCCATGGACGTTGAGACGATCGTCTCGTAACCCACTACTTCTCTTATCCTGACGATCATATCACCTTCCGGATCGTCGAGACCCACTACACTCATCGCCCCGTGTATGTCAAAGAAAAGGCCGTCGTAAGGGAGGTTTTTCTTTAGTCCGTCCAACATTTTAGTCATCAGCGACTCATAAGCCTCCCGGGTAACAATGCCTCCGGGCAACGAACGTCCAATAAGAATCGGAAACCATTGAGCTCTCTTATAATCAGCGGAATCGCGCGCAAGGAATTCATAGGAAGTGAGAATGGTATCTCCTACCCTTGCATGAAAAGCTTCTTCGTGGGTAAGGGCCGGTGAAAATGTACTGGACTCAATAGCAAGGCCAGCGATGGCAATGCGGGGAAGCACTGCACTTGGCTCACTTGCTTTTCGACACCCAATGATAGCTATACTGCTATCACAAATGCGTGGGCAAACAATATTTTTCTCATACTATATCTTTCCATTTAATATAAAAAGCATCAAAAAATTAATTAGACTAGACTATGACAAAGTTGGCCATTTACCTCGATAGCCACTACCTAAAGCATGCTTAACAGGTTGGTTAACACTCACGGAGGTCACATAACTCGCATATAAATCTTTGATCTGGCTAAAGGTCTCACGATTTAATCTCCGTTCAGGACCTTTAACATGGTCAAATTCCTGATAAGCTCGGTAAGTTTTTCTTTCGCTAATTCCATCTTTTCAATCTTGAGGAGGAACTTACAGTACTCCAGCCGATGATAATAATTTGAAAATGATTTATCCATGTCGGCAAAAATAGTTTCAGCCAAAACAACCTGACCCGTCTGATAAACTGACCATGCATAAGTCACTCTTACTTCCGAATTTTTGAAGGTCTTTTCAGATTTGAGGTTGTCTCCGTATTGAACAGCAGCCCCGTAATCCTCATTCATAAAATGTGCGTTCAACAATTTCATCTTCAGCGAAGGGTCTTCGCTCATAAATCCCTGCAAAGAGCTTTCATACAATTGAATTGCGTCATCATAGCGGCCTACGTTGACATATTCATCGGCGAGGTTGATTTTATTCTTGACAGCTGTCACTAAAACGCAAAGCCTTCTCCAACTGTTCTATTTTGTAATTACTGATCACAACTGCTTTTACATTTTCTTCCAGGCTCTTAATGGTCGATGCACTATTGAAATTTTGCACTAGGTAGATGATACAACCGAATAAGGGAAAAAATAGGATAAGCCAATACCAACGTTGCTCTACATTATTTCGATACGCATGATAAACACAAAATGCCTGAAGCAGGAAGACGGGAGTATATAGGCCTAACATAGGGTTTAAGGAAACCGAAATTTAGTAAAATTTAATTGAACCACGAAGGCTCGGAGGCACGGAGAAAAGTGAAGTGCTACAACTGATCCTTGTATTTTCTTCGCGCCCTCGTGCCTCCGTGGTAAACTGCATTTCTTATTCCAATTAATAGTAAACATTTGAATTTCCCGGCCGCGCCTATTTATTGCACCAATGGCATAATTTCAACTACCATTGGCGTTGGGCATGACATTTACGTTGTCGGTCTGTCAAACAACGATGCATAGGATGAATCGATTTTTCATTTGCGTAAACATTTTATCTTCGAAAATACCGAGAGAAAAATACACATTATGTACAGAAGAAAATTCCTACGGAATGCATCGATGCTGGCAGGTTCCATGATTATCGTGCCTTCTGTTTTAGCCAAAGAAAAAGAATACTCATTGATGAGTGTGCTTGGTCCCATCAAACCAGACGAATTAGGAATCACCCTGGTCCACGAACATGTTATGGCTGATTTTATCGGGGCAGCCGAAACGGGCACGCACCGTTATCAGCCTGATAAGGTTGTGGAGAAAGCACTTCCCTATCTGCTCGAGTTGAAGAAAGCGGGATGTCGGACGCTCATTGATTGTACACCTGTTTACCTGGGAAGAGATGCCAGGGTTTTGCAACGTGTTGCAAAGGCAAGTGGACTGAACATCTTCACCACCACCGGATATTATTGCGCGGTAAAACAAAAATTTTTACCGCCGCATGCTTATACAGAAACTGCGGAGCAACTCGCTGCGCGTTGGATTGATGAACACAAAAAAGGCATCGAAGGATCCGGCGTTTACCCGGGACTGATTAAAACGTCAGTAGATGAAGGCCCACTTTTACCGGTATGTGAAAAAGTTTTGACTGCTGTTGCAATCACGCATTTACAAACTGGATTAAGTATTTCCGCGCACACGGGAAACGGCGAAGCAGCATTGCAAGAACTTGCTATTCTCAAAAAAGCAGGCGTGCATGCCAGCGCATTTCGCTGGGTACACGCACAGAATGAAAAAGATAACCAAATTTATCTGCAGGCCGCGAAAATGGGCGCATGGATTGAGTTTGATGGCATCAATGGATCGGAGCCGGAGAACATTACACACCACGTTGCATGTGTGAAGTTCATGAAAGAAAATGGATTCCTAAATCAAACATTAATTTCACAGGATGCCGGTTGGTATTGGGTAGGCGAACCCGGTGGCGGCGTGTTTCGTGGCTACACTGCTATCTTTGAAAAATTCATTCCCGCTTTAAAGAATGAAGGGTTTACGGATGATGAAGTTAAACAACTATTGGTTCATAATCCCCGCGAAAGCCTTACCATCAAAGTCAGAAAAATTTAGGGAGGACAATTCTTAAATAACGATTAAAAAAAAGCCATCTAATTGTGATGGCTTTTTTTTCGAAGTAATAACCAATTATGCGGTTGCGCCTTGTTGGTATTCTTTCGACCGCTTTTCCAGTTCTTCTTCGTCCACATCTTCGACGTGTGTGGCAATCCACCACTCATTTCCCCAGGCATCTTTTACTCCGGATGAGCGATCACCATAAAATTCATCGGTGGGCTCTCGTAGTGAAATACCTTTTGCGTTGATGGCCTTCTTGTAGGTTGCGTCTACATCATCCACATATAAGTATAGTCTGCTAGCACCGGCCGGATATTTTTCTGTCGAATCACTGACCATGATTTGTGAATCTCCAATCTGCACACCAGCATGCATGACTCTCCCCTCTTTTGTTTTCATTATCGCAGTAGTCTTTCCATCAAACGACTGTTCGATAAACCGGATCAACTCATTTGCGCCATCCACCACCAGGTATGGTGTCACTGTATGCATCCCTTCCGGAATCGCCTTCACGGATTTGTTTTTCTGATTTTTTGTTTGATTTGCCATGATGATTTATTTTACTGTCATTTAAAAAACTAACCACCCTTTAACCCATTTGTTCAGCGTCAGGTATTATTATTTTGTTAAGGAGGTTGGTGTGGCTGTCGCTGTCAAGTGTTATAATACGCAGATGATAATGCATCGAAAGTACCTATGCATTTCCAGCGTGAAAATGAATCTGACTACCCGCTGGTATGGATTTACGAGATGCATTCTTGGAAGGATTACTTGAAAAAAGTAATGTGAAATTGCATGGTAAGTCGGCCAGTTTTACTGGGGTATGCCTTTGGTCCATAGTGGAAAATTCCGTATCTTAAATCCAAATTCCACAATTAAAAATATGGGTCAGACAGAATTCCTCCTTACGATGGCACTTACCATTGTTTTGACCTCTCTCATTGTAATGGGTGCTAACTGGATCAAGAGAAATAAAGAAAAACACCCTGAACTTTATAAACGCAGAGGCATCATCGGTAGCATCATTTACCTCATACTGAACTTGGGGGATCTCCGGTAGCTGAACCGAGCGGTTCGTGCAAAGGTAGTGCACTATGCGCACCGTTATCAAAGATCATATCCGCCTGTACACGACAGACATTGATTTGCATAAGCATCATATTCATCAAAAGCAGCCCCGGGTTTTCCAAATAAGGTGATGATCCTGTCTATCCTAAGATGGGCTTCAGGATCCAGCGTTATGAATAATCCTTTGCCGTTGATCTCTTCCATTTTAATGATCCTTCCTTCGATTGAATCAACCACCTGTTCGCTGTTGAAATAAAAAATTTTTCCACTCGTACGTTTCGCAATTTCTTCTTCTATGACTTCCCTGTAAACGTACTCGACTGGTGAATATGAAGTTTCCATTTTCATTAAGTCTTCTGTGTTATCAAAGATGCACCTGCGCTAACTTTTTACCAAATACTTATCCAACCAACCCAAGATAATCTGCCGCATCTCCGGCAATTCCTCATGCGGACAATCAAAAAGTTCGATCCGGCAATCTTCTGCCTTTCCAGCTTTCGGATACACCGGCAATAAGTAGTCACGAACTTTTTCAACCTCTTTCGGCGGTGTCAGATCATCAAAACGCCCATTCAGGCTCACATGAGGTCGTGGTACAATCAATTCATTAATTGTTTTTGTTTCAAAAAAGTTTCAGCAGCGAAGGAGATTAATCTTCGAAAAATGGATGCTCACAAGCCCGCCGGAGGATCCTTGCTCTATCGCGTTCATTTTTGATTTTTGCATTTTGAAGTGCACGGACGAATTCCATTTTATTGGGATGCTCTTTTTCCGCAAGGTCCTTAAGCTTATTCAAGCTTTCCTGTGTGATTTCCGGTTGTAAGGTTACAAGGTCTTTTGCTGTGATCAGATATCGGAGACTGATCAGGGACTCCCGTAGGGTAACGGCTAATATGATATAAGGTACATTCAAAAGTATGATGGTAACGAACACACCCACTGGATGATAACTTGGATCATCATCAAAGAGCTTTGGAACAAGGATGATTGAGAGGCTGGCAACAAATAACAAGCACGGCACAAGGACCGCCAGTATACGGCCGCCCGTGCTGTGGATCGTTGGAATAGAAGGAAACGTTAGTGCCGCTTTCAACATCTCACGTTCAGCAGCAAGCATGTATTTGATCCTTTGAATGCGTGATACAGAAAGGTAAGCCATCAGCCCAAACGTAGTGATGGCAATAATCGCAAATGTTTCAGCCAGCGTACTATCGGCCTTGATACCGAAAACCTCCACAGGTTCAATTCCCGCGGACGCTTTGGTCTCGGTAAATCCTTTTCGAAATACCAACGCAAAAAGAAACAAACTCGTCCAAGTTGCCCATAGAATGTACTGGTGGGAGGTCTTCAAAGCTTCCTTTAGATTCTCTACCAAGATGTCTGTTCCGGTTTTCATAATGAAGGAGTTTTATAGTGACAAGATCCATTTTGATTGCTTAGCGTCGGATTGCGCCACTCCGTCATTCAACAGCAGACCGAAAATTTTCTCCTTCAGTATTCATGCGCGAGTAGGTGTAATTATTTGCCCAAACGAGGACCGTTGAGAGATGGAGCAGCAACCTTACTAAGATAAAAAAGAAAAACCAGGGCGCAACATATTCGCCGCTGATTCTACCATTACCTTTCCTCGAAGTAAGATGCCACTAGACGTCACCTATTTACCAAATACTTATCCAACCAACCTAAGATAATCTGCCGCATCTCCGGCAATTCCTCATGCGGACAATCAAAAAGTTCGATCCGGCAATCTTCCGCCTTTCCCGCTTTTGCATAAAGCGGTAATAAGTAATCACGAACTTTCTCAACCCCCTTGGGTGGAGTAAGATCATCAAGGCGCCCATTGAGACTCACGTGAGGTCGAGGTACGATCAATTCATTAATCGTTTTTGTTTCGAAATGTTTCAATAATGAGGGAACATAATAATAAATACCATGCCCCTTTAAGTTATTGGCTTTCATTAGCTCATCAAAATCCGTCATGCAACACAAGTCAAGGCAAGTGGTAATCCGTGTATCCAGGGCGGAGAGCCACCAGGCTTTTGTCGCACCCATAGAAAGTCCGAAAACCCCTACCCGGCTTGGATCAGCCTCCGGTCGTGATAACAAATAATCAAGCGCTTTCATTTCATCAAAAAGCATCATCCCGAACAACGTTCGTCCCTCCCAAAGCATTTTTTTAAAGGCGTCCATTTCAGTGTTTGCCTTCCGCTCACCAAAACACCAACTGTCAATGGCAAGGGTAAGGATTCCTTTTTGCGCATATACCGGCGCATAAGCCGGCATTACTGAACGACCGTTTAGCAATTCATCTTTACCAATATTGTAAGTCCCGAAATGGGCATGACAATACAACATGCAAGGAGCTTTCGCTTTTATATTATCCGGAACGAGCAAAGTACCAGGAACACGTTCCAGTCCGTTAAAATCAAAATCCAGGTATTCCAGCGTATAGCCATCATGTTGCTCCTTTTTCAACAGTTTTGGAGGCTTTGGGGAATAACCTGTGGGCAGGTCCCCGAGCAACGAAAATAATTTTTTCCGCTGAGCCTTTTGATCAAGGATAAATTTGGATTCATTTTGTTCCATAGCCGTGACAGCGTTTAAAGGTGAAAGCATACCCGCTGCAGAAGCCGCTAATGATTGTTGTAAAAACTTCCTTCTGGGATAAGGCATACGATAATATTCTTAAACTTTACAATATTAAAGAAATAAACATTGCCGGTTATTGACAATACCACGAGGTACAAGTCAAAATCTATTTCACGTAAAGCTGCGGCAGGATTACTAGAGCTTCGATGCGGCGGGATCGCTTTTTGTTACTGACGATGGTCAACCAGAATTACGACATTACCAGCTTTCAACCCGGCTTCTACATAGCGATGTGCCTCAGCAACCTGTTCCAACGAGAAACGCTTATCGATAATGGGTTTTAATTTTCCTTCCTCGATTTGACTTCTGATGAACTCGAAAGCTTCCTTATGGTATCCGGCAAATTGCGAAATAACTTTCTTATTGCTTATCAAAGAAGTAAGAAGTCCCCGCAGCATTCCTGTAAGTGTGGGATTACCCAACACATAACGTCCGTTCGGATTCAGTGATTTAACGCTACGCGAAAATGAACTCTTGCCAACGATATCGATGATCACATCATAGGTTCTGCCATTTCTGGTGAAATCCCCTTGTGCATAGTCGATGACATGATCGGCGCCCAGTTCGCGGAGCATCGGTAATTTGTTAATGCTATCGACGCATGTTACTACGGCGCCGTGTGACTTGGCAAATTGAAGGGCATAAGTTCCGATACTTCCACCGGCGCCATTGATCAACACCTTTTCGCCAGTTCGGATTTTTGCCTGCCGAATAAAATGAAGTCCATTAATTCCTCCGGTCGGAATAGTTGCAGCCATTTCATACGTCATATTTTCCAGCCTGAATAGATTCGGGTAAGATTCCGGGATGGATAAATATTGGGCATGCGCGCCCAGGCGTATCGTGGTGGGACCAAAGACAGTGTCTCCCTTTTTAAATCGAGTTACCTTGTTTCCGACCGCTTCAATCTCTCCTGCATATTCCTGCCCGAATATTCCCGTTCTTGGTTTTGTGATGCCTAAAATGATTCGCAGCAAAAGCCAGAATAAGATTGGAATATCGAATCTGCGTATTTCACAATCGCCGGCGGTGACTGTAGCTGCATGGATTTTGATCAAAACTTCGTTAGCTTTTGGAACAGGTTGTGGAACTTCACGAAGCTGGATGACATCGGGGGATCCGTAGCGAGTGCACACAACTGCTTTCATTTCTACGAAGATTAAAGTTTTAAACTGCCGCTCAGATACAGACGGCAGAAGACGGACCAGAAGACGTTACAGGCCCGGATATCAACCAATGTTACATGATGCGAAAGTTATCCAATCGCGTTCGTTTCAAACTATGAGCGTTCAGGGGCGTGCTGCGTCGCTAAGTTTCGAAAACTAACAAATGGCCTTTTTTGCTTCTATTAAAACGTTTGCATTAGTATCTTTGTTAATTAATAAAGGGAGTATACCCGTATAAAAAACGCTATGCCTGTCTATCATTCTTTAGGAAAAAAGCCCGCTAAGCGGCACACGATTTTTGAGAAGCCAAACGGCGGCGGCTATTACTATGAGCAGCTGTTTGGAACAGAAGGGTTCCATGGCATGGCATCGCTTCTCTACCATACCCATCGGCCGACGGAAGTAAAGCAGGTAAAAGAAGTGATCGATTTGACGCCAAAAATAGCGCAACAAAAAAGCCTTGTTAGCAGAAAGCTCATCGGATTTGATGTTGCACCCCAAGATGACTTTTTGGAAAGTAGGACGCCGTTGCTCGTCAATAGTGATGTGCACATCGGCGTCATCGCGCCCCGAAAATCCATGACAGACTATTTCTATAAAAATGCTTCCGCCGATGAATTGCTCTTCATTCATAAAGGGTCCGGAAAACTGAAGACGCTGTTGGGAACATAAATTTTAAGTATGGTGATTATCTGATCATTCCACGCGGCATGATTTATCAGATTCATTTTGATAATGCTGATAACCGCCTGCTTTATGTTGAATCGTTTAGCCCAATCTACACCCCGAAGCGATACCGGAACGAGTTCGGACAACTCCTGGAACATGCGCCTTATTGTGAGCGAGATCTGATTCTTCCAACCGACTTGGAGACGCATGATGAACAAGGCGACTTTCTCATCAAGATCAAAAAACAGCATAATCTTTATCACTACGTCTACGCCACGCATCCTTTTGATGTCGTGGGATGGGATGGATTTAATTATCCTTACGGATTTTCCATACACAACTTTGAGCCGATCACCGGAAGAGTGCATCAGCCCCCTCCTGTTCACCAGACTTTTGAAGGTCATAACTTCGTCGTCTGCTCGTTTTGTCCGAGGTTATATGATTACCATCCAAGGTCGATTCCAGCGCCATACAATCACAGCAATATCGATTCAGATGAAGTGATCTATTATGTCGACGGAGATTTTATGAGCCGCAATGACGTATCACAAGGGCATTTTACACTTCATCCGGGCGGTATCCCTCATGGGCCACACCCTGGTGCCATGGAGCGAAGCATCGGAAAAACAGAGACAAAGGAACTCGCCGTGATGGTGGATACTTTTCATCCCCTGATGGTAACGGAAGCGGGTATGAAGATAGATGATGGAAAATATTTTAAATCATGGCTGGAACATTAAGATATTACCGCAGACGCCAAGGCGCAAATAAGGTCTGTCCGCCTCTGCGCCTCGCATCAAATGAAAACATAAACAATGGCAACAAAAACATCAACACTGAAAATCTGCACAGCAACATGCGTCGATGATTTTCTTCCACTCCTGGGAACCGACTACATTGAACTCTATGTGGGAAATGCGAAACAATCTGCACATTATTATCAACACGCCTTTGGATTTGAGCTGGTGGCGTATTCCGGACCAGAGACGGGCCAGCGCGAATTTGCTTCTTATGTTTTGCAGCAGGGAAAAATCCGGCTGGTGCTCACCACGGCACTGAGTCACAAGGGCCCAATAGCAGAACACGTACAACGGCATGGCGATGGGGTAAAAGTTCTGGCTTTGTGGGTTGATGATGCCGCTAAAGCGTACGCGGAAACAACCAGTCGTGGCGCTATCGGTATAGCTGGACCAAAAAAATCGCGCGATGAATTCGGAGAAGTGTGACATCATCCATCCAGACTTATGGCGATACCATTCACACTTTTGTTGAACGGAAAAATTATTCAGGACCTTTTCTGCCCGGATATGTTCATGCCGAAAGTCCGTTTAAAACAACACCCATCGGATTGAAATATGTTGACCATTGTGTTGGCAATGTAGCGTTGGGAGATATGAACAAATGGGTGAAATTCTATGAAGATGTGATGGGATTTAAATTGCTGATCACCTTTGACGACAATGATATCTCTACGGAATACACAGCACTGATGTCCAAAGTGGTTTCAAATAAAAACGAATACATTAAGTTCCCTATTAATGAGCCGGCGGAAGGAAAGAAACGCTCACAGATCGATGAGTACCTGGATTTTTACCAGGGCGCCGGCGTACAACACATCGCCATCGCCACGGACAATATTATCCATACCGTTACTGAATTACGAAGCCGGGGCGTCGAATTTCTTAGCATCCCTTCCACGTATTATGATGACCTTTTGCAACGCGTGGGTAAGATCGATGAAGACCTCCAGCCCCTGCGTGACCTGAATATATTGGTAGACCGCGATGAAGAAGGATATTTGCTGCAGATCTTCACCAAGCCTGTAGAAGATCGTCCAACTTTATTTTTTGAAATAATTCAACGGAAAGGTGCGAAGTCATTTGGCAAGGGAAATTTTAAAGCGCTGTTCGAGGCCATTGAGCGTGAGCAGGAAATAAGAGGTACATTATAAAAAAATTTTCTGTGGACAACGCAGGCACCAAGGCAAGACAATCGCTTACCTCCTGGATCGATATACCAGCGGATTGCGACTTTAGCATTTACAACATTCCCTTTGGTGTATTCAAGACCACAAGTGTTCCTCCGCGTTGTTGCACGGCCATAGGAAATTATGTAGTAGACCTTGTGGTACTGGCAGAGCATGGATACTTCAATTCAATCGATGTTTCTCCACTTACTTTCCGTCATGACCAACTGAATGACATTCATTGCCCTGGGGAAAGAAAATACAAACAAGGTAAGAGACAGGCTGATCGAATTGTTTTCTGAAGACAATCATGAGCTTCAGCGCAAGCGCGATCTACATCCTTTTGTATTTTATAAACAAGATCAAGTCACCATGATGTTGCCCATCAAAGTCGGTGACTATACTGATTTTTATTCGAGTAAGGAACACGCAACAAACGTGGGCTCCCTGTTCCGGGATCCAAACAACGCATTGCTTCCCAATTGGAAACATTTGCCGGTAGCCTATCACGGGCGAGCATCGTCGATCGTCGTCTCAGGCACCCCGTTGGTCCGGCCGCAGGGGCAATTCAAAAAAAACAAGGATGACGCGATGCCGACTTTTGGGCCTACGCAAGCCCTGGACTATGAACTGGAGTTGAGCTTTGTTATCGGAAAAAATTCTAAACTGGGTGAAGCAATCCCCATTGAAAAAGCTGAAGAATATATTTTTGGATTTGTGTTATTCAATGACTGGTCTGCACGTGACATTCAAAGCTGGGAATATGTTCCGTTGGGCCCTTTTTTGGGAAAGAATTTTATGTCCTCCATATCACCCTGGATCGTTACAACGGAAGCACTAGATCCTTATAAAACCAAGGGACCGGTACAAGATGTACCTGTACTACCCTATCTCAATTTGAAGGAGATGGAAACTATGACATTGAGTTGGAAATTGAACTTCAGCCCGAAGGTGGGCAAGCAACGCGCATCAGCCGGACGAATTTCAAATACCTGTACTGGAATGTCTGTCAGCAATTAGCCCATCATACTGTGAATGGATGCAATGTATGTGTTGGAGATATCATGGCCTCCGGAACGATCAGTGGGCCTGCCCGCGACAATGCAGGGTGTCTGCTTGAACAAACGCGCAATGGCCAAGAGCCTATCACCTTTGATGGCACCACCCGAAAATTTCTTGAAGATGGTGATACGGTAATCATGAAGGGGTTTGCTGTCAAGGACGGCAAGCGTGTGGGGTTTGGAGAAGTGAAGGGGAAAGTGCTTGGAGTAAGTAGTAAGTAGTAAATTGTAAGAGTATTGTAAGTGGTAATCGGTATTCAGTAATCGGTAATCATGGTGGTGTAAGGAATTGCTTCTAAACATCAGGAATACTCGAAGCAAACGTGACAAACCAGCCTACCGTACCGATTACTGATTACTGAATACCGATTACCATTATAAAGAGAATGACGATAGATCCAAAAACAGCGCCCAATCAAAAAGATCTCCACGACCTCCTGCTAGGCGCGGTCGCTCCAAGACCGATTGCGCTTGCCAGTACCATGGATAACGAAGGTCATGTAAACCTGAGTCCCTTCAGCTTCTTTAATATCTTTAGCACACGACCACCCGTTCTGGTATTTTCACCTTCGCGGCGGCAACGGGATAACACTACGAAACATACCTTGGAAAATATATTAGAGACGAGAGAAGTGGTGATTAACACGGTAAGTTATTCGATGGTCGAACAAGTGTCACTGGCAAGTTCCGAATTCCCGAAAGGCGTGAATGAATTCGTGAAAGCGGGACTGACAGAAATCAAATCCGAGAAGGTTAAACCACCACGCGTGAAAGAATCTCCCGTTTCCTTTGAATGCAAGGTGTTGGAAGTTAAGACCCTTGGAACAGAAGGTGGAGCCGGAAATCTGGTTATCTGCGAAGTGATTCTCATCCATGCACAGGACTTTATTTTTAACGATAAAGGAAAGGTCGATCCCTGGAAGATTGACAACGTGGCGCGTATGGGCGAAAATTATTATTGCCGCGCGAATGGAGAAAGTATTTTGGAAGTTCCGAAGCCCGGTATACCTGTCGGGATAGGCATCGATCTTTTGCCACCGGAGATCCGGAACAGCCCGGTATTGACGGGCAACAACCTCGGACGCCTGGCCAATATTGACAAGATGCCCACGCCGGAGGAAGTAAAAACCTTTGCACAAAATTTTAATTACAAACTCATTATTCAAGGAAACGGAGAAGACCGCCTCACCTCCATTCATAAACAAGCTCAGATCTTTCTGACAAATGGAGAATTGAAAAAAGCGTGGCTTCTTTTATTGAGCGCAATTTACCAGACGGAACCATGGAGTTAAACGAAGTAACCAAAAAGCTTCCGAAGCATCTGTTGCAGTTTGTTGTCGATCAGCCCTACAACGAATATACGCCTGTAGACCAGGCGGTATGGCGCTACGTCATGCGCCAGAATTATCATCACCTCCAGAAGGTTGCCCACGAATCATACGTTAAGGGATTGCAGCTTGCCGGTGTGGAAATAGAACAGATCCCCACCATGTACGGCATGAACCGCATCTTGAAAGCCATCGGGTGGGCCGCAGTAGCAGTAGATGGATTTATTCCACCGGGAGCATTCATGGAGTTCACAAAATACAACGTACTGGTTATTGCTGCCGACATCCGTACCCTCGAGCACATTGAATACACGCCAGCCCCCGATATCATACACGAATCGGCCGGTCATGCGCCCATCCTTGCCATGCCTGAATTTGCCGCTTACCTCAAAGACATTGGTGAGGCTGGAAGCAAAGCCTTTTCGTCCAAAAAAGATGTAGAGCTCTACGAAGCTATACGACATCTGTCAATCATCAAGGAAGATCCGAACACAAAACAAGACGAAGTTCATGAAGCAGAACGTGTCATTGAAAAGATACAAAGCAACATGGGCATTCCTTCTGAGATGGCGCTCATCCGAAATCTACATTGGTGGACTGTGGAATACGGATTGATCGGAACGTTAGATAATTTCAAACTATATGGAGCTGGATTGCTCTCTTCAATCGGTGAAGGTATGAGTTGTCTGAGTGATCGCGTGAAGAAGCTCCCCTACACGTTGGACGCAATGCATTACAATTACGACATCACCAAGCCGCAGCCGCAGTTGTTTGTCACGCCTGATTTTGCACATCTCACTTCCGTCCTGGAAGAATTCAAAAAGCTGATGGCCTGGACAACGGGTGGCCTGGAAGGTGTTAGAAAAGCCATTGACTCACAACATACCAGCACCATTGTGTACAGCTCAGGCCTGCAGGTCACCGGAACTTTTACAAACGTAATCGAAGCCGATGGACAGGCTATTTTCATTCAAACTGAGGGACCGACAGCATTAGCCGTAAACAATACCCAGTTGGGCGATTATCCCAAAGAACATTTTGCCAATGGTTTTTCGTCGCCGGTTGGCAGACTTGTTTCATCATCCATTGCAATGGAGGACCAGACAGATGAAGAGCTGACTAGCAATGGCATCGAGATCGGAAAGTCAGCCTTACTGAATTTTGAACATGGTATCGTGGTTGAAGGCCAGGTCATAGAAATCATACGCCGGTCAGGCAAGGTCATCGTGATAGAACTCCAACATGCCACGGTACAACTTGGTGGTAATATTATTCTTGTATCACCCTCCTACTCCATGGCTGTAGGAGAAAAAATCATATCAGCCTTTGCAGGTCCTGCCGATGTGGAAGCTTTTGAACCAACGGTGATGGTACCACACGAAAAAATGCACAAGATTACTTATGATGAGAAAGCATTAAAGCTTCAGGAGCTATATGGCATTGTGAGACAGGCACGGCGCGATGAAGAACTGGTACCACGCCTACCCTATCTATGGAAAAATTTAATTCAAGATTTTCCGGATGACTGGCTTTTGTCGTTGGAGATTTTGGAAATATTGCATTGCAGGGATTCATATCAACAACATTGCAAGGAGATTCAGACATACCTTGAAAAAAAAAGCCAGCACCAGCCTCATTTTGAAAAACTTATTACGAACGGATTGAAGTTGCTGGGGACAGTAAGCTATCCGAAAACTTTAGGTGTAAGCGTAATGTACTCGAAAAATGCATCGTTCACGCAAAGGCGCGCAAATTCGATTGATAATGCCGCAAATGGCGCTGCCAACATCCGCCCTTTTAATCAAATGCCTGCGTGAAGAGCTTTCTAACTCAATTCAAATCGCCTTATCGATGGGAAAAGCTTTTCCGCTAAATGCTTTTACACTTGTCCATTCCATGGGATCGGCCGACCAAAACTCATCCGTCGGGGGCAGACCCAGGGGAAGAAATGCCGTTGTGCATAAATACAAACTACCAGTGGAGATATAAGTTTCGCCGACGCCAGGCTGGTGTCCGGATAGTCCAATCGTTAGCCACCCTTTGTTATCGAAAGTGTTGGCGGCATCCATGGTCTTCTTAATTACCGATGTTAATGCGCTTCTTACTTGTGCCGGCGGCAGCGAAGGTGGCAATTGTTTTTGCAAGGCCATCTGGGCCAAATGTTGGAAGGCACCACACCGGTATGCGATGGACCTTCCTGTCGCTGGGAACGTTCCTTCTGGAGAGATCAACCGCTCTTGTATTTCGGCATATCGCTTGGCACGCGTTGTGAAAAGCTGGTACTGATCTTTCAATTCACCCGTTTCTTCGAAAACAGTTTTCGATACATCGAGCAGGAAGGGCTGTATCACATAACTGTTATAGTAATCAAAATGATAGCTCGGCCCGTCACCGTACATGCCATCGCCCTTATACCATGCTTCATGCTCTTTGATGGCATAGTCGATCCTCACAGGGTCGTAGTCTTTCGAAAATTTTAACAACGCGGCTTCTACCATTGCGGTGAAGAGTAACCAATTGCTATAATAAGGTTTTATGACTCGTGTGGAACGCAACGCATTGATCAGGTTTGTCTGTGTGGATTGATCAAGGTTTCCCCAAAGTTGCTTTGGTGCCCGGATCAGCGCGTGCGCAAGAAATGCAGCGTCGACCAACGGTTGGGCCCCTGTCGTAAAATTCATAAAATCCGAAGCGGAAGGCGTGACGGCATTTCGAATCGACGAAGTTGCCAGCTTGATAAACTTACCTCTTGACTTTCCTTCCGGCGTGTCGTCTGCACCAAGCTCGAGCCATGGCGCCAATCCGGCAAGGCTACGGCCGAAGGCTTCAAGGTAGGTAACCTTCTTTCTGTTTTCATGCGTATCACCAAATGCCTCCACCGGCATCTCCTTCTTTAACACATCACGGCTCAGAGAGTCTAAAACAGGTGTCACGATACGCGTTAGCGTCTGCACCCAATATGCTCTCGTATCTTCTTTCGAAAGCGGCTGCAAAGAGCTGATCAATAAATCCTTTGTGGTAAGGATTGAAAATCCTTTGATAAAATTTCTTCTAATCATCGTTCGGTTGTTGCGAGAAAATTTACAGTCACGTGCTTGCTCGTTACTTCCATCAAAGTAAACATTTTATCATGTCGTTGCATGCAACAAGCATTGGAAAAGAATATTTTCTTCAACCGACTTTCTCGGGAATCTTAAATATGATTTTTTAAGTAGGTACCCGTCAGTGACTGCTTTGCCTGGATCAGTTGCTTGGGTGTTCCCTCAAAGATTACCTTTCCGCCTTTGTTACCACCTTCAGGGCCCATGTCGATTATCCAGTCTGCGTTTTTGATAACATCAAGGTTGTGCTCAATAACAATTACCGTGTTCCCATCATCAACCAATCGGTTCATAATCTCCAGTAGGTGGCCGATGTCTGACATGTGCAATCCGGTGGTGGGCTCATCCATCACATAGATGCTGCTTTTTTTGTGCAGCTCGCTGGCCAGCTTGATACGCTGGCATTCTCCTCCTGACAACGTGCTAAGGGGCTGCCCCAGCGTAAGGTAGTTTAGCCCGACATCGCTCATCGCCTTTAGCGTATGGACGATCTCTTTAATGTCAAAGTATTCCAGCGCTTGCTGAACCGTCATCGCCAGTACTTCACTGATCGATTTACCCTTAAGCTTATAGGAGAGGACTTCATCCTTGAAACGTTTTCCGCCACAGATTTCACAAGGTGTCTTTACTTCATCCAGAAAAGCCAGATTGGTATAAATCACGCCGAGGCCCTGACAGTTTTCGCAGGCACCTGTAGAGTTGAAGGAGAATAACGACGGACTAACCTTATTCGCAGCAGCGAAGGCTTTCCGGACATCATCCAGGATGCCCGTATAAGTAGCAGGATTGGATCGCGACGAAGTACCCACAGCCGATTGGTCGATCATAATTGCCTCCGGATGCTGCTGCAGGAATACATGATTGATCAACGAACTCTTGCCTGATCCTGCAACGCCTGTCACCACGGTAAGTATACCCGCCGGTATTTTCACGCTGACGTTCTGCAGGTTGTTCAGGTTTGCCTTGGAAATCGTCAGATGGCTTTTGGACTGCCGGAAATGATCCTTTAGCGGCATCGACTGTTTCATATGTTTCCCGGTCAGGGTACCCGCTTTGAGAAGCCCGGGAAAATCCCCTTGATAGACAATATTTCCACCCCCGCTTCCGGCCAGCGGGCCCACATCGACAACATGGTCCGCCACCTTTATTACATCAGGGTCATGCTCGACCACAAGCACAGTATTTCCTTTGTCCCGAAGTTTTATCAGGAGTTCATTCAACCGGTGTACGTCCCGAGGGTGCAAACCTACACTCGGCTCATCGAAGACATACATCACGTCCATCAAGCTACCGCTAAGGTGTTTTACCATTTTAATGCGCTGCGATTCGCCCCCCGACAACGTGCTGGTTTCGCGGTTGAGACTAAGGTATTCCAGACCGATGTCAATGAGATATTGCAATCGCTGCACTAACGTGTTCACTATTGGTAATGCAACCGGATCCTGGATTGTCCGAACGAATTCGATCAGTTCGTCCACTTCCATTGCAGAGAGCTCGGCAATATTTTTGCCTTTGATCTTGCATTTCAATGCGGCCTGACTAAGTCGTGCACCTTTGCAAAGCGGGCAGGGACCGTTGGTAATGAAGGGCTCCACTGTTTTTTGCGTCCGCTCGGACATGGTTTTTACATCGCGTATAACATACTTGTTGTTAAATTTTGTAGCGATCCCATCGAAAGTAAAATTGATAATCTTTCCGGCAACTTTTGATTTAACCTTATACGGCTCACTGTAAAGAAGCAATTCCATTTCCTCTTTTGTGTACTTCGAAAGTTTCTTTTTGTTATCAAACAGACCTGACTGCGTGCAGATCGTCCAGTACCAACTTTCAACGGCATAGTCGGGAAGAAGGATAGCCCCATCGTTAAGTGACTTTGACTTATCAAAGGCTTTCTCTAAGTCCAGGCCAACCTTCCGGCCGATGCCATTACATTCGGGACACATCCCTTGCGGGTCGTTAAATGAAAAGAGATTGTAATTGCCGACATGAGGCACACCTATGCGGGAAAACAGCAGGCGAAGTACTGTAAAAATTCCGTGATCGTTCCTACCGTGGAATGTGATCCCCCGCCCAATCGTTTCTGATCCACGACAACAGCCATGCTGAGGTTTTCAATGCTGTCGGCATCCGGCTGTGGAAAACGTGGCAGGAAATTGCGAACGAACATGCTGAAATTTTCATTCAGTAAGCGCTGCGCTTCCGTAGCAATGGTATCAAATACAATTGAGGATTTACCAGAGCCTGATACGCCGGTAAAAATGGTGATCTTACGTTTGGGAATTCGCAATGATATATTCTTGAGATTGTTCTCTCGTGCACCTCGTATTTCAATGTACTCTTGTGACATCGCGTTGTGATAGTTTTGTAGTCAATATACAAATTCAGGCTCAACGCTAAGACGACCGAGCCCAAATATTTTCGGGAAATGGAACCGGCTTTCTTGATTTTGTATCAATGTGCACGCCGACCATTCTTCCCTCTGCGACCAATGCTTCCGTTTCAACATTGTACATCTTGTGTACAAAAACAATAGCCTTTTGTTTAAATTCAACCAACTCAGTTTTGATGTAGATCAGGTTGCCTGAATTTAATTCCTGAAAATATTTGAAGTTTTGTTCTGCTGCAACCATTGCCTTTTCTTCTTTTTTTAAGTAAGAAGGCGTTATCCCGAAATGAGCAAAGAAGTGCCAGGTCGCTTCATCAAATTTGCCCACGTAGTGCATAACATTCATGTGACCATTGAAATCACAATGCCAAGGATAAACTGTTCCTCGATAAGTTTCAAATTCCGTCATAATATTGATTGTATACTCAAGTCTCTACGTGATGGCCAAATAAACGTTGCCAGCAGTTCAATGGAAAGTTTCGAAACTCTTATGCAGTAACGCGAATACTTCGGCGTGTGACACACCTGAAATTCACACTTTCTTATTAAAAATAATTCTATCCAGGCTCCACGCTCCCGGGCCGGTAAAGAGAAATAAAATTCCAAAAAGCGCGAACATAAAAGGGTGCTGTTCCTGTACCAGAATCGCCCTTGCCCGACAAAAAAAGTTATATAGGAAAAGTTGCCAATCATGATAAGGCACAGACTCTTGTAAACAATCCAAGAGAAAGCAGAATACCAGCGATAAACTCCGTCCTCTTGCCCAGTATATACCATAAACTTTCCATATGGTCCTTTAAACATATCCCATTGCAGGTAGCTGTTCATTGTTTCAGGAGTAAAAATTTCAATACCATGGTATATTAAAAGCAAGTCCCACAACGATCCTGATGATAGCAATGCCGTTGTTTAACAAAATTGGCGCCGGTGAAAAAAATGGAAGTCATGGTTTTATCATGAAGAACATTTAAAACAGTGTCTTGAGGCGAATTTAGAAATAAGTTAATACAAGAAAACACAGGCTACAAGTTTGTTGAAGCGGATAAAAGGGATTAACAATCTCGAAGGGATGTTGTGATTATAGATTCGATATGCGAAGCAAAAAACCCCGAAGGGGTGAAATGATCCAGGCGTACGTTAAATTTTTATGTCATCCCATCGGGATATAATTTCACCCCGGGGTTGAATTCTTCATATCTCAACGTTTCGACAGGATTGACACGCGCTGCCCGTATCGTTTGCGACAATATCGTCGATAGTCCCAGGAAAAGCATGATGAACAGCGTTATTGCAATTTCCACGATGCCGATCTTAATGTGATAAAATTGTTGCGTCTCTAAATATAGTTTCTCGAAAAACACATAGGCAACAGGTATTGCAATGAAGGCGGCAATGATCATGAGCTTAACAAAATCCCGCGAAAGCACAACGGTGATACTCCAGGCCGTGGCTCCCATCACTTTCCGTACTCCTACTTCTTTCATTCGATTTTCAACCGTAAACACAACCATCCCTAATAATCCCAAGCAGGAAATAGAAATTGCAAGAAATCCTAAGAATCCACAAATCTTGATCATCGAGAAATAGACAGAGTAAGCTTCCTTGATCTCGTCATCAAAGAAACCGCGCCATGAATTTTTTTTCGCCTCCTATTTTTTCCCAGGAAGATTCCATCGCCGAAAGTGTTGATGCCATTTCGTTGGAAACCACTTTTACATTTGCGAAGTTAAATTGTGTGGGATCATATCTGAAAAAGAAACTTTGAATTGGTGTCTGTAGATCTGCGTAATGAAAGTCTTTCACAACACCAATGATGGTTATTTCTTTATTCCCATCCACAGTATACGTCTTGATCAATCGCCGCTGCAGCATTCAGGAAGTTGAAGGGCTTTTAAAAATGACTTCGTTTATGATCACATGATTCTTACTAACGGGATCATCGATGAAAGTTTTTTCCAGCTACAGCAACTCCAGGTTCATGTTCGATATGATAGTTCTGATCCACAAACATTTGAGCTACTTCAATTGAGTCTTCGGTCGTCCGTCTTCAACCATGTGTTCTGACCGCGATGACGTACCAAGAATTCCAGATGACATGGACAACGACTGGATCGGCGAGAGTTTTGAGAATTCATTTTTGAAAAGCTGAGGATCTACACCCTGCAATTCCACATCGAGGATATTTTCCTGATCAAACCCAAAATCATAGTTCAGCGAATAACGATATTGATTCAGCACGACTACAACGCCCATGATAAAGCCAAGTGACAAGGCGAACTGTGAAGACGATCAGCACTTTTCTAAAATTCAGTTTAGCAATACCTTTTCCAATAGGTTTGCTTTTTAATGCTTCGATTGGATTCAATTTTGAAAAATAAACTGCTGGTATAACCCCAGCAATAAATCCAACCGAATAGGGCAAAAAGAACGAAGCATGATATTGTTATTAACGTCGGTGAAAGATCCAGGGAGTCGGCGCCGACAATCATCGAGAGGAATTCTTCGCGCACCATCACAAATATGTAATAAGAAAAAAATAATGCGATTAACGTAATGATTACAGTCTCCGTGATAAACTGCGTAAAGATCTGACTTCGTTGCCCACCCATTGTTTTGCGCAATCCAATCTCCTTCATCCGTTTCAATGCCCGGGATATGGAAATATTTGCATAATTAAAGCAAGCTGGAAGGAGGATCAGTAAAGTGAGCAGCATAAAAATACGCGAGCGGAGCATATCCCCAATCCGGACCAATCTGATTGTTTAAATCAGGGCCAGGTGCTATATCCATTAACGCCTGCAACTCAAACCATACCGAATAGTTCTCCTTCGTTGTGTAAAATGATTTTGGTATTTGATTTAAGAATTGTTCGACTTTACCGATAACAGATGTTTCCAGGTAATAACAAGTATGTATACGACTTCCGGTATGGCCATAAATCTCCTTCTACCACGGTGGCATTATTTTGCTCCAGGGTTATCCATTTTTGGTAAGGAAGCAAAATTTCAAATTGCATGTGGGAATTTTTGGGAATGTCCTGAAGCAGTCCTGAAATCTCCAAGGGTCCTATTCCAGTGAGCTCCATAACTTTTCCGATAGGGTCGCCGTCTCCGAACAATTTCGCGCTGCCTTTGGGGTAATCAACACGCTATTCTGACTAGCAAACGGTTTGCTTCGATTTCCCTTAACCAGCGGAAAAGCTAAATACCTCCAAGAAATTATCGTCAACAAAATAACCGTGAATGGGTATTTCACTTGCGCCCATCACAATATTCCCTGACAATTTATTGATTCTCACAACGGCGTCGATACCGGTCATTTCTTTGTGAAGCTTGTCAGCCAGTACATTTGGTGCCGTTGCGAACTCCCGTAATTTCCGCTGATCATTTACTTTCGTGATCACCCGGTATATTCTGTCCTTGTTCTCATGAAAATTATCGTAAGTCCAGAGAAATGACAGCATGGCAATCAACAATAAGCTTATTGACATTCCGATGGCCAGGCCGAGGACGTTGATGACTGTAAAAAATTTATGTTTGATGAGATTTCGTCCTGCGATAGTCAGGTAATTTTTAAACATCGCTGGGCTAAAAGTTGCGTGATGATAAGTAATGATACGCGGCTTTCTTTTTTCGCCTTTCTACTGAATAGGAGACTAATAGTGAAAGGATATGCTTCCAATAATTCAGTCTGGCTCTCCACGCCCGCATGTGCTTGAGATCGCGATAAAACAATTCCTGTGAATCACCCAGTAGGTCTTCGATGACCGCGTGTCCACAATACCAAAGCAATATTTTTTCTGCCAGACGCGGTGGATGAATATCTTTATTTTTCATTTGGACAGGGACAGCGTTGCTTTCGAAAGTTTCCACAAGTCATCACGAAGGCTTTCATTTGGTGCAGCGCAACCTTACCCTCATGGGTAATTTCAAAATATCGCTTGCGCCTCCCTCCTCGCTCCTGGGTTGGTTCCCCCAGCCACGATTTCAGATACCGCTTTTCTTCCAGACGGCTGATGGTCGAATGAAGGGCCCCAAGACTGATGGTACGGTTGGCCCTTTCGTCAATGCTTTCTTTTATTGATATGCCATACGCTTGGTCTTGCAGGCTGGCGATCGTCAGCAAGACAAGCTCTTCGAATTCTCCGATGTATCCTTTCATAGATATTACTTATACTGAAATGTAATAGGATATGTTTCTATTTTTAATAAAAAATAGTAAATATTTTTTTTCAATTCGGGGACGCCAGGCGTGGCGTCCCTACTATAAAAATTTATCGTCCTTCCAATTTCCAGGATTATTTATAATATATTTTTCAATCCTGGCAAATGATTCGGCATCGCGGATTATGTGATCGTGAAATCGTGATTGCCATTTGAATGATGGGGACGCAATGACGCAAGGCATTGCGTCCCCACAGGAATATAATTTTTTTACCTGTGTTGTAACCGCAGATTTAAATCCGCGGATGATAGATGCCAGGTTGTTGGATTGGGGGCCGAATTTGTTTTGGTATGGTGGGGACGCCATGCATTGCGTCCCCATCACCATGATCCAATAATCAATATTGCATGAAAATGATTGGGCATTATAATGAATTCACCCAATTCTAAATGCATGTCGGGTCTGATATTTGGTGTTTTTATCCATTCGGTTTCTACAATCTTTCCGATATCTGATAAATGCATTTTTCCATTGGAAATATGACCGAAAAAATGTTTCCGATTTTGGGTGCAGATCGTAATAAAATAGGGTGCATTGTTTCCATAATCCCAATGCTTCAAACGGTATGACATCCGAGATTCGGGTCGAATTTTTTTTGACATGATGGATAACGGGTAACGGGTGTTTCATTTTACCAATATTTTTTTGGAATCGCAACGGGCATTGAGGATAGATGGGATGTGGATTGTCGGGACGCCAGGCATGGCGTCCCTACCCGCATGACAATTTTTTTGCCGGCCAATTTTAAAATGGCCTCCAATGATTTTTTAATATCGTTTTCTGTGGTTTTAACACTGGAGATGCTGATGCGCATCGCAGGCCGGCCTTTCCAAACAGTACCGCCACACCAGCAGGTGCCGTCCGATTGAATTTCCTTTATGATTCGATCGGTGTCTTCTCCGAAGGAAACGAGGACCTGGTTTGTCTCCACCTGATTTAAGACTTCGAACCCAGCTTCCTGTAATTCATGCGAAATATATTCGGCAAACACACAGGTGCGTGTTACCAGTTCGTCGATACCATCTTTACCCAATGTTCGAATCGCTGCCCAGATATCAATAGCGCGTGCACGTCTTGAAAGTTCCGGCGTATAGTGGTATGGTATCCGGTCACCGGACTGGTCGAGATAGTCGCCGTGGATACTCATGGCTTTTCTAAGATGAACACCGGTTTTGCAAATAACAAGGCCGCTGTCATACGGAACATTCAACCATTTGTGTCCATCGGTCGCCCAGGAATCTGCAAGCTCATAGCCTTCGGTGAGATGTTTTTTTAACCCCGAAGCTCCTGCCCACAATCCAAATGCTCCATCGATATGCACCCAGGCACCTTCCGATTTGGCGCGGGCGATCACCGCACCGTCGTCCATGCTTCCCGTGTTCACGTTGCCGGCTTGCAGGCAAAGAATAGTTCTTTCGTCAAGCGGAGGAAGTAGATCGGTGCGCATACGTCCGTTGTTATCCGAGGGAATTCGTACTACCCTTTCGCGGCCGAGACCTAACATGCTTAATGCTTTTAATAAACTGCCATGGGCTTCCTCCCCGATTATCACGGTTATTGGTGGAGCGCCAAACAACCCTTGACCTTCAACATCCCAACCTAATTTCTGTAATATGGATGTCCGCGCGGCTGCTAGCGAACAAAAATTTGCCATGGTTACACCCGTAACAAATCCGACCGATGAGCCCTTGGCTACCGGTAATATTTCCGTGATCCATTTTTCAACAACTGTTTCAATTTTCGCATTGACAGGACTTGTAGCAAGAAGACACGCATTTTGGTCCCATGCACTAGCGATCCAGTTGGCTGCCAGCGCCGCAGGGTGTGAACCTCCAATAACAAAACCGTAATAACGACTGCCATTGGACGCGACGGTGCCTGGCGAGCCATACTGATCCAGAAATTCAATTGTTTCAAGTGCGTCTATACCATTTAGGCTGAGATCTTCATCAAAGGCATCTAAATTTTTTAGTCCTTGAACTGAAGGAGCCACACCTCTGATTTCAATACCCTGAATGTAATCGAGCGCTTTAATAGCGCCTGACAGCAGGACTTTTTTTTCGAATTGGTTCATACTCGTTTTTTTTATGGTATATCTGCCCGCTACAGGTTATCCACGATTTAGAAATATCCTAAAACATCGCGCAGCATTTTCCAACACCTAACCTCCATTATCATTCAGTATAGCTAAAATGCAGCCCTCAAATTCCACATTGGCGTACCGCAACAAAGGTAATCATTGGCAGTGTTCCCTGTTAAAAAATTAAAGGCCACTAACGCATACGGATGTCTCCTACAACGAGTTGTCGTTCGTCCGTTTCATGTTGTAACGAAAATAGTTCAAGGCATCCTTGCTTTTGGAATGTGTAGGAAGTGCCTATTTTGGTTTGGGTGCCAAGCGCGCCGGGTCTAACACTGGCCTCACTTCAATGACGGCCATTCCCATCTTGACCAAGGGACAAGTTTGCGCAATGGAAATCGCATTTCTTAAATTTTCAGCCAGAATTATAAAGTACCCGGCTACTCCTTCTTTTGATTCTATAAAGGGTCCATCGGTCAAAACATCAGTTTTGCTTACAAGGCTTCCGGATATTGCCAATGGCTCTGAGTGAACGTGATGCCCAGCTTCGATCAGCGATTGCGTCCATTCGAACATTGCATGCATGTCGGCAAACCGCTCTTCGTTGGTGTATTGGCGCAGTTTTTTCAAATCTTCCCGCATGATCAACATAAATTTTTCCATGAGTGTAAGGATTGGTTTAAATATTTTCGTCGCAAATTCCAGGAGCAATCGTTTGAGCGTTTGCATAAAAATTGTCCCCGTCAATATAATAGACATGCTTGGTTTTGAATTCCGGACATTGGTATAAAAAAAATTTCTGCTTTGATTATAAGCCCTACAACGGTGTACCTAATCATTCTATCGCAGTCCAGTTAACAATGGTGAACTAGTGATCACATCCAAACCTCAAAAACAAAACATTCTCATTATCCCAAAGAAATATCGGCCTCGGTAATACATAATTAATATTCATTCCCGATATTTCTACTGCATTAACCCCCTCATTTATGCCTTCACCCTCTCTCCCGCGAGTCGCTTATTTCTGTATGGAATACGCCTTGCACAGTGATTTTAAAATGTATGCCGGCGGACTTGGTATCCTGGCGGGCGACTATATGAAAGGAGCCAAAGATCATAAGTTCCCGATCGTTGGTATCGGCATCAAATGGAAACAAGGATATACGGATCAGCGAATCACACCGGAAGGGAAAGCACTTGACACCTATCCTATTTATCAATACCCTTTTTTAAAAGACACCGGGGTTACGGTTTCTGTTACGATACGAAAGCGTGAAGTGAAATGCAAAGTTTGGCTGTGTGATAAGTTTCGCAATGCTCCACTATATCTGCTCGACACGGATGTACCGGGTAATGAAGACGGCTGGATCAGCGGACAGCTCTATGGCTGGTTCGGAGAAGAACGCATTGCCCAGGAAATGGTGCTTGGCATTGGTGGAGTAAAGGCGCTTCGTGCACTAAAGATTCCTGTTGATGTTTATCACTTCAACGAAGGTCATGCGCTTTTCGCAGGTTTTGAATTGGTTCGGGAAAAAGTAAAAAGCGGTAAGTCGTTCGAAGCGGCGCTGGCAGCTTCCAGGCAGCAAATTGTTTTCACCACCCATACACCTGTCGTACAAGGAAATGAGTCGCACTACCTTGATCGGTTAATGTATATGGGTGCTGACAATGGTGTTTTTAATAAACAACAATTGAAGCAACTTGGAGGCTCACCTTTCAACATGACGGTTGGTGCTTTGCGCCTTTCACGAAAATCAAATGCTGTCGCGCAGCTGCACGCTGTTACTGCAAATAAAATGTGGGAGAATGTAAAAGATCGCGCCGAAATTGTAGGCATCACGAATGCAATTCATCTTCCAACCTGGGTGGACAACAGAATCATTCGCGCGGCCAAAAATTCTACCAATGAAATCTGGAAGCTGCATCAGGAAAACAAAAAGCAACTCCTTCGTAACATTTATGAACGAACCGGCGTGAGGTTGAAACAGGACGTCGCTCTTAATTGGATTCTCCAGAAGGGCTGTCCCTTATAAGCGAAGTGATTTTATTTTCAGTGACCGATCTAAAGTTGACACGCTCTTTAAAAGCGGAAAACTTCAGATTGTATTTTCCGGCAAAGCACATCCTCTGGATGATGGCGGCAAACAAATTGTAGCCAACATTGTAGCGCTTACCAAAAAGTATCCGAAGTCAGTTGTCTTTCTGGAAAACTACGATATGAATATTGGATCAATGTTGGTTCGTGGGTCGGATGTATGGCTGAATAATCCACGGAGGCCTCAGGAAGCCAGCGGAACTTCCGGCATGAAGGCGGCCATGAATGGCGTATTGAACTTAAGCATATTGGATGGCTGGTGGCCCGAAGCATGTCAGCACGGGAGAAATGGTTGGCAGATCGGCGATGGATATGAAAATAAAAGTGAAAAAAAATTGGATGCTCATGACCAGAAGGCACTTTACAAAGTACTTCTGAATGAAGTGTTGCCAACCTATTACGATGACAAGAACCAATGGATAGACATGATGAAGCAAAGTGTCCTCACAACGCATAAGGCATTTGCCGTGAAGCGAATGCTGGAGGAATACTATGAAAAATTATACATTGCGTGATTTACGATTAGTAGAACAGATCTAAAAATTCCCATCAAGATGAAAGAGATCGATAATTCCAAAACGGTGTTTGCGCCACATCTACAAGTTAAAAATGTCTTGGCAGGAATGGAATTTTATAAAAAAGCATTTCATGCCCTCGAACTTAGACGGTGGAGCAATCCAGACGGCAGCGTGCATGTTGCTGAGATGAGCATTGACGGAGCCATGTTTCACATTCACGAAGAAACAGGCAGAGAGGATCAGTTGAGCCCGGAGACAGTTCATGCTGTAACTTCCCTGATTGGAATATTTGTTCCCGATCCAGACAGCATGGTAAAAAATGCGATAGCTGCGGGGGGAAAACTCTCGAGTCCATTGAAAGATTATGACTATGGCTACAGGCAGGGCGTTGTAACAGATCCCTCAGGACATCAGTGGCTGATACAGAAAAAAATCTAGGGATTTTAGATTTTAGATTTACGATTTTAGATTGAGGGCACAAGTACGTGTGTGCACTTGAAATGCATTTCACGCAAAGGTCGCAAAGTCAATTCGCAAAGACCGCAAATCACTAAGCGATCCGACACCTTTGTGAATTTGTGACATTGTGACTTTGTAGTAGATTATAGATATGTAGATTTAAATTTACGATTTGCCGATAGCCATTGGGTAGCAATCGCGAGTTCTAAAATCTAAAGCTTGCAAAGTTAAGTTGTGCTAGCAATCTAAAATCGTCAATCTAAAATCTAAAATAATCCTAATCAGCAAGCAATTGTTTTTTAATTTCCTGTAGTTCCGCTATTTTTTCCTCACTCACTTTCGGGTACTCCAGGTTCATCCCGTCCAACGCCTCAATAATTGCCGATGCCACTGCAATTCGAGCGTATGATTTGTTGTCAGCCGGAATTACATACCAGGGCGCGTCTTCTGTGGATGTATTTTGAATCATCTCTTCATAAGCAATCATGTAGTCTTTCCAATAGCCACGCTCACGCGCATCAGCAGCGCTGAACTTCCAGTTCTTGTCGGGATCGTCTACCCGTTCGATGAATCTCTTTTTCTGTTCATCCCTTGAAACGTTCAAAAATATTTTGATGATGATGGTGCCATTCCGCGCTAAGTATTTTTCAAAATTGCGAATGTCTTTGAATCGTTTATCCCAGATATCCTTCGTCACAAGTTCGTCCGGAAGCTTTTGCGATTTTAGAATTTTTTCATGAACGCGAACAACGAGGACTTCTTCATAATACGAACGATTGAAAATTCCAATGCGACCACGTTCTGGCAAATGTTTTTGACATCTCCATAAAAAATCATGATCAAGATCTTCTGGACTTGGTGCTTTGAACGACGATACCTGGCACCCTTGCGGATTAACACCTGACATGACATGTTTGATGGCTCCGTCTTTTCCGGCTGCATCCATCGCCTGAAAAATTACCAGCAATGACCATCTGTCTTGTGCATACAGAACGTCCTGCATAGCAGCCAGGGCATCTACACCCAGTTGTAATGTTTGCTTGATTAGTGGTTTATCTTCTGTGCCTAGGTCTAAACTCGGCTTTGAATCATAATCCTTGAGCTTAAAGTTTTTTCCGTCACCAACGCAATATTTTTTTGAAAACTTTTTAGCCTGTTTAATTAATTCCTTTTTGCTTAGAGATGATAAGTTCTCAAGGTCGACTTTTCTTTTTTTGTTCATCGGTAGTGATTGTTAAAGTAATAATACTTTTTTTCGATTTATGCAGGTCATTACTGGGCATGGTATTTATAGTACCTATTCCAGTTGCGCAAAAAGTACTGCCATGGAGTGGGCGTCAACAAAATAGGAATTCTTTACTTCTTTTGCGTCATTCCGAAGGCAAATATCTTCTGGAGATTGAAGACTAGTATCCATCCATCTCTTCCAAACATATTCCTTTGCCATTGTTGGCAGCGGGTAGTTCGAACTGTAATGGCTTAGAGTAGGCGTTGATCATATAGTGCATCAGGATTTTTCCACTTAATGATTGCACGGTGAGCGCAATGCTATGCGAGTTTTCTGACCAATCGGGTTTGTTAATATTTACCCCGTGCCAGGTCATGGTAGCCTGCTCCAGGAGTTGCTTGAGATTCATACTGTATTCGTCTTTCGAAAGGTCTCTTTCAAGTCTGAATTTTATTAACATCTTCACAAACCGGAAAAGTGAATTGTTCTTTTCTGGTAAGGCTCCAGTCAAACCACGTGAGTTCATTGTCGTGACAATAGGCGTTGTTGTTTCCACGTTGTGTTCTTTTTACCTCGTCGCCCATCGATATCATCGGGGCGCCTATTGATAAAAATGTAATCGCAAGGAAATTTTTGATTTGCCTGGTGCGAATTGCTTCTATCGATGCGTCTTCAGTCGGTCCTTCCACACCACAATTCCAACTTCCATTGTCATTGCTGCCATCCCTGTTCTCTTCTCCGTTGGCTTCATTATGTTTTGTATTGTACGATACCAGGTCATAAAGTGTAAATCCATCATGGCAGGTGACAAAGTTGATACTTTGTTCCGGCTCGCGATTTTGATCGCCATACATATCCGGACTTCCCATTGTTCGTGTGGCAAATCGTGACACAGCGCCATTGTCACCTCGTAAAAAACTTCGTACATCGTCTCTGAATTTTCCATTCCATTCTTTCCAGCTGTCGCCAATAAAACTTCCTACCTGATATAACCCTGCCGCATCCCATGCTTCCGCAATAAGTTTTGTTCCAGCTAAAACCGGATCCGATTCGATGTCCCACAACACTGGGGGATTTTCAATTGGGTATTCCTTTATTATCACGTGATAAAATAGAGGCGAGGTCAAATCGAAAACCATCCACGTGCATTTCCTTTACCCAGAAATGCAAGCTGTCGATGATCATTCGGCGCACAATAGGGTGATTAGCATTTAATGTATTTCCGGTGCCCGTATAATTAGCGTACTGCGATTTGTCGTCCTCTAATGTATAATACATTCTATTATCTATGCCGCGAAAACAATAATGCGGGCCAATTTGATTTCCTTCAGCTGTATGATTAAAAACCACATCCAAAATCACTTCTATTCCTGCCTGATGAAGCGCCTTTACCATATCGCGAAATTCATCGAGCACCTTAACGGGATCGCTACTCGTGCTATACCCCTGATGTGGTGCAAAAAAAGAAATCGGACTGTAACCCCAGTAGTTTACTAAGCCGTCGGGGCAGTCTTGCGGATCAAACTGGAAAACGGGAAGAAGTTCAACAGCGGTTATACCCAAGTCGACCAAGTATGGTATCTTCTCGATCAACCCGCAAAAAGTGCCCCGCTTTTCTTTGGCAACTTTTGAGTTTGGATTTTTGGTAAACCCGCCAACGTGCATTTCATAAATAACCGTTTGTGCAAATGAACGGCAAGGGTGCTGATCGTTTTCCCAGTCGTAATCCGCCAGATTGCACACCACACTTTTTAATGAAGGAACATTTAGCTTGCCTTTAATACAAAATGAGCCGCGATTAAAATCCCTGGGAATTGCCACGGCCTTGGCATAAGGATCGAGTAGAATTTTATCCGGGTCAAAACGATGTCCACGCGAAGGATCATTCGGTCCCGTAACGCGGTAACCGTATAGTTGTCCGCTCTTTAAGGATGGAACAAATACATGCCAGTAGTGGTAGGTCCGGTTGACAGCAGGATCCAAGGCAATGACTCGCTTCGGCACGATATCATCTACCTTATCAAAAAGCAGTAGCTCAACCCGATCTGCATTTTTTGAAAACAAACAAAAATTAGCTCCTTCCCTACTTAAGGTTGGCCCTATCGGGAAACTTTGGCCAATCAGAGATGAATTCAGAGAGGCTTCCATAATGAGATTTGAATCAAGCAACCTACGTACTTTCTTGTTATTTAGAATGACAAAAGTCATCTTCGATAAGCAAAGCCCTTACTTTCTAAAAATTACAGGCCCGTTCGTATCATAGGAATGCTCCTTCAGCAATTTGTACATCGCGGCGCCTGCCAACAGCACGGAACCATATCCATGCGGACCGGTGCCAACCGGCCGCTGGTAGTAAAAGGCTGCATCGAAGGCCATGGATGTCCCCGCGCTGGTTCCTTCTACCTGACCTGAATCATTTACTTTGCTGCTAACGGCATTCCATCCCAACAATGCAACAGGACCATACGCCCGCACATCAAGCCATCCTTTATTGATACCATGCGCCATTGCGTAGGTGAACATCGCCGTTGCAGAAGTCTCCAGGAAAGAATCACTTCGATCCATCAATTGATGCCAGAAGCCTGACGCCGACTGCAGTGTAGCCAGGCCGTGGCAATATGCTCTGAATAACTCTAACACGGACTTCCTGCTTCGGGTGATTCTCCGGCAGCACATCCAGTAATGCAGCAATAGCCAAAATAGCCCAGCCGTTAGCACGTGCCCAATAAAAAGCAGGATGAGGATCCATGCCTTCCACCCATCCATGCATGCAGACTCCTCTATCCTTATCGAACAACCGCTTCGAAAACAAATCAACTTGTTTAGTAGCTTCATCAAAATATTTTCGCTCACCGGTCAACTTTCCCATTTGCGCCAGCGCAGGAATTCCCTGGTACAGGTCGTCAACCCATACTGAATTCGGCATCGGCCTGTTTCTGGCAAAAGTTCCATCCGGCAGTCGATATACTTTTGTCATTATGAAATTGATGGAATTATCAATTTCTGAACGAAGCCCGGGCGCCATGCCTTTTTGTAATGCTTGAATCATCGCTGCACACATTGATCCGGTATCATCTAATGACTGTGGATCCAAAAAATGTTCCATCGCATTCGGTTCGTCTGGAAATGCTTTTTTATGGGCACGGAAATAAGGTGATGCCTTTGCCAGAAAATCAAAGCGGCTGGCAACATAGTCCGCAAATCTTCCATCACCAGTCGTTTCACTTGCCGATAACATGGCCGCGTACGTCAATCCCCATTCATGCGAGCTGATGTTGTAAACGGTTTTTACAAGGGCTGCTTCTTTTACTGGATTCTTCAGATCAATGATTTTGTCGCCGGTCTTCGCATTCACAATTCCAATCGGCGTAGACTGGTCAACATACTTCAAAACACGATCCATCACCTGCTTGACATCATTCACAGAAGTTTTGCCATAAGGAGTGGCCAATGCTCCAGGAGCTACCGTTGGGCTTTGTGCCAGCAATGAATAATGAAACAACCAAACCATTGCGTAAATAAGTAAAAGACTTGTTTTCATGGGCGGCGTTTTTATCAGCAGAATAATATCGGAATATTTTTGATTACTCATGGGGTAATTTGCAGGAATCCTGTTTGACGACCTCATTTTCGTTACTGATCACATTTGTTCTCTGAAAATACCCGCTGATATTTGTGAAGTCTTTTCGAATATTCATCCATGCTCATTCGGAAACTATCGAAGGATAATGTGACCTATTGGATTGGTATTCCAACATATCCAGTAAATCTTTTCGTCGACTATTTTATGGTTTGCCATGGCGCCCCCACTTTTAGCGAGGAGTATATCTTTCCCAATAATTGCGCTGAGATTTTCTTTAACCTCGGCGATGTGAACTATGGTGTTGGCACTCCAAAAAACGGGGGATTTTTTTTCAGGGAAACCGTCGTCTCGGGCTTACGCAACTGCCGCCTCACGATCAAACCTGGAAAAATTTTCAGCCTTGCAGGCGTGCGCTTCAATATTTTCGGTTTTCAAAATATTTTTAACATTCCATCAAACGAATTCACGAACCAAAATTTTGATGCTACTGAAGTCTGGGACAAAAATCTGTTATTGCTTCACGAGCAATTGATGGAAACTGCTTCGCCAGCAGTCAAAATTTCATTTCTGGAAGATTGGATCAAATCCAAAATACAATTGCACAATCTTCAGGAAGCGAAAGTCTGGAACAAGCTTTCACCCAAATTAAAAAATACATCCCTCCCACTCCAGCGTTATTTATCTTCCGCGATGGGATATAGCCATAAACATACGATCAAACTTTTTAAGGAAAAGTGTGGTCTCCCTCCCAAGATGATTCAGCGCATCTTTCGCTTTAATAGCGTGCTGATGCACGCGCAGACATCAAGCCTGAATTGGACATCCTTATGCCACGAAGCCGGCTATACCGATCAAAGCCATTTCATAAAAGACTTCAAACAATTTACTGGCCTGACACCTAAAATATTTCTGGCGCAACGGCCCAAAGACTGGATGCTGCTAAAAGAGAGCAGGTAATTTTTTTACAATTCTGTCGCCGTCCTACCCATTTACTTCGAAGTAAAATTTCGCAGTGAATTCGTAACCCCATTTTTTATGGACTATCCATCCATTCTGCACCTTCATACGATGGTGGGCGTGCTAACATTGATCATGTTCTGGACTGCCGCCTTTTCGCGGAAAGGCGGAAAGACACACCGGTTCGCTGGCAAAGTTTACCTGCTATGCATTCTATTAATTCTCGCTTCGGTGATTCCTATTACGATTTTTACCTTCCAACACAAAGGCTATGCGGCGGCGTTTGGACTGGTATTTCTTTTTGTCATGACATTCACAGCTGCCTGGGTGGCGCGCCGATCCATTGCTTGTAAAAATAATCTACGGCGCTTACAGAAATTATATGCTGAAAGGACTTGCTTCGCTTCTAACAGCTCTTGGTGTTTTTCTTTTGTTCCTTAGCATCCGGGGCGGTTCATTTTTATACTCATTTTTTGCCTGCACCGGGATTACATTGGCGGCCAGCATGTGGCACCTCATCATCGCGCGGGATGTCAAACCGAACTGGTATCTCGTTCAGCACCTCAACGGTGTTGCTTTACTTTTTGCTGCAACGCATGCATCCTTTTTAAGGTTTGGTCTTACGAAATTAATTCCTGTAATACCTGACACCCCAGAGTTTAACACGGTAGCGCAAACGTCGGTCATTCTTTTTGCCCTACTCCTACGGTTGACCATTGGGTCACATTTTATCACTCGACGCACAAATTACCGATCCACCGTGGCGTAAAGTATTGTCTAAACGGATCGCACCAGTAATCAACCGCGCTTTACTCCGATCGCAAACTTTTGGGGGGTTAGATATTGTGTAGCTGAGGAGCTGCATTAAAAAGATATAAACAAGCTGTCCAATTCCCGGCTCAGTTTTCTCGCTGGGACCTGCAACATTCAACACTGCAATTGAATTAGCTTCTATCCATTTCCGTGACGCGTATCTGTGATAATGGATCGGAAGGATCTTCAATCGCACAAGGTTTCTTATAATGAAGGGAACATTGCCTTGCCCAATTTGTCCCTGGGTCCAAGGTCAAGATAGACTTCGTAAGGATTAATAGGCCATCGGAATCCCTCACATTCCATTCGGTACGCAGCGAGCGGGGTATCCCTGGCGCGTCTTCGCTTCTCTCAAAAGGAGTCTCTTTCAAAGGAAATTCCTCCGGGATAACGCCATCTTCACAAATACGCCCTGGCGGACACCAACCATCGACCGAAACACCTAAAGCAATTGCTGCTCTTAGCGCAGCCTGGTCAACTCCTGTCTGACCTCCCGATATTATTTTTCTAATTTGGCTCATAATTATTATATATAATTATGAAATATTTTGATAGTTGACATTAACCAAATCTCAAATCTTGACGTCCCATCTTCGATCAAAGTTTTACGCAAGCGAACAGGACGAAATCTTTTTGTCACAAATTCGCACTAGTTTTTCGCTATTTCCTGGCATCATCATTGGAATGCAGGGAATGAATTATTTAAATGATAACCAAAGTAAAATGAAAACGATCTTGAAAAATATCTGCATCGCCTTGTCATTGGTTTGCTTCGTTTCCTTTGCAAATAAGCTGCTCGCCCAAGTGGCTTCAGCGAAGCATCACGTCCTCATCGATGTTGCTCACGGTCAGAAATTCTGGAATGACCCTGCGGCGATGACAGGAATGGATCCCAATTTTATTGAAAGGGTCAAGTATATGACTGCAGAAATAACAAAGACTGCAACATCCGTGAATGCAGATGTTGGTTATATAAAAAACAAAATAAAACCGGCGGATCTGGCAAAATGTGATTTACTATTTATCCACCTGCCTTCTTTAAAATATGATGCTGATGAAGCGAAAGCCATCAATCAATATGTTCAAAAAGGCGGCAACCTTTTCCTGGTAATGGATGTCGACTATTGGTCAACGTTGGAACAAACCAATGTAAACGCGATTGTTAGTCCCTCCGGTATAACTTTTGGAACGGATAGCCCAGATACACTCACAGGAGGTTACACGAAACCGAGTCCAATCACGAATAAAAAACTAAAGGTTACCTATCATGGAGGCCGAATCGTAAATGGCGGAACTCCTTTCTGTTATAATAATGATGCGAATCCATTCGGGATATTTGCAACTTCAGGCAAAGGTAAGATGGTCGTGATGGGTGATGGCATGGTGTCGTTGTACATGACAAGCTGGAAAGGTGTAAATGACTATCAATGCAGCGAATTCATGCATGATGTGTTTGCCTGGCTTTTAAAGTAGCTGTCAGCATTCAGCAATCAGCTGACTCTATTCTAAGGGCCCACGCTTCCCGAAACTGAAACTGTCGTGCCTACAGCACTCCCTTGTCTCCATATTATCGTTCTAATCGGGTAGGTAAGCGGCTGATCACCGCTATTCCCCCCACACCACCTGGCATACGAGTTCGTACCGCGGCGGTTTCCATTTAACCAGATATCCTTAGTGCTAAAGATTGTAGCCCCTGTTGGGCAAACCATTTTACGTTCATGGCTTTGTTAACTGCCACCTTTGTGGTCATGTTCCACCAGCCTTGCGAATACATTACAACATTCCAGCTTGTGTTGTCAGCGATACCAAATTTCCGAAGTAGTTTGAAGATGGTGTATTTCCTTCCGCATTGTTTTAGTTTGTAACATCTTAGCTTTCTTCTTATCCAACCATCAAGGTCTCTAAGATTAGATAGCCATTTGTTGGCTAACCGGAAGTAGTTTGTCCATCCTACAATCATTTGGTTCAGTTCTCTGATCACTTCTTTAATTGGACACTTCGGTTTCTTTTGGTTATTTCTTGAACTTTATCCTTTAAACGCTCTATGGACTTATCTGCTATCCGTATTCCGCCTTTCGCTATTAGTGTATATCCTAAGAATTTTACCTTCGAGCAGTGCCTTACTCCACTTTTCGAGCGATTACTTTTAATTTCAGTTTCTTTTCGATGAAGCGTACAATGATCCCATTACCCGTTCCCCTGCCTTTTTGCTTTTGACATATATATTACAGTCATCAGCATAGCGACAGAAGCTGTGGCCTCGTCTTTCCAGTTCTTTATCCAGTTCATCTAATACAATATTAGATAGTAATGGAGATAGTGGGCCACCCTGTGGGGTGCCGGCTATACGTTGTTCTATCAGTCCGCCTTCCATCATTCCGGCTTTTAAAAATGCATTGATGAGGCGAAGTAGTCGCTTATCGCCTATACCTTTGCTTAATCTTTGCATCAGTCGATCGTGGTTTATCTTGTCGAAGAATTTCTCCAAGTCTATATCCACTACCCACTCTTTACTCTTTAATGTACTGGCTGGCCTGTGGCATTGCCTGGTGCGCATCTCGATCAGGTCGGAACCCGTAACTGTGCTCGCTGAAATATGGCTCGTAATAGCGATTTAATTTTTGATGGATAGCTTGTTGGATGAGGCGATCTTTGACGGTGGGAATCCCTAACGTTCTTGCGCCTCCTGTGGGTTTGGGAATCTCTACTTTACGCACTAAGCTCACTTTATACGTTTCCGTAAGTATTAGTCTCGCAGGGCTTTGAGATGGTTTCCTAGCCATTGACGTAGTTCTTCAACTTCCATTTTATCAACTCCGCTGCTACCCTCATTCTCTAACTTGTTCGAACGCTCTGTTTAGGTTTTCATAGTCTACAATCTTTTCTAAAAGGTTTGCTGTTAAGGTTCGCTGTCTTTCCAATCGCGAAAACAATGCTTCTCCTGGCGAAGGTTCTCCTGTTCGGTCGTGGTTGGCTTCGTAGGTTCGCCTGTCAGCTGAAAAATTCCAGTTGTTTGATCAGAGCTTTTTTTCTGTTGCTTTTTGTCTTTACGCATTTTCGATGCTTCCTTTGTTAATAGATTTGAGCCTTCCCGGTTATTATGTCCCTGGTACTATGCTCGCTGCTGACGCCTTATCTTCCGGTTTGCTCGGGCACTCGCGCGTACCTCCGCCTCGAAGATAGTTTAGATTCTCCCGGGGTAAGTAGTAATCTTTCCATTCGATCTGCCTGATTTACCCCTCCCTCTTTCCGAATGACTTTAGGGCTTCTTGATTTAGCGGTCAATTACCCAGAGCGACAGGCCTTATATCAGGTTTCTGTTCGTCACACCAAATGTTTGTCTTCAACTTCCTTCAGACCTCTAATCTCTTAGGACGCCCTTGCTTTCGACTATAGAATTCCGGTCATCACGGCTCCTTAAGGACTTGAGGTTACAACTCCTCGCACCTATTAGTCTTACTACATGCCCGGCACACCCA
>CAVTZI010000049.1:0-94008 GCA_963739105.1 uncultured Bacteroidota bacterium | reverse complement strand
CGCGCGTTACCGAGGATGTAAGCAAGTCTCCGGTTACGATTGAGAGATTGTCCAGGCAGGAAATTTACAGCTCTCCCTCCCCGTCTTTTTACGACGCTCTTGGCAATGTGAAGGGTGTGCAAATGCTTATTCCAAGCGTTGGTTTCAAAGTGATCAATACACGTGGCTTTGGAAACACAACCAACGTACGCTTTGTACAGATGGTCGACGGCATGGATATTCAGGCGCCACATTTAGGGAACGCCCATTGCAAACATGCTTGGACCAGTGATCTCGATATCCTTAAAGTGGAAATCATTCCAGGTACGGCATCTGCGCTGTATGGCATGAATGCAATTAATGGATTGGCAAATTTCACCACCCGCGACCCGTTCACGAGCCAGGGATTTAGCTTCCAACAAAAAATTGGAGTGAACAGAATCAACGAAACGGATGGTGCGAAAATGTTCTATGAGACATCGCTTCGTTATGCAGCTACAATCGGGAAAAAATTTGCATTCAAGGTCGGGGGCACATTCTTAAAAGGGACGGACTGGATCGCAGATGACAAGACAGACCTAAACAAAAATGCTAACGCCACAACCGGGCTTTTTGGCGACGATAACCCGGCTTATGATGCCGTGAACTCCTACGGCAACGAATCGCCAAACCGGCGCACGCTGTCTTTGGCTGGAAAAAACTACGTCGTGGCCAGAACGGGATATTACGAAAAAGAAGTCGTTGATTATGGTATTCAAAACCTGAAGGGAGATGTCGCGCTTCACTATGCGTTTACACCCGATAAGAAGCTTTCTTACTCCTATCGCGTCGCCACATTGGATAATATCTACCAGCGCGCGAATCGCTTTCGCCTTGAAGACTATCTACTGCAACAGCATGGGATGACTTACAAATCAAAGTCGCTGCAACTCATCGGCTACCTTAATCTGGAGAATACAGGCCAGTCCTATAACGCCAGAAGCATGTCGGAGAATATTGACCGCAGTTTTAAACAAGACAATCAATGGTTCAATGATTACACGAATGCATACAACAACGCACTGACTGCTGGGCAGCCTGTTGAACAAGCGCACCACGATGCAAGGGCAGCCAGCGATTCAGGAAGGCCTGTACCCGGTACTTCGGAATTCAATTCACTGCTTGGCACGCTTTCAGATATTAACAACTGGGATATGGGCGCGGCATTACGGGTCAAATCAAAAATGCTTCATGTTGAAGGTCAGTACAATTTAACATCCCAATTACTGCCTGCGCTGAAACAAAAATATGATATGGATATTTTGTTGGCGTCGACCACCGCACTTACATCATTGTCCCCGATGGAAATTATTTTATCAATCCAGAGGAAGCAAACGAGAACATCACCTACGGCAAAAGTGGAGGCTTTTTGCAAATTGTAAAAGGCTTCGGTTCGAAAGTAAGAATAAGTGGTACCCTTCGCGCCGATAAGAATGAGTACTACCCTCTAAAATGGAATCCGCGCGTGACCGCCGTCTATTCCCCTTCCCTATTTCATAATCTGCGAATTTCATTTCAAAACGGATTTCGATTTCCCAGTGTGTTCGAGGCATTTTCAAACGTCAATAGCGGGGGCGTTAAACGCGTAGGTGGACTTCCAGTGATGTCGTCCGGGATTTTTGAAAATGGCTGGATACGCTCGTCCATAGACAAATTTCAGGCTGCTATTTTGCAAGATGTGAATCAAAATGGTTTATCAAGGGACGAAGCGATTGTCAAGAATCAGGATTTGCTTGTGAAAAACGATTATACCTATGTCGAGCCTGAAGAAATCAGATCACTTGAGTTTGGTTATCGCGGCGCTTTTTTTAATGACGATTTGAATATAGATCTGGATTTCTATTACAACAAATACACGGATTTTATTGGTCAGGTTGAGATGAATGTTCCGAAGACCAACGATGCAGACTCAATCCCCTTTTACCTTGCTGACCGAACCAAACAAGACCGTTATCGGATGTGGACAAATTCTAAAACAATTGCATACAACTTATGGCGCTGGAGTCGGCATCAGCTATAAGCTGAAGAACTATAAAATTTCTGGCAACCTGACCTACGCAGAACTGCAACGCAAGTCGGCCAATGATGGCCTTGAGGATGGATTTAATACGCCATCATGGATCGTCAATGCGAGCTTAGCCAATAACAACGTTTATAAAAATTTCGGATTCAATGTCACGTACCGATGGCAAGATGACTACTATTGGCAATCGTTCCTTGTCAGTGGACAAGTGCCTGCCTATAGCAATGTAGATGTTCAGGTAACTAAAACCATTAAAGATATCATGGTGAAGGTCGGTGGCAACAACATTCTAAATGATTATTACAATTCATATCTTGGCGGACCTTCAGTCGGTGGTTTTTATTATTTGACGGTGTCCTATAACTTAAATTAAGCAATCTATGGCGCATGATGCAGCGTGTGATTCCTTTATTTATGAACAGATTTTCTGGTCTGAATGTATATTATAATGATGAGACGAAGAAACCAATTGAGGCTGCCAGGGTGACGTAGGGTAAGTATTTTTTGCCCTCTTCAAAAAAGATGTACGATGTAAAAAGCAGTGCTACCCCTTCGAATATGTGAACAAGGAACTTTAAGTTCTCCCCTGCTTTTTCGCGAGGATCTCATACAAGAAATACAATATTATTATGATTCCGAACGCAAGGATAAGTCCACCAATTAAATGGTGGTGAGTAAACTTGTCAAAACCCTTTATTGTCAGAAAGAACCCAACAATAAAATGGTGAAATGCTTCGAGGAAATGTTTTTTGTTTTTCATTTTGTCAGATGATAAATTGTTCGAGAATGGCAATCAGATTTCCTGTCGCGTGCATTGCGATAGATGTGTAAATTGATTGAGTATTGAACCGTGCGTATCCGTATATGCAAGCGTCAAGAAAGCTTTGAACGATTCCGATGTTTGACGAAAGTGTATTTTCATCAGCAAAAGAATGAAGTAGAACAAAAACCAACGCTTGAATAAGGATAGCCACAATGTTTACTCAATTTCCACTGTGTCAGTTTATGAATAAATAGTCCTCGAAACAAGAGTTCTTCGGAAACAGGCGCTAAACTAACGATGCCTAATATTCTGATAATGGAAGAAGGCAGGTTGTGGCGCCAATGGCGACTTCCAAAAGTCCTGTCTTATAAAGTGTCAGTTCTGTGGCAACAATAAATAGCAAAAAAAGTCCCCACCAAATGAAAAGTTGCCGGTAAGAAATCGGAGATTGAATAGCAAGATCACTGGCATTGAGTCTTTTTCTCTTGACAGCTATTCTGAGGGCAATAAGAATCACAAGAAATGGTAAAACTCTCAAAAGGGCCAATCTAATTTCTGCCGTCATTTATTGATTGGTAAAATGTTAGTTTGTAGTCATCGGCATTAGAAGTTCAGCCGCAGCAACTTTTTGATTGTTGCATGGGTGGGCATTTTACCGTCCCAAACGAACAGAATACGCAACAATCTCCTTCCGTCGGTTTTAAAAGAGTCTTACAGTTTTCGCATTCATAAAAGTATTGACAGGCGTCTGTTGGCATTTCCTCTTTCTTCGAAAACCCGCACTTTGGGCAAGTTACTATATTGATTCTGTAATTACAGGTTCATTCATCGAACTGAAACTAAGGGGTGATAACTGTCGATTCTAAACTCTTTGTCAGGATTTTTACACGTTCCGTTCGCGCAGCAATTTCCTCCTTTTCTTGCAGTTCTATTGGATTTTGCTCTTGGTGAACCTTGTAACCCGTTCCGTTAATAGCTGCGATAATTTGATCAGTTTCAATTTTGCCTTCGTCAAACTCTACAGTAGTTGAGCCTTTATCGTACGATGCTTTAACAAACGAAACACCTGGCAATTTCCTGACCTCACTTTCGATATGAAGTTCACAAGAGGTACAGGTCATTCCAGAAACGGTCAATTCAATTTTCCTGTTCTTGTTTTGATCTTGTGCAAGTTGATTTTCATTATTGCTAATGAAAAATTTGTAGTAGGAAGGAAAGGCGATTAACAAGAATGAAGCAATAGTTACAATGCCAAAACTTCCTTGACTGAAGGAAGGAGTTTTTTTGGAGTTTCGCAATCACAGTCATCTTCTTTCCTGGCATTGAATGACCGGAACCACGCAAACCCCAACACTAAAACCGATGCAGAAATAAAATAAGGTCTTAATGGCTCAATCCAATGAAATGAAGATGCCAAACCGCTTGTCCCTGCAGCGATAGCGAGCACCGGAGTTATACAACACATTGATGCACTCAATGCGGTGAATACGCTCAAAACAATTTGACTTTTCATATCATTCGTAAAATTTTGTTATCGCTGCAGTTGTTTTGATTTAACTTCCTTCAAATACCCCTGGTTTCTCAAATGCATCAAGGTTCAAAATTAGGTACAACGCTACCATATAAGCAGTGACGTTTTAGAAGCCGACGCTGACCACCACAAGTAGCGTTTGAACGAAGAAATTATTTTGATGCCGGGGCTGGCAGGTTAGAAGTCTTAAATGTCCCGAAACAATTTCCACCTACCATCCTCTTTTTTCCAAAGTACGATGTATTTTTCCTCTCCAACGACATTGTTGTTTACAAAAAGCGTCAGCTCACCTTCTTCTGCCAGTAAGTCTTCGGTTCCAAATACGTCTATTAATCTAAGGTCTACTTTTGTTATGCCTGATTTGATGATTTCCGACATTGCAGTTTGAATGTTAGCCCGGCCTATTACTGCAGGTGCTCCTGCATTCATAAACTTTGCGTCATCTGTGTAAAAATTTGCTAAACCGACCGAATCGCCTTTGGCTACTAAATCCATAAAGTTTCGGTTCGCTTCCTCAATTTCTTTTTTAGCAACCGCTAAGTCAAATAATGGCTTGTTTCCTTCGGTTTTTTCTTTCGAAGTGTCGGTGTTGGTACAGCTACTAAAAATTGAGAACCCAATTAGTAGGCTTGAAGCAAGTAAAGAAACCTTGGTCATGTTAGTATCTGCTTTGGTGATTTGTATGATTCCACATTAATGTAAAAGGTCTTACACTTTGTGTATATCCCCTATTACAGGCTATCTATTTCCCCATTGCCTTTTTTGAGCAATGCATCGATCAAATTTTAGTCATCGTGCAAAACCAATAACGGTAAATGTGTATGCGAAGCCATCTCTCTTGTATAGTGCTTTTGAATAAGCTGCCCGGTATCGCGTGCAATCATCGCGACCAATCCGGTGTCCGCAGTGTTCGTTAAGATAAAAATTAAGTCCACTCATCACAGTACTACTGAAGACTGTAATACGTTCACTTTCAATCTCAGGACTGAAAATAGAAAGAAGGGCTTCACGTTCCATTCTTTTCAGAAAGTCGAGTTCGGTATTTTTCGGCCTGACACTTAACACCCTTACTTTTGGTTCAATAATTAACAAGGCGATTTCCTTAAGAATGTCGAGGGAGTCCTCATTTTCCAATGCGTCAAGGTCAGTGGCCAAAACCACTCTGTTTTTTCCTTGCTCAGCAAAGTTTTCAAACCGCGCCACTTCCGGAATGACAAGCACCGGCACCTTCATCTTCGCTATTACATTCACTGTATTGCTACCGATTAATATCCTTTTCAAACCACTTGCTCCTTTAGTACCCATTACAATCAGGTCGGGCTGCTGAACTTTTATTATTTCCTTTAGCTCGGTGATAAGACTCCCATGCGCAACCAACGTTTCGCAATTTAAATTGGGACCGAAAGTCTTTTTCAAATCCGACGCTACGGATTTCAGTTTGTCTCTTGATTCTTCCTCATCTTCACCTTTCTCAAATATATTCACGATGATGAGTTGGGCAGAGGCTCTTTTAGACAATTCCGCTGCAAATGAAAGAGCGTTAGTCGATGCATCAGAGAAATCAACAGGAGCAATAATTGTTTTCATAAGATTTTGAATACGTTAACGTTGATAATTTAAACATGGCAGATATCTTTTACAATATAAAAAAGGATTGCCGCTCACCAGCTATCCCTTCAGTTGAAAGATTAAATGTCACAGGTATTAGCCTGTCTTTGCCCGACGAAAGATATACCTTTATTTCATTTTTAATTCAGTTCGCGATAATCAAAAAACAGGCTGGGAAGAATTCCGGGTAAAAATCCATCCTTTTTCTTCACGTAAAATTTTAATTAAATGCCTTGTATAAATCACTGCATCTTGCGGACTAAGATGTGATCCGTCAACACAAATCAGGTCGGCCGTTTCAGAATAATCTAAAAAGTGAATACCCTGAGTTTTTGTCGATGTCAGTAAAGCATCATAATATGCCGGCCGTGGATTTACTATATTTTCAATTTTCCAATCTTCGCCACTCGAAGGTGGCCTGATAAAAATAACTTCGCCTCCCCTTTTCCTTATTTTATTAATGGATGTCCCTAACGATCTAAATAACTCATCGAGCGATTCCCCTTCAAGAGTGGGCCTGATACTCAGGGCACCTGACTTTTTCCTGTTCTCCATTTGTCTTTTTTGCAAAAGCGTATCAGATAAAAATATCGGCGTTAAAAAGCCTTGTCTTTCAAAGCTTAGGGTTCTGAATTCTTTAATTATTTCCGGTGCACCGTTAACACCCGCCCGGTTAGGAAGTTGAAAATCATCCAGCAGCCGGGTAAGTCCCAAGTAATCCTTCCTCCAGAAATACGATCTTTGATTCAAGCATGTGATTTATGAAAGCGCCTGTTTTTTGCGCGGGCGTTTCGTTGTCAAAATATTCAATCGCTTCTCTTGCTGATTTCTCTCTCCTTTCCCTATCGATGGCAAAAAATTGTAATTCCATGACATCGATGATCACCTTACCCTTAAAGTTTACATCATTGGCAAGGTGGTGCAGAATAAGATGTGGAGGCGTACCTGGTAGTGAGAGCTGAATTGCCTTTTCACCTGTTTCTTCCTTCCATGTGGCAATATCAATATCAAATTTGATGCGAGACGAGCCTAACAGAATTGTAGCCTGATCGGAAGGCATATAAACCTGTCTTCGATGACGTGCCCATAGTACTTTGTCATCATTATAGGAGATGGTCAGGCCCTTGCTTCGCCAATACCATTCATAGGAAAGAGCGAAACCAAGAACAACTACAACGGCTGCAACAAATGCTTTAAATAAATGTCCGCCCATTCGATTCAGGGATTAGAAACTGAATGACTAAGAACAGTCTACGAATATACAAAATGCAAATGGTACTATTCTGAGCCTGCCGCGCATTTTGACATACTTTGCATTCAAATCAATTCAACCTTAAATGTTTACCCACATTCTGGGATTGACTCAGTACCTATTCCAAATTAATTTTATACATTTTGTATTCTCAATCAGCTTATCCGAACTGAAGCCTCAGTATGTATGGTTGAACCATTAGTCAGGTGCAACAAATAAAAAAAATCGATGGCAAAAAAAAACGTAAAAAGTCAATCGGGGATCGGTAGATTCCCAATGACCAATGATGATCTGGTCTTACTGGATAACAAATCAGACAAGGAAATTCCCAATGAACTTTTGGAGTTGCAACAGAGGGCGCCGATTTATATAAGCGCGTTGCAAAGCAAGCCGAAATTAATCTCTCTGAGACTTCAACTAAAAACACTTGGTCTATTCCATTTGAAAAGAATTTTGCCATTGGAAGGGTTGGGATGGAAGTAGGTAAACTCCCTCGTCCCAAAGCCACTAGAGGAAAAGATATTACATTGAAACCTAATATCCCCAGTTGGAGCGGCACAACATTTCATCCTAAGCTTAGCGGAAGTCGAACCATACGATCCTTTCGAAATGTTAAAGGCAAGCGCATCACGCCTCATTATATTTTCGGTTCCGATGATCGACAGGTCTACTACCCCAGCGGGTATCCATGGCGTTGCATTGGAAAGGTTTATGCGTGGACAAATCCGAGTAGCCGCTCTCCTTCCTGGTCAGGTACGGGTGCTTTGGTAGGACGGAACATTGTGGTTACAGCGAGTCACATTTGTCCATGGGGATCTAGTCCTTGGATGATGAAATTTATACCAGCGTATTACGATGGCGTATCAATCCTGGGTAGTGGCATATCATCGTATGTTCAGTCTTACAGAGGGTATGAAGACCATGGTCAGGGCGATGACATGGCTGTTTTGAAACTTTACACTCCCCTCGGGGATTCACTGGGTTGGTTTGGTTCGAAAACATATAATGATGACTGGGAAGACGGAAGCTACTGGACAAAATGTGGCTATCCGGGTGCAGTTGCATCAGCAGAAAGACCAAGTAGGATAACATGGTTTCCTATAATTGATGATGACAACGATGGGGCTGGTGTTGAACTGGAATATCGGGCAGACGGCAGTCCCGGCGACTCAGGCGGTCCCGTCTTTGGTTGGTGGGATGGGGTGCCCTATATTATTGGTGCCCATTCGGGCGGAGAAGAAGAGTATCAGTTTCCATTCAGTATGATTAAAAATAACGTTGCAGCCGGTGGCAGCGCCCTGCCTAATCTTATCATTTGGGCACAAAATAACTGGTAAAATTTTCTCTACAATTTCCTGGTGATGTCGGATGTTCGCATCACTAGGAAATTTTTTGCTTCAATCATGCTCAGTTTGTTCAAATAATTTATAATTATAAGCGGAGAGAGAGGGATTCGAACCCTCGTGGCGCATAAAGCGCCAAACGGTTTTCGAGACCGTCCCATTCAGCCACTCTGGCATCTCTCCGAAGTCTGTAAAAATAAAACTCCCGCAGCATTACGGGAGTCTTCACAAAAATAAAATTTATGAATGTCTATTCGAAACGCAAGGATTCGATCGGATCCAGTTTAGAAGCTTTGTGCGCTGGATAGAAACCAGAAATAAGTCCAACAAAAATACAAACGATAAATCCTACCAGGATCCACAACCAGGGAATAAAGTACGAATCACTTCCCAGAAAACCTCCAAAGAAATTCCCAACTACAATACCAAGAATAATCCCTAAAATTCCTCCCAGCAAACAAACAACAATAGCTTCTATCACAAACTGCTGTCGGATACGCAATGGCGTCGCACCAAGCGCTTTTCGAACACCGATCTCTCGAGTCCTTTCCGTCACCGATACCAGCATGATATTCATCAAGGCGATAGAAGCTCCCAGCAATGTGATAAAACCGATCACCAAGCCGCCAATTCTAAAATATCCGATAATGGCTTGCAGTCCTTTCTTTTAATGCCTCACTGCTCTCCAGTTCAAATGAATTTTCTCTTCCAGCCTTATCCCGCCTGATGGCCCGCATTACGCCGGTCGCTTCGCCCATGGCATATTCCAACTGGGTGGGGTCAACGATGCTTATCGTCAGCTCATAGCGAAGCCCTTGTCCTTTGGCCATCTGGTTCGCAAGGCGAATGGGAATAAAAACCATGTTGTCGTAATTGTCTTCCAGTGAGTTTCCTTTTTCCTCTAAGGTTCCTATCACTTTAAATTGAGTTCCTGAAAATGAGATCTTTTGGTTAATCGGATCTTCGTTGTTTTTGAACAAAACGTTACGGACGGAATTTCCAATGATCACTACCTGTTTGCCGTTATCAATCTCAAAACTTGAAAAGTTTCTGCCCTGATTCAAGTTTAGGTTTTTAATACCAAGATAATTTTCATTAACGCCCATGGCGTTAATGTTGGGATTCGTCTTGTTGGAAAGATGTTTTACTTCTGCAATTTGCGGTGAGCTGGGCAGATAAACTAATGGTGGAACTTACCCTGTATTGATCGATAAATCGAAGGGTCTCATTCAATTTTACCGGCGGGTAGTTCTTTTGCGCAATACCTTGCGAGCTTCCCCCGCGGTTGTCTTTGGACCGGATATCAAACGTATTGGAACCAAGTGCCGATAACCCTTCACTCACTGATTTTTGCGCCGCATCGATAGCGGTGGAAACACTGATCAACGCTGTGATACCAATCGTTACTATTAATGCCGTAATAACCGACCTTAATAAGTTCAACTTTCACAGAACGAAGACCTTCAAGGATATTCTCAATTAAATTCATCTTTGGTCAAGCAATGGTAAACATTTATAGTATGCTTATACGTTGATTAAAGCGGCAGGATGTTACAGCTCACAGCCAATTTTTTGACGTTGATCAGCAAAAATTGAGTATATTCCATAAAATTGAGTGATAATAACTTCCAGCCCGGTAAATTTATAACCTAATCGGGTAAGAGTATGAAGAGCGCGGCCATTTTAACTTTTTTTTTACTGGCTTCATTGGCCATAAAAGCCAATTCCATTTTGATTCCAATGGATGAAAAGCAATCCAATCACCTCAAAGCATATGGCATTGCCTACTGGATTTTGAGAAGTGAGATGGAGGTTGACTGGCTATTGAATTACCGGGGAGGAAGTTTTATGTGCAATTATCATCCTGCCGTGCAAAATGAATTGGTGATAAGAGGCGTAAGTTTTGAGATCATTTCCAGCGCACAGGCGAATCAGATCATTTCTGAGATCGCAAGCCCTGCGTTGAATTATGATATCATGAAACTGGAAAAGTATCCACGGATTGCTGTTTATTCACCAAAATCCAAACAGCCCTGGGATGATGCCGTAACCTTGGTTCTCACCTACGCGGAAATTCCATACGATATCATTTTTGACGAAGAAGTAATGAATGGCGCGCTTGCAAAATATGACTGGCTTCACCTTCACCACGAAGATTTTACGGGGCAATACGGAAAATTTTATGGACAGTATAGCAATATGCCCTGGTACATCGAGCAGCAACAGGAATCAGAAGGCATTGCGCAGAAATACGGCTTTCATAAAGTATCCCAGCTTAAACTGGCGGTTGTAAAGAAAACAAAAGAGTTTATTACCGGCGGTGGATTTCTTTTCGCGATGTGTTCTGCCACAGATACTTACGACATTGCCCTGGCAGCTGAAGGCGTGGACATTTGCGAAAGAATGTATGATGGCGATCCCGCAGATCCACAGGCTCAGGAGAAATTACACTTTGAAAATACCTTGGCATTTACTGATTTTCGATTGGTGCGCGATCCCTATCAATATGAATTTTCGGATATCGATAATCAACCCAATGAACGCGGCCTCCGCCAGGACAATGATTACTTTTCCTTATTCGAATTCTCCGCGAAATGGGATCCCATTCCCACGATGCTAACGCAAAATCATACGCGGGTTATCAGTGGTTTTTTTGGTCAGACCACTGGCTTCAAAAAGAATCTCATCAAACCGGATGTGCTGATCATGGGAGAAAATAAAGAAATAAAAGAAGCCAAATATATTCATGGAATTCTTGGAAAGGGATTTTACACCTATTATGGTGGACATGACCCTGAAGATTATCAACATCAGGTTGGCGAAGAACCCACTGATCTTAATCAGCATCCAAATTCCCCAGGGTATAGATTGATTTTAAACAATGTTCTGTTTCCGGCAGCGAAGAAAAAGAAACAAAAGACATGATCAGGATGGTCAGGATTGATCAGGATGGTCAGGATTGAAGGATCGTCGGGACGCATCGCGTCCCAAATCTAACGATCTGATAATCCTTCAATCCTGACCATCCTGATCCTTAATGGATTCTATCTCCCCTCACCTCCAGCCCCTTCATGATTTCAGCCTCATGTTCTAACCATTCTTCCCATCGTTTCATCACAACCTCGGCCGGAAGGTATTCTTTCGCTAAATGTAGAAAGGTCTTGTAATGACCCGCTTCGGATATCATCAGCTCATGATAAAATTCGGCAAGTTCAGGGTCAGGAATTGTTTTCCAAAGTATTTTGAAACGTTCACAGCTCCGCGCTTCTATCAAAGCGTTGAGTAAAAGTTTTTCCACCAGATGCTGTTCTCTGCTTCCGCCCTTTATGATGAATTTCGTCAACTCTTCCACGTATTCATCTTTGCGTTGAGGCCCGAGCGCGCCGCCTCTTTTTTTAAGTTCGGCAAGCACGCGTTCAAAATGTCCCCACTCTTCCTTAACTAAAGGTGCTAATGTCTCAACCAATTTCTCACGCTCGGGATGCTGAATGATTAATGAGATGCAAGACGACGCAGCTTTTTGTTCGCAATAGGCATGATCAATTAAAATGTCTATGATATTTTTTTGAGCGATACCGGTCCACCGGGGATCCGTGGGAAGCTCCAGCCCTAACGTGAATTTGTCCTTTGCTACTTTCAAAAATGAATTCGTTAAAATATCCAGATGTAAAAGCGCCCTTGAAGTTTGCAGAAATCAGACTACTCACCTCAAATCGTACCTCGTAAATCGTACATCTAAGTCGTACCTCGAAGTTAATCATAAAACGACCAATCAAATCCAAAGTCAATAATATTTCGCTGGCCCGGATAGGTTGGTGTAGGCATGTAGCCTTGTTTTGTGAATGCCTGTATCAGATTATGGTATTTAAAGAAAATTCTTCCCCTTTTGATCCGTGCATTAAGAAAAATGTCGACAATAGGAAAGGCAGGCACCCTAAGTGCTCCATCTGTTATCTCTGCCCTTTGTTATCTGTTGCTGAACATAAAATTGTTGAATGGGAACATCATACGCCAATGGATAATACGAGGATTGATAATGGACATCTACTCCACCATGCATGTCGAAATTTTCATTGAAGAAAATGTTTGCATAGGATAGCTGAGCATTTATAAAAAGGTCCGGCACCTGGATAGCATTGTCCGGATTATCCAGCAGTTTTGTGTAGATGATCTGGCTTGACAAATTTACGTGTCGCAAAAACGTTAAAGAGAACTTGAACTCCGGTGAAAAAATCACCTGTTGACCGGACGATTGCATGGGCAAAACGCGTTGTCCCTTGTGTCGATCCTGACTGTATCCTCCTTAAAAAAAATGTAGTTACCCAACCTTGTGAACGTGAGCCCAGGGGAAACTCTCAATACCTTTGAGTTATAATGCAGGTATCCATTGACCTGCGTAGCATTCTGGTTGCTGAAATCATTGGACCAGTCATCATGGCTACCACGGTACCGCTGCAGTAATAATGCCGGAGAATATTGCACCTGCTTCACGGATGCCTCAAACCATCGGCTCTTGATCTGCCCCTCGATTCTGAAATTGCCATTTTGCTGAAGCTCGCCCCAGCCAGTAACCTCTCCGATCGAATCCAGATGGAGCGACATCCTTCCCCCTATATAACTTTCCACACCCGATACTTGTGTACCCAACGTATCGATATTATTATTCGTGAATGTATAATCCCGGATGGCGTAGTAACCATTGTAAAAGAGCTTCAGGAGATCGCCTTTGATACCAACTTCATTCCTTACAGATTTGAATTTGACTTTATCGTAGGTTGAGTCGTTATTAATTATCGTAATAGTCGTAATATTCATTCGTTGTGGGACCATCCATAAACTGATTGCCCTGCCGGTACCGGTCGAAAATATGATAAACCTGCAAGGCCCTGCCCACTTCATATTGATGGAATAAATGTGTGTTCGTTCGCAATTCGCGACTGGCTGCGTCCTGCAAATTGGGCTGCGCGTTGATGAAAAAATAATCCTTATAGTCAAATCCATCGGCTTCATCATAGACACCTCCATATTCGTCTGTTTCATGTTTATTTCGTCGGAAATTGAACATTACCCGGTAGCTGCTATCGGGCGACTGGTACGCATGTATAAATGTCGTAATAGGTTGCCCTCACCTGACGGTCTCCTTTACCTTGTCGTTGTATTTGCTTATCGATCAACAGGGGTCGGTAGGTGAATCCAAAACTCCATTGAGGGGTAATGTTTCGACTGAAGGTAATCCGGGTCATCAGACCTCCCCTTTCCCCCCAATGTCGCGCGGATATTGGAATAAGGTGATTTGGTATCAAAATACCGGATCTGTTCGTCGTCCCAATAAAGGTTGTAGGAGTTAAATCCAGACGTGACACCGATGAGACTCGGCGTTTGATAAAATATTGGCGTTATCGATGTTCCGATGTTTCCCAGATCCTGATAAAGGTTGTTATGCCAGCTGTACATAGGTATAACTTGTGAAAATTCCGAATCGACTGTATCGATGGCATGGTACGTTATACGATTTAGAAAGACATCGTTTTCATAGTAATATTTTGAAGTTTTTGGACCATAAACCTGTTTGGTCGTATCGTCAATAACGCGTGACCCCCTACGCCCTGGTCGTCGTCCTGCGCCATACAGAGCCATAAAAAATACCTATGAAAACCCATAGGAGGAGTGTAAATCGTAAAAAATGCACACGCGAAAATAAGCGCGTTGATTATCTTGAAAGGAAAGTATAGAAAAGTTTTTCTATTTCGCACGTCTGAATGACATTTAGCACGATCTCATCAAAATCCTTTCCAGCTTTTATAAAGTCAACTTCTATTGGCAGATAAAATAACGGCAATCCTTATCAGCATTTCTCTGAAATTGAGGCACGTCCAATTTCACTTTGTCTTTTTCAGTTGTTAGAAAACTGACTTGTGGATGTGTGTTCTTAAGGTTTATCAGGCGTCTTAATATCCCCTTCTGTGTACGTGTGGTGATCATTAAAGGCAAGATGTTTTATCAAGGTATAATTTTCCTTCGCATACGTTTCCAATGGCTTTGAATTTCCAATGCCAGTTACGAGAACGATTTGCTTTGTCGGCAGCGCTGAGTTGTTCATTGAATGATGTAGGGTTGTCCATAGCGGATGTTGGTAAAAAAAACGGGCTTTTCCGCATAATGTCGTATTGACCTTTCTATTTCCATCATTTCTATCTTCCGATATCTGCTGCTGGACATTTCGTAACCACAATGACATCCGCCCTTTCCGCACCCCACCGGCTCTCCCGCAGTCGTCCGCTGGGAAGTAAAAAATCATTATAAAAAGGACTGTGATAATCCGTTAGGAGAATCGAAAAACCAGGTGAGACCTTTCGATGCTGAAAGCCATCATCCAACAGAATAATCTGTGTATCAGAATATTCTTGCAAAATCGTGGGGATGGCCAGCGCTCGTTCTTCGCCTACAGCAACCGTGATTCGTTTTCCAAATTTTTGTAAAACTGATATGGCTCATCTCCAATCGTTGTAGCATTTTCAGAAGGTCCCGCAATCCGAATTCCTTTGTGGCTCGTCCGTATCCGCGGCTAAGGGTCGCCATTTTAAACCGGTTTTGAAGGAGGCGGATAAATGTTCAATCATAGGGGTTTTGCCGGTACCCCCTACCGTAAGGTTTCCAACACAAATCACAGGTAACTCAAACTTTACAGATGGCTTCAGTCCCCGGTCATATAAACGGTTTCGTATCTGAGTGATCAAATAATAGAGCCACGAAAAAGGAAATAGTAAAATCCTCAGTAAAATCATTCTAAACCTTTAAACCTTAACTTTCAACTTCTAAATTGTCAGTTGAAAAATTGGAATGGATTCATGAACGAAAGTATAAAAATAAAAGATGTCACTCGTTACCTGGAAGAATGGGCCCCCCTTTCTTATCAGGAGTCATATGATAATGCGGGCCTGCTGACAGGTGATCCTTCTGCGGAAGTAAGGGGAGTTCTCGTCACGCTCGACTGCACTGAAGAAGTTGTCGAAGAAGCTATTCAACTTGGCTGCAATCTTATCGTTGCCCATCATCCCATCCTTTTTAAAGGATTGAAAAAATTGACCGGCAGCCAACTATGTAGAGCGCACAATCATTAAGGCAATTAAACATGACATTGCCATTTATGCTATTCACACCAACCTCGACAACGTGCATACCGGTGTAAATAAAAAAATTTGTGAGAAGATTGGGCTGAAAAACACGAAAGTGCTTATTGCCCAAAGACCGATACGTTAAGTAAGCTTTTGACCTTTATCCCAAATGAAAATGCTTCGGAAGTCACAGCCGCCCTGTATGCAGCTGGCGCCGGGCAAATTGGCGATTACAGGAATTGCAGTTTTCAGCTTCAGGGCGTTGGCACATTTATGCCGACGGAAGGCACGAACCCGCATATTGGTGAACACAATAAACAAACGTATGTGGACGAAACACGGGTGGAAATGATCTTTCCCAGCTATCTAAAAAAGACAAATTCTGGAGGCCCTTTGGAAAGCGCACCCTTATGAGGAAGTCGCCTACTATATTCTCCCCTTACTTAATGAAAATCAAGAAGTTGGGTCTGGAATGATCGGTGAACTGGAACAGCCCATGGAACCTTTAGAATTTCTTAAAAGTTTAAAGAGATAAGATGAATCTAAACATCGTCCGGTACACGATGCTTCCTTCTAATAAAGTTCAAAAAATCGCTGTTTGCGGGGGTTCTGGCAGCTTTCTGCTTCCAAAGGCCATTCAGGCAGGAGCGGATTTCTTTATCACGGCAGATTTTAAATATCACGAATTCTTTGATGCTGACGGAAAGATTGCGATTGCCGATATCGGGCACTATGAAAGTGAGGTTTTTACCAAAGAACTTTTAATGGATGTTTTAATGAAAAAATTTCATACTTTTGCGATCAATTTTTCAAAAACCGCGACAAATCCAATAAGCTATATATAACGAATGGAAAATCAATCAGTTGCACAGAAACTCGAAGCACTTGTAAAACTACAGTTCATCGACACGAAGTTAGACGAACTAAAAAAGCTGAGAGGCGACCTCCCCGATGAGGTTCAGGATCTGGAGGATGAAATTGAGGGTTACAAAACAAGAGAATCACGATTCGAAACAGATCAAAAGGAAATTGAAGAAGCAATCAAAAAACACAAAGAGGGGATTAAGGAGGCTGAAAAACTGATCAAAAAATATACTGAGCAACAGAAAAACGTAAGAAACAACCGAGAATTCGACGCTATCACAAAAGAAATAGAACTACAGGAACTCGAAATTCAGATCTGCGAAAAAAAGATAAAAGAGGGTAAAGAGAATATTACCGAAAAGAAAGAAGAGATCGAAAAGATCAACACCCAGATCAAAGAGCGAGGCGATCACTTAGATACAAAGAAGAAAGAACTCGACGGCATCCTTGCCGAAAGTCACGAAGAAGAAAAAAGACTGTTAGCAGAACGTGAAAAAGCCACCAAAAAAATCGAAGACAAACTCCTCAAATATTACGAAAGATTACGCAAGAGTCTGACGAACGGCCTGGCTGTTGTGCGTGTTGTTCGTGGCGCTGCAGAAGGTTGTAACATTGTTATCCCTCCACAAAAAATTGCTGAGATCAGAGAGAAAGAAGAAAATTGTGATTGATGAACATTCCGGACGTATATTAGCAGACGTTGACATGGATTCTCTTGATGAAGGCGACAAACCAAAGACAGCAAAAGTTGCTACGCCAGCCCCCAGCCAGAAGAAAAAAAGTTGAATAAATTTATAGTCACTTGCTATAAAAGAAAGGCAGCCATGTTGGTATGCCTTTTTTTATTTCTTAGCTGCAACGTGCTGGGGTTTCCCCTCGAACTGCTTGCTATTGCTGATGCAGAATGGAAGTTTGATGATCCAACACAAAAGGCCTATGAACTTGTTTTAAATCTGCAGCTTGAGGAAGTTCATCAACTTATTCCAGAACCAGAAACTGCTCACCAGCATTATGTCATCGCATCTAGCGGAAGCGTTGGAATTGCTTATCACAGAAGATGGCGAAAAGTACACCGAATACGAAGATCGATTTACCAACCGTTTGGAACGCAAAACCAGAACTTAACGTTCCCGATGACCTGTTTCTACAAGCAGAAATCCGGATGCACTGGACTTTTGTTTACTTAAAGTTTGGCCATGAGTTTGATGCTGCCTTGAACCTGAGGCAAGCGTATTTGACCATCGAAGAAATTCGAAATAAGTTTCCAAAATTTCAGGCGATCAATAAAACTTCAGGTTTACTGGAAGTCATCATTGGTTCCGTTCCTCAAAAATACAATTGGGTATTAAGTCTCCTGAATATGGAAGGTTCAACAAAAACCGGATTGGACGAATTGCAGGCAATTCGATTGTCCGACAGTCCGCTGGCATTTGAAGCCAGTCTCATTCATGCACTAATTCAAGGATTTTTATTGCAACAACCTGGGGCGGCCATCAGTGAAATAAATGTCCTTGAGAGTCACAGCACCCCAAGAACAGACTCGCGCTTTTTTTAGGAAGCGCTTTGGCCATGAAGAACAATCAAAGTGAGAATGCCCTGGTAATGCTGGACAGTTTGAGCCGGAATTCTGTGGGCTTCCATTATATTATTCCGATTACTTGAGAGGAGAAATCTACTTATTCAAAGGCGGAGTACCTAAACTCGATCTCATCATACCGATGGTTTATCAATCATTACAATGGACAAAATGGTATCAAAGATGCCTACTATAAGATTGGCCTGTGTTATTGGCTAAATGGAAATACAAATGATGCAGAGGAAATTTTTAAGCAAGCAAAGTCGCGTGGTAAAGAGGCCTCTGAAGCCGACAAATATGCCGCTCGAAGTTTAGCGGAAACTGAGTTACCCCACGTCAAATTAACGAAAGCCAGATATGCAATCGACGGCGGCTATTATGAGCAGGCGAAGCAGATTTTAGAATCCTTGCAGCCGCAGGATATTCCAACAAAACGCGATCAGGTGGAATATTTTTATCGCAAAGCGAGACTCTCTCACAAGCTTAATGATATTGAGGCTGCGAAATCCTTTTATCTGCGAAGTATCGACTTAAGCGGTGATGAAGAATGGTATTATGCTCCGAATGCATGCCTTCAGTTGGGATATATTTTCTGGAGTGAGAATGACAATACCCGTTGGCGCAAAGCTATTTCAACAAAGCCATGTCCTACAGCAAGCACGAGTATAAGAATAGCATCGATAGCAAAGCAAAATCTGCGATTGCTCAGATCAAACGCAAATGAGAAATGTCGTTATGGAGACGAATGGTAAATGTACCTCCACTGTATTCCAACAAGTATAAGCATAGATTCTCGTGCTCAAACATGTCCATGGACTTCAGCGGATAGTTCAGAAGAATACAAAGTAAAATTCGTATGGCGCGACCGTGCATGCAGACCAGGACCGTTTGTTCGTCGGTCTTGCTCATGATATGATCAACCGCGGGTTTCATTCTGATCACCACATCATCTGGGCTTTCCCCTCCTTCGATCCTTAAAGCGGTATTTCCCAATTGCCATTGTTTCAACATATAATGATAGTACTGATCCTCGTCAGGTGTGATTTTATATCCCTCCTTATTTCCCCAACTGATTTCGTTCAAACCTGCCAGCGCTTCGGTTGGAATTCCCAAGTCCAGAAATTGCTTGAACAGTTTCTTTGGTACGTTTTAGCGTCGAAGTATAAATTTTGTCAAACGGCACATCCTTATAATGATCAAAAAAAGCTTGAGCCTGCGCGAGTCCTCGTGGATTTAGACTGCTGTCTACACCGCTACCCTGAACAATGTTCTGAAGGTTAAAATCCGTTTGCCCATGACGAACGATGTATATTTTTTTGCTGTTCAATTTTCGATTATTTTGGGCGCAAAAATAAGGAAATAGTAGGCAGCCAAACGTGACCACGAAATAGTTTCATGAGAATTTTTAAAGAAAGTGCAACACTTGAATCACTTAACAAGTGGTCTCAAAATACCCTTGCAGAGCATTTGGGCATTGAGTTCGTGGAAATTGGCGATGATTTCCTGGTGGCACAAATGCCCGTTAACGCTAAAACACATCAACCGCTTGGGATTGCTTCATGGCGGCGCATCGGTTGCTTTGGCCGAAACCCTGGGAAGCGTGGCAGCCACCCTTTGTGTGGATGAAAACAAGTTTTGTGTTGGGCTGGAAATCAACGCAAATCACCTCAAGGGAGTACGCAATGGCTTTGTAAAAGGAACAACCAAGCCCATCCATATTGGAAAGCAAACTCACGTCTGGGAAATTCGCATTTCAAACGATTTAAATGAATTGATTTGTATTAGTCGCATTACAATGGCTGTTTTGGAAAAAAAGAAATAAGGAGGGATTATATGGCATTTTCAAACGCCGTTTCTTTGTCGACGCTTACTGAAACCGAGTATTTTTCGTTTTTTATCGATTATGCTGTCAAACAAAATTTCTCCGTTGCGCTATGGCGACTACCAAATGACTCAAAAATACATTTGGTCATTTCAAAAAAACCTGAATTTCTAAAATACACGGCGACACTAGAAGATCTTCCTTCCGGATTTATCATCGCTCCTTTTGAGGCAGCGGCAGATCGAATATACCTGAAAGCCGATTACAGTTTCTCATTTTCAAATGGTCAGCTAAATGAGCCGACGACACCCCTTGAAGAGCTGTCCAACGTATGGCTTAATGATTTAGTCAATAGTAAAACCGAAGGAAGATAAGCGTCCTCAGACTCCATTTTAATCCCACTTCGTCAGCATCCACAACAGATATGGATTTTTTTTTACGGATGGTCCGTGCTGGCATTCATGAAATAGAACAGGGAAGTTTTGAAAAAGTAGTGCTTTCAAGAACGCTAGGCTGTCGAACTTTCAAACAGTTTTGATATCAGTGGCGCATTTCAAAAGTTGTGCGCATTGTATTCGAATGCACTGATCTCTTTTGTGAGCATTCCTGAACTCGGAAGCTGGCTGGGAGCTTCTCCCGAGCTATTGGTTTCAGTGGAAGATGGACGCACCTTTAAGACCACAGCACTTGCCGGCACGCAACCTTTTACGGAAGGCATAAATTTGAAAAATGTTGCGTGGACTCAAAAAGACATTGAGGAGCAAGCATTGGTTGAACGATATATCATCAGTTGTTTCAAAAAAATCAGGCTTCGGGAGTATGAAGAACATGGGCCACGCACGGTAGTTGCCGGGAATCTAATGCATTTAAAATCCGATTTTACAGTTGATATGGTCGCGACCAATTTTCCTCAGCTGGGGTCTGTTATGTTGCAACTCCTCCACCCTACCTCTGCGGTCTGTGGGGTTCCTTTAGATACTTCCCTGGAGTTTATTCATAAATTGGAAGGTTATAACCGGCAATTGTATACGGGGTATCTTGGGCCTGTCAATTTCAATAGTCGCATTGATATTTTTGTCAACTTACGCTGCTTACAAATATTGCCTAAGGAAGCGATGTTGTATGCAGGAGCCGGAATTACGCAAGATTCAATACCGGAAAAAGAATGGGAAGAAACAGAACTAAAGTTAAACACCTTACTAAAGGTTATTGAATAAATCTCAGCTATTTATTGAATGTAAAACAGTGGACTATGACCTCGCGCTTTCAATCCATTTATGATATTGCTGCACTGTGTGCAAAGAAAGGATTGACGCAAGCTGTGTTGTGTCCGGGATCGCGATGCGCTCCCCTCACGTTGGCTTTCACCCGACACCCCGATATTGTTTGCAGAACGATAAGCGATGAGCGTAGTGCTGGATTTATTGCCTTAGGAATCTCTCAGCAAATAAAACAACCGGCCATTCTCTTGTGCACTTCGGGAACGGCAGCTTACAATTTTGCACCCGCTGTAGCAGAGGCTTACTTCAGTAAAAGGCCTCTTGTCGTTTTTACCGCCGACCGCCCCGTTGAATGGATTGGCCAGCAAGATGGACAGACGATTTACCAAACTGATATTTTCGGGAAACATGTAAAGAAATCTTATCAACTCCCGCAGGAATATGATCATGCCGATAACCAGTGGGCTATTGCTAGAATCGTAAATGAAGCGATTAACCTTTCAAGACAGGAACCGCAAGGCCCTGTCCATATCAATGCCCCTTTTCGGGAACCTTTATATCCCCAACCACAAGAAGTGTTTGGATTCAGTAATTCAACGCGTATAATGGAAGATCACGTATCTTCTTTTGAATTGGATGATGCCCAAAAAAATGCGATCAAAGAAGCATGGCCCGGTTATAATAACGTTCTACTGGTAGCCGGGCAGCTGGATGCCGACGATGCATTGATCAATGCGCTAAGTAACTTTTTTCGGGCTCATAACATCCCGATTGTGGGTGATATAATATCGAACCTTCATCCCATTGAAAAAGTTGTCAGGCACGCGGATCTTTTTCTAGGCAATTGTCCCGAAGGAATTTTGAAGACATTAAAACCTGACCTGCTCATCACTTTTGGAAATTCAACAATTTCGAAAAGTCTAAAATTGTTTTTGAGAAAAAATCCTCCATCAGCACACTGGCATGTTCAACCTGCCGGCGAAGTCGCAGATACTTTCCAATCGATAACAAAAGTCATTCGCGCAACGCCAACATCATTTTTCGTTTTCCTCAGTTCAATTCCAACAATTGAAAATTTTGAAAATCAAAAACAAAATAATTACAATAAACTTTGGGAGGTGGAAGAACGACGGGCGACCCGTTCAATCGAGGATTATTTTCCACCACAGGATTTTGGTGAGTTGGAGTTAGTAAACGAAGTCATTAAAAATCTTCCCTCCGCCTGCAATCTGCACCTGGCCAATAGCATGGCCGTGCGTTACGCTAATTTCATAGGACTTAATAGCCAGCATGATTCCATCCGGGTTTTCGCTAATCGAGGAACAAGCGGAATCGATGGCTGCACAAGTACCAGCGTCGGTCATTGCTTTGCAAGTGATGTTCCGAATATCCTCATCACGGGCGATCTGGCTTTTTTTTATGATCGCAATGCATTCTGGCATAATTATTCAATCCCCAACTTACGTATCGTGCTGTTAAATAACCATGGTGGTATTATATTTAAAATGATTGATGGTCCCGGAGACACGTCAGAGGCAGATGAATATTTTATAACCAGGCAACGCCTTACTGCCAAACATTTATGCGAGGAATTCGGCATCACCTATCTCAAGGTTGATCATAAAAGAAAGCTCAAAAATTTGCTGAAAGATTTTTTTGAGTTCGATGGTACACCAAAGGTTCTCGAGTTAGAATCCGATTTGGTATCAAACAAATTATTATTCGAAAATTTGAAACAAAAAATAAAAAAGAGTTATGAACTATAAATTCCCCTGGAAGCCAATTAAGGAATATAAAGAGATCGTATTTCATAAATTCGAAGGTATAGCGCGTATTAGTATCAATCGACCACATGTTCATAATGCATTTACACCACTGACCATAAATGAAATGATCGATGCCATGTACATTTGCCGTGAGGACAAAGAGGTTGGTGTTATCATTATAACAGGAGAAGGTGGGAATGCCTTTTGCAGTGGCGGCGATCAAAGTGTGAGGGGCCATGGCGGATATGTCGGCGCTGACACAACGCCAAGGCTAAATGTCCTTGACCTTCAAAAAATAATTCGATCCATACCCAAGCCCGTTATAGCGGCCGTAGCCGGGTGGGCTATTGGCGGTGGACATGTTCTTCACGTCGTCTGTGATCTGACCATTGCCGCCGAAAATGCCCGGTTCGGACAAACGGGCCCAAAGGTCGGAAGTTTTGACGGCGGTTTCGGAGCTTCTTATCTTGCACGTATCGTTGGCCAAAAGAAAGCCAGAGAGATCTGGTATCTCTGTGATCAATACGACGCAAAAGAAGCTTTGGATATGGGACTGGTCAACAAAGTTGTTCCCCTTGATTTGCTTGGAGGAAACGTATGTGGAATGGGCAAGAAAAATTTTGAAGAAAAGTCCGCTTGCATTGAGAATGTTGAAAAGCTCTTTCAATGCCGAACTTGATGGACAGGCTGGAATACAGGAGCTTGCTGGCAATGCAACATTGCTCTACTATTTAAGTGACGAGGCAAAAGAAGGAAAGAACGCCTTCCTTGAAAAACGAGATCCTGATTGGTCAAAGTACCCGAAATTTCCATAAAGGGTCTCCGTTAACTGGCCCTGATCAAGCCAAAAAAATGATGAGCAGTTATTCCTTTGATTCGATAACAATTAACGGTCGAGAAATTAAGCTTGACACTAATTTTAGGAGATGTCGCAACTCCCCTATCAACGTTCGAAGCATCAACCTTTTTATTCATTCAAAAATGGTTTAGCTCATCCGATACTTTTGAACAAAAGACTAGCGGGTCCACGGGAGCACCTAAAAGCATTGTGATTACGCGACAGCAAATGATCGCGAGCGCTCAATTGACAGCGGAGGCCCTTCAGCTTAAAGCGGGCGATCACGTCACTCTCTATGCCTTGATCCAGAGTACATCGCAGGGAAAATGATGTTAGTAAGAAGTTTTGTCACCGGGATGAAAATCGTGGCTGTAAATCCGTCAGCAAATCCTTTCGCATGATCTCCCCAGGAATGTCCCTGTCGATTTTACTGCGATTGTTCCCATGCAGTTAAATGAGATTCTTCAATCAGATCAAGCTTACCGACTGAATTCGACTAAAAATATTCTTGTCGGAGGCGCAGCTTTGAACCAGGAGATACAGAAAAAACTTTCAACATTTAATGGTCGGGTTTATGCAACATATGGCATGACCGAAACGGTTTCGCACATTGCATTACAAGCCTGTCAACGGACCCTTTGCTTCCGAATATTTTACTGTTTTGCCAGGCATAAAAATCAGCGCTGATGAACGCGGGTGCCTTGAAATTAATGCCCCTCACCTGGGTAGAAAAAATTGTCACCAATGACCTTGTTGAAATTAAAAATTCAAGCCATTTTAAATGGCTGGGAAGGGCTGACAACATTATCAATACAGGTGGTATAAAAGTAATCCCTGAAAAAATTGAGGCCGAGATACATCGGCTATTTGAACAACACAAGGTTAAAAATAAATTTTTGATCTCGAGCATTCCGGATCCGATGCTTGGCAGCAAAGTTATTTTGGTCATAGAGGGAGAATTAGCAGGCTTCACTTTGGAAACGCTAAAATCACATCTGAAGAAAATTTTGCCGAATTATGAAATCCCTAAGGAAATTTATACAAATATTAACTTCGTATTTACAGAAAATGGAAAAGTAAATCGTAGGGAGACAACGCAGCAAATTGGGAATTAAGAGGTTAACGAAGTCAAAATTGGGATCCAAGTCAAAAAATTCAAAGTTCAATTCCGAATTTTTAACTCCTTTTTAAGGTGATTCACCGCCGTTTATTATTTTATACAGAATTGTTTGCCGACCTTGGTTACATCGGTATCATTTTTTTTATTTAGATTTGATCGTCTCGGAGTTGGTTTTAAGATCCCGCCTTGCCTGCACAGGTCTTAAAACATTAGTTATTTTTTTTAAATTAATGCCATGAGAAAGGTTCTGCTCATCGAAGATGACGCTTTGTTATGTTGGCTCTTAGAGAAAATCCTCAAAAATCAGTATGAGGTCGCAATCATGAACGATGGCATGGAGGCATGGTCGTGGCTTGCCCAGGGAAATGTTCCTGATTTGATTGTTTCAGACCTAAAAATGCCTGGCTTAGGAGGTATCGAGTTACTAGAAAACATCAATGCAGCGATACGCATAAAAACATTCCCCTAATTATTCACTCTGGCTATGAAGATGCGATAAAACGCAAGCAATGCCTTGATCTTGGGGCATTTGCCTACCTGGTAAAGCCTTTTGAACCTGAGTTCCTGGTAGCCGAAGTTGAGCGTGCTCTGAAATTCGGAAACGAGCGAATTTTAGTCAAATAAAAGACGGAATTTTACCGCTTCCTGCTCACTGTCTAAGTTGAGTTTCTCTGGTCAATCTGCTGGTAAATTCCATATATCCTTCCACATCTTTTAATTCAACACCCACTAATTCCTCCAGCGCAAGGCGCTCCTGATTAAATAACGACTGAGCCTGAATGATTTCTTCCTCTTGCACAGAATAAGCCTGGATAGTACCCCGGTAAAACTCCAAAGTTATTTTTCCCTCCTTGAATTTTTTCTCAGCATCTTGAAACATCAATAAATAATCCTCCTTGATGCGCTCGCGTAACTTGATGATCTTGAATCGTTCACGTAGTTTTTCAATTGCTTGAAGCACATCTCGTCTGACCTCAAGTTTTTTTGCATTCACTTCAAATTCATTGATAAGAACTTGGCCTTTGGCCGCAGTGGAATTTAATGGCGTATGAACAAATGCGCCAAGGGGCAGTTTGACACCGAGATTGTACTTGGGATAAAATGCCCGACCCCATGCATCGACCTCGGTATTTCCGGTAAATTCATTTACGTTTGCTTGTACAAAAAAATTATCCAACCATGCCCAACTTGCTTTTGCCTTGAGGGCTTGTGCCACTTCCACTTTCTGCATGGCGGCTTTGTTTGTTGGATGGTTTTTCCAAGCGAGCTGCACTAACCGCTCCTCGAAAGAAATGGATGGAACCTGGTCGGGAACTATAATTTTATTATAGTCAACGCTTTGCGCTAATGAACACACAGGAATCAACACAAATAGGTATAGCACTATTTTTTTCATAAGGTGAATATTTACAGGTTATAGTTCTTTACTCATGCTATTCGCAAATTAGAGGATATTGCGGAAAATTAAATACCCTCGACTCCTTTAGTTGTCGAAAAGGACGTATCCTGACAAGCCGAATAAAAAAATAAAGATTCTTGAGAAATGGGATCCTAGGAAACCTTAATAGGTCAGGTATTTAAACTGAACTTTATTAAGGACAGTGCCCATCAATTTACCATTAATAGATTTGAAATACTTGATGGATTCCCGATCGCGATGATTCAAGGAGGCACTGGCGCTGAAAACCGGTATCACTTTATCAGCATAATCAATTAATTCCTTCGAGTCAGAATAGTCATTTAGGGCAGGGCCTTCCATGATGACACAATCGTATCGCGATGATAAATTTTGAATCATTTGTTTGAAATTCCGGCCGGCCATAATTTCTGACGGAGAATCGTTTGCTCCAATATTGCCAATGATATCAACACCCGGAAATTTTGTTCTATTGATCAGAATTCTTGTCGGATCCTTTTCGCCCGTATTTGTTTTTGCCGGGAGCGATTGCCCAAATTCACGCTCATCGTCTTCGTCCAAAATTCTCCTCCAGCATCAAGTCATCATCGTCATCATCGTCAATACCTTTTTTCAAAAGCCTACGACTGTCCATCCTTGGTAGCAATGCCTTGGTCAAAGCATTACGTCTGAAATTTGTATCGATTATTAAAACTTTGGCCTGCACCAGGCTCATCGCGTAGGCTAAACTCAGAATCAGAAAAGATTTACCCGCGTTAACCTGCGTACTCGTAACCAGAAAAACCTTCCCATTGGAGCTTTGAACTTCATATCGGAGTTTCCGCAGGAAATGAGAAAACATTTCATACTCCTTATTTGAACTTCTATCCTTAAAAACTTCCCGAAGGTTAAATTCCTTATCCTTCAAAAAGTTTACAGATCCGATGTTCGGCAATCCTGTAAGTTTCTCCAGACGGGTGGCAACACGTACTGATGAATCCAAAAATTCAAATGCAAGTATAACCAGTAGACTTATAAGGAAGCCACCTCCCCCTGCCAATCCCATGATGAGTGTGGCTTGTGAAGATTCCGGCTTATAGCTAGGTTGACCTTCAAGAATTTGTCGAATTGAACTCCCGATTACCAGGGACTTATTCTTAGCAGCGTTGTACTTATCCTGAGCATTCATGTACTCAGTTGTAGCCAATTCAACTTCTCTATCTAAGTCAGTAGTACTAACTTGTTTAGAGGCAGATCCAGCTACGTCAGCCTTCAGTCGGCGTAACGATTGGTCAATAGATGAAAGGTTGTTCTTGGCAATCTGCAGATCCATTTTCAAATCATCGCGTTCTTTTTCCAGTTCTTTGAATTCCTCGAGGGCTTTTTCATTCGCGCTCAGGGCGTCCAATCTGCTCGTTTCAAGCTGCAATTCATCGCGCAATTGAGATAGTCGACTCTTGCTGGATTCATTGCCCGAGGCCATCAGTTCGTTAATTTGTCTGCGAATCTCCACAATTCGCTGATTCACCAAGATCGTTTCTTGTTGATTGGCTTTTCCTAAGCTTTTTGACTTTACGTCGATGGTGTTTTGAATCTTACTAATAGAGAATTCAAGGCGGTTGATGGTGCTTACCTCACGATCTCTGTTGAGTTCATAGTCTGTTATCAAGGCAATCTTGTTTTTGGTTTCAGTATCATGTGTAAAAACATTATTGTTGAGCCTGAACTTATTTAATGTATCAGTTTTCTGATCCAGTATTTTTTTCTTTTCATCAACAATTGTTTTCAAAAACTCGATCGATTCAGATGAACGGTCGGTTTTCAGGGTTTTATTATACCGGATGAACTCCTGGCAAAGCACATTAACGGTAAGTGCGGACAAAAAAGGACTTTCAGAAAAGTAGTCAACAGAAATAAAGTCAGAATTCTCTACACGTTGAATTTTGAGATCCTTGCTAAGCGTTTCGACATCGTATCGATATCCTTTTAGTACGGCAAATAACAATTGATCCTGTGGATCATATAAATTTAATGGCTTCATACCTGCAAGCTTTGCTTTGAACAACGCAAGGGCTTTGGTTGTCGCCTTTTCATCAATTATGATGTTCTTCTCTTTTGATTCATCAAAGACCCTAAAAGGTTTTTCATCTTCCAGGTCATGAATCACAAGTCTATAGGAAACCAAGTTCAGAACTGGCACTGAGTTCATGGACTTGATCAGGTTAGTAAAATTCGTGCTTACGTCAAAAGGAGTAGCAGGGGTTTCGCTGAGTTTCACGGCATCGTCTGCCGTAAACCCTGTCGCGATTTGCGCCGTCGATTTATATCTGTCTCCCATTTCGGAGATCAGAAAGTAAGAAGCTACAACGGTAAGGATAGGAACACCCAAAAGTATCCCCAACTTACGTTTTAAGATCTTGAAATTCATAGTAATTAAAGCCACTTCTAAATTACTTAAAAAACGTAAGGTACCGACGAAGTGTTCTCTAATTTTTTGATAAAAATTACCTGAATCGTTTGCAATTCGGATTATCTGTAAAATCTTATCCGAACTAACTCTTTTCCGCCAACAAGATTTTCGGATTGTTCAACGCTGAAAATTATTCTATTGCCTTCAATTCCGGCATTTTTCAGGTAGTCCAGAATGTTTAACAGTCGCTTTTGATAGGTTTCCAGGCTCCCATTTCCGGACTTTGAAGCTATTATTCTCATTTTGATATCTTTTTTAGAGTATAATCCATCGTTAATTTTCTGGAGATTATTTCGCTGAGCTTGATTAATATCACTGACTCCAGGTTCAAAATATAAAACAGGATCGAAGGCAACTGCGCTTATCCTCTTGACTTCATCGTTGCTTAGATATTGGTAATAATCCTCTTCGGTCGCTTCCTTCAGCGGAAATACGGACACGCTGTAGATATCAGAAAATTCCCGGTTACGAGTGCTGGAAAAGTAGGCAACCGTGTCATAGTAAAGTGAGAAAAAACTTTCAAATGCAGGCGAATTAATTTTTAGCCCAAGATTTTTTGGCGCGGACCATACCTCCCATGATTCGTATAAACGATCACTATAAAAAATATCGGAATTTCCGTATCCAGGGTGTCCGTTGCTTGAAAAATATAACCTTCTTTTGTCGGGCGTAAGGAAAGGAGCTATTTCAAACCCATTTGTATTAATAGTAGACCCCAGGTTGCGTGGTTTAGACCATTCTCCTTTTGCGTTTTTAAGACTTATGTACAAATCCTCGCTTCCCCGGCTTTCTTCTCCATTCATTGAAAAAATGATTGTCTTAAGATCAGGAGAAACATATGCTCCTAAAAAATCCTCAGTATTTAAACCAGGGATCTCTATAAGTTCGGGATCAGACCAGGAATTGTTCCGCTTAGCAGAACGATAGATCCCCTGCGCCCGCTTCGTTCCTGTTGTATTTAACAAATAAATTTCGTCACCTTTTTCATTTATTCCAATAACAGCATTGGTACCCTTATCATTAAAAATCTTTTCATTCTGTGGCTTGCCCCAGTCTCGCAGCGTTTCATCAAAGTGACTGATCCAAATATCCGTTCCGGCAAATTTTCCGCCGACATTTTCCGGGGATGCTGCGCGCGAAAAAAACAACGTCTTGCCATCAGGCGACAGCATCGGCAAAATATCCTCATACGGGCTACTAATTGTTGGGGGCAGTTTTCGCATTGGACCGTAGTCCCATTCTTGCCCCAGGCTTAAGAATGGAAGTAGGCAAAAAATAAATACAGGGAATCCTTACCATGTTAGTTGTCTCTGACGTTTGAAATTATTCAAGCGAAGCGAAAGTACCAACTCATGGCTTCCTCCTCCAAATTGATGCATATTGTTAGCAGATAGTTCGTAAGAATAAGATGCACCAAGCTTTTCATTTAAATTAAATCCAACAATTCCCACCATACTTTTAACATCCCTATAAGTTAAACCGAACCATATTTTTTGTTCGATATACACTTTAACGTTATAATCGATAATAAATTTATTATCCACTTGCCAAAGTGCCAAAATGCTAGGCTTAATATCCGTGGTGGCGCTTATGGGGAAAGAATACCCTGCCTGAATTACGCCTCGATAATATGACGATGAAAGGTCTGTTTCATTATCCTGGATGACGATGTTCGCAATCGGCAAATATGAAAATCCGAAATAAAACCGAGGGGCGTATAGGAGAAAACCCCCTCGAATATTTAAGTTGGTGTGCGCTGAACCAGTGCTCAATAAACTTTGATATAAGGGATCGGATTTTGGATCAATAGGACCCTTGTTAGGATCGTTTGGTCGATGCCAAAATAAATGCCATTCAAATCTATTTTGGTATTTTCCAGCATGGCGCCCAGACCCAAGGCAAGCCGCATTTGTTTTGTAATCGGATAATGAAATGAATAATTAACGCCCCCGCCTAACTTTTTTATCAATCCAAATTGTTCCTGAAAAATATTCACGCCCAACCCATGAATAATGCGCTTCATCTTAGGTATCTCGGTATTCTGCTTTTTTTCCATGCTGGTTCTCAACGCATTCAACGTAAGATCCAACGGTTCCTTTAGGCGGAAATTGAATGAGGCATTGATGAATTTTGGAGCCTCGCTGCCAAAACCCGTCCATTGGTAACGGTATCCTAACTTCACATCCCGATAACCTTCAATACCTGTAAAAGCGGGATTATACAACGGGGCAAATTGGAAGTTCTGGCTGCTGTTCGGAATGAACTGACCAATGCAATTAAGGTTTGACCAAACAAATATTAGAACCAGTACAAATTTCCTCATCACCTTAAAATAGTCACTACTCCTTTATATTTCTTTTTATCATATCTCAAATCGATAGTATAATAATAACTATCAGCAGGTAATGCTCCATTAGGTCCTTCGCCATTCCAAGGGGTGCTAAATCCGGTAGCTTCATATACCAATGCGCCTCTTTTGTCATACACTCTAATGAGGGCATCCTTGTAGCGCTCTAATCCAGCTGGAGAATAGATCTTCCAATATTTATTTTCGTCGTCCCCGTTTGGTGTAAAGGCATTGGCAATATCCAATCCTGGATTAGTATAAACTAAACCTACAAGTCTTTCTTTTGTTCCACCAAAATCTCCGTCATTAAGTCGAATTGACACTTTTCGATTTGATACATCTCGTCGGGGTCGCATCTAAATAGTTGTAACGTACCGTTCGAATGGCTGCAACATAATCCTGGACCGACGCTTTGCCTGTTAAAGTCAAAACTCCCAGTTCCTTTATGAACGCACCATACGATTCCCAATGTGTCTCTGAACGAAAATATATCCTGGCCTATCCCGATAATCGGTAGAAACCTGGAATCCTATTTCCGCAGCAATAATGTTGTCTCCTTCAGGATCGCGCGCATCAAAAATCTTGGTAAGCTTAACCGGGACTTCGCTTCCCAGTTCATATTTTAATGTGTCGATCTCCGGCGCTTCCAATGCTATAATTTCCGGAGGATCATTGAAAGGAATGATTGACACAACAATATTTGCGTCCAGAATGGCTATAGTATACTCCATCGCTTGCATTCCATTTAATGATATCCGTCCCGTTAGAATCCGTCAATGGACGATAATTCAATTTGGCTTGATTTCGGCTTGCTGGAATTTCCGCGTTTAAGATAACAGGATTATCACCTAGAAATAATTGTCCCTTGGTAGGCAATTGTTTGATCTGAACTTTAGCGATTGCGATTACCATCTGCATCGCTATAGTTACTGGCAAATTCAGTAGTAAATTCATACTTCTCGTCCTCGTCTGTTGAGATTGCAAACGGCGTGATCGTTGGTCTTGCATTCACGACGATCGAAAACTCCTGTGTCGACAACGAACCCGCTGGATCACTTGCCACAATAACAACCGCTGCTTCTCCTGTAGTCCCAAGCGGAGGAATTCCGCTCAACGTGGCCTGACCATTCGACGCCTGCGTTAATATCAACCACGATGGCAGGGTGGGCGCAGTAATGGTGATGACTTCTTGCTCAACGTCATTGACCACAATATCATATTCAAAAGCCTGGGCCGTTTCGGCAAGCTTGATCGGCTGAGACGTGAAGGTCGGCGCATCATTTACGGGATCAATGGTGAACTCAAATGAATACTCAAAGAAATTTATATTAGGTGATGGTGAGCCTGCTCCGTCATCTTGAATCCGGATAGTAATCTGGGCCGTCCCAGTTTTATCGGCTTTAGGTTTTATGCGAACGGTCGCAAGTAGTTCCGCCGGTATAAGTGACTTCAAAAACTTCAAACAATTCTGGATTAGCTGTAGAAATTGTAACCGCTACAGATTGCGTTCCTTCCCCTACTCCAGCAGTTATTCCCGTAAGCGATATAACGGAGGGCTCTGTCAGGATCCTCTGAACAGTAATGTTACCGACAGGATCTAATGTCGGAGGATCATTGATACTATTAACAACGATCGCAGCACTGTACGGAGTACTCGTTGCAGCGCCGTCACTGATCGTCATTGTTACACCAAGCGTGCCATTAAAATTTGTTTTTGGGGTTACCGTTGTGCCGACGACATCATAGTTTGCAAAGCTTCCTTGCGCGACTTGAAGCGTAAATCCAGTTGGGAATGTATTGTCAATATCCGTTACTAAAAAATCCTCAAGTTTAAGGGTTATGGGTTGATCTTCCAACGTACTCAACGGATTTTGCCCGGTAATAACAGGCGCATCATTGGCAGGAGTAACTTGAATTTGCACGTTGTAGGGCTGACTGTCCAACGATCCGTCATTTACCGTCACGGGAACGGAAAGCGTTCCATTAAAGTTAGCCACTGGCTTTATCTCGACACCTCGTCAATGTGTAATTGGCGCCAGGAGAAATTTCCATGGTAAATCCGGAAATCGGGCTATCAGGATCGCTGATGATCAAAAATCCCATCGACATATTAATAGGTGTATCCTCCAACGTTGTCATGGGTAGCTGCCCCGTTATAACCGGCGCATCGTTTACACTATTGACATCAATTTTTAATGGATAAGGAGCGCTGTCCACAGCACCGTCATTTACTTTCACTCTTACATCTATCACTCCGCTAACGTTGGGATTGGGTGTCACGGTTGTTCCCGAAAAAGTGTAGTTAGTGCCCGGCAATATCGTAAGTGTAAAACCTGTAGGGTATGTGTTATCCGGATCACTTACTGTCAAGTCTACGAACTGGATCTCGATTGGCTCATTCTCCTCCGTGTTGAGCGGACGTTGTCCTGTAATGACCGGAGGGTCGTTCGTTGAATTAACTAATATTTGAAAATTATACACATCACTTTCGAGCGCGCCATCAGACACTAATAGTCGAACAAGAAGCGTACCGCTGAAATTAACAACCGGTGTCACGACGTTTTCCACAATAGTGTAATTAGGACCTGACAAAACATTTAATTCAAAATCAGCGGGGTAAGCATTGTCGGGATCAAAGACCGTAAGTTGCGAGAGGTCGATGGCAACCGGCTGAACCTCAGCGATACTAATTGGAGTTTGCCCCGTGATTTGAGGCTTGTCATTTACCGCAGTAACTTGTATCTGAACGTTGTACGGAGCGCTTGTGGTCGCCCCATCGCTCACCGTGACAGGAACGCTCAATGTACCATTGAAATGAGCACCTGGCGTTATGATGTTTCCACCTGAAACAGAATAATTGCTGCCTGGTTCCCAACGCAAATGTAAACCCACTTGTGTTATCGGGGTCAGCGATTGTCAGGTGGCTTATCAAGAAAGTCAATGGGTTATCTTCGAGAATAGTCAACGGAGATTGTCCTGTGATCACCGGAGGATCATTTATCGGATTAACAGTAACCTGGAGGTTGTAGATGTTACTGTTTAACGCGCCATCGTTCACCTGAACGCGAACGGTAATATTACCCGTAACATTAGTGTTCGGAGTGATGGTATTACCAACAACAGAATACCCGGGATTTGTTAACACTGTCAAAGTGAAACCGGTCGGAAAGGCATTATCGACATCCGTTACAATAAGATGTGAAAACTCGATGTCCAAGGGCTGCTCTTCATTGGTAGAAACGACTGTCTGCCCGGTAATAACCGGCGCATCATTAACGGGGTTTACTGTTACCTGGAATGTTGTGGGGACGTTGGCGGTGCCATCATTTAAAGTAAGTGTTATCGTTGCAACTCCCGTTTGATTGGCAGCGGGTGTAACAGTTACCGTTCGACTACCGCCGCTTCCAGCGAAAACGATATTCGCGACCGGTACCAGCGTTGTGTTATCTGAACTACCAGTAACCGTTAATGAAGCCAGTGGGGTTTCAATATCTGTAATCGTGAAGGCCAAGGCCGCTGTTGGAGTATCTTCATTGATCGTTTGATCCGATATCGCAGTTATGGTAGGCAGATCGTTGACAGAGGTTACCGTTACCTGAAAAGTTGTTGACGTTGTATTGCTACCATCGTTTACGCTAACGGTGATCACTGCAATACCAAATTGGTTAGCGAGGGTGTTACCTGAACGGTATGATTAGCCCCACTTCCACCCAGCGTGATGTTAGCAAGCGGGACCAACGCTACATTATTAGAACTTGTTGTTACGGTCAGGCTGGGAATAGGCGTTTCCACATCATTAATGGTAAACGGCAAGCGCGGTGGTCTGAGTATCTTCGTAATTGTCTGATTAGGGATTGTAGTAATCGTAGGAGGGTCATTAACGGTGTTTACCGTTACTTGAAAGCTTCGTCGGAGTTGAATTCACGCCATCGCTAACCGTCAATGTTATGATCGCAGCACCACTTTGATTTGGTTCAGGAGTAACTTGAACAGTACGGTTTGCTCCCGTACCAACAATTGATAATGTTAGCGTTGGGAATTATACCTACGTTATCCGAGCTCGCTGTTACCGTCAAATCAGCTGCAGGTGTCTCTGGGTCGCCTACCGTGAAGGGTATTGCTGCCGTAGGAACGTCTTCAGTTGTGGACTGATTAGCAATAGCTGAAATTGTAGGAGGATCGTTGAAGCCATCGACAGTTACCTGAAAAGTAGTAGGCACAGATGTCGTTCCATCACTGACAGTTATTGTAATGACTGCTATGCCTGTTTGGTCTGTCGCCGGTGTAACTGTAACCGTTTGGTTTGCACCGCTTCCACCAATGACAATATTGCTGATGGGGACCAGCGTTAGATTGTCAGATCCGCGTGTGATTGTTAGTGAACCAACAGGATTATCTATATCCGCTATTGTAAACGGCAGCGCCCCAGTATTAGAATCTTCATCTATAAGCTGATTCGGAATTGTTGTTATTGTTGGTGGATCACTGACTGGCGTTACCGTCACGGCAAAGCTCATAGGTACGTAGGTAGTACCATCGTACACGGTTAGCGTAATCACAGCAAGGCCACTTTGCTCTGGGGCAGGGGTTAATGTAACGGTACGTGTGGCACCGGTTCCACTGATAACGATATTTGCATCTGGAATGACGGTGGTTGCATTTGATGTGCCTGTGACGGATAAGGACCCGACCGGAGTATCAATGTCGCTGACCGTAAATGTCAATGCCGCGGTTGGGGTATCTTCGTTGGTAGCTTGATTGCCAATAGGAGTAATCGTTGGAGGGTCGTTCACCGGAGTAATTGCCACGGTAAAGGTCGCCACATTAGAGGATGCGTTGTCATTATCAACTACAACATAAGATAATGAAGCAGGACCAGTGTAATTTAAGAGCGGACTGTACCTAACCTCTCCTGAAACTATATTCCATGTCCCGGCTGCATTCGTAAAGGTAGTTTGAACTCCTGGTGTGGATGGATCCAAGTCGACGCTGACAATCGTCCCATCGGGATCGGTATCATTGAGCTTGACATCCCGGCTGACTGGTGTATCTTCATTGGTTGCTGCATTATCATTAACGGCAACAGGAGGGTCGTTCTCCGAAGTCACCGTCAGTGCTAAAATTTCTGAATCAGTCCCTCCACTTCCATCATTGACCTGGATGGTGAGGTTGGCTGTCCCAGACTGATTTCCTGCCGGGGTCAGTGTTAGTTGGTTTCCGGTAATTACTATACCACCCGGCGGAATCAGTGTCGGATTACTATTAGTGGTCAACGAGAATGTTAACGATGCAGCAGGTGTGTCTATATCTGTAGCTGTTAAGGTATATGGGCCCGATGCTCCAGCATCCTCTAATATTGTAATAGGCGATATCGTATTCATGATTGGAGGATCATTCACCCCCGTTACCGTCAGCACTAATATCTCTGAATCAGTCCCTCCATTTCCATCATTAACCTGGATGGTGAGGTTGGCTGTCCCAGACTGATTTAATGCCGGAGTCAGTGTTATTTGGTTTCCGCTAATTATTATGCCGCCCGCCGGAATCAGCGTAGGATTACTATTATTAGTCAATAAGAATGTTAAGGATGCAGCAGCCGTCTCCACATCTGTAGCTGTTAAGGTAAAAGGGCCCGCTGGTCCAGCATCTTCTACCCTGGTAACAGGCGATATGGTGTTCATGATCGGAAGATCATTCTGCGACGTCACTGTCAGGACTAATACTTTCGAATCAATCCCTCCACTTCCATCATTAACCTGGATGGTGAGATTGGCCGTCCCAAACTGATTTAATGCCGGGGTCAGTGTTAGTTGGTCTCCGGTAATCCCTATGCCACCCGGTGGAATCAGTGTGGGATTGCTATTAGCGGTCACCGAGAATGTTAACGATGCAGCAGGTGTGTCTATATCTGTAGCTGTTAAGGTATATGGACCCGATGCTCCTGCATCCTCTACTATCGTAATAGGCGTTATCGTATTCATGACTGGAGGATCATTCACCCCCGTTACCGTCAGCACTAAGATCTCTGAATCAGTCCCTCCATTTCCATCAGTAACCTGGATGGTGAGGTTGGCTGTCCCAGACTGATTTAATGCCGGAGTCAGTGTTATTTGGTTTCCGCTAATTATTATGCCGCCCGCCGGAATCAGCGTAGGATTACTATTATTAGTCAATAAGAATGTTAAGGATGCAGCAGCCGTCTCCACATCTGTAGCTGTTAAGGTAAAAGGGCCCGCTGGTCCCGCATCTTCTACCCTGGTAACAGGCGATATGGTGTTCATGATCGGAAGATCATTCTGCGACGTCACTGTCAGGACTAATACTTTCGAATCAATCCCTCCACTTCCATCATTGACCTGGATGGTGAGATTGGCCGTCCCAAACTGATTTAATGCCGGAGTCAGTGTTAGTTGGTCTCCGGTAATCCCTATGCCACCCGGTGGAATCAGTGTGGGATTGCTATTAGTGGTCACCGAGAATGTTAACGATGCAGCAGGTGTGTCTATATCTGTAGCTGTTAAGGTATATGGACCCGATGCTCCTGCATCCTCTACTATCGTAATAGGCGTTATCGTATTCATGACTGGAGGATCATTCACCCCCGTTACCGTCAGCACTAAGATCTCTGAATCAGTCCCTCCATTTCCATCAGTAACCTGGATGGTGAGGTTGGCTGTCCCAGACTGATTTAATGCCGGAGTCAGTGTTATTTGGTTTCCGCTAATTATTATGCCGCCCGCCGGAATCAGCGTAGGATTACTATTATTAGTCAATAAGAATGTTAAGGATCCAGCAGCCGTCTCCACATCTGTAGCTGTTAAGGTAAAAGGGCCCGCTGCGTCCAGCATCTTCTACCCTGGTAACAGGCGATATGGTGTTCATGATCGGAAGATCATTCTGCGACGTCACTGTCAGGACTAATACTTTCGAATCAATCCCTCCACTTCCATCATTAACCTGGATGGTGAGATTGGCCGTCCCAAACTGATTTAATGCCGGAGTCAGTGTTAGTTGGTCTCCGGTAATCCCTATGCCACCCGGTGGAATCAGTGTGGGATTGCTATTAGCGGTCACCGAGAATGTTAACGATCCAGCAGGTGTGTCTATATCTGTAGCTGTTAAGGTATATGGACCCGATGCTCCAGCATCCTCTACTATCGTAATAGGCGATATCGTATTCATGACTGGAGGATCATTCACCCCCGTTACCGTCAGCACTAATATCTCTGAATCAGTCCCTCCATTTCCATCAGTAACCTGGATGGTGAGGTTGGCTGTCCCAGACTGATTTAATGCCGGAGTCAGTGTTATTTGGTTTCCGCTAATTATTATGCCACCCGCCGGAATCAGCGTAGGATTACTATTAGTAGTCAATAAGAATGTTAAGGATGCAGTAGGCGTCTCCACATCTGTAGCTGTTAAGGTAAAAGGGCCCGATGGTCCAGCATCTTCTACCCTGGTAACAGGCGATATGGTGTTCATGATCGGAAGATCATTCTGCGACGTCACTGTCAGGACTAATATTTCGAATCAATCCCTCCACTTCCATCATTAACCTGGATGGTGAGATTGGCCGTCCCAAACTGATTTAATGCCGGAGTCAGTGTTAGTTGGTCTCCGGTAATCACTATACCACCCGACGGAATCAGTGTGGGATTGCTATTAGTGGTCACCGAGAATGTTAACGATGCAACAGGTGTGTCTGGATCTGTAGCTGTTAAGGTATATGGACCCGATGCTCCAGCATCCTCTACTATCGTAACAGGCAATTATCGGATCCATGATCGGTGGATCATCTACCGCTGTTACCGTCAATGCCAAAATTTCTGAATCGGTTCCCCCATCTGCATCTTCAACCTCAATGGTAATATCCGCAGTTCCGAACTGGTTGGCCTGGGGCGTGATCGTTACATCGTTTCCACTGAATGCTATCCCAGTCAGCGGAACCAGGGTAGGATTGTTTGTTGATGGTGTAAATATTAAAGACGCAACTGGTGTTTCTACGTCGGAAACCACCAACGTTATGGGACCAGCGGTTGTATTTTCGTCGATAGTTACCGGTAGTATCGGATTGATGATAGGAGGATCGTTGACACTGTTTATCGTTACGGATACTGTTGCAACGTTGGAAGCCGAATTGTCATTATCAATTGCCACATAGGTTACTGAGGCAGGCCCTGTGTAATTCAACGCAGGATCATATGTGATATCTCCGGAAGCGACGTCCCACTGCCCAGCTGCGTTGGAGAGTGTTGTCTGTATTCCTGTGTCGCCGGATCTAAGTCTACACTGGTTATCGTCCCGTCAATGTCGCTGTCGTTGGCAACAACAGGCCACGTAACATCAGTATCTTCATTCGTCGACCTGCTATCGTCCGACGGCAACAGGAGCATCATTTACTGGAAGTCACGGTGAGCACTAAAACTTCCGAATCCGTCTCGTCCTCATCATCTTCGACCTCAATTGTAATCTTGGTACGGTCCCAAACTGATTTGGGAGTGGAGTGATCGTTACTTTGTCACCAGTAAACACAATGCCTGCCGCTCAACCAATGTTAGTATTATCCGAATCACCAGATAATGATCAGCGATGGGAGGGGCGTGTCAATATCGCCTATGGGTAACGTTAGCTCACCTGGTTCCACCCATAGCATCTTCACGCAATAGTGATCGGTCATATTGAGCCAATTGTTGGCGGATCATTTACGGGCATACCGTCACCGAAACGTAGCCTCATTCGATATTTGAGGTGTCGGGCTTTCGTTATTTTTTACCGTATACTGTCGGACTACTGTTCCGTTAAAATCAGCAATTGGCGCAAAAGTCACATTTCCCGCGGCATCAACTGTAGAAGGTCCCTTGTGACAGTATTAATGGGTCCCTGATCTACCGCTGGCGTGCTGGTTCGAGATCGACAGTGGCTGAGTCTAATACCAAAAGTTGGATCCGAATCGTTCATGAGAATATCATAAGGAGTCGGCGTGGCGTCCTCCTGAATAGAATAACTATCATTTTGGGCATTGGCTGTGCCATCCCGATGGCACAAGGCAATATCAGGCAAACAGAGAGTAATGTTTGGCGAAGAAAGCGCATATTAGAACTATAGACGGGTCAAAAATAAATTAATTTCTTGATCTATATGCCGCCAGTTTCCTAAATGTAACACCCAGAATTCCAGGACCTGGGATTAGAAAACAAGGGTTTTTAGCCTACAAAGGGCATAATTTATTTATGAACCGAATTATCCGCCTCGTAGGATGTATGAAAATACATTAATAATTTGAATTTTTTATACATCTTCAACCTTTACTTTAATAGCAAATAGGTCACTAAAAAGGCGTTTCTCCACTGCCGAAACTCTTGACTAATAACAGATCTCCTTTAATTTTGCGGACTTTGAATACATAATTTGTCATGGGTAGAGTTTTTGAAAAAAGAAAGCACAAGATGTTCGCACGCTTTGATCGTATGGCTAAAGCGTTCTCGCGGATCGGAAAGGATATTGCCATCGCAGTAAAGCAAGGTGGCGGGCCCCTTCCTGAAAACAATCCCAGACTCAGAATGTGCATTCAAAATGCCCGTGGAGTCAATATGCCAAAAGACCGCGTAGAAGCGGCAATTAAACGCGCATCCTCTAAGGAAGAAAAGGACTTCCAGGAAGTTGTGTATGAAGGATATGCCGCCCATGGCGTTCCTATTGTTGTGGAGTGCGCGACTGATAATCCAACCCGAACCGTTGCAAATATCCGTTTACATTTCTCAAAAAATGGAGGCGCAATGGGTAACTCAGGATCGGTGGCTTTTCTTTTCGAACGAAAGGGTGTTTTTAAATTCGAGCCCGCAAAACTGGACCTGGATGAACTCGAACTCGACCTGATTGATGCAGGTGCAGAAGATATTGAAAAAGGTGAAGAGGAAATTGTGGTTTACACCAAGTTCACGGAGTTTGGACACATGCTGAAATTTTTAGAATCCAAACACATCGAAGCAAAAAGCTCTGAGCTTCAGTATATTCCGTCTGCCACAAAAGAACTTGACGAAAGCTCAGCAAGATGAGGTACTCAAGTTGGTGGAAGTTTTAGAGGCTGATGATGATGTTCAAAATGTCTATCACAACCTTGCATAAACTTATTGTTATTCTCCCAATGAAACACGAGTCAAATCGATTGGCGCAATAGGTTCGTCGACGCCAATTTCGTGTATTCAACCGGCATTATAGCCATCAAACGACCGTAGCTGCATCCGCGCGGTCAATGCCGTTACTTTCGATGATATCAAGGTATCCATGGCGTATGGCTAGAATGTTAGTTTTTGCGCTGGTGATCATAGCAAGCCTTCCTTTACAGGCGCAAGAATTCTCCCTGTCGCTGGGTGTTTATACTGGTGTAGCGGGATCGTTTACGTCCGATAAGGGCATTGAAAACGATCCTCGTTATGAGGGCCGGTTTGAAACGAAGTTGGTGCCTATTGGTCTCAACCTGGGTATTGATTTTGAAGGATTTGGACTCATGGTCAGTCCTGGAATTGTCAACGTGGGGCAAAACTTTTATGTGGTTAACACGCAGCGTGGACAAGATGGCCTCCGGGAAATCGACCTGCGTTATTTATCCGTACCTGTATCCTTCAAGGTGAACCTGGTCCGTTTCTATGCCTTCAAATTGAGCGCTGTTGCATCAATAGCACCTTCGTTCCTGATGGATGGCCGAGAAGAATTAAGCCATCGTGCCTACCAAATTAATTTTTCCTTCGGAAGTCTATCCAATGCTTCCGTCGACCTATACAAGTAGAATATGATGGGGTTCTCGCCCCTGAAGTAGATCATTACTCGATTTCTCAGAAAAAAGATTTCCGACCTGTCCAACTTTTCGCAGGTGCTGGATTTCGAACCGAATGGGATCCGTCTAACCACTGGAGAATTGCTGTCGATCTAAGGTTAAACTATGGCGTTTTTGATCCCCGCTCGGGACCCTACAAGGAAAATCTCGAATCAACTGTAGGTCTATACGAAGTGGCAACGGACAGAAGGGACATATTCGCACAATTTACCGTCGGAATTTCAAGGTATATTGAATTTGACAAAAGCGATAAAGAGCGTTCAAAGAAGATTAGGGGAAGTTCAAAAAGATTTAAGCCGACTCAGTATCCAGGCCAGCGCGTCCGCGTCGGAAAGCCAAAGGACTAATTGTCGCTACACAGACCTATTCGGGCTTCTCTTCTTTTGACCGAGCCCTCCACCATAATGCCAAGGTTGATCCTGTGCTATTCATGATCGGTGAGAAAATCGCCGGAGCCAATCCTACCGTTGATAACTTCCCCATGGCCAGCGCCAATCCAGAACCCAGTCCTGCATTTTGTAACCCTACTTCGAGTGCTACCGTCCGACAATCCCTTTCGGGCATGCGTAATGCCCGACTCGCCCAATATCCCAGCGTATAGCCAGTCGCGTTATGTATAAAACACGCCAAGATCAACAAGGGTCCCACTACCAGTAAAGAGTCCCTGCCTGCCGAAGTGATTACAACAATAATGAGCCCTATGCCGAGCATTGATATAACTGGCATAATGGAATCAAGAACTTTAAATTTTCCGTGTAAAAAGTGATTGAATACTAACCCTGCGCCTACTGGCACAATAATTATTTTTGTGATATCGACAACCATACCCCAAAAATCTATGGCAACGTATTGGCCCGCCAGCAATTGCATGAGCATAGGAGTCATTAAGGGAGCCATCAACGTCGCGAGGGCCGTAAGCGTTACCGATAATGCCACGTTTGCACGAGCAAGATAGGACATCACGTTCGATGCCAATCCGCTGGGACAACTGCCGATAAGAATAATACCCGCTGCAATTTCCGGAGGAAATGTAAAAATCTTGGTAAGGGCCCATCCCATAAACGGCATGATCGAGTATTGCGCCACGACACCGACGATCACACCCTTTGGCATTTGCATAACACGTCCAAAATCTTTCAAACTCAACGTAGTGCCCATACCAAACATAATAATTTGCATTAACGGGATTATCAACTTGGAAAGTTTAAAATCGCCGATCTGAATAAAATGCTGGGGATAGTACATTGCCGCACTCACCGCCGCAAAAATCATGATCGTGAATGCATATCCTTTTAAAATTTCGTATCCCCGGAAAAATAATGCAAGGGACCCAAAAAATAATACCAGTAACAACCCGGCATAGTTATGAAATCCCACAAATGTGGTCACCACAAAGGCAACAAGAAAAATAACGGTTAAAATGAGAAAAATTCTGGTTGCGGGCCGTTGTTCCATGGATAGATCTTTAGTGCGGTAAATGTTTTAAAAAAGAAGCAATCTCTTCACCAAATGACTCAGAGATTGCTCCGTCAATACAATAGTACGATTGAAATATCAGCTATATGTTCTGTCGTGCGAACGCTTCTCATCCCATTCCTTGGTGGGAGCAAAATAGGTTTTATCTGATGCATGGAGGTGTTTCTTCACCTCTTCATCTACCAGCTCTATACCCAAGTCCGGGTGCTGTAAGCGGAACAGGCGCATAACCCTTGTCAATTAACTTCCGGCCATCTGTAGTTTTGACCAGGCCTTCCCACCACTCTAAATCAACTGAGTGATGTTCCAGCGCCAGAAAATTCTGGGTTGCTGCCGCACAATGCACGTTCGCCATGAACGAAACGGGCGTGCCGGCTTGATGCATCGCCATTGCAATACCTTTTTCCTCGGCGTAGTCACCAATTCTTTTCGTCTCTAATAGGCCTCCAGATGACGCTAAGTCTGGATGAATAATGTCCACAGCATGATTATCGATCAGAGGCTTAAAGTATTCCAGCAAAAAGATATCTTCGCCGGTCAGGGTTGGCGTCTCCAGCGCGTCCGTTATCGTTTTATGTTGTTCTGTATATTGCCATGGCACCATATCTTCCAACCAAGCCAGCCGATATTTGTCAAGAGCTTTACCCAATCGAATACAATTGTTGAGATCAAAATGTCCATAGTGATCAGTCGACAAGCGGAATCTCATATCCTACCATGCTCCGTACGTTTTCAACAATTTTGCCAAGCTCCTCTAAGCCCTTTTCCGTGATTTGTATTCCCGTAAAGGGGTGTCTGGTATTGGCATAGGACATATACCCGCCCTGCCATTGACTTGTACCTTCCTTAAATATGTTAGGGTTAACAATCGTGCCAGGTATATTTCTCAATTCCCCTATGGAAACATCCATTTTTAGCCAGGAGTACCCTTGCGTTTCCGTACGGTATTTAATCAACTTTAATTGTTCCTCCGGACTTTTTGCTTCAGGAGTATCTGCGTATATCCTAACCGTGTCACGGTATCTTCCTCCCAACAACTGCCAGGCTGGAACATTATACGCTTTGCCACACAAATCCCATAATGCCATTTCTACTCCACACACACCGCCTGCCTGGCGAGCTTGTCCACCAAATTGTTTGATAATCTTAAAGATCTTTTCGACGTTACAAGGATTCTCACCGAGAATGCGACTTTTCAACATTAACGCATACCTGGGATCCGCTCCATCCCGTACTTCTCCCAATCCATAAATGCCTTGATTCGTGTCAATCCGGATTATTGCTGTCCGTCCGAGGACGGTCGTAACACAATATCGCAAATCTGTGATTTTCAATTCGGAAGGACTTGAAGCCCTTTTAACACTAGCGGAGGATTGCGCTATCGTATCCTCAACGGATGCGCCCATAAGACCCGCCAGTGTAACACCTCCCAGCGCCGTCTTCTTAAGAAAATCTCTTCTATTGTCTTTTGTAGTCGGGTTATCAATTTCCGCCTGCCGCGCAGCGGCTGCAGTTTCGTTCGCGCTCCTTATTTTGTTGGATGAGTTTTTGAATAACGCTTTTCATGACGTATAGGTTAATGGTGAGAAATAATTATGCTTGAATTAATAATTATGTTGTTTTAAGTAATCATCGAGTTCTTTCTTAGGCATTGGTAATTTTCCTGGATAATTATTTAACCAGTTTAAAAAATCTTTTTTAATCGCTTCGGTCCACTCACTGTCTATTTCACCGGCGAGGTATTTTTTCTCACGCAGCCGCTGATGGCCGAACTCATCACGAAGCGCAGTGACTTCTGATGTGATCACCAGATCTTCTACCAAATGAGCGGGAATAAAAATGGTACCATACTTCTTAGCCAGGACAACATCTCCCGGAAGTACGGTTGCACGACCTACCCGGATAGGCGCATTGATACTGGTCAGCATCATTTGAAAGATAAAGGACGGGTCCTGGCCTTTAATCCAGGCGTTAAAACCTTTAATCTCTTCTAATCCTTCCTGATCGCGCACGGAGCCGTAGAATATTACGCCGCGTTGCGATTTGGCATAAATAGAATTTCCAAGATTATCCCCGATGAGGGTACCATCTGCAATTTTACCATAGCCATCCGCCACATAAACATCACCGGGCACCAGAATATCAATTGGCCAGGAGTTGGTCCCTCCTTTCTGTGCCCGATTTTCAATTTTACCCTGCTCTTTCACCTGGTTCTGCAGATCTGGTCTTAGCGGCATATACTGGGCCGTTACTACCCGACCCGTCATTGCGCTGTCTGGCCAAATTACCTTCCAGTCGCCTTCGTACTGATTTAAATATCCTTTATTCCGTAGTACCCCCCAGGCTTCTTCCATAGAGATATTCTTTAATCGCGCGAGAATTGCATCAGAAACTTTTGGTCTTCCATCCGGAAAACGTTCTCCTTTCCATTCTGCGGTAAGCGCTTTTATGTATTCCGGCGAAGAACCAACGCGCTGGCCATACGAAAAAATACTACCGAGGATTAGAACTGAAATTGCAATTATTCTATTCGTCATTTTAGTTGGATTTGGTTAAAGTCAATTTGAAGCCTTATTGTCTTCAGTATGAAAATCGTTGGTATTTTGAATGCTATTTTTTGTCGTTGTGGAAACTGAAAGAGCATACATGATAAAGACAGGTCAATCTACTCCAGGAAAATATTTCTAAAATTAAAATCGTCGTCGCCAACAAGGCGTCAAACTAATTAAGTTTAGATCTAATCTTTTCCCATCTATAAAGCTATTTTACCGATTGAGGAATTGACTCAAAACATAAGGGCAACATACTCGTGTTGCCCTTATGCGAAAAACTTTTTTATTTATCCCACCAGACCTTAGTGTCTAATGCGTCTGGACCCTGCTCACCTATTGCAGCCTGAACATTTGTACTATTTACCAAAAGTTCTGAAGGCGGGTATGGCAGCCTTGTGATCCATTCTACAGTCCTTCCTGGAAAGGGATTAACGTGCAAGAACAGGATATCCACTCCTTCTGAAATTTGCCCAAGCTTCCGGTCCGTTCAAGAAAGAGGCGATCCAGTACTCATAGTTTATTTGCGCTAATTCATTTCCGGCAAAAAGAGGCACTCGGGTAGCCACGTAGGTATCCCGGGCACCGGCACTCACCGCTGATGCGGCATCGTAAGAGGCCATTTGATCCATGTGAGCGATGATTCCTTTGCTAAAATATTCTACCGCAGTACCTGTATTAATCCAACCCCTGAATCGTGCTTCGGCCAATAGGAGGTTGTTTTGTGCCGCCGTTACAAGAAATAGCGGGGATGTTCTTTTTGCCATTCGATTACGGTCCACCTGGCTATATGCATATCGTGTTCCGCCTCCAGGTAATGTCGCTCCTGAAATATCTGCTTCGCCATCGGTACTTCCCATCGTCAATCCATATTGGTTATCCGGTGCAGTCGTTGCAACGCCTGCAACTTGGGCAGGACCCGAATTAGCGCCGACATAACGGACGGCAATCGATGACAAGCGCGGATCAACGTTTGTTTTTAGTGCATCAACAAAGGGCTTCGCCAGATAAAAGTTGGCAGCCTCAGTTCCATTCAAGGTATTACCGACATTATTAATGTAGTTACCGTCGTGGCGGATTACGGCGTTATCGGCGTTCACCAAAATTACGCCTCCGGCAAAAGCGGCGGCGACAGTTGTCTGTGCCAAATTCTGATCAACTTCACTAAGGCGCATCCCAGCTCGCAATAACAAAGAATAACCAAACTTTTTCCATTTGGCAATATCTCCGGCAAACAGGACATCATTCTCAACAGGCTGACCCGGCATCCAGTGCATCAGTTGCACTTTTCAGCTCCTCAATGACATCCTGGTAGATCGCTTGTTGATTTTGGTAAACAGGAAAGAAATTCTGATCAATATATCCTTTTCCTCCTTCTTCGTAAGGAATACTTCCATACGTATCAGTGATGACCATAAAAGCGTAGGCCTGGATGATTCGCGCTTTGTTCAGCAGATTACTTCTGGCCGGATCTTCAGCCGTCCTCTCAATTATATCGGCCGTATATTTAACAACATTGCGGTAGTAACCCTGCCAGTTCTGAATCGAGCTGTTCGGATTATTTTTATTAAAATTAGCACCTTCCAATACTCCTGTGTTGGGAGAGATCAGTTGTTGAACGATTCCCAGTTCGTAGTTTAGTTGGCCTTGATTCGGTGACGACACTGATGATAGCATTATTTAAAACTAAAGCCGGGTTCAACGATGTTGCGCCTGTTTTACTGGTATTTAAATCATCGAAGCCACTATCACAAGAAGACATCACAATGATCGATAGGGCCAATACAGTTATATATATCTTTTTCATGATCGGGTCACATTAAAATTTAACATTCAAATTGAAACCAATACTCCGTGTTGTCGGAACGCTGGGCGATTCCAATCCTACGACATTGTCTGAAGTGTAACTGAAGCTTTCGGGATCAATATTAGGTGCCCATTTTTTAATCATTAAAACATTGTTGGCAACAAAACTCAATCTCAGACCTTTTACAGGGAAAGTCTCGGGAAGGTACTTGGTAAAGTCGTATCCAATTGTAATCTGGCGCAGCTTCCAGTAGCCAGCATTATAAATGATTGGCTCCACTAAACCTGATCCCCGTACTACGGAATAATAATCTTCCGCTTTGGCGCCCGCAGCATTAACTTCACCTGCTTCATTAACACCCTCACCCACTACAAAGCCGGGATCATTACCACCGGCATCTAATGTTCCACCTTCTCGACCGATCATAGTATCCATGTGCAATCCGTGACGATAAGCATTGAAGTTAGTTCCAGACAATAGTTTTCCACCTAACTTGAAGTCTATGAGGAAAGAGGCAACAAGGCCTTTAAATGTAAATGTATTCAGAAAGCCACCTGTCCACTTGGGCAGTGCACTCCCGAATGAAATCGGGCTTTGCGTAGGTAATGGAAGGCCGTTAGCACCATAAATTTTTTGCCCGTCAGCATTTCTACGATACCCAAACCCTACGATTTGTCCCATCTCCTCACCCACGACCTGGTAAACCCAGCCATTAAATACGTGTTGCCCAACCGTTATGCTTGAACCGGGTGTATCCGTAAGCAGACTTAACACTTTGGTTTTATTATACGCGCCCGTAAATGTGAAGTCCCACTGAAAGTTCGTGGTTGTTACCGGCACTAAGTTCACCATCAACTCAATACCTTTATTCTCGCTTTGTCCACTATTAATTTGGGTTGCCGTGAATCCCGAAGCATCCGAAATTGTAGCATTAACAATTTGGTCAGTGGTCAATTTACGGTACACTGCCACGTCCAAATTCACGCGGCTTTTAAACATTTTTAACTCTAATCCTAATTCCGTTTCCTCCACCGACATTGGTCTTAAGTTTGCGTTCGGTACCCTGTTAGCAGTCGCAAAGTTACCCACCGCTTGTCCCACGAACTGCTGGCCGTTAACACCATAGTAAAGACGCGTTGGAGTAAGGCGGAACATCAGAATCACTTCCGACCTTAGCGTAAGCTGCCCTGAACTTACCAAAAATCAACCAGGAGGGTTTTGAATTGAATGATTCGGAGAAGACGTAACTCGCTGAAATCGATGGATAGGGAATGGTTCTATCGTCTTTCGATAACGTTGAGAACCAATCCTGACGAAATGTACCATTTAAATAAATCGTCTCCCTGAAATTCACTTCAGCCATTGCATAGAGGGAATTTACTCCTCTTTCTATCAAGTCATAGGTCGGATCTTTCGCACGGCCATTTTGAACTGTATAGAGATCTTGAACGGTAAAGTCTGTCACTTGTACACTGTTCACATCCATTCTCCGGCGCATCTGATTGCCGCCTAAATTTACATTTACACCAAAATCATCGAAGTCTTTTGCTGCCGTAATAAGAAAGTCATAGTTGGTTTCTCTGAATCTTCTTGTTTCTTGTGTGAAAAGACCATTATAATAACCGGCCACCGCTGAAAATACAGAACCGCTGCTGATGGAAGCCTTACCGGTTGGCAGGTTTATATAATCTGCATCCCTGGACCAGTAATCTTCCCCAGCCCTTGCCTGGACAGACAGCCAATCCGTTATATCGTATTTAAGACTGAAGTTTCCGAAAAGCCGGTCTCTTCGAATATTCTGTTTGACCTCTTCTAAAACCCAATATGGATTTGTACGGTTTGTAAATCTTGAATAAAGATATTCTCCTCCCCCTGGATTATACTTGTTTTCATCCAGCACACTTAGCGGCATCGTGTTGGCCATAGCATACAGTGATGTTGGAATTGAATTGTCCTGGTCAGATACAACCGGAGGGTTCTGGTTATACTCGTTGCTGTAATTGATATTTCCCTTAAGGCTCATTTTGTCTGAGAGGTCATATCCAAAACCCAAATTGATTGTCTTTCGGTTGTACTCGTTATTTGGTGTTACACCTTTGCTATCAAGATTGCCAAAAGAAAAATTTATTCCACCTTTTTCGCTATTGGCTGAGATAGCAACACTATTGGTGAAGTTTTGCCCATTGCGATAGAATTTCTCGAGAATCCCCTTTTGAGCTTCATACGGAACAACAACATTATTAAAAAGAACTTGCGTCATTCCAGGTTCAATTTTACGTCCAAATGACCATTGTCCGCTGGTCGGGTTTGGCGGCTGCTCCAGGCGCAGCAGGCCCGCCTCCATATTCTCCCTGTCCATAAGCGTATTGATAGTCGGTAAAATCAATGCACTTGATCATTCGTGTAGTTCATGTTGTAAGAAATGCCAAGCCCCTGTGATTCTCCCCGTGATTTAGTAGTGATCATGATGACACCGTCTTTAGCCCGGGAACCGTAAAGCGCAGCTGCGGTTGCTCCTTTCAAAACCGTCATGCTTTCAATATCATCAGGATTAAAGCTTGTTAACCCATCACCACCGTCAGTTGATGCTCCACCACCTCTACTTGCGATTGCGCCGTCTGAACCTAAATTTCCCTGATTTGTTCCAAAGTTTGTATTGTCTATAGGAACGCCGTTAACAACAATGAGCGGGGTATTTTGACCTCCGATTGACGATTGACCTCTGATACGAACTTTGGATGTACCGCCAGGACCAGTTCCCAAGGAGGTAATATTTACGCCAGCAATTTTGCCCTGAAGCGAATTCATCATATTAGGCGTCCTATTGACCACCAACTCTTTTGAATCCACTTTCGTCGCGGAATAACCCAAACTCTTACTTGACCTTTCAATACCAAGAGCAGTAACCACGACTTCGTCCAAGGCTTGGACGTCAGGCGCCATGGCCACGTCGACTGTAGTTCTCGATCCCACAGCCACTTCTTGCGTAGCATATCCAATGAATGAAAATACCAACACGGCGTTCTCATCGGGTACTTCCAAACTATATCGTCCGTTAATATCGGTGGAGGTACCAACAGATGAACCCTTCACTATTACGTTGACGCCGGGAAAATCATTTCCATTTTCATCACTCACTTTTCCAGTAATAGTAATAGCGACATCATTTTCCTTCAAGGCAGACAATCGATCAGCAAGGTACGCGGTCGTCGGCGCGGTCGGAAAATTATACAACAACGGAGTCGTCGAGATGGAAGTGGAATAGATCCGGAGCAGCTACCGATTTTTTTACAGGCTTCTTCTCGTAGATAACATAAAATCTTTCCCCTCCTTTTTCATAATAGAGGCTTGTTTGTCTCAACATGATATCCAAGGCTTCTTCAACAGTTTTGAAGGTAGTCTTCGTTGTCTGGATGACCTTGTTCTCGACCCATTCGTCCTTATAAGCGATGGATACCGCGAAAGATTTCTCCAACTCCTTCAATCCCTGCTTAAGTGAATAGGATTCCAGTCGGACCGATCTGGGCGACGCTACTGCATACACTTCGTGCTGCGGCATCGCTTCATAAGATATCAGCAGAAAAATGCCGATTAGTGCGTACTGACATTTCATAGGTTATGGGTTTAATTTATAGGTACGTTTATTGAATATCATGGCTCTCTCTCATATATACCTTGCTCTCTTCTTTCACCACCTTTAGCTGAAAGGCCTTTGCTATTTGGTGCAATAGCCCTTCAGAATCCGTCACCGGCATAGATCCGGAAATCGTCTGGTTCAAAAGACTTTCTTTTACTTCCACGTCGATTCCATAATTATCTTTGATCATATGCAGCAACTCTCGCAAACTCGTCCGATTTAGAACCAGATTTTTCTCTGTCCATGCCGTGTATACTTTCGGGTCAACTTTCCGTCTTGACAAATTTCTTTTCACCATACTCAACCAACTCACCTGGTTTCATCATGATCTTTTCACCTGACTGGACATCCGGCAAACTCAGTTGGATCCGGCCAGAGTTCAACACAATTTTTGTCTCATCTCTATGGTAAACATTAAAGGTTGTTCCCAACACTTCGATTGCCACGTCCTCGCCAGGTTTTACTTTAAAGGGTTGATTATTTTTTTTGTGTATCACGGAAAAAAATGCTTCTCCGTCCAGCCATACTTCGCGTGGCGTTGTGGATTTCCACGCCGATTTTAAACGTAATAAAGAATTCGAATTTAAAATAACGGTTGAGCTATCAGGAAGTGTAATGATTTTGGTTTCGCCAAATGCCGTTCGGTACTCAACACTGGCTGGAGGCGTGGTCCAAAAAAACGAACTGATTGCCAGGAGCAAAACGCTTGCAGCCGAACTGTACCACACTATACGCTTACCGAAAAAACCGTTTGCAGGGGCGACCACATCCCCGTTATGATTTCTAATCTTGTTCCAGACATACGATACATCCTCCGAAGGCAAGTCAAAACTTGCGAAATTCAACCGCAACAAAGTCGACCGCGCCTCTTCAACATCACTCCTTTTGTCGGGGTTTTCATCAAGCCAGTTCTGCCAATAAGCATCAATATTTCCAACTGGGTTAAATACCCACAACTGGAAATATTCATCCATAATAAAATCCTTAACGGAAAAACGCGCGTAGTCTTTCACTTACAAAATGGGCTAGGTATACTCTATATAAGAGCGACGAACCCCGCGTATCTCATCATTATTAGCAATGAATTTTTAGTCCTAATAGAAATATTAGAACATTAGGCAGGAGAATACCATAAGAAAAACGGCATCCCCTTTAAGCTTTTTGCGCAACAGGTCGATTGATTTTGAGATCAAATTATAGACCGAATCAACGTGCAGATCCATAATTGCGGCCACTTCGTGGTAGGAAAGCTGATTGAAGAACTTTAAATAGATTGCTTCCCTTTGCCTTTTGGTTAGGGAATGCAGGCTATTTCTTACCTTTTTATTCCGTTCTGTTTCCCACTCTTCCTCTATGAGAGTATCCTCCTGGGAAGGTGAAAAGTCAAAACCATAACTGTCCCGATCGCTTAGCGAAATCAAAAATTTCCTTCCTACTGTCAACCGATTCATCAAGAGTCTGCGGAACGACTTGAACAAGTAATAGTTTACACAGGTTACTTCGCTTAATTTTTCCCTTCTATCCCACAAAAGGGTGAACAGTTCCTGCAAGCAATCGAGCACGAGGTCCTTGTCTCTGCAAGAATGCATGCCATAGCTGTATAACCGTTGAACGTACTTGTTATAAAGAATAGAAAAGGCAAGATCGTTCCCCTTCTTGAAACTCAACCAAAGGGTGCTGTCGTCCAGAGACTGGTCTTTGGTATTTCGGTTTTGGTTTTTAAGAGGTTTGGCTAGCATAAACTGGGAGAACTGATGCTATTGCAAAAATAAATTTAATATTTTTTGCCGAAATCGATTGAATTGGCCAAAAAAAAAGCACTTTTTCAAAGGTTGCGCGCGAACACTGCGAAATTTGCAGGAAAAATTTTGAAATTAAATCGGTTGAATTTCTGATTTATTGCGTTATTCGATCTTAAAAATTCGAAATTGGCAATAGCAATTCACATCGGAAGTCTAAAATGGATACAGTCTTTAACTTGATTGTTTTGGTTGACAAATCGAAACCAATTGGACAATCTCCCCTCCTCGACCAAACCACTCTTTAACAAAACTTTGGCCGACGCTTTATTTTCTTCGTCAGTAAAAGTTTGGATACTGAACACGCCTTTTTGATTTCGTAGAATGGCCATCATTGCCTTGCATGCCTCGGTTGCGTATCCATTACCCCATTGGGTTGGACTAAGAATGTATCCAAACTGGAGCTTGCCGTTTTCATTGATCACACCAAAACTTCCGACGAATCTTCCACCTTGAGTCCGTATAGAATAGGAGTAATCGGTGCCAGCCTTCCATCCTTCCGCTGCATACTTCAAAAATGCCTTGGTATCACCTATAGATCGATGCGTTGGCCACGACATAAAACGGGTAGCCTCGGGTTTACTTGCATAACAGTAAAAGATTTCTTCCGCTTCTTCATACCTTAGTTTTTGCAAAATTAGTCGTGTCGTAAAAATTTGAGTCGGTAAATCGAGCTTTACCATAGTCAGTCCCTTTCATGGCCAAAGAAAGCAATATCGTTCATCGCTATTTCAAAAAAAAATTCGCAGAAGCTACCATTCTGGTAAAAGTAAATCCCATTCTATTCAAGGGTATCGAAATTATTTTGTCAGTCAGCGGCGAATCTCAGACACGCGAGCTAAGCTTTGATGAAGATATTTGGGAGGACCTAAAGGCCGACGGTTTTGAGGAAGCCAGTGCTTTGGAATTCAACCTATATTACTCTGGCTTAGCCAAATAGGGACTATTCACAGGAATTTTAAATTCTTTTTACCGTTTCTCAGTTGTCAATTGTATCTTTGCGCCGGCAAATCGGCACGACCAGCTCCTGCTGAACTCCCCCAGGATCGGAAGGTAGCAAGGGTAGGCGGTTGTAGCGGTGCGATGTTCGGTTTGCCATTTTTATATCTATTCTAAACCCGCATTGATAGTTTGTCTACAATTGCTCGCAATTCGCTTAACTAATTAATATCCAACTCAAACTGAAACGATCACATGAAATTCTTCATTGACACAGCCAATCTTAACGAAATAAAGGAAGCCCACGACCTAGGGGTTTTGGATGGTGTTACAACAAATCCGTCCCTCATGGCGAAAGAAGGAATCAAAGGCAAAGAAAATATAAGAGCACACTATAAGGCGATCTGTAATATTGTCGATAACAATGTGAGTGCCGAGGTAATTGCCACTGACTTCGAAAATATTATTAAAGAAGGTCGTGAATTGGCTAAAATCGATGATAAGATCGTAGTAAAAGTCCCGATGATTAAAGACGGCGTGAAGGCCATTAAAAAATTCTCCAGCGAAAACATTCGCACCAATTGTACACTCGTCTTTTCTGCAGGTCAAGCTATACTTGCAGCAAAAGCCGGAGCAGGTTATGTGTCGCCGTTCATCGGTCGTTTGGACGATGTTGGAACCGATGGTCTGGAACTTATTGCTCAGATCGTCAACATTTATAACAATTATGGATACGCGACAGAAGTGCTGGCTGCTTCCGTGAGACACACGATGCACCTGATTCAGTGCGCTGAACTGGGCGCTGACGTTGCAACCTGTCCGCTAAGCGTTATTCTAGGTTTGCTGAAACATCCTCTCACTGATAGTGGGCTGGAAAAATTCCTGGCAGATCACAAGAAAGTAAACGGTTAATTCAAGCTATTCATCTTAGAAAAGCCACAGCAAATGTTGTGGCTTTTGCTTTTTTATCTGTGTGAAAAATAATTCGCAAATTAGGGTGTTCAAAAATCACAAATTTTAAAAAATGTTTTCTACTGATCCTGTTGTTCACGTCAAAGGTGTTAGCATCTTTCACGATCACAATACCATATTGGGCGACGTTTCCTTCGATATTCAGAAAGGTGAATTCGTTTTCATGGTGGGGCGAACGGGCTCCGGAAAATCTTCGCTATTAAAAACCCTTTATGCTGACTTTCCGCTGCGGCTAGGTGAAATGAAGGTCGCTGGTTTTGACCTTCGAACAATCAAACCTGTGCAGGTCCCCTCGTTGCGTCGAAAGTTAGGCATCATCTTTCAAGATTTTCAGCTCTTCAATGATCGCTCAGTAGGCGAGAATTTAATGTTTGTAATGAAAGCCACCGGCTGGGGTGATAATGCGAAAATGAGAGCCCGGCTTTCTGAAGTGTTAATGCAAGTAGGATTGGGATCCGTTGAAAAAAAATTACCGCATCAACTCTCGGGGGGTGAACAACAGAGGATCGTTATTGCCAGGGCACTTATAAACGAACCTCAGATTCTAATGGCGGACGAACCAACCGGGAATTTGGATCCGGAAGTCTCTAACGGAATAATGAAAATCTTCCAGCAAATAAATAAGTCCGGAACTGCAGTATTAATGGCTACGCACAGCTACGGGCTTATTAAAAAATTTCCTGCAAGGGTCTTGAAATGCGAGGAAGGTAAGGTCTTTGATTCTGCCCAGTCGCCTTTCGAGCTTTCATCTGAATACTAAGGACACGTGTCTTCGGAGTATGCTTCTCAGATGCTTCCTTCTGCATTATTTCTCATACACCATAGGTAATCTCCATAACTTTGACGACGTCGCCAGAGAGATTTTTAATCGTTGAGAAACTCGACCTAACATTTATGACTTCCCCTTTTCTATTAATTCTTTTATAAACCCCTTTCTTGGGATACCCCTGGGCCAGGTCCTTCCAGAACTGACGGTATTCTTCGCTATTCTTATCGTCTTTTGTAGTGAATATTCGATGGTGCTCACCAACGACCTCATCTTGCGTATAGCCAAACAATTCGAGGTAGTTGCTATTGACCTTTGTCAATGAGCCGTCGACGGCGTATTCAGCCACGGATTGAGAACTATGGATCGCGGTCAAAGTGCTGTCGGTCTCCGCCTGGCTACGCTGCATTTCTTCCTGTGTAGCCTGTAGTTCTTCCATATTTTGACGCATTTCCTCCTCTTGAGCTCTCATCTGTTCAGTCATTTCCTGAGATTCCTCCAAGAGCCGTTGTGTGCGAGCATTGATCTTCACCGTAGAGATAGTAGACGCAATTGTTTCAGCAATCTTTTGTACAAACTCTTTCTCAAAATCCTGGAATTCGCTAAATGAGGCTAGTTCAACAACGCCAAATATCTGATCGTTTACTTTCAAAGGCACAATTAGAACGCTGGTTGGATTGGCGTCGCCCAGGCCTGATGCAATTTTGATATAACTCTGAGGTACTTCAGTCAGGTATACAGTATCACCTTCTTGCCACGCTTGGCCTGCCAGGCCCTCGCCGCGATAAATTTTATGATTTAGAAATTTCTTCTTATCCCAGGCGTAGCATGCCTTCATCGTCATCGTTGGATCTTCACCTTCATTGGTTTCATCCACTATATAAAGAGCGCCTTGATTCGCATTAAGATACTTTACAAGATTACCGATGATTTCATCCGAGAGCTTGAGCAAATCATTGGTGTTGTTACGCAGGATTTCTCCAAACTTTGCCATCCCCTCTGTCGCCCAATTTCTCTTCTTATCATCCTCAGCTACTTTCGATAAATTATCGCGCATGTTGATCAGGGCATTACCTAATACATCGTGCTCACTGAGCGGTTTAAAATCGGTTTTATAGTTTCCATTACCAATATTCTCAGCAAACAAACTCGTTCCCTTTAACCCCGCAACCAGATTGTCCATAGCGACAGCCATCTCTCCAATTTCATCGTTGCTCAAGTTACCCTGTTTTTCTTCCACTAACTCTCCCCTGCCTAATTTTACAATTATGTTTTTCAGGAAGTTTACCGGCTTGGTAATGGTCCGCATTAGAAATATCGCGCTCATCAATCCGATAATGATGATACCAGATCCAAGAATTATGGTATAATTTCTAAGGCTCCGAATGGAATCAATAACATCGCGGTCGGAGCGTGCCGTTACTCCATTTTGTGTAACAGCAATTCGATTCAATCTTGAAATCAGGTCGGTTGTCCGAGGAATTATCTGGCTCTCGATAGCATCCTCAGCCAATAGTTTTGTCAATGGATCCTCATAATGCTCGAAGGACTGCAGGTTAGCCATGATCGATTCTTTCTGAACGCTAAGAAGCGTGTCAAATTTCAAAAAAACGGTATCCATTTGATGGCGTTGGCTATCCGTCTCCCATGTTGTCATGAGCTTTGTTATCTTTTCTTGCAACGCAGGATACTCATTGTCTTGCAATAATTTCAATGCGTTTTTGTCTTCCTGGTTGGTTTGCAAATAAACCCAGTTGGTCACCAGCATTTTTGACCGCGTTACCATAAGAATAAAATCTTTGATGGCATCCTGAGACGGCCGATAGACTTGACTTGAGCTGTTTACTACATTGTCGATGACATTTCCCTTCCAGAAAATAATAACACCGTTAACAATGAACAGGACAATCAAAATTAAAAAACCACCGAGTATTTTATTCCCAATGGTCAACCGAAATCCAGATTTCTTCTTACTAATTTCTTCCATAAATTAAATCAATATCGCTAGGCGAGATAATTCGTTGCTGACTTTAAGACCTTGTTTCGTGGTGGCACCTTGGTTTAACTCGAAGGCCAATTTGCCATCCTTCGTAACAAAATTGACATTGCTGCCCTTGGCTCCCAGCCCTTGCTCTTCGGTCACCACCAAAATGGACTGGGTTGTAATCTTTGCTAATACCTCTGCAATTTGAGGTGATTTAGCTGTGGGAATAAAAAGAATATTGCATTTTCGAATTTCTGAGACATTGTTGATTTTAGTCACCTTAATCGCGCGATCTCCTACTTTTTTCACCTGCGCCATCGACTTAAGTTCATCTACTATTGGAGAATCACCCAACACCAAAATTTCAAATTCTCCGCCATTATACGCGTCAGGCCATTGGATATATCGCGTAAAACTAAAGATGAAAACCGTGTGCATCTTATAGCTCTGAGCCATTCCACTAATGAAACAGAAGGTGGAAAAAATTACTACAAGTAAGTATCTTTTCATGGGCAAGTTTTATTCCTGTACAAGGACAGGCATTACAAAAATATGCCCGTGAGGGTCACAAAATGATTCAAAAAGGGGTCATTTCTGACATTGCGTGATATTTTGGCCAACTTATCACTTTTGTCATTCGGCAGACTGTTTCCAATGAACGATATCAACCTATTTTGTGTCGTTAGCTTGTAAACTTGAGGGTAAAAAAGTAGCGCATATGCAAAAAAATACAATGATGTTAATTTTGACGCTAGGGCTGATTTTGCCGGCGTGTTCTCAAAGTCAAAAGAATAGCGGAATTCCCAGCCATACAATTTACAAAGTGGTAAAAACTGACGAGGAATGGAGGCAACAACTAACCCCTATCCAATACAAGGTTTTGCGAGAAAAGGGAACTGAAGTGGCCTTCACTGGCGAATATTGGGATAATCATAAAAAGGGTACTTACGTCTGTGCCGCGTGTCAATTACCGCTTTTTGATTCGAAGACAAAGTTCGAATCCGGGTCGGGATGGCCAAGTTTTTATCAGCCGATCGAGGAAAGCGCCGTGCTAAAGATTGAAGATACCAGCTATGGCATGGTGCGGGAGGAAATAGTGTGTAGTCAATGTGGGGGTCACCTTGGTCATGTCTTCGAAGATGGTCCACCACCAACAGGTTTGCGGTATTGCATGAACTCGGCATCGCTGAAATTTGAACAGAAGAAGTAACAACTTACAGACCGCGCAATCTCCACTTTTTTTAATTCACGGAAAGGCTACTACCTTTTAAGTGCATCAAAATAAAAATCCTTATGTGTCGGTTAATGGCTTACATGGGTTCCCCTATCATTATTGATAAGTTGCTTTATCAACCGAAAAATTCCCTAATCAATCAGAGCATAAATGCCAAAGAACTGGAAGAACCACTAAATGGTGATGGCTTTGGCATTGGATGGTATGTCGCGGATGTAAATTATGAGCCTGTAACTTTTGTTTCCATTAACCCTGCATGGAGCAACAGAAATTTACGGAACCTGGCGCCTAAGATAAGGACGGAGTGTTTTATTGCCCACGTCCGGGCAGCCAGTGTGGGCGAAGTCTCCGAGTCGAATTGTCATCCTTTCCAATACAAGAATTTATTGATGATGCACAATGGAGGTGTGGAAAATTTTTCATTGATCAAACGGCAAATACGGGAACCCTTGAGTGATGAATTTTATAATTGGATAAAAGGGCAAACTGATTCAGAGCACATTTTTGCATTGCTGCTTCATTATCTATTCAAAGAAACGTCAGAGGTTACGCCGGAATCCGTCATCCATGCTTTCGAAAGAACGTTCGAGCACTTAAACAGGCTGATGAAACAATTCGGAATTCACGAAGCCGCCTATCTCAACATGGTTGTAACGAACGGCCTATTTGTTGTCGGAACGCGCTACGTGTCTGACCCAAAAGAAAATGCGCTTACATTATATCACTCGGAAGCGACCCACTATGCTGTTGAGAATGGTGTTAGTCAAATGACCGATTCGGCAGACGGTGTCAGGGCCGTGCTGGTGGTTTCTGAAAAATTATCCGATGAAAAAGATTGGACTTTGGTACCCTCAAATCATTTTGTAATTGTAGATCAAGCGCTAAAAGTTGAAACCAGACCGATCAATTGAGATCGTATAATTGGAATATTTTTGTAGTATATGTTGTTAGAAAAGTAAATATTTGAACTGCAAAAAAAACTATGAAAGAAGTCACGGTACAAGAGCTAAAAGAACTACAAGACACTGGAGCTGATTTTCAACTTATCGATGTTCGGGAACCACACGAATTTGATATCTGTAATTTAAATGGCGAACTCATTCCGCAGGGAGATATTCCCCGGAACGTGGACAAAATCGCTCGAAACAAAAAAGTTATTATCCACTGCCGCAGTGGCGCACGAAGCGGCAATATGGTTCAATGGTTGGAAAAAAATCACAAATTCGAAAACCTATATAACCTGAAGGGAGGAATTCTTGCGTGGGCGAGGGAAATTGATCCTGAAATGCCTACGTATTAGTTTCGAGTTTCGAGTTTGAAGTTTCTAGTTTCCGCCATTCCAAACGCGCAGCACGTTAAGGCGCACAACTTCAAACTCGAAACAAGAAACTAGAAACTATCGCGAAGCGATAGCCTGGTCGATATCTTTGATTATATCTTTCACGTCTTCCAACCCGACCGCTATCCTAATAAGGCCAGGTGTGATACCAACCAGCGCACGTTCTGCGTCATTTAGCTTTGAATGCGTCGTCGAGGCAGGATGAATAGCAATCGTTCTTGTATCGCCGAGATTTGGTGAATGGGAAATCATTTTCAATGAATTCAAAAACTTTCTTCCCTGGTCAAGTCCACCCTTTACTTCAAATGTAACAAGACCCCCACCCAATTTCATTTGCTTCTTGGCAAGCTCATACTGCGGATGCGACTTTAGAAAAGGATATTTTACCAAAAGGACGTCATCATGTTTTTCGAGGTGCTCCGCGAGTTCTAACGCGTTTTGGCAATGACGCTCCATCCTGACAGCAAGTGTTTCCAGGCTTTTAGAAAGTATCCATGCATTGAAGGGTGACAATGAAGGGCCCGTATGGCGAGTAAAGAAACGGATCTCTTTAATTAACTCTTTCGTCCCAAGAATTGCACCTGCAATTACTCGTCCTTGGCCGTCCATAAACTTCGTGGCAGAATGCGTTACGATGTGGGCGCCGAATTTTGCCGGGTTTTGTAAATAAGGCGTTGCAAAACAATTGTCTACGTTTAGAATCAGATTATGTTTTTTGGCCAATTTACCCAACCAGTCAAGGTCGATGATATCCAATGCAGGGTTCGAAGGAGTCTCTACAAAGATCATCCTCGTATTGGGTTGAATCTTACTCTCCCATGTTTCCGGCTCCGTGACGTCAGCGTAGGTATACGATATCCCAAACCTAGGGAAGATAATATTTAATATCTGGTGTGTTGATCCAAATACAGACCGGCAAGCGAGTACGTGATCGCCCGATTTTAAAAGCGCTGCCATGCTGCTGTACATCGCCGCCATTCCTGATGCTGTCGCGACACCGTCTTCGGTTCCTTCCAACAAGCAAAGTTTTTCTATAAACTCATTCGTGTTTGGATTCGAATAGCGGCTATAAATATTTCCGGTAATTTCATCAGCAAACATGGCCCGTGCCTGTTCCGCATTGTCAAAAACAAAACTCGATGTTAAATACAACGGCACGGAATGCTCACGAAATTCACTTCGTGGGTGTTGTTCACGTATAGCATCCGTTGCAAAATTCCGTTCTTCAGTACTCATTCTATAATTCCCCGATTAATAAACGCTTTATTTTTTTAATGTGTGCAATAAACCTTAAGGCAGGATTTCGAAACTATGGGTGATCGTTGCCTTATGAGACATCGTTTTTGCGACGGAACAATATTTATCGACGCTTAAGCTCACTGCCCTGGCTGCCTTCTCCTGATCCAAATCGCCGTACAACCGGAAATGAAGATGGGCCCCAACAAATAACGAGGGGACAGCATCCTTTTCACGTTCTCCGGTTACTGTAATCTTTATGTCTCGCAATGGCTGCTTTTGTTTTTTTAAAATACTGATAATATCTATCGTGCTGCAACCTCCCAGGGCCGAGAGCAACATTTGCATGGGCCGCATCCCCTGATTGGTGCCACCAATATCTGGCGATGCGTCAAGGTGAACTGTCCTCCCTTGCTCGTTCGTCGCTTCCAGATGATACCCCTCATTCAAACGATTTAGTTCAATTTTCATGCGCTTTTCATTTTCTCCGGCCATATTAAACTACCTGCTACCATTCCGCCAAAACTTGCCAGCGTTGCAGGTACCAAACTTGGCCAATCCGATTCATAAACCTCAAAGATAATCCAAGTAACAATACCGATCACCATGGAAATCAAAGCCCCTGCACTGCTCGACCGTTTCCAATATAAGCCCATCGTCAGCGGAACAAACAGGGATACCAAACTAAGAATGGAAGATTCGCTCACCAGTTCATAAATATTCGAGCGCATACATGCCATAATAGTAGCCATCGCACTAAAGATTAAAACGGAAAGTCGCGTAATCCAAAGTAACTGTTTGTCGGAAAACTTGTGTTTTGAAAGTGGTTTGGCAACGTTCTCTGCGCAGATTGCAGCGGGCGCCAAAATGGCCGAGCTTGTGGTGCTCATGATAGCCGAAAGTAATGATCCAAAGAATAAAATCTGAATGGGCATTGCCGTATGCACCATAACCATTTTTGGAAGCGCCAGTTGTGTATCTTCCAAAAGTGCCTCGGGATATAAATGCCTAACACAAAGACTTATAAAAAGTGGAAGGATGGCAATGGTCAGGTATAAGACGCCGGCAACATAGCAAGACATTGCAGCGGTCCTAGCATTGCTGGAAGACATTGCGCGCTGAAAAACATCCTGGGAAGGTATTGAGCCTAACCCTAGCACACTCCATGCAGCGATGTAGCTTACAATCTCTTTCGCATCTAAGCTGGGTAAAAATTTAAAATTCTCTTTGGGGACGCTGTTGATCACCGCGGCAAAACCTCCGGCTTTCATCGCGAGGACAATCGCCAGAACAACCATACCAACAATAATGATGATGCTCTGTATAAAGTCCGTAATTGAAATGGCCCACATTCCTCCGATATAGGTATACAACGTAACAACGCAGGCGCTGATGACGACTCCTTGCCAGACCGGAATATCAATTACAACATTTAGGATAAGTCCCATCGCCACCAACTGGGCAGCGATATATCCAACATAAGGTGGCGCTAAAAAGATACTGGCAACGAGTTCAGTGTTTTTGCCATACCGAACCTTGAAATAATCTCCAAGTGTTAGGAGCTGCATGTTGTAGAGCTTGCGGACAAAAAATAACCCCAGCAGGAATAAACAAAGGGATGCACCAAAGGGATCCTCCATTACGGCATAAAGTCCTCCCTTAAGAAATTCAGATGAAGCGCCAAAAACAGTTTCAGAACCGAACCAAGTGGCGAATAAGGCAGCGGAGCTCAACATCATCGGCAGGCTTCGTCCTGCCAGCATAAAGTCGCCGGAACTCTTAACTTTTCGGGAAGCCCAAAATCCTACCAGGACGGTAAGTACCAGGTAGACAATGATGGAGAACAGTAGCAATCTTTTACCGTTAGCGTTGAAACTTTAAAAGTAAAACAACTGCTTGTTCTTTTCAATATAGGACGGACGTTGTACGGCTATTTATGTTTCTTGAGTTGAAACGTCCGCGTTACGTTAAAGCCGAGGTGAATATCTCCGTCCCAAAAATCGTCACGTGTCTCCGTAATAAATGCCCGCTCTGTTAATCCAACAGCATTGGTTATAAGAAGTTGAAAAACGTGGCCACCTGTTTCTATATCGATACCAAAAGAAAGTGGGTTAAAATAAGGAGAATCCTCTTTCATGCTAAAATTGTAGTAGTATTCCGTAGTAATCGCTACACTCTTTGTAAGTTTTATACGGCCACCAAAACCAAGGGCAAACTGATCATTCTCCTCCTCCGATTCTACTACAGCATTTTTATGAACGTATGATGGCATCAATTGGAGTGAAACATTGGTGGAGAACTTTCGGGCGATCAATGCCTGACCAGTATAGGAAAGCCGGTCGATATTTTCAAAATCGTCAGACACATCGGAATTGTTTTTAGGAGAAAATTTATAAGCGCCTCCTGCCAGTAGCGTCACCGAGAACGGAAATGCTTTTGCTCCTGTACTTTGCCGCAGCGCCCGAAACTTGAAGTATCCATCCATCGTTTTATCAAAGGAATTACGGCCTATGCTTACCGACAATCGATCGGTTATTCCATAGTCCAATCCCAACCTAACGAGGGCTTCATCCAGCCCGTACATTTCATACCAACCGCCATTAATTGCACCAAACCGGTGTTGAAAAATAAACTCCAGGGATCCGGCATTTTTAGTCTCAATCGTATGGCCATTGGCTAGTCTCGTGCCTTTAAAGGTGGCGAACGTATAATGTGTTTCTTTGTCAGTATCTTTCTCTAATTCAGCGAGCAAATCATCCTGAGCATAAGCGAAGCATGGAAGAATTGCAAAAAGTATAAGTATTTTTTTCATGGCGGTTAGATTTTTTTCGTACAGGGATTGGTTCTTTGGAGTTCACTGGAAAAACATCTTGTTGCTAACGGCTATTTCCGAGATTCAAGATGTAACGCATGAGCTATTCATAATCAATTTGTTACAGGCCTGTATAAAAAGTGAACGCTCACTTCAACTTCCTGTGCAATATTTTGCCAAACTATCTGAGGCACTTTAATATTATAGTCTATCAGTTTGACCATAAACTTTGCCCGCAAGGTCACTGTGTTGCCTTCGATCTGAAGCGTCCCAGGAATGGTAACATCCCGGGTAACGCCGTGAATACTTAATTGACCAACTGCCTTGACTTGCTGCAAGGCTGTACTAGTAGCATTAAGGCCTTCAATTTTTCCTTTGAAAGTGGATCTTGGAAACTTTTCCGATTCCATGTACTTTTCATTGAAGTGAACTTGCATCAATTTTTTTTCGAACTGAAAATCTTTTGGACTTAACAAGTACGCAACCTCACCGCTCTGAAGATCCAAAATGCTTGTTACTTTCGTATTACTGGCTTTGATTTCTTCGATGACTCCTTCTGAGAAAAAAGTAATGTTTGACTTTTCAGAAAAGAACCGTTTTTGGGAGAACCCGTTAAAGTGAAGAAGTAAAATAATGACACATGATAAAATTCTTATCATTCACGCATTGGGTTTAGGTTATCGAAAATAAAAAAATTATTGCGGCTTGAAAGTAAAATCGACAGTTACTTCAACCTGCTCGGCAATGTTTTGCCACAATAGCTGAGGTATTGCAATTTTATAATCTTCCAATTTTACAATAAACTTTGATTTCATGAGCAATTTTTCACCTTGCTTTTCAATGGTACCAGGAATTTCAACTTCTTTTGTTTCACCGTGAATGGTCAGCTTTCCTTTTGAGGAAACAGTCTGCGGACCAGTAGCATTTGGATCATATCCTGAAACCTTTCCTTGAAAGGTTGACTTCGGATATTTTTCCGTCTCCATATACTTCTCATTAAAGTGTTCCTTCATGAGAGATTTTGCAAACTCATAATCTTTGATCGGTACAGAAAATGCGATATCGCCCGTGGCCGAATTAAAAGCACCGGCAGTTTTTTTATTTTCTGCCGTAATATCTTCGATAGCAGCATCAGAAAAAAAAGATACAAAGGTTTGTTCTGTCGAATATTTTTGAGCACTCGCTGAAAGCGTCAAACATCCGAATCCCAGGACAAGAACTAAAAATTTGTTGTACATCATATTCGTTGGTTTAATACTAGTTATTCTGACCACCTTGATCTACCCAGCAGACGATCGTTTGAATTTGTTCGTCAGTGATCGATCCCGCCGCTGGCATATGTCCAGGGGTGCCTGGTGGTCTTGTGATTCTATCTTTGACATCATCTTTGTTTGATTGGAAATTGCTGAAAACAGTCCAATTTTTATCAGCACCATTGTCCCCATTGTGACATCCCGGAATCGCGCATGAAGTGTTGATAATGGGGTTCACTTCATCGGCAAAACTTACAGTAACAGTACAGGCTCCAACTTCAGGCTCAGGTAAATAATGATCCACACAGGATTGAGATAAGAAAGTAACCAAGCACGCAGCAGATGCCCACAATTTAATATTCATAGAAAGAGGAGCGTTTAGTTTTGGGAATTAATACGTAAAGATGGTATCGGAGTCAATATATTCAAGGAAATTATACGTCACAAATAAGGTAACAAACAACATGCTAAAAATTACCAGCAGGATACAGGTAGGCTAAAAAATGAAAATCCCCAGATGTCCTTGACTTCCGGGGATAATCATTGTCTATAGTTGGCTTTCGAGTACCAATATACGAGCGCAGTCGAAAATCGCGTCACTTTAAATCGTTTACTGTAATATATAGGCAGATGAATTGCATTATAAGGAGTTGAATGACCGAAATCGGATTCATAAGGGACGTTTTTTAGCGGTGATCATTACGACGGAGTGGGAAGCTCGAAAAAACGAAAATTTCAATTCCCAAATCCTGCAGCGGCTAAAAATGAAAATCCCCCGAAGTTCTCGACTAAGGGGGATTGTCATGTCTATAGTTGGCTTTAATCTGTTCGAAAGATAAAAAGAAATCACTGTCAAAACAACCGATTGCGAAATAAAAATGAAGAAAAAGTTAATTTTTCTCATTTTCAATCAAAGAATCCCCAATAATGGAATCTGGTGAATTATACTTTTCTTTTAGTCTTTCCTTCAATTGAGATTTCGATCCGGGAAACGAAGTGCGCCGGCTGATATCATAACTTAGGTAGACCAGGGCCAGCAAAAAAAATCCCCAGACCAATGAAGAAAATTTTTTTTGAACGTGACATGTCAAATGAATTCCAGTACTCGATCTGCTAGCTTAACATTGTCAGCCACCAATTCATAAAACTGGTCTTTGTTAAATTTCAGGACCACTACTTTAGACTTGGCGATCACCAAATTTGTGCTGACGAAATTCGGAACAGCAAGCATTTCCCCTATGAACTGGCCATCTTCAAAATTCGAAACGTGATTACCTTTTTGATAAAACTCCACAACGCCCGTTACGATGATGTAAAAGTTATTGTTTAGCTTTTCATCCAATGAAAGGGAATCATTTTCCTTCAAATGAATTTCTTCGCTGATGTCAGCCAAATAAGAAAGGGTAAGGCCTGGAACATTTTCAAAAAAAGCCAGCTTTTGAAAAAACAGAACTCTTTCAAAACGCGTCATTCTCTTAGACTGAATAATCAACGCATCGAGTTGTCTTTTTACTTCCTCGCCCAGCCTCTTTGCGTTTTGCTCGTATGAATCAGGATGAATCTTATGAAGTGCCCATGCTGAAACTTCACGCAACAGCCAATCAGGATTAAAGAGTTGTGCGATGAGGTCTAATTTGAAATCTGTAATTCCAAGAATCCCGATTTGAAATAACACGCAAGCCTTTGTCCATCGGTTGGACTGAGCGAAATCGCGATTGATCATAAATTTGAGAACCAGCGCTTCATCCAGTTTTACGCGCGGATAAAACTCCTCGAGCCTGTTGGTTCGTTCGGCAATTGTCAAATCATCCAATATGGGAATGACACGTTTCTTCAATTGCTCGGACAAAAATACATCCAAGAGTTCAATGGCATACGTTATGCCTTCGGCCGTGCCGCTATCAATATTTTCCTTTACCAACTGTATGGAACGCGTGTCATAAAGCATGGTGAGCAACATGTAGATATGCTCGATGTCGTTTTGAATTTCCCACCTCAACGACGATTTGATTTGCGCACCAAATCCTTCGTCCCCCACTTCCTGCATGGCGCTCAGGTTCCAGCTTATATCAGCAATATCAGACTCGATGGCATACTTGATCCGGGTGATCTGAGATATGCCGGCTTTGAATCCACATTCACCCAGCGATAATAGAACCTGTGACACGACAATCTTGTTAGGATAGTCAATCTTACTCCAAAGAATTTCCCGAGCACGAACGCCACCAATTCTTCCAATCACCTGCACAATGCGCAGCATCATTTGTGTACTTTGTCCACTTCTATAAAATGACGCATCCAATGCTGTAAGCGTATCGGCTCCGATGAGCACCAGCGCATTCATAGCCTGGTTGCTAAACACAGGGTTACCTAAATTTTCGATGATGGCATTAATAACTTCTGTGTTGTATTTCTTCACTGAAGTTTTCAGCGCCGTATTGCGAACTTTAGGTTCTGAATCGTTCAATAACTCCATTAAAAATGAAGTACCCTCATCCTTGGAGATGTGTTGCAGAAGTTCGGCTGCATAATGTCTGTCACTTGGATTCGTTGATCGCGTTAATTTTTGTACACGCGTTTTCGTGATGTCTCCATCGCTCTCAAGGATTGACTGTAAATCCAGTTTGCTCAGAATATTTTTACCGGATCCCTCCACCCTGCTGGTATCCATTCGAATAACAAATTGATCGGAGACAGCAAGCCCCTTAAGTTCGTTGAGTTTATCCTGCGCATACCCACGGGCTGATTCGTCTTCGTTCTTCATCAAAACATTGATCCAACCTGGGGCCTGTGCGGCATTTATTTTTTCCAGGAGTTTGAATGAAAAAATAGCCTTGCCGGGAGATGGAAGATTCAGCATTGATTCCAATCTGCTGGTAACTTGAGCATATCCTCTTTCAAGTTTTTCAAGTTGTCCATCGCCGCTTTCAAGCTTCATCCTCAGTTTATTCCGATAACCATTGTAAAGCTTTGTAACAACTAAAAAGTACAAACCAGAAAGGACAACCAAAAAAATCGAGATATGGATGATCTTGAAAAAAGGTATAAAAGCCAAACCAAAAATTAAGAGCCCTGCGATAAACCGCGCACTTTCACTTACCAATCCTTCAACTTTGGATTGGATGTTGAATCGCAGCCGGTTATCGAGCGGAATGAAAAAAAGTTTGAAGACGGGATTTTCAAGTGAGTCTCTCAAAGTCCAGTTGAATAAACGACTTAAGGAGATAAATAAGAAGAAATAAATAAATCCGGCCGGTGCGATACTCTTTTCAAACCCTAAAAAACTACCGGTGGTGATGGATGCTATGGAGAAAATAATCATCACCAATGGCAAAATGAAAAGCGAAACCCGAAGACCATAGTTGCTTATGATCCGCGGATTTACAAACGTCTGAAGGATCAAGCTTATGCCGTAAACGGCACCAATAAAAAAAGAATTGAAGTTGGTAAGGTCACGTTCGTCGGGATATTGTTCTTTGACCAAAATCTGAAACGAATACTGACTAAATACAAACATGATCGTCGAAACCAACAGGAAAACGGAAAGCAAAACTATGTAAGGATCACGAAAAAGTTTAATGAGTCTGGTCTCTTGCCGTACGGTTATCCCAAATTCCCGTGGATCGTTTTTCGACAAGGTAAAAGTGGACGCAATAATGAACAACAGTATACACACAACGGCCATACTAATCGCGCAAAGCAGAAGATAATTTGAGGTATCCTGAATTAATTCTGTGGTAAATGGAATAACGATAAGGGTGGCAAGTATGGCCGCAATCAGTTGTCCGGTGTCTATCCAACCAATGAGTCGCTTGGATTGTCTGAAATTAAAAAGTCTTCCAAATATTCCCCAGAAACTTAATAAAAGAACTGCTGTGATCGGGCCTGTCATACAATACAGCGCAAAGATGAACTGGTCCTGGTATGCGGCATTTCCATAATGGATCAACCAATAAGCACTCAGCGTAAATAAAAAGATAAGCGCAACTGAGCCGAGCGCCAGGCTGGTAAATTTCAGCCAATTTTGAAACATGGAAAAAATGGCCGTGGTTAACATCCCCATCGCTCCGGCTACGAGAAAGGCTTTGTCCAGCTGATCTCCCATTCTGTTCAAGAATAGAGAATCTGCGGTTACCTGGTACGTTGCCAGGAAGACCCCCATAAAAAATCCGGTGCAGAGCATTAAAACAATTTGTTTCTGCTCTTGAGTCTGATGTTGAAATGCCCCAAAAAATCTGTTTAACATAAGGCAAAACCAAATATAAAAATAAAAAACCGGCCTAAAGACCGGTTTTTTGAGGATAATGGTACACCATTACTTTTTTGTGGCGGTACTGTCTTTCTTCACGGCAGCCGGTACCGGTCTTCTCTACCTGATACTCGGCATTTAAACCGTCGATAACATCTTTCGATACATCCAAAGCGTCCCCCGCAAACAATAAGTCGCTGGTAGGATCATACTTCAATACCACGTGAAGGTTTTTTTCCTTTGCATATTTTTTCAGGTATGCTGTAACGCGATCGTACAATTCTTTATTCAGTTTAGCCTCTTCTTGCATCAGTTGCTGGCTAAGACTTTGTTGATACATCTGCAGGTTTTGCTGTTTCTTGCCTAAATCCTCTTCTACCGCTTTTACTTGTCCCAACGTCATGTTCGATACATTTCGTTGGTAGGCAGTGATTTCATTCTGCAATCCTTGAGCCCTGTTGCGGTATTCTTGCTCCATTTTCTTAGTCTTTTCTTCCATTGTTACGCGATTAGCTTTCAAATACTCGTAATGGTGCAAAACAGAATCTGAATTAATGTAGGCAATTTTCAAATCGCCAGGGATTGCCGACGTGGCAGAATCGGAGCCGCTTGTCGCGGACTTATTACCCGAAAAATGTAGGAAAAATAAAACGCCAACAGCCACCAGCAGTACGGCATTTAAAATAAGGGACAAATTCTTCATTCCAATTTTAGTTATAGGGGGCAAATATGATGAGAATTTAAGAATTGACCGCCACCCCGTAAGATAAAAACTATGAAGCGAGTTTTTTAGGCCTCTTGGTCCTGGGTCTGAAAAGAATACAATGTATCGTCTAACCGAAGATTATCTTCATTGAAATCCTTGATAAATTTTTCAATTACTTTAGGCGTAATTTTTTCCACATGCAAGCCCACGTCGAGGCTTATTCCAAAATCCGTATTGCTATCTAAATCAACGTGCTCTTTTACTTTTACCGATTCTTCTTCCTCCAATGTCATGATCACCTCCGCCATGTACAGTCCAATCTCTTCTTCCAGCGGATCTAACGCAGCTAGATTTCCATTTTCATCCTCCTCATAGTTTATCTTTTTATATTCAGGAAAATGCTTGGCCGCACGGTGCTCAGCAATTTCATACAGCTCACTTTCATGGTGAAGTCTGAGTGTGTAAATAGCTGTATCGTAGATTACGTCCTTCCCTTCAAACTTTCCGATGAAATAAAAATGCACATATTCATCGGTGCTCTCGTCCTCTTCATCGAGCACGTACTCCAAGCCGAGAGCCTTCATCCTAAGAGAATAATCTCTTATCACATCGATGTCAAACCCTTTATTCTCATCCAATGTCATAAGCGTTGGTGTCTTTATTTTTAAGTTAACAAAAAAATTTCAAAAGGTTCTAATTTTTTTTCGTTGTCGCGAAAGTTACTCCTCGCTAAACCACGAAGCATACATCGGATAATTCTTAGCTGTACGCTGAATGACTTCCTTCATCTCGGGAGAAATATCTTTTACTTTCTTCGCAGGCATCCCGGCATAAATACTATTTGGCTCGACGACAGTGCCTGGCAACACAACGGCACCGGCGGCGATTACAGAGTGTGAACCTACGACGGCTCCATCCATAATGATCGCTCCCATACCAATGAGAACATTGTCCTCGACTTTACAACCATGCACCACGGCGTTGTGGGCAATGGATACATTACGACCGATTACTGTATTGTTTTTTTGATACGTTCCGTGAATAATTGCTCCATCCTGAATGTTTGTATTGTCTCCAATTAAAATGGAATGTACATCACCCCTAACAACTGCATTGAACCACACGGTACAGTTTTCACCCATTTCCACTTCACCTATAACGGTCGCATTTTCTGCGAGAAAACAATTCTTCCCAAACTTTGGAGTACATCCGCGGACGGATTTTATAAGCGCCATTTCCCCAAATTTTAAATTTTTAATGAACTAATTTTTATTCAACTGACAAGATGTCATTTGAAAAGCTAAAGTTATTATTTTTGCGTCTTGGAAACGAAGTCATGGAGAATTTGATCAGTGAATTAGATATTTTAAAGGACAGTGAGGAAGCATGTGAGACCGTTCGTGTTTCCAAGTCCACGCATTCAGGCGCTGGCCGAAAGCTTTACATTGAAAGCTATGGCTGCCAAATGAATTTTTCCGATAGCGAGATCGTCGCATCCATTCTAAAGAAGGATGGTTTTGATACTACGTCGGATATCCAACAAGCAGACGTCATTTTCCTTAATACGTGCTCTATCCGGGAGAAAGCAGAACAAACCGTGAGAAACAGGCTGACGTATATAAACAGCCTGAAGAAAAACAATCCAGCGCTGTTAGTGGGAGTCCTTGGCTGCATGGCCGAGCGGTTAAAATCAAAACTCCTGGAAGAAGAAAAGATCGTCGACTTAGTGGCTGGACCTGACGCTTATCGGGACCTGCCAAACTTAATCAATCAAGTGGACGAAGGCGACAAGGCCGTAAACACCTTCCTTTCCCGCGAGGAAACTTATGCGGATATAAGTCCAGTGCGGCTTAATTCCAATGGTGTTACGGCTTTCATTTCCATCATGCGTGGATGTGATAATATGTGCACCTTTTGTGTTGTACCTTTTACACGAGGCCGTGAAAGAAGCAGAGACCCTCTTTCGATCGTGCAGGAAGCCCGCGATCTTTTTAACAACGGTTTTCGCGAGGTGACTTTGCTGGGCCAAAATGTGGATTCCTATAAATGGTCGGCGGAAGAAAATAACAAGGCCTGGATTGAAAAAAAGAGTGCATCCAACATCGTAAGCTTTGCCCACTTGTTGGAAATGGTGGCCCAGGTGTCTCCCAAACTTGCGGATACGTTTTTCAACCTCCCATCCTAAAGATATTACGGACGACGTGCTGCGTGTGATGGCAAGGTATGACAACATTTGCAAGTCCATCCACCTGCCGGTTCAAAGTGGAAATACCCGCATTTTGGACCTTATGAACCGTGGATATTCACGTGAATGGTATCTAGATAAAGCCAAGAGAATCAGGGAGATATTAGGTAATGATTGTAGTATTTCTTCGGACATGATTACAGGTTTTTGCACTGAATCAGACGAAGAACATCAGGATACACTGACCCTCATGGACGCGGTTCAATTTGATTTTGCCTACATGTTTTTCTATTCCGAGCGTCCTGGAACGTTGGCAGCAAAGAAATGGAAAGACGACGTTTCACTGGAGGTTAAGAAAGGCACGGCTGGATCAGATTATCGACAAAGCAAAGGGAACACTCATTGCTGCGCAATAAGGCAGACGTTGGAAAAGTGCACGAGGTACTCATCGAAGGCGTTTCTAAACGCTCTGAAAAGTTTCTGCAGGGCAGGAACACTCATAATAAGGTGATTGTTTTTCCGAAAGAGGATTTTCAAAAAGGTGAGTATGTTAATGTGCTTGTCGAAGAATGCACAGGCGGTACCTTGGTAGGTAAAGCGGTTGGGCGGCAAAATTTTTGAACACCTAAAGAATGACAATTTCAGATTTAGAAATACAAACCGTCAAACAGCGATTCGGCATAATCGGCAACTCACCCTTGCTTAACAATGCCGTAAGCGTTGCCATTCAGGTTTCGCCGACCGATATGTCTGTTCTCATCACCGGGGAAAGTGGAAGCGGTAAAGAATCTTTTTCAAAAATCATTCACCACCTCAGCTCCCGTAAGCACGGCCAGTTTATCGCAATCAACTGTGGCTCAATACCCGAAGGCACCATTGACTCTGAATTATTTGGGCATGAAAAGGGCTCTTTCACGGGCGCTCATGAGGCTCGAAAAGGATATTTCGAGGTAACGAATGGAGGCACCATTTTCCTTGATGAGATCGGTGAGATGCCGCTGAGCACCCAAGCCCGCCTGCTACGTGTTCTGGAGAATGGAGAATTCATTAAAGTAGGATCTTCTAAGGTCCTAAAGACTGATGTGAGAGTGGTCGCTGCTACGAACGTGAACCTAATGAAGAACGTGGAGGAAGGAAAATTTCGCGAGGACTTGTACTATCGCTTAAGCACCGTTCCGATTTATGTTCCACCTTTACGTGAACGAGGCAAGGATATTGAACTCTTGTTCAGGAAATTTGCCGGTGATTTTGCCGACAAATACAAGGTCAAACCCATCGTGCTTACGGAAGAAGCGAAAGAAATTTTGCTGGCATACCGGTTCCCTGGAAATATCAGGCAATTAAAAAATCTGGTGGAGCAAATTTCGGTACTGTCGTCCGACCATAAAGATATTGGTGCGGAGGAGCTTCAGCACTACCTCCCCAAGCAATCTACTTTGCCTGCTTTGTATAGAAATTCTGTGCTGGAAAAAGATGGACTGTCTGAGCGTGACATTTTATACAAGGTCCTCTTTGATATGAAAAAGGACTTTAACGAGTTAAAAAAGCTGGTTCTGGAAACAGTACCCAACCAAGCTAAGGTAACTCAGCTGGTAAAGGAACATCCTGAGCTCTTTGATGGCATTGAAACGGAGCAAAACGGTGCAGACAGTGAGCATGTAGTGTTAAATCTCCCAACACAGTCGACCGAGCCACACGACGAGGAGATTCACGATATTTCGCATGTAACAGAGGACGAATCCTTATCCATCGAAAAGAAGGAGAAAGAACTTATTATCAGGGCACTCCGGAAAAATAATAACAAGCGTAAATATGCGGCACGCGATTTGGGAATTTCCGAACGCACGCTTTATCGAAAAATAAAACAATACGACCTTGAAGATTAGCATTTTCGCGCTGATGGCCCATTGTAAAAAACTTGCAGTCATCTTAGGACCATTCCTATTGCTAGGCACGATAATGTCCTGCGGCGTCGGAATAAACTATTCGATGACCGGCACTTCAACTGCCGCACAAACAATTTCAATTACTGAATTTTATAACAACACGGACCTGGGACCGGCGAATTTGGGTCAAACCTTTACTAATCAACTCAAGAACTATATTATCCAAAACTCAAATCTCGCGGTGGTTGTCGACGAAGGGGAAGTGCAAATGGAGGGCGAAATTGTAAGTTTCGCGCCACTACCAATCGCACCTACGTCCACTGGAAACCCCGATGATCCTAATTACGCTTCATCGACCCGGCTAACCATTACGGTCAGGGCAACCTATGTTAATACATTGGATGAATCAATGTCCTTCAAAGACAAGACCTTCTCGTTTTACAAGGATTTTCCTAACGATCAGAACCTCGCTGATGTCCAAGAACAGTACACTCGGCAGATATTTGAGCGGATCGTCAACGACATCTTCAATGCCTCGATTGCCAATTGGTAAATTTTGCTATTTTTACTTTAGGCAAATATCCTCCTTGTGGAAAAAGAGTTACTAAAAAAAATCCTTCAGAATTATCCCTCCAGTTCGGTTTCGGAGGCTAAAGACCTGCATTCTTTACGTCAGGCTTATCCCTACAGCCAGCTTTTGCATGTCTTGGCGGCACGTACCAGCAAGGAGCATGGTTTTGTAGACCAGCAAACGGAACTTCAATTAGCGGCCGTGTATTCTGCGGATCGTGGCTATTTTGAAGAACATGATGGGAACGGTCACCGAAGCGTCTCCGGCATCTAATGGAGAAACCGTCGCACCCGCCAAGCGATTCGCCAAACATTCCGGTAAGTCCTATTGTTGATACCGTAAATCCGGTGAATAAGGAAAAAAAATCCAGTTCTCCAGAATTGCCAACGCCTGCTTCTGAATCGGATGACCTGGCGGAAAAAGTAATCAAAGACGTAACGGCGCTTTATAATGCCCGGCATAACTTTGAAATGATGTTTGTTGACAATCCGGGGGCTGACCTTAAATCGGCAGGCTCAACCACCGAACAGGGAAAATCGAAGCGCGAGCGGATAATTGAATTGAGTAAGGCCTTGAACGCACAGCAGACGATGGAAAGTGAGGAAACGAAGAACCCGAAAAAGAAGTCAGAAAGCCGAAAGGACATTATTGATGAAATTGTTGATACAAAAAGCAAAATCGAACCAGCGAACGAAAAGCAAAAAGAACAACTGGACATTATCGATCATTTCATAAAGACTCAGCCTTCCATCTCAAATGCCAAAGACAAAGCCGGTAACACGCAGGAAGGTGATCTTTCCTCAATAAAAACCGGCGAATTTGGAGACAATATTGTTTCAGAAACATTGGTTGAATTACTACTCAAACAGGGCAAAAAAGACAAAGCCATCGAAGTCCTGAAGAAGCTAATTTGGAAGTTTCCACAAAAAAAGGCTTACTTTGCGGCTCAAATTGAAGAACTGAAGAAGTAAGGACTATGTATACGCTTGTTATCGCTCTGATCATTTTATTCGCAATACTTTTAGTATTGGTTATTCTAGCTCAAAATTCCAAAGGCGGTGGACTTACCAGCCAATTTGGAGGATCTTCCGCCAGCAACATCATTGGTGTAAAGAAAACCGGCGATTTGCTGGAAAAGTTGACCTGGGGATTTATCATAGCAATCATGGTACTTTGCTTAACCACCAATTTTATTACCGCTAATCGAGGCGGTGCTAGCAATGATGTCTTGGAAAGAGCAGGCGAGCAAGCTCCTGCAACCGCACCACCCAATTTAAATCTGGCTCCTGATAGCGCGGCTCCCGCTGACTCAGCGAAATAGGAATTTTATCAATCTTAAGCGGCTTGTGAAATATGTTTCACAAAAAGCCTCTTTGCTACCGGCATTAAAGTCTCTGTAAAGGGAAATTTCATTTTTGCAAGAATGAGGTAGGCTGCCGGGTTCGGCAGGTCGCGGAATTTTCGAATTAGCGCGAGTTTGAGATTCTCGTACGTGTTCATCGTATTTTTCTCTACGCGATCAATAAATTCTGTGTTAAGGCTCCTTAGTTGTTCCTGGCTCCCCTCATAGATACTGACCTGGTACCGATAAATGTTCGTTTCCTTTTCCGGTGGTTGTGTCACAAACAGGTATCCCTCCTTTGCATACAAAGGAGTTACACCGACAGGTGATATTTCGCACTTGGACTCGACGTACTCATATATGACTGAACCTTCCTGAAGGGATCCCTTTATTTGGGGCAAAGCAAAATCAATAATGGACTCCAACTCGCTCATGACGCCGTCGTCTTCGATCATTTGCCGATAGCTGAGCTCCAGTTTTTTAAAGTCCTCCAACGAAAGTTCTTTCGGGAATGACTCGCGTATTAAAGTCTTATTCTCCTTGAGTGTTAAGAGGTTTCTGTAATGGAAGACAAGGTCCGCCATAAAAGGATAAAGCTCAATTCTATTAAAGGAGCTTTTGACGCGCTGCAAATACGCCATTAAAACATACTTCTTATATTCGAAGTCAATTAACCCCTGAGTCAGCCAGTCCTTTGATAATTTGTCCATGTCGCAAGTTTTCTACCGTAACTAATTTAACGTTTTATTGCCTTTTGAACAAAATGAATTCTGGCCCTTCAGCATTAAAACGTAATATTTTGGGAGCTTCTTTTAATTTCCTCTCGCAAAATGAAACTCTGCCATGTCTGACATAGTGGCTTCGCCAAACTGAAATCGATGCCAGTGAAAATATTAAATACAGTCAAAAATCTGACACTATGTAAAAAATTTCCCTTAATTCGCGTCTCTTTTCGCATTGGCATAAAAGCTGAGGCGGGGACTGTGAAAATTGTTAACCTTTAAATCATTATAACATATGGCCAAAATCAACTTCAAACCAAATGAGGACCGGGTATTAGTTGAGCCCGCTGAAGCTGAAACAAAAACTGCATCTGGTATCATCATTCCAGACACTGCAAAAGAAAAACCTCAAAAAGGCAAAATCATTGCCGTAGGTGAAGGCGTAAAAGACAAGCCTGTAACTGTAAAAGTTGGTGATAATGTACTTTATGGAAAATATTCCGGTACTGAGATCCTCATCGACGGAAAAGAGTATCTCATCATGAGAAACTCTGATATTTTCGGAATCATTTAATCAACCACGTAACCTTAAAAAATCATGGCGAAAGAAATAACGTTTGAATCCAGCGCAAGAGATAAAATAAAGAAGGGTGTCGATAAACTTGCTGACGCAGTAAAAGTTACCCTCGGCCCAAAAGGTCGTAATGTTATCGTCGATAAGAAATTCGGTGCACCTACCGTCACAAAAGATGGTGTTTCTGTTGCGAAAGAAATCGAATTAAAAGATCCTATCGAAAACATGGGTGCACAACTCGTGAAGGAAGTGGCTTCCAAAACTGCCGACGCTGCTGGTGATGGTACCACCACTGCTACGGTATTAGCACAATCAATCTATGCTCACGGGATTAAAAACGTAGCAGCTGGTGCTAACCCTATGGATTTGAAACGCGGTATCGAAAAAGCTGTTGATGCTGTGGTTGAACACCTGAAAAAGCAATCCAGAAAAATTAAAGACGCTAGCGAAATAGCTCAAATCGCTACGATCTCTTCCAACAACGATGCAACCATTGGAAAGATGATTGCAGATGCTATGGATAAAGTAGGTAAAGATGGCGTTATCACTGTAGAAGAAGCTAAGGGAACCGAAACGGAAGTTAAGACCGTTGAGGGTATGCAATTCGACAGAGGTTATCTCTCACCTTATTTCGTGACGAACACGGAGAAAATGGAAGTGGATCTCGATCAGCCTTATGTTCTGATTTACGATAAGAAAATCAGCAGCATGAAGGAATTGCTTCCGGTACTGGAGGCATCTGCCCAAACCGGCAAACCCCTTCTAATTGTTGCCGAAGAAGTTGAAGGCGAAGCGCTGGCAACATTGGTAGTAAATAAAATCCGTGGTGCTTTACGCGTAGCCGCAGTTAAAGCTCCTGGCTTTGGTGACAGAAGAAAAGCTATGTTGGAAGATATCGCGGTTCTCACCGGAGGTAAAGTAATTTCTGAAGAGCAAGGCTTTAAACTGGAGAATGCAACTTTGGATATGCTTGGCCGTGCTGAAAAAATTAACATCGATAAGGATAATACTACGATCGTTAATGGCGCCGGAAAGAAAAACGAAATCCAGGGCCGCGTAGCACAAATCAAAGCTCAAATTGAGACAACAACCTCTGACTACGATAAAGAAAAACTACAAGAACGCCTCGCAAAACTTTCGGGTGGTGTGGCTATCCTCTACGTAGGTGCCGCTACTGAAGTTGAAATGAAAGAAAAGAAGGATCGTGTAGACGACGCATTGCATGCAACACGTGCCGCAGTTCAGGAAGGTATTGTTCCTGGTGGAGGCGTTGCCTATATCCGCGCAATCGACGCACTGAAAGATCTTGGGCTCACCAACGAAGATCAGGCTACGGGTGTCAATATCATTCGCCTTGCACTTGAGTCACCGTTGAGAATTATCGCTGAAAACGCAGGTCAGGAAGGTTCCGTCATCGTTAACAAAGTTCGCGATGGTAAAAAAGATTACGGATACAATGCAGCCGATAACAAGTTCGAAAACTTCTTTGATGCAGGTATCATCGATCCTACGAAAGTAACTCGTCTTGCACTTGAAAATGCAGCGTCTATAGCAGGTCTCTTATTAACTACTGAAGCAGTGGTTTCTGAAATTCCTGAAGAGCATCCAGCTCCAGCAATGCCACATGGCGGCGGTGGAATGGGCGGCATGATGTAATTGCCAAAAGACGAAATAATTTATTAAGAAAGGCTTCATCAAAAGATGAAGCCTTTTTTTGTTATTTTCGTTTTCATCAACAATTCGGAATCGTATGGTTATTCATTCTACGTTCAAGGATTTCATTCTGTTTCTTTATGTCCACATGTCCAGGGCGGATGAAAATTACGATCCGAATGAGATGGCAACCATCAAAAAGAAGATCGGAGGACTTTTCGAAAAAGACACGGACATCGAAAAAAAACTTTATGTAGCAATACGGGAATATAATTCCTTTGACCGATCGAAATTATCGACTTTGTTTAGTGCCAGCTTCAAACACTTCGATCAGGATCACAGTGTTTTGAAAAATAATTTCTATAGTGATCTGAATGAAATCATTGCTGCTGATGGCAAAGTTGAGCTGGCGGAATCCAAGGCCCTGGAAGCATTGAAAGAAATCATCGAACTAAATTCTAGCAAAGGCGTGCAATGAGAATATTGTTTACAATTCCATTGCTCGTAATGTTGGCATTAGGCGCATGTAAAAAGCCAGTGCTTGAAATTCCTCTCGACTTTATTCCTCCTCTCGTTCTGTCAACATCGATTCAAGACTCTCTTCCCACCGCAGCTATCAAAGTTTTAAAGCTCGATGGAGTTTCAGGTCTGAAAATCAAACATCACAACGGAATGTATGCTAGCTATTTTGAATACGAAGCAGACAAAAATCTACTCCTTAACACAATCTCGACCCTGCCATTTTCAATGGATGCCAACAAGGCCGATACACGGTGCCATCTTATTTCTCTTGAACAAATTGATGCAATGCGACAAGATCTTTTGCCCGGCGAATTTGAAAACACAACCTTCTTTTGGAATGTCGATCGTTCACACTTGAAAGTATATGAATGTATTAAACCACCCTATAGGCATACGATCCAGATGTCAGAAAATTCGAATCGAATCCTTCACAGAATTGAATTGCTTGGTTAGGCCGTCTTAAAAATTCTTTAATTTTTCTTAACCGCCAGTCTGTAGAGAATGGTCATCATTGCGATAAAGAAGGCCGTTCCCAGCAGGTAATATCCTCCCGTTCCTAAACTTCCCGCGATATAATGTTCGAGATTGACGGACTCCATCATGTCGGGTAAAAAGACCGCCAGGATTGCCACGATGACGCCCGTAAGTGCACCCCCCGCGATAAGGCCGGTAGCGAACAGGCTTCCTCTTCCGAGTTCATCATCTTCAATCCTTTCATTTTTCCTTTCAGCTCTCCAGTCAATGTAACCTTTAATAGCGCCACCAGCAAAAATGGGTAGCGTAGTGGAAAGTGGTAAGTACAACCCGATGGCAAAGGCCAGCGCTTTAATGCCGCACAACTCCAGGGTTATTGCAATGAAGACACCAACAATTACAAACTGCCAATCAAGATTGAAAGAAAGAATTCCTTTTGCTAACGTAGCCATTAACGTGGCCTGAGGCGCAGGATAACGATCGCTGCCAATAGCATGTGTAAGTCCCTGCGAAATCATCGCAGGCGTCGGCGTGTCCAATATACTCACTACAACACCAATGGCGACTGAGGAGACGATGGCACCAATAAAAAGTGAAAGCTGCTGGTATTTGGGAGTGGCTCCTACAATATAGCCCGTCTTTAAATCCTGTGACGTTCCGCCCGCATTGGCTGCAGCAATACAGATCATCCCTCCTACTACTAACGCCAGCGGTTCATAAAATTTACCAGACCAACCAATGCTGGTAAAAATCAAACATGTTCCCATCAAGGTGGCAATTGTCATTCCGGAGATCGGATTATTGCTGGTTCCAACCAATCCAACGATACGGCTGGACACTGTTACGAAGAAAAATCCAAAAACGACTATCAGGATTCCAATCAGCAACTTTTGCAAAATGCTATCGCCTGGAATAATGCTGCTGGGCAGAAATGCCACCAATAAAATCAGACGCGATACTTCCTATAATCACGACTTTGAAAGAAAGATCGCGCTCCGTACGCAACACGCCTTCAACATTTTTTTCCTTCATCGATCCAATGCTTTCTTTGAAAGAAGATACAATGGTGGGAATAGTTTTTATCAAGGTGATAAATCCACCCGCCGCCACCGAGCCAGCACCAATCTGACGGATATAAGCCCGATAAATGGCATCGGCATAACTTCCAAAGCTATGCGTCTCAGCGTTCCATGCGCCAGGCCCTCCTGATTTACTGATATCTGCCAGATATCCTAATTTTACCAATTGCAAAGCAATGGTATCGGGGTCAACCAACGTCGTCAATAGCGGGATTAATGCCCACCAGGCCAGCACTGATCCTGCCACCAGTACGCCCGAAATTCGTGGACCGATAATGTACCCGACACCTAAATATTCCGGGGTTATTTCGCCGCGTGTTGCGCCGGCCGGCCAATATTTATTAACATGTGAAGTCGCTATCGCGGGAATTTCTGCAATGACATGGAATACCTTTTGGAGCACCGCATAAACCATCGCCACCCCCATACCCACAAAGGCAGTCTGGGCAAATACCCCACCCTTTTCACCCGCCTGGAATACAGACGCACAAGCGGTTCCCTCGGGATATGGAAGCACGCCGTGTTCCTTTACTATTAGCGACCTTCTTAGCGGGATCATCATCAACGTTCCGAGCATTCCACCAAAGGCAGCAAGTATTAAAATCGTGAGGTAATCGAAATATGCTTCACCAATACTCACTCCGTTGGATCCCGGCGAGAGGAACAAAAAACCGGGAAGCGTGAACACCACACCAGCAGCAATAGACTCACCGGCAGATCCCGTGGTTTGGATGATATTATTTTCGAGGATCGTTGTCTTTAAAAATTTCCGTCCCAACGTGATGGCTATTACTGCAATTGGAATAGAGGCCGTAACAGTAAGCCCGGCTTTTAAGGCCAGGTAAACTGTGGAAGAACCAAAAAGAATTCCGAAGAGCGAACCGAGGAGAATTGATTTTAATGTAAACTCCGCCATGTGCTGGTCCGGCGAAACGTAGGGTTTAAAGGATTTAGGTTCTTCCATAAATTTTACAAGTTGAATGCAGTTATCGAATATCTCCCATTAGTTTCCGGATTGGCTTACTGAAGATCAATACAATGATACCTGCGATTATGGTTATTTTTGCTACCAAGCCAAAAAGGTCCACCAGCAAACCTGGGTTTGCAGCGATCGATTCATTATCAAACTCTCCGGCATACAAACCCGCGATTAAATTTCCCAACGCCAATGACATAAAAAAGACACCCATCATCTGGCCCACCAATCTCGTTGGCGAAAGCTTTGTCACCGCACTCAGGCCAATAGGATACAAACATATCTCACCAAAGGTAAGGAACATATAGGTGAAGATAAGCCAGGTCGGCAGCGGCTTCTCACCTTGAATAACGATCATAGACGCACCCATCATCACCAAATATCCTAATCCTAAAAAAATCAATCCCATTGAGAGTTTAACAGGTGTTGATGGGTTCATATTTCGTTTGGCAAGCCAAACCCAAAGCCACGCAAAAATTGGAACAAAAATAACAACGAATATCGGAGGCGCCGACTGCATCCAACTGGCGGGCATTTCAAAGCTTCCGATAAACATATCGGTATATCGCTCTGCAAATAAATTCAATGATGATCCTTGTCCCTCGTAGCCGGCGTAAAAGGTCGTCGTAATAACGAACATAGCGCATATCGCTAAGATTTTTTTCTTCTCAGACGGATCTAATTTTTCAGCAGCGAAGACGTAGATAAAATAGATGAGCACACAGGTCAGAAGAACAACTCCTGAGCCTCGTGCAAAAGATCTAGGGTCAATGTTAATTACCCGCGTCAAAAGTAATACGACAAAAATGATGAGGATCAGGAGAACACACCATAAACCAATCCACAATTTTCGCTCTCGATTCTTTTCATCTTCATTTAAAATACGATTCGATTTGAGTCCGGCTTCACCTAGATTTTTCTCAGTAAGCTTGTAGTAAACAAGACCGATAACCATCCCGACCCCTGCTGCAGCAAAGCCATAATGCCAATTCACATTTTCTCCCAAATAGCCCGTGATAAACGGAGAAATAAAGGCACCAATGTTAATGCCCATATAAAATATTGAAAAACCGGAGTCGCGTCGGGCGGGGTCGTTGGCGGGATATAGTTCTCCGATCAAGGCACTGATGTTTGGTTTAAGCAAACCTGTACCCGTTACAATGAGTAACAGTCCAAGAAAAAATGTTTCGTTAAAAGGAAAAGCAAGACAAAAATGCCCCAAGGCAATAATACATCCTCCATAAAAAATAGATTTTCGCAAACCAAAAAGTTTATCGGCGAGCCAGCCTCCCGGCAGCGCGAGCAAATAAACAAACATGGTGTAAAGACCATAGATAGCGCCACCTGTTTTATCGTCGAAACCCATTCCGCCTTCTTCGACCGAGGCGACCATAAATAGTAGCAGCAGCGCGCGCATGCCATAATAGCTAAAACGCTCCCACATTTCGGTAAAAAATAATGTAGCCAATCCTCGCGGATGACCAAAAAAAGTTCTTTCAGAATTCATTAACCGAAAGTGTGATGCTAAAATTGACTAGGCCTAAGTTTGGTAAAACCTAGCCAAAGTATGCCGATAAATTCATTTTAGCAACTAGGGCGGATCTTAAAACTATTTTATAAATGATTGGTTATAGAATTTTAGATTACAAGTTGGTGTTCGGAAAACGCCCGTGTAGCTGTAAAATTCTCATAACATTTTACAGTGTCGGTGGTTTATTTTAGTAAGAGGTTAGTATCAAAAAAACAAAAAAATTGAATCATGAAAAATTATCTTTTTGTATTTGCATTATTCTTTGGGGTACATGCGATGCAAGCGCAAAACGACAGTACTCAAAAGGAAAGTGCCCCAAGCGAAAACGCGCAGACAGAAAGTGCCGAGATTACCGATGACCAGCTTGAGAAATACGCAGTAACGATGGATTCCGTTAATGATATGAAAGCAAGTCTGTTGAAGGATATCGAAGCGATGGTTAAAGACAATGAAAAAATGACGAATGCCCGCTACAACGAACTTTCAAAAATCGCGGACGATCCAGCAGCGCTTGCAAAAGCTAAGGCTACCCCTGAGGAAATTGCATTCATTAAGGAAGTAGCAGCCAAGAAGGAAGAAGGCACAGCAAAGATTCAGGAAACATTTCAATCGATGGCGAAAGAATATGTTGGTGCCAGTGATTACAATAAAATTAAAAAAGCATTGGCAACAGATCCGGAATTGCAAAAGCGATATCAGACTCACCTGGACAAACTCGGGGGCAGTTAACTAATTCTTAAAATAAGGGTCATCAAAAGTGACCCTTATTTTTTTGCATAAATAATACCTGTCTTATAAAATGCTTAAAAAAAAATTCCTGTATCTCCTTTTTGTTGGCCGCTAATTCATTAAAAATCATATATTTGCCCTCTTATATTAATTCCAGAAATGCGTTATTTTCTCAAGGTAGGTCTCTCGATATTGTTGTCGCTCCTTTTCATTCAAACACAGGCTCAGTTTAATGTTAATTCGCTTTTTACACCTGTTGACTTCGTATCACGCCGGAAGTTTTCCGGGTCGTCTCAGAATCACAAAATGCTATGATCGATTCCGTCGATTTTGAAGATCCTACGCTCACATTCGGAGATTCCCTGAGTGACTGGAAAAACTGGAGCTTTGTTGAAAATTATGCATTTGGAAAAGATCGCGGCGATTTACCGATGATCACCGACTTGAATTCACTCCATCCTTTTTTCAGAGACCAGATTCAAACGTTGATCGCAAAATGTAAAGCAAAGGGAATTGAGTTGATGGTAGTTGAAACTTATCGAACGCACGCCAAACAACACGAATATAAGACCATGGGAAAAAAATATACCAGCTCAGGTGCAGGTCGCTCCAAACATCAATACGGACTTGCAGTTGATGTCGTTCCTGTCGTAGATTCCGTTGCTGTTTGGAATAATGCTATGTTGTGGCGGAAGATCGGTGCTGTAGGTGAAAAGTTAGGACTTCGTTGGGGAGGTCGGTGGAGAAAACCATATGATCCTGGACATTTTGAATGGACAGGAGGATTGACTTCTTTTCACCTCGTGAATGGCAACCTCCCAATGCTCCCAAATTTCACTGAACGCTATCCTTGTCTTGAAGAAGACATGAAAATTTTGAGAAGGTATTGGAAGGAATGGGAAACTTCCCAAAGTGCAATGACCCGTAAATAATGAAACTCACGTTCCCCGATAATTTTATCTTCGGAACAAGTACTGCAGCTGCTCAAATAGAAACTGCCTTTGAACACGACTGGCAAGGTGTGAAGGCCCGAAATGGAGTGCTCTTCGAGCGAACCACCGATCACGAAAAAAGATTTAAAGAAGACGCTGCGATTATCGCATCCGTTGCGCCTAATTACCGAATGGGGCTGATGTGGAGCAAGCTCCAACGCGCACCCTTTTCAACTTTTGACCTGCAAACTGCGCAGGAGTATCACCATTTTATTCAGGACCTTAAGGAAAAAGGAATCGGCATCATGATGGTGTTACACCACTTTACAAATCCGATTTGGTTCTCAAAACTCGGTGGCTGGGAAAAAACAGAAAACATTCCGATGTGGGTTGATTTTGCGAAAAAAGTGGTCGATGAATTCGGGCAATATGTTTCCTTCTGGAATACTTTTAACGAGCCCAATGTTTACGCCAGCTACGGATGGATTACTTCATTCTTCCCTCCTTTCAAAATCAATCCGTTGACTGCAGGAAAGGTGGTGAAAAATATGGGCCTTGCCCACAACGAAGTGTACGACTACATAAAGTCAAAATTCCCTGATCAGCCCGTTGGAATTTCCCATAACGCCACCGTATTTTCTGCAGAGAATTTACTAGGCTGGTTTCCTGCCCGGCTGTCGGACTGGTGGTTTATGGAATACGTTCCAAGTCATTTTGAAAAAGTGGATTTCTTTGGCATGAGTTATTACGGAAGAATTCCGCATGATCCGTTTCCAATTACCTACTTAGAAACACCTGAAAAAATGAAAGCCTTGCGTAGGCGGCACGATGATATCTGGGAGTATCACCCGGAAGGGCTACGTACCTGCCTGGATCGTTATTGGGCTAAATACAAGAAGCCGATCATTATTACCGAAAATGGAGTATGTGACGAGAGTGATTTCCTTCGACTTCAAGCCATCCAGGATTATGCTTATATTGTTCACAAGGCGATAAAAGATGGCATTGACATTCGTGGCTATTACTTCTGGAGCACGTGGGACAATTTTGAATGGCACCTTGGCCCCGCAATGCGTTTTGGATTATACGAATGTGATTTTGAAACGATGCATCGGATGAGAAGACCAAGCGGAGACTTATATGCTTCGTTGGCGTATTCGAAAAAAATAACCATCGTAAAACCTGAAAAGGAAGCGTTTGCATAAAGTAGGTTTGCACGCAAAGGCCGCAAAGATAGATCTGCAAAGGCCGCAAACATTTCAGTTTAACCCGAGCTGAACGATTACGCAATATCCTAAACAACTCGACCGGTATGAAAAAGATTTTGCTGTTATTCTCAATCATTCTCTTTTGGAGTTCTGTTGATGGGCAGTCAAAAAAAGAAATCCTATACGTGGGGACATATTCTGTTCGTGGAAGCCAGGGGATTTACGCGTACACCTTTAACAGAGCCAAGCAAACTTTAACCCTTCTTCAGGCGGTTCCAAGTTTGGAAAGCCCATCCTTTATTACCATACATCCCTCCCAGAAATATCTCTATTCAGTTAACCGTGGTAAGGCCGATATAGCAGACCAAGGTGGTTCAGTCAGTGCCTATGGCATCGATCCAGCAACTGGCAGGCTGAGCGGTCTCAACAACAAATCCTCCTATGGCGATGGGCCATGCTATGTCGAAGTTGATAAAACGGGTAAATATATTTTTATATCACATTACGGCGAGGGAAATCTCACGGTGCTTTCATTGTTCAAAGATGGATTAATTGGAAGTGTATCGGACGCAAAAAAATACACGGGTAACAGCGTCCACCCGGAAAGGCAACAAAGCCCACACATTCATTCCACCGTTGTCTCACCGGATAATAAATTCGTCTATGTTATGGACCTCGGGACCGACAAAATTTATATCTATGAATTTAATTCCGAAGAAGGGACACTTCACCCCGCTACAACTCCGGAAGTAAGTGTTGTTCCGGGCGCCGGGCCACGTCACCTTGCGCTACATCCTTCTGGAAATTTTGCTTATTTGGTGGAAGAGTTAACCTCAACGGTAGGGGTATTCTCAGTTGACAAGGCAAGCGGCGCATTAACGGTTTTACAAGATTCGGTAAAATCATTACCAGAAAATTTCACAGAAAAAAATACCAGCGCAGATATTCACACCGATATCGCAGGAAAATATCTATACATGTCTAACCGGGGAGCAAACGTTCTTAGCATATATACGATTGGCGAAGATGGCAAGATTACATTAATAGGTCATCAAAGCACAGGCGGGACAGTACCAAGAAACTTTTTGGTCGATCCTAAGGGCCAATATTTGTTCGCTGCCAATCAGGATTCTGATACCATCAATATTTTCAAAATCAATTCAAAGACAGGTAAGCTTACTGAAATAGGGAAACCAGTTAAGGTACCTTCACCCGTTTGTCTTAAGTTGCTAACTTTGAATTAAGCCCAACTGCCAACATGCGACCTCAGCGGGAGAGCATGGGAGTTTTCTGACATCCTTTTTGTTCCCACGCATCGAAGCCGAATCGTTTGTTGCGCGGGCAAGATTAGCAAAAACGCCGATTCTAAATTAAAATGGCAACATTTGTGAACTTGACATTCACCTATGTGGCTCATAATTTTATGGGTTAAATATCCAGGATGGAAATGACTCGGACAGATCATGGTCATCGGGCCGGAAAAGTGTTACAGGATTTTTTATCTGACCAAATGTTTACGACCAAATTATCCACCCAAAACAAATTCATATTATTTATATGCTGCTTGATATTGCTCCTGTGCACGTCGGCCGGGGCGCAGGAAAAAAATCTAAAATTCGAGCACCTTGGTATCCGTGAAGGCCTATCGCACAGTAACGTGCGGGGTATACTCCAGGATCATGAGGGGTTTATGTGGTTCTCCACGCACGATGGACTAAATAAATACGACGGTTATAAATTCACGGTCTACAAAAATTTACCCAATGATGAGAACAGTCTAAGCCATAATAATCTATGGCGAATTATCGAAGACAGACGCGGTAATATCTGGATTGCCACCTGGGGCGGTGGTTTGAACATGTTCGATCGCGAGACAGAACATTTTATCCACTACAGGAATGATCCCAATAATCCCAATTCCGTGTCAGATGATTTTATCTACACCCTGTTGGAAGATCACGCCGGAAATATCTGGATTGGAACAAATAATGGTGGCTTAAACGTGTTGGATGTCAATACCAAACAAATCGTACGTTTCACTTATGACAAAAACAATCCAGACGGAATTAGCGATAATGAAATCCGTGACATTTACGAAGATCAGCAAAACAACATTTGGATAGCGACAGGAAACGGAGGCTTAAATTTATTTAACAGAAATGACAAAACATTCAAATCGTTTAAACACAATACCGCCGACCCTAGATCCATTGCCAGCAATAATGTACGCGCCATAACGCAAAGTAAAGAAGGAACATTTTGGATCGGTACCTACGGCGGCGGCGTCGATTTATTTTTACCCGACCGTGGAGAATTCAAACATTTTAAACATGATCCAAAAAATCCCAACAGCTTGTCTCATAATTCCATTCAAGACATTCGTGTGGGACCGAAAGGGAATTTGTGGATAGCCACAGAAAACGGCGGCCTAAGTGTTTACAATCCTACCACCAATACATTTAGTAACTATCAGCACGATGATATTGATCGTGGAAGCATCAATGATAACTCGCTCTATATTCTATTCGATGATAAAGAAGGAAACATGTGGATCGGCACTTTTAATGACGGGGTCAACTTCGTTAAAACCGATAACAAGTTTACACATTATCGGCATAACTCCTCGCCTAACAGTCTTAGCAACAACCTTGTGCTTGCCATCTACGAAGATGTGAACGAGAATTTATGGATTGGTACTGATGGAGGCGGATTGAATAAGCTGGAGAGAAAACAGGGAAAGTTCACGCATTATCGCCATGATGCCAATCAATCCAATTCAATAGGAGGCAATTATGTCTTAACTGTGACGGAAGATCAGCAGGGGTAATATTTGGATTGGAACCTGGGGAAATGGCTTGACTATTTTTAATCCTGCAAAAAATACGTATAAACATTTCAAAGCGACGTCAGGAAACATACCAGGGCTAAGCAATAACAATGTTTGGAATATTTTTGAAGACAGCGACGAGAAAATTTGGATCGGCACCTATGGTGGCGGCGTTAATGTCTATGATCCCGCAGACAGGAAATTTCACACGATATTTATCACAATCAGATGATCCGCAAAGTCTTAGCTTAAATAATGTTTACTACATTACAGAAGACAGCAGAGGATATATCTGGGTAGCCACTGACGGTGGCGGCATAAACCGGTTTGACAAGAAGACCAAGAAGTTCAAACGGTATGTACACGATCAAACCAAAAATAGTTTAAGCCACAACCGGGTGATCAGCATTCATGAAGATCAGGAACACAACCTATGGATCGGCACGAATCACGGACTAAATCACTTTGATGTCAGACAAGGAATTGTTTACAACCTATGAAATAAAAGATGGCCTTCCTGCAGATGCTATTTTGGGTATTTTGCAAGACGGCGAAGGATTCTTATGGATCAGTACTAACAAAGGAGTTTCAAAATTCGATCCCGCGACAAAACGTGTTGAAAATTTTACAACGGCTGATGGTCTACAGCCCGGGGACCTTAGTCAGGCGTTTTGCAAAAGCAGAACAGGCGCCATGTATTTTGGTGGCAAAAGTGGATTTAGTGAGTTTTTTCCTGACAGTATCGTATCCTTTCCCTACGAACCGCCTTTGGTTTTCACAGGATTCGATATCTTTAACAAGCCGGTATTTACGTCGTCAGATCCGAAGATAAAATCTATTCTTCCAAAGCCTATTTCGCAGACTAAAGAAGTAAATCTCTCGTATCAACATTCCGTGTTTTCCATTCAGTTTGCATCACTGAACTATGCTAATCCACAACGCAAGCACTATGCTTACATGCTGGAAGGTTTTGACAAAGATTGGAACATAGGGGAATTGCATGCCGCCACGTACACTAACCTGGATGCGGGAGTATATACCTTTAAGGTTAAGGGTCTGAACAATGAAGGCCAATGGTCTGATAAAATAGCAGAACTTAGGATAACCATTGCACCCCCTTTTTGGAAGACATGGTGGTTTAGAATACTCGTGGTTTCCTGCGTCGTTGGCGGAATCGGTTATTTTTATAAGGCCCGGGTTGATATCAATGGAAAAACAAAAAGATGAATTGGAGGGACAGGTTAAGTTACGCACAGAAGAAGTAATTCGTCAAAAAGAAACGCTACAGAAACAATCGGCAGATGTCCAGTTATTAAATCAACAACTTCAGGCACAAACGGACTTTTTGCAAGGTATCAACATTGAGCTTGAGCGACAGAAAGAGGAAGCCGAAAAAGCACGGCAGGAAGCTGAGCGGGCAAATCAGGCAAAAAGTATTTTTCTTGCCACCATGAGTCATGAAATTCGCACGCCTATGAATGGTGTTATCGGAATGGCTTCACTCCTACGAGAAACAGACCTAAATCCCGAACAAGAAACTTATGCTGAAACCATCCGGAGTTCCGGCGAGAGTTTGCTTTCGATCATCAACGATATCCTGGACTTTTCTAAAATCGAATCCGGTAAAATGGAGCTCGATGTTCATGATGTTGATTTGCGCTTGAGCATTGAAGAAGTTCTTGATCTTTTCGCTACAAGGGCGGCAGCAATCGGACTGGACCTTTTGTATCAAATCGATCACGACGTCCCTTCGATGATCCTTGGCGACGGATTGCGAATAAAGCAAGTGCTTATTAACCTGGTCGGCAATGGCATAAAATTTACGAAGGAAGGAGAAGTCTTTGTTGGTGTAAGGGTAAAGGAACATCTTCAGGATCGATATGAACTTGAATTTCAAATTCGGGACACGGGCATAGGAATTCCCAGGGACAAAATTGACAGAATCTTCAAAGCTTTCTCACAAGTAGACTCATCCACCACCCGAAAGTACGGCGGTACGGGACTTGGATTGGTCATTTGTGAAAAACTCGTGACGCTTATGGGAGGATCGATCTCGGTTGAGAGCATTCCTGAATCAGGCACGACATTTACATTTACCATTCAAACAAAAGCAAGCAAAAATTCTGTCATCAACTACATTCATTTCAACGCTGATGGACTCCAGGGGAAAAAAGTTTTGGTCGTAGATGACAATCAGACGAATTGCAACATTCTGAAATCACAACTGGCGGACTGGAAATTTTCTCCTACCCTCGCTCCCTCTGCTGGACAGGCCTTAAAAATTTTATCCTCCGATTCAGGTTTCGAACTGGTGATCACCGATATGCAAATGCCTGATATGGATGGTGTGGAATTAGCATTGGCCATTCGAAAAGTAAATCCCGCGTTACAAATAATACTCTTAAGTTCTATTGGACATGAGCAACGAAAACAATATGATCACCTGTTTTCCCACATTCTGACAAAGCCGGTAAAGCAAAAAGTTTTATCGAATGCCATAACAACAGCCTTGCGAAAAGTGGGAAAACCCAACACATCATTGGAAGCACCTACAACAAAACTTTCCAATGAGTTTGCAGCGCTCTATCCGTTGCAAATCTTGATTGCAGAAGACAATCCTGTAAATCAAACGCTTGCTGTTCGAATGTTAAAAAAACTCGGTTATGATCCGACGCTGTCTGAAAATGGAATTCTTGCGCTCGAAGAAACGCAACGCATACCCTATGACATTATATTAATGGATGTACAGATGCCTGAAATGGATGGACTTGAAGCCACACGACTTATCAGAAAGGGTAACATCAAACAACCCATTATCATCGCCATGACGGCCAATGTTCTGCCGGAGGATAAAGAAGCATGCTTCAATGCCGGAATGGACGATTACATTAGTAAACCAATTCCTGTTACTGAGTTGGTTAAAAGGCTGGAGAAATGGGCTATGTTTCTGCAAAACAAAAAAAGGCAGTTACCTTAGCGACGAAAAAGAGTCTAAACCTCAAGTCGCTGGCTCAGTAACCATTCCAGGATGACCATAATGCGCACATTGCACATATAGAACCCGATACCTCGCAATCTTTAATTACTATTTTCTTTGAATAAAAAGGAAATCAGTTCCGTGCAATATCTCCTACTTAAATGCAATTTTTTTACCTGCAAAGGTTTGTTACTTTCTGAAAATTCACCCGAAATGTGAGTTTACTAAACCTAATAACCTAAGCCATGAAATTCATCAGATTTATTCTGTTAGGTGTTATATTAAACATTACTACTGTCTCCTGGGCCCAAAAAATTGGGTTGCTCATGGATAGCTACGTAATCGATCGATGGTACATTGATCAAAAACTTTTTGTCGATAGAATAAAAGAGCTGGGAGGAGAATGCATTGTTGAGATGCCGTTCGGAGACCCTGACGAGCAGGTGAAGCTGGGCAAAAAATTAATTGCCAGCAAGGTTGATGTCCTGGTTATTATTCCTGTGGATAGAATAAAAGCAGCGACAATTGTACAAGCCGCGAAGGAAGCCAACATTCCAGTGATTGCCTACGATAGGATGATTGATACAAACGATCTGACGCTTTATGTCTCATACAACAATTTGAATGTCGGCAAATTGCAAGCGCAGTATGCGGTCAATAAAATGCCACAAGGAAATTACCTTTTGATCAATGGACCTGAATCCGATATGAATGCCATTTCTTTCAGAGAGGGACAGAAACTTGTCTTACAGCCCTTCATTAAAAATGGAAAGATAAAAATCATCGGCGATAATGTTTTAGACAGCTGGAGCGAGCTCGAATCCTTAATGAAAACGGACGAATTTTTATCATCCCACCCTGAAAAACCAGATGTGATCCTGGCTGCAAATGATGCACTTGCCACGGGGGCGATCCAATCATTGCCAAAAGATCTGCTGGGCAAGGTGGTGGTAACCGGACAAGACGCAGAAAAAACCTCTTTGAAAAATATCATTGCTGGTACGCAGACAATGACAATATATAAGCCGATAAAAACTTTAGCTTATCAAGCTGCCGAATCAGCAATGAAAATCGCGAAAAATGAAAAGGTATCTTCGATAAAAACAAAGATTGGAACGCACGACGTGAACGCTATTTTGCTGGAACCAGTAGTTGT
>CAVTZI010000048.1:0-14206 GCA_963739105.1 uncultured Bacteroidota bacterium | reverse complement strand
AAATTAAAATAAAGCGCTGTAAATCCATTGAATAGCAAGTTTTTTCAGTAAATTAGACTATTCCCAACAAAACCCAAATGTCATGAAAACGACGATTGAATTTTCTCTGTTTGCCTGTTGGTTTGCCTCGGTGTTTCAACGTTTGCTCAAAAAAACAACGAAGTTGAAGCGATCAAGACAGTGATCGAAAAAGAAACGACTAGCTTTTTTTGACATCGACTATAAAACGTGGGCTGATACATGGTCTCATACGCCGTACGCGTTCTGGTCTTTCGCTGACACTACCGACGTGAATTCTTTTTCCGGATGGGATAGTATTCACAAGGGGTTCACGGAATATTTTCAAACTGCCAAACCCTCGAAGGCCAAAATTGAGAGAACATGGTTGGATATAAAGGTATATGGCAACGCTGCCTATGCACGCTTCACTCAACGTGTTCGCGATAATACATTGCGCGCCCCCACAGTCGGAAATTCGCGTATTGGAAAAAGTAAAAGGCTCCTGGAAAATTATCTGCGTCAATGTGATTGCCATTGAAAAAGATAACGAACCTAAACTTTGATTTTAATATTGCTTTGATCGGAGCATCACTAACGTACAGGCTTCAAGAACCTCAATGCCTTGATCCTGGCCAGGGACTTCGAACTCGTCGTTTTCCGTTCCGGGATTAAAAATAATTCGTTTAGGTTTTAGGCTCAGCAGGTAATTATACCATTCGGGCTGACGCTAGGTCCGATATAAAGCGTAATTGTGTCTACGTCTTTTAATCCTGGTTTTTCACGAATATCTAAAACTTGATTGCCATTAATATCCCCCTTGTTAATACCTAACAATACGGTATCATGCTTGTATTCTTCCAACATGGTAGCTGCCAGATATGCATAACGCGATGGATTTGGAGTAGCCCCTACTACTACTGTCTTTTTCAACGACTGATTTTATTACTTTAAACCATCTCTAAAAACGTGTTCAAGATTCAATTTCCTTATAAAACATACCATTTCAAATAAAGTGCATACTTTGGTTTTATTTCAGTTTATGAAAAATATCAGGCTATTTTATTCCTTCTTATTGCTGGTCTTCATCTGCCCGATCAGGGCAGTCCAAAAAAGCAAACAACTATCAGTATACTGTCGACTTGACCCACGTGGTAGACGACAAAGTAAAAGTTGAACTCTTAGCCCCTCGCATTTCATCAACCGAAATAACGTTTTACCTTCCTAAAATTGTTCCCGGAACCTATGCCATTGCCGACTACGGAAGGTATGTATCCGATTTTAATGCCCTCGATAAAAAGGGAAATACACTTCCTGTTGAAAATATAAATGACAACGCCTGGAAAATAAAAAACGCCACACGCCTTCATAAAATCACCTATTGGGTAAATGACTCCTATGATACTGAAGTAAATGGTCCTAAAATCTTTGAACCCGCAGGTACCAATATCGAAGAAAACAAAAACTATCTTATCAACAGCGCGGGGTTCTTCGGCTACTTCGAAAATATGAAGGAAGTCGCCTATTGTTTTAAATGTTATCGTTCGAAGGATTTTTACGGATCTACAGGACTTATTCCCCAAAAAGCAGGTGAACCGTTAACTTCAATCAAGCTTGAAAAAGGATCAATGCCGCCTCAGACCAACGTGTCGACACTTACGTAGCGGGCGATTATAGTGAACTCATCGATTCTCCACTGATGTATAGTAAGCCCGATACCGCTATTATTAAAGTTGGAAACACAGAAGTACTAATCGGATCTTATTCTCCAACGCAAATGATAAAGGCAAAAGATATTGCCAACAGTGTTCGTGAAGTACTGATGGCACAAAAAGAATATCTTGGCGGAAACTTGCCCGTTAACAAATATGCCTTCATATTTTATTTTACAGACAAGCCCGTCTATTCTTATGGCGCATTGGAGCATTCCGGCTCTTCTTTTTATTTTATGCCTGAACGGCCCATCGAAGAGATGAATCAGCAACTCCGCGATTTTGCAGCGCATGAATTTTTTCACATTGTTACACCGTTGACCATTCACTCGGAAGAGATCGATAATTTTGATTACAACGACCCGAAAATGTCTCAACATTTGTGGTTGTATGAAGGTGTTACCGAATATTTTGCTGGCAATATGCAGGTAAAGTATGGCTTGATTACGCCTGATCAATATCTGGATGTGATACGCGAAAAAATTCTCACTGCTGAAACCTTTTACGATACGGTTCCTTTCACAGACATCAGCAAGTTTACGCTTACAGAATACAAGGAACAATATTATAATGTGTATCAAAAAGGGGCGCTGATCGGAATGTGCCTCGATATCAAGCTCAGGCAACTTTCCGAAGGCAAATATGGTCTTCAAAATCTCGTTGCCGATCTCTCTAAAAAGTACGGCAAGGCAAAACCCTTTGAAGACGCTAAGCTTTTTGATGAGATTACTGCGCTAACCAAGCCGGAAATAGGAGAATTTTTAAAGAAGTACGTTGGCGGTCCCGAAAGGCTTCCTTTAAAGGAAATATTTGGATTAGTCGGTGTAAAATATATCGAAAAATTCATCAGCCCCGAGCTGACATTGGGATTGGAAAGCAACGCTGTGACTATTACCGAGGAAGGGGGCACACCCAAACTTGCAATTGCAAACGCTCAGCTTCTCAATGCGCAAGGCAAGGCGCTGGGATTCAAGGACGGAGATGTCCTTATCAAAATCAATGGCGAACTCATACCCTACAATGATCAATTCAAAGCCTTTTTTGAACGCCAGCAACAAGGTCTGCAGCAGGGAAAAAAACTTTCTTATACGGTCCTTAGGAAAAACGAAGAGGGTACATCCCAGGAAGTAGAACTCTCCGCAGACACCATGATGGTTGACCGCGAAGTGAAGCATTTACTAGGCTTTGACGACCAGGCCACTCCGGCCCAACTAGCGCTAAGACAATCCTGGATCAGCAAATAGGTTCAGCCAGGCTTCACTTTTATCGCAACGGCCTCGGCACATCGTTCTCCGTCCATTGCAGCGGACACAATTCCTCCTGCATAACCAGCTCCTTCGCCACAGGGAAATAACCTGCTAATCTGAGGATGCTCCAATGTCACTGCATCTCGTGGTATTTTTACCGGAGATGACGTCCGGCTTTCAACACCCACGACCTGTGCATCGTTGGTCAGATAACCTTTCATTTTTGTTCCGAAATTTTTAAAGCCTTGCTGAAGTGCAATAATGATGTTTCGAGGTAAAACTTCTTTCAGGTCAACGGAACTCAAGCCAGGCTGGTACGAGGTTTCAAGCAACGTAGAGGATATCCTGTTTTCGACAAAATCAACCAAACGCTGGGCTGGCGCAGCTTGTGTTCCGCCGGCGACCTGGCAAGCTCTCTGTTCAATGGCAGCCTGAAAATACAATCCTGCCAGTGGCCCGTGTTCCTTAAAATCCTTAAAGTCATTGTGATCCACCGACACAACAATTCCCGAGTTTGCGAATTTTGAATCTCTGCGTGAAGGGCTCATCCCGTTGACAACGATTTCACCAGGCGCCGTTGCAGCGGGCACGATAAATCCTCCCGGGCACATACAAAAAGAAAATACACCTCGCTCCTGCCCGTTTACAGTAGCCTGGTGCACAAGTGCATAGGATGACGCCGGCAAGTATTCTCCCCTATCGGGAAAACAATGATACTGCACCTGATCGATTAAATTTTGATGATGTTCAACCCGAACGCCCAGCGCAAACGGCTTTGCCTCAAGCAAAATGTGTTTACGATGTAATAGGTGAAATATGTCGCGGGCAGAATGACCCGTTGCAAGAATGACGGCCTCACCTGCAATTTTATCTACCATCCTGCGTTACAACTCCTTTGATAACATCACTTTGTAAAATCAGGTCACTTACCCTGGTATTAAAATGAATTTCACCGCCTGCATCCAAAATACTTTGCCGGAGTGTCGCGACCACCCGTGGTAATTTGTTTGTTCCGATATGGGGATGAGCATCGAACAAAATCTCATCCATTGCTCCATGTGCAACAAGAATTTCAAGGATGCGCCTAACATCGCCCCTTTTTTTTGAGCGCGTATACAGTTTGCCATCCGAATAGGTGCCAGCGCCTCCTTCACCAAAACAATAATTTGACTCGGGGTTAACAAGGTGATCTTTATTTATTGCGGCAAGGTCCCTTCTTCGAGTCTGCACATCGTTGCCTCGCTCTAATACGATCGGCTTAAATCCCAGTTCAATCAGTCGCAAGGCCGCGAAAAGCCCCGCGGGACCACTGCCGACGACCACAACGGGTTTGCTATTGCTTACGTCTTTGAATATTTTTTTGTAGGATAATTCTGAGTGACCTCTTCGGGTCTCGCAATTTCACATTGAATACGAACAACAACGTTTTTTGATCGGGCATCGATAGATCGTTTAACGGGACGCACGAAGACACTTCCATCTTGCTTGAATCCAAGTTTGCTATAAAGGAGTGCATTAAATTTTCCTTCATCGAAAGCCTCTTCTGGCTTTAAGACGAGTTCTACTGATTTTCATTCTTAGTTTCGAGTTTCGAGTTTGATAGTTTATAGTTCCGAAGTTCCAAACGCGCAACACTTTCAAGTCGCACAACTCGAAACTTCAAACTCGAAACTTCGAAACTAAAATTACCTGAAGGAAAAAACATTTCCTAAGTTCAGACCGAAGTGAAATGTCTTTGAAAATTTGTCCTGGTTAACGTCTTCAAAATGGGAAGCAAAGTTGGGGTCGACATCAAATCCTCGATATCCGATATCTCCTGAAGCGAATACATCAATTGTGAATCCCGTTGAATTGTTTCGTCGCATGATCCGGTAACCTAACAAAAGGCCCCACTCAATCCGTTGTTCGATAGCATTGAACGTATATATATCATCTGGATATTGGCCACCCATCTGCTTTTCATTTTCGAAGTGGCCCACATTGGTGAATCTCACCTCATGACCGAAATACCACATTCCCGTTTTCAGCGGATTGTAAAATTTCTGTTTGATGGCGATGCTGTAACCCCTTTCGTAATTTTTGCCTGGCGCAACGTTTGCGTCCGCGGTGAAAAAAGGATCGCGTATTCCAATAAATTCAAACTCATGACCGATCCTTTCTTCCAGGTAAAATTCAATGCCAATGGGTAGTTGGCCAGCAGCGAGCCACACGGGATTTGTGCCGAAAATAACCCCCTGGAATTCATTCACACGCGCATCAAAATAACCGAAGTGCTTTCCCTTGGTAATCTTCTTGTCGATACTGCTCTTGCCCGCAAGATCGGTGATTTCCTGGCTTAATTTCTTGTCGTCATAGAAGGGTTTATAATAGCCTGATAATTTCCCATCATTTTCGTATATCTCCCATGTACCCGTTTTTAAATCATCCTCCAACGTTCCTTTAGTCTGAAGATTTCCATTGGGAAAATATCCGAAGTACGTGCCTTTGCCTTTTTCAAATTGACAAGTACCTTCAAGTTTTCCATCCTCATAATAATACTCCCATTTTCCCTGGCGTTTTTCGTCGACGATGTTCCCTTTCCGTTTAAGTTTTCCCCCGGCATAATATTCGCGATATTCGCCTGAACCCTTGTCGTACGTGATTTCACTCTGAAGCGAACCGCCGGCAGTTAAAGTCTTCCAATGGCCATTCCGCTTTCCGTCTCTAAATTCGCCGGAGGAACTAAGCTTTCCATCTTCAAAATAATATTCCCATTGGCCAGTAGGCTCATCGTTGATGTAACTTCCCCGCGAAGCTATTTTGCCTGAGGAATAGTAATTCGTCCACGCACCATTTTTCTTCCCGTCCGCAAACTCACCTTCATCCTTTAGCGTGCCATCCTCGGCAAAATATCGCCAGTATCCCACATTACGTACTCCCGATTTAGGCCCCTCTCCCAATACCTTGCCCGAGTGGAAGTATTCCGTATATCTTCCAAAGTCATCCGCATAGTCAATCTCACCTTTCAAGACACCATCTTCAAAATATGCTTTCCAGTGGCCGACCCGTTTGTTGCTTTTATATTCTCCTATTTCTTTTACCTGACCATTCTCATAGAAAGTCTTCCATTCTCCCTCCCGGTTTCGGCCATAAATGATACCCTCCATGCTTTTTTGGCCGCTTTCAAAAAAGTATTCCCACAACCCATAGTTTGCACTCTTAAAAAGAATACCTCTCATTTTAAGTTTGCCTGTCTCGTAAAAGAATTCCCAAATACCCGAGGTCTCGTTGTCAGTAAACTGACCCTGTGATTCGATGTTTCCGTTGAGATAATAGGATATATAGCGACCGTGGAGGATATTTTTAATGGTATCCTTTACCTGATAGACCTCCTTGATGTTTTTCTTCTCAGGGTCGTGGTAGGTCTGGCGCATTAAGCCTTGTGCAAAAATCTGCGAGGCGGCAGCACTAAAAAATAAAAAAATGAGTAAAAAACTTCTCACTACCAGTGTCTTAGCCTAGGTGGTAAAGGTAGCGGAATTTTGGTAAGTCTTAAGGGGTAAGTCAGTAATCGGTAAGCGGTAAGAAGTGGAGCGAAGTAAGCGGTATTTGGCGACTAATTTAGCGAGTGATCGACGAATGTGCCAATTGCAATCGATGCAAGCACTACCAATGAAGAGCTTACCGATTACTGATTACCCGATTACCGATTACATCTCAGCACTCAATGAACAGCGGCCAACACGCCCTTCCCCCATTCGGCGATCTCCTGTTCGCTCCATAATTCAGGGAAGAATATCACCTTTTGAATGCGGGAAGGCAGGTATTTTTGCCAGTTTGTGCCCCCGGTCGCCTTGATTTCCTTTTGATTCTTCTGCAGGTAATGCCCCGCGGATTTCAAGTGTGCAAAGCGCCATTCAATATTGGCCAGCGTATCGTAAAGCCGCAAGCCGTTCAACGATCTCGTCTCGTTGCTGGCTGAATTGCTAAAATGTTGTTGAAAAATCTGCAGCAGGTTTTTGTCTTTGTATTTGACTCCGGCGTCATGGAAAGTCGCGTTGTACTTGGCTTCAAACTGCTGAAGTGTAAGTGTTTTTTTCCCGGAAGCCAGTTCTGTCGCACCACTTCGCCAATACAATTTATCAAGCAGCCGATCAAGTTCAGCATGCTGCAAGCCTTCGCGGTCATGGATATTCACCAGGTTAATCATGTCGGTGGATGCAATTTCGATAAGCCTGTATTGAGCAGACTGAAAGCCACTTGCCGGAAGCAGTGCCATCCGGAATTTCAGGAATTGCTCCTTCTCCATTCCGACAACCATGATTTCAAAGGAATTTACCAGGTTTTGAAAATAGCGAATGATGCGATTGATCCTTTCAATAAAAAATGTGGCGTCGATATTAGGTCTGGTGGAGATCTGTTCTAACTCTAACATCATCATTCGAAAATATAATTCCGTTATCTGATGATAGAGGATGAATACCTTTTCATCAGGAAAACTCGTTTCCGGCGATTGAAGGCTTAGCAATGTATCCAGGTGAATGTAATCCCAATAGGTCAGATAATCTGAATATAACAAGCCATCCAGGTAGGAAGACAGATCCTGACCCATCACATTATATTTTGCCTGCAGTTTTTTTAATTGTTCCAGCAGGTTCGCATCAACATTTTCGCCCATCTTTGATTGAAATTTATCAATTGCTTTTGAATTGGTTCACACAAAGCCTGCTAGCAGGTGCATGAATACCAAAGGACCAGAATCGCTGTAATCTCCGTGGAATCATCCCTTGGGCACTTTGCGTGAAATTTTTTAACATATCAACTTAAAAGGCAGAACAGTATTTTAGTTGTGTAAATTTGATGCCATAGTTACGAATATTCCAAATCATTATGTCAGCCAATACTTCATCCTCATCCACAAAATCAAAAAAATCGTTAAAACAAGATTTATTTGAGCACCCCGACTTTTATGCAATCGATGATTTGCTCACCGAGGAACAAAAACTGATACGAAGCTCCATTCGCGATTTTGTGAAACGGGAAATTTCGCCCTACATCGAAGACTGGGCTCAAACTGCCCATTTTCCAAACGAGATCGTTAAAAAGTTTGGAGACATTGGTGCGTTTGGTCCAACTATTCCCACAGAATACGGCGGTGGTGGACTCGATTATATTTCATATGGGATTTTGATGCAAGAAATTGAACGTGGCGATTCTGGTATGCGGTCAACAGCCTCGGTGCAAGGATCTTTGGTAATGTACCCGATTTACAAATTTGGCTCTGAAGAACAACGGAAGAAATACCTGCCGAAGTTAGGCTCGGGTGAATGGCTGGGGTGTTTCGGACTTACAGAACCGGATCATGGCTCTAACCCTGCCGGTATGGTAACCAATTTTAAAGACGCAGGCGATCATTATATTCTTAATGGCGCGAAGATGTGGATCTCCAACGCGCCGTTCGCTGATGTTGCAGTCGTGTGGGCAAAAAGTGAACAAGGTAGAATTCACGGACTTATCGTGGAAAAAGGAATGGCGGGCTTCACTACTCCTGAGACGCATGACAAATGGTCGCTTCGCGCGAGTGCTACGGGTGAATTGGTATTTGATAATGTGAAAGTTCCAAAAGAAAATTTATTACCCGGCAAAAGTGGTCTGGGTGCACCGCTGATGTGCCTGGATTCCGCACGATATGGAATTGCCTGGGGTGCCATTGGCGCTGCGATGGATTGTTATGAATCTGCACGAAAATATGCTGCGGAAAGAATTCAGTTTGGAAAACCTATCGCCTCGTTTCAGCTCGTTCAAAAAAAGTTAGCTGAAATGCTGACAGAAATTACCAAAGCACAACTCATCAACTGGCGATTGGGGAAATTGATGAATGAAGGAAAAGCAACGACAGCACAAATTTCGATGGCCAAACGAAACAATGTGCATGTAGCCCTAGAGATAGCCCGGGAAGCCAGGCATATGCATGGCGCTATGGGCATCACAGGAGAATATCCAATCATGCGTCACATGATGAATCTTGAATCCGTAATCACCTACGAAGGCACGAATGATATTCACCTGTTGATTTTGGGGAATGAGATTACGGGAATACCTGCTTTTAGCTGAAAGCTGAAAGCAGAAAGCTTAAAGCTTTTCCGTAGGTTAACTGTGCGTAATTTGGCTGTCAGCTTACAGCAATCAGCGTACAGCTTCTTTCTCAGAAATTAGCGATCAAAAATTTTACGACGGCAACAGCTGTCAGCTGAATCCGATAGCTTACGGAACTATCCAAAAGTTCTACCGTACAAGCTTTAAGCTTTAAGCTTTCTGCTTTAAGCTTACTCCACGTACCCCGAAAAAGTTATTCGTTGCACAGGGTTTTGCGGATCGTTAGAATAGATTGTCAGTGATTTTTGGAGCGCTCCTTTGCGATCCTGGGGATCAAGAGAAATTTTTATCAAACTGCTTTCACCAGGCTTGATCGAAGTCTTTTCAGCTGAAGCCGTAACGCAAGTACAATTACCTTGCAGTGACTTAATATCAAGTTCTTTTTTACCTGTGTTGTAAAATTGAATCTCACGAACACTGGCGGTGTTGGGTTTCAGTTTTCCAAAGTCGATGGTTGAATATTGCACTCTCAACTGGGGCGCTTTTGCAAGCTCTTCAGCAGTAAGCTGAGGAAACTCATCTTCCAACGTAGCGTATACTGCAAATGACTTGTTCGGAATCAATTCATCGTCGGTAAAGATCTCAACGTTATCGGACTGAAATCCATACTTGCCCTTCATTTTTCCATTGTAGCTAACTTTGATATTTCCTTTTTCGCCTGGTGCTATTGTTTTGGGCTGAACGTCGATTTTTATGTATGCCGGGCCGACGTATTTTCCTGAAAACGTGATGGGCTTCTCTCCTCCATTTAAAACCTGAAAATCACGCACAGTATATTCGTCTTTGGTAAAAACCTTACCCATATTGAATGACCCCGACTTCAATTTCCAGTTCCCATTTGCTGCCTGAAATTGAACCCTTCGGTCTCCCCTTCAACCGCCACCTGCCCTTTGATTTGGAGGATAATCGGATTAGAATCAAAATCTGTCGTGACAGTCAGTGATTTATTAAAATAACCCGGCCTTCCCACAGGATTAAAACTCGCCTGAATAAAACCCGATTTTCCAGGTGCAATGGGATCCTTTGACCAATCGGGTGTTGTACACCCGCAGGAGGCCTGCACCTTAAGAATTTTTATTGCCCTGCTGCTATTGTTAATAAACGTAAATTCATGGATAGCTGGACCCGCCATGCTCCTTTATCGACCCGAAATCAAAGATCTCTTCTCCAAACTGCAAGGGCTTGGATACCTGACCAAAAGCACAAGTACTGACCACGAAACAAAAGACTAACAATTTCAACCGCATCCTTCTAATTTTTAAATCCTGCAAATTTAAAACTAATTCTGTTCTACTTTATTTTATTTTCTTTGCACTATGGCAAGAATTCTTACAGGAATACAAAGCAGTGGCAGACCACATCTCGGAAATTTACTAGGCGCTATTATGCCTGCTATTGAGCTTTCTCAAAGACCCGGAAATGAGTCCTTCTTTTTTATTGCAGACCTTCATTCATTGACCACTATTAAAGATGCTGAAGTGCGAACCGCCAATGTTCGCGCTGTCGCCGCAGCGTGGTTGGCATTTGGTTTTGATATTGAAAGAAATTTCTTATACCGCCAATCAAGAATTCCTGAAGTGTGCGAGCTGACGTGGTACTTAAACTGCTTCACACCGTTTCCGATGCTGGCGAATGCGCATTCGTTTAAAGACAAATCATCGCGGCTCTCGGACGTGAATGCAGGATTGTTTACCTATCCTGTCTTAATGACAGCGGATATAATTTTATATGACGCAGAATTTGTTCCTGTAGGAAAAGACCAGCGTCAACACGTGGAAATGGCGCGTGATATTGCCACCTCCTTCAACACTGCTTACGGCGATACCTTTGTTGTTCCGGAAGCAAAAATCGAGGAGCAAGTGATGACCATACCTGGAACCGACGGACAAAAAATGAGCAAGTCGTATGGGAATATCATCGACATTTTTCTGCCGGACAAAGAACTGTTAAAGCAACTGAAATCCATCAAGACAGACAGCACACCTATGGAGGCGCCAAAGAACCCTGAAGGTGATACTGTATTCGCCATCTATAGTTTATTAAGTACCCCCGAACAAAAGGAAACCCTCCGCAAAAAATACCTGGGGGGAAATTATGGCTATGGCCACGCGAAGCAAGAGCTATTCGAACTCATCGTTCAAAGGTTCCGTCAGGAACGCGAAGCTTTTACCTATTACATGAGTAACCCGGAAGAGATCGATAAAAAATTGGAAATCGGTGAAGATAAAGCCCGGGTCATCGCCTTGGAGGTGCTCAATCGCGTGAGAAAAAAATTAGGCTTCCGATAAGCAGTAGCCGTTACTATCAAGCTTTCTCTGAACTCCAGACAACCTGCTGTTTATCCTTATTAACACTGAGAATAATACGGGTTGGATTTGGTGCCAGTATCAGTCTGGTATCCTTGCCGGGCAATTTATCCACTTCAACCGGTATTCCCTGACCCAAATACCCTATCGGCATCAACACGTCATTATCCGGACAATATTCGTCATGCACTTGCTGCAGCGCATTTTCGAGGTATTCTCCATATTCATCCTGAAAATCGTCCTCAAGGTCGTGCAATTGCTCTTCCAGATTGTCGTAAGAAGGATCGTTATAATTTACTTTGCTCAGGTCTTCACGCTGCTTTACGATTTCCAAAAGTGCTTTATTCAGGGCTTTAACATCCATATTGATATTTTTCGTAAAGATTAAAGAAATAGGTGAATTACAAAAGACTTAAATGATCGCTAAGCGAAAGAATAATTCTAAAAAATTATTGCACAAAAGTTAAATATGATTTTGCCTTCTTTATTTTTGGCAACTATTAAATATACCGATGGATAATCTTTTACAACTCGTTCAGTCAAAAGCAGAAGCCTGGATCAACAGTCCCGTTATCGATGATGCTACAAAAGCGGAAGTAAAATCACTTTTAGCCAAAAAAGACTCCAAAGAACTTATTGACAATTTTTATAAAGACCTTGAATTTGGAACAGGAGGACTAAGGGGTGTCATGGGTGCCGGATCCAACTGCATGAACCAGTACATGGTCGGCATTGCCACACAAGGCCTCGCCAACTATTTGAATAAGACTTTTCCTGGAAAAAAAATCAAGGCAGCCATTGCCTACGACAGCCGGAATAACAGTGCATTTTTCGCACAAGTGACGGCCAATATTTTTTCTGCGAATGGAATTGAAGTTCATATGTTTTCCGAACTGCGTCCCACGCCGCTTTTATCTTTTGCTATCCGATATTTAAAATGTGATTCTGGAATTGTCATTACAGCTTCCCATAATCCCAAAGAATATAATGGATACAAAGCATATTGGAATGATGGCGCGCAAGTAGTTCCGCCACATGATAAAAACGTCATCAACGAAGTCAAGAAAATTACTTCATTTGAACAGGTGAAGTTTAATCCTGTTAAGTCAAACATTCACACCATCGGGCCTGAAGTTGAAAAGGCTTACTATGAAGAAGTAAAAAAATTAATTCCGAATAAAGACGTCATTGCAAAACATCATAACATACCCTTGGTCTATACGAGCATTCATGGCGCTGGTATTACCATGGTTCCGGAATGTTTAAAGCAGATCGGGTTTTCGAATATTCAGGTGGTGGAAGAACAACGCAAGCCGGATGGAAATTTCCCGACAGTACAATCTCCAAACCCTGAAGAAAAATCAGCGATGGAATTGGTAATACAGAAAGGCAAACAAGTGGGTGCCACTATGGTTATGGCAACTGATCCGGATACCGACCGTGTAGGCATAGGGGTAAGAAAATCCGATGGAGATTTTATTTTGTTAAATGGAAACCAGGCATTCTGTTTAATGATGTACTTCATTCTTAAAAATCTGAAAGATAAACGAGACGCCTATATTGCCAAGACCATTGTAACATCAGAATTGGTCGATACGATGGCAGCCAAATTAGGCGTAGAGTGCTACAATACGTTGACCGGATTTAAATATATTGCTGAACTGATGGGTAAACTGGAGGGCACCAAACGTTTCGTTGCTGCCGGCGAGGAAAGTTATGGCTATATGGTGGGTGATTTCGTTCGTGATAAAGATGCTGTTTCGGCCTGTGCATTTTTCGCCGCCATGGCTGCCAACGCTACGGATGAAGGCAAATCGATGTACGATTGGCTGATCGACATGTATGTTGAGTTTGGATATTATAAGGAAACACTGCTGAACATCACTAAGAAAGGTCAGCAGGGCGAGCAGGAGATTAAATCCATGATGGAAAAATTCCGCAGCAATCCGCCTGCAGAAATCATTGGACATAAAGTGAGCCGCCTCCTGGATTACAAAGCGCTTCAAGAAAAAAATTTACTAACGGGAGAAACACGTTCTTTAAATTTTCCTGCTTCCGATGTGCTGCAATTTTACCTTGAAGACGGAAGCAAAGTTTCGGTCCGTCCCTCCGGTACCGAACCAAAAATTAAATTCTATATGGCAGTTCAATCACCTTTGAAATCCAAAGATGATTTTGCGGCTGTAACCCAACAACTGGACAAAAAAATCAAAGGCCTTGAAGAATACTTACTTTCTGTGTAAATGCGATTAGACATGATGATCATCATCGAGACTTTATTGAAATTATTTGATCGCGATTTACAGCGGTTAGAAGAAGAGATAAATTTATATCAAACCGAAGAAGCCATTTGGAAATTAGGCGGTGAGATAAAAAATACCGCTGGTAATTTATGTCTTCACCTTTGTGGGAACCTTCAGCATTACATTGGCGCGAAGCTGGGTCATACTTCTTATGTACGCAATCGCGATAATGAATTCGCTGCGAAAGGAATCTCAAAAGCCGACCTGATTGCTGAAGTTCAAAAAACAAGACAAACGGTTCGGGACACTTTGGAAAATCTTAAACCCTCAGTTTTAGAAGCGGAATATCCCGAAAAGGTTTACGATTACCCGATGACTACCGCCTACTTCCTCATTCACCTGACCGCCCATTTAAATTATCACCTGGGACAGATTAATTATCATAGGAGGATTTTGCAATAGATTCGGTGTTATTTAACCGCAGAGGTTAAAGGCAGAGATAAATACCCGAGTTCGCAGAGCTTGTATGCCGTTTCAAACACCTAGTTGATGAGCATGTTATATAG
>CAVTZI010000047.1:0-297784 GCA_963739105.1 uncultured Bacteroidota bacterium | reverse complement strand
GTATTTTAGCTGCATTCGGAGCAACTTATCAAAACGTAGTTAAAGAGACCTTGTTTTCGACCGACATTGAAGCGGTGAAGAATAATAATTCGGTAAGAAAAGCCTTTTACAAGGGAGATTTTCCTGCTGCAACGTGGGTTCAAATTACCAGACTCTATTCTGCTAGGCCGGATGCACAAATAGAAGTCGAATTGATTGCTCACCTTCAAAAGAGTAAAAAGTAACATATTTAAGGGGGAAAACTTTCCCGCCACTGTTTATGACAAACGTGAGCGGCAAGCTTCTAAAAAAGAGCAATGAGAAAAATCAAAATCGGGGACTGGGTAACTTCCTATTCAAAAGGATTTTATAGAGTTGAGAAGGTTGTTACTCGTTACTATGACGAGCTTGATATTGTTGATGAGGAAAATAAAAAAATTGGGACAAGTACCTCGACAAATTTGTTATTTCAAAACGACTTCTGAATAGCAACTTTAAAAAATCGGTTGGATACGATTCATGCAGCGATTTTTTTATCAAACCTTTGGCTAAAGAAAAACTGAAGATTTTGAATGATACCCTGAAGAAATATCCAAATTGGCTGACAGACTTGGACAACTATCAAATTCCACCAATTAGGTCAGTCTATAACATGGACTTAACACTAAAGACCAAGGACGATGTGAGATTGATAAAGGAATTCATGCCGTTTATAAAAGACGGTCGGACTTATAAGGAAATTAGAAAAGAAATGCGCAAGAGACATCTTGACAAATACATATCTGACATGTTTGGCAACTATATTTTACAGATGATAAACATTGATATTGAACAAAGGAATAAAAGGACCGTTTGGAGGGAGGTCGATTTGTTAAAGATGTAGCGTAGAAGCCAGCCGCTAACAATAGCTATAAAACAAATGCTGTATCGTATTGTCTTAAAGTGTTTCATTAAATTTCATTTGCAACGTGGAACAAGATGTAAGTATTTAAACGCACACCTTTTATAGCCGCGCGGTAAGCCACAATTTGAATTAGCACATTATAAATATGACGATTCCAGATAAAATTGAAGTTCGAAATGGTGGATTGAAATTAGCTGATCTACTCTATCTCGGCCTACCCGCAGCTGTGGTAGCTTTCAGTCTAAAAGAACGGCACACGATAATGGGCCCACTATGCCTTGGAATTTTTGGTTCTATGTTTATTTACTTCGCTTATCAAATGTTCCAAAGATTTACATCCAAAGAAATTAAGATAGAATTTTCTGATTCAGCGATAAATCTTTTGGAGGAGAGGGAAAGAATTCCGTGGACCACAATATCTGAAGTGGAAATACGACGAGGGGATTCACAGCTACTCGACATTTTGGAAGTGTATCTACTAATCACAGTTGAAACTAAGGCCGACATTGATGTAAAAACTGTTGACATTGGTGATTACAAATTTGATAAAATGTTGGTTCTTGAATATTGTCGAATCAAAATTAATCAGCATTTTGATACTGAAAACAATTCATACCTGGAGAACGAATGAAACGAGGACTTAAAAGACCAATTCAAACCTACTTATTTCATGTGTTTGGCATTGCCATGACATTTTATTGGTCGTTTATAAATTCGACAGAATTTGGACAATGGACGCTAAGAATACTGACAATTGTTGGATTAATCTCATTGGTTTACGGGATTGTGAGAAGAAACTATTTTGAAGTGATTGACAATAAACTTGTAATCAATGAAAATATATTTCGGAAACGAATTATCGACCTGGATAATATTGAAAAGTTTGAATATGAACCAGGACCATTTACGTCATCAAAAATTATTCTTAAAGACAAAAGCAAAATCAAATATTCTGACAGTCAAACTGACGACAAAGAATTAAAGGAATTTATGGGACAGTTCAATATTCCGGTTGAATGAAATACACGCAAACTGGCCACAGCAGTGTATATACGTCATGCGGAATTAGATTGGCGACAGAACTGAATGATAAGGACTCAAGTTATGTAGGCAAAATTGTGACAGTTATTGGCGAATTTTACCATCAGAAGGAACTAAAAGAAAGATTTCAGGTCAATTACTCAAACACAAAGCAAAAAGGTCAAGAAAGAACAATAAATAAGATATTCGAGCTTCGATTGACGGAAATGAAGGATGATTTGGTGCAAATGAGAGACACTGAAAACAATAATGGGACCATCGATCAAATTGATTTCACATTAAAGTACATTGATACACCGAAAGGTGATTTATCAATACCGGGACGAAAGGGCAGTAGCCAGCAAAACGTATAAAACATGGCGCTGATAAGGAGGGACATTTTTTATTTTTGTTCGGCCTAACCTCTTATACATGCACATTGGGTGCACGCTGGCTTGGCAAAATGGTGGTATAAAGACTTATGAAATTCAGAATTATATTAGTTACCATGATCGTTGCAGTTGCTGGACATGTCTATGCATGTCAGTGCGGTGGGCCATGGTCGGTCGAAGAGGAGTTTTGTGGATACCGAATTAATAGTTCATGGAAAGGTAATAAGCAAGGGGTTGGTCGCCCTTCAAGAGACATTAAAGCAAGACAAAGTAAGTGGTGTAAAAGAGGGATTAAAAGGCGACAATGAGAAACTTCAATTTTTTGAATCGTACTATGTTTTTTGAAATTAAATTTGAAATATTAGAAAAATATAAGGGAACTGTCCTTCGTGATACGGTGACAATTTACACTGAACCAAAGGCAGCTTCTTGTGGATACAAATTTGAGAAGGGTAAGATCTACATTGTTTATGCATCAAAGAAATCCGACATAGGCTTTATGTTCTTACCACGCGATGACATACATAAGAATTTGGAAAAAGAAAATACCTTCTGGACTAGTCGTTGTACACCAACCACTGAATACAAAAGATCAGAAGCGGACGAACTAAGAAAACTTAAAATGAAGAGCGGCGGCTAACGGTTATCAAATATTTACTGTAGTCATTATCCGTTATCCGTTAATCGTTATCCGTATGCAGCGGCGGCCAGCACCGCGAAGAATTTTTCTCACGGTCCAAAATAACCGATCTTAACCATTTACAAATGACAACACAGGTCTCCCCCGAATAATTTTTACCATGCGAAAATTTACGTTATATAGAGGGAGATAGAAGGATGAATTCTTAGAAACTTGTTGGCGGCAATGTGGCCGGACAAAAGTCAATTTATCTTTATGGCGGATGGCACCCTTTATAAGCAAAGATTCTCTACGTGACAAATGACTTAGTTTTCCTGATCAGGCAAATAAATAAAACTATTGAAATCCAACACTGTAGTTTTTCTCGATTTAAATGGGACCCTTGTTTGCCGCTTAAACAAGAGTCACTTTCTGAAATGAAAATGATTCCGGGCGTTGATATGGCTATCGCAAAACTTATTGAAGCAAAACTAATCTCTCCGGTAGTTACAATTCAGTCAGGAATTTCTGAAGGACGATTTACCGAACAAGAATTTCGTGATTGGTTTTCAGGCTCCTTTAGGACTATGAAGGTAAAGATACAAGGGCCATTTATCTGCCAGTATAGATTTGCAGAACAATGTGTTTGTAAAAAGCCCAATTCGTTTTTGTATGAACAAGCGGCAAAAGATTATTCAATTGATTTGTCAAAGTCTTACATCATTGGTGATACTACCCTGGATGTAATTCCGGAAAAAACATAGGGGGACATGGTTGTCTTGTAAGAACAGGTTGGGGCGCGAGTGAATCTGAATATCAAAATGCCAGACCCAATGCTTCCTATATTGGCCAAACACTTGGAGATGTAGTTAACTGGATCCTTCGAAACGAAAGAAATGAGTTGAGCCGTGGGGTGAAAGGTGAAGGCTATACAGCCGCTAACAAAAGTGCTTAATCAATGGCGGGGTTGACTGTAAATTTGTAGTTTAAGCCGGGGAAGATGCGCCAACGAAAGTAGAAGCAAGAAAACTAAAAATGACAATTCTTTCGTTAAGAACTCTAAACGGAACTGAAATTAGGTTCAAACTTTATACTGACGATGCACCCGTGACGTGTAAAACTTTTATTAAGTTGTTGCCAATTGATATTACACTATTCCCCGCGAGAACATCGGGAGAAGAAATATGGAGTCCCGAAGGCCCCGAATTGAAAATTGCATTGGAGAATGCTACTGTTAACATCGAGTCTGGAGAAATAGGAATTGCTTCAATTCACCCGCGTAACAAAATCTCAAAGTGTTTGGTTGTCTCCTGGACAAGCTAAATTATTTGATTGTGCGAATATTTTCGGAAAGGTTTTTAGTGAGGATGAAGACAAACTTAAGGACCTTGGGAATAAAATTTGGACTGAGGGTAAGCAGACAATCAAACTGACAATTTGCTAGACTTAACGGTGAAACAAATTGAATAATGAGTCAAGTTTGCAATCGGAACATAAATCAGACAGCCGCCAACAACATGTATGTAACATTCCTGGGTTCGGTAAATGACAACTTCAATAATAAAAAGCAGAAAAGTAGAAAACCAAAAATGAAAATAACTGAACACTCTTTTGGAGATTTCTTTATTACAACCGACAAAACTAAATTGGACATTGTTGCTATTCACGACTTTTTATCAAAGCATTCAGGTTGGAGTGACAATATTCCTCTCGATCAGTAAAAATCTCTATCGACAATTCACTAAACTTTGGATTATTTCATAAGGACAAACAAATCGGGTTTGCAAGAGTGATTTCTGACTTTTAAACTATTGGATATTTTTCAGGTGATATTTATGTTTTAGACAATTATGGTGGACAAGGACTTTCAAAAAAACTAATGGCAGTCGTAATGGGACACCCTCACTTACAAGGATTAAGACGCTGGATTTTGCTGACTTCAACAGCAGATTGGCTTTATGAAAAGTATGGTTTTACTAAATTGCCAAAACCAGAATTGTATATGGAACTTTTTGACCCTAATGTTTATAAAACAGACAAACAAAAAATTGAAAAATAGATTGATAAACAACATTAGTGGTTTGATGAACATTCGTGCTATTAAACCCAACTACGCCGTTGAATAAAGCTGCATATGGCAATAAAATAACGGTCAGCCGGAAGGCAAGGAACCAGTACCAAAAATTGAGATGAAAAACACAGACACTCTTGTTCCACCTAATAAGTTCTCTTATGAAATTAATTTCAGGCATAAGAAATTCGATGAAGATTTAAAAGCAACAGTTTTTATAAACTCCATTCTATTAGTCACCGTCGACGAGCCTGTGCCTGACCATATGCAAAGAAATTGGTTATCTATAATTCAAGAAATAAATCCTAGCTATTTTCAAATAGAAATTATTAACGTTAAGAATATCAAGGAATGAAAATATTAAATTTTATTGGAGACATTAAAAAAAGCCATTATACCATTATGAACTTTACCACGTTAGTTCCGAATGTATTTTATGTAGACATTAAAGATGCGTTAAAGCTATTTATTGATTGTCTTGAGTTTAAACTTGAACACGATGAATTGAAATCAGACAATCCATTTTGTGTTATTGAAAGGAATGGGTTACGCATAAATCTTTTTGAAAATACAGCTTTAGCAAAAGAACATAATCCAGAATTCAGGCTTGTAACGGATGATATTGATGAAGTATACGAAAAAATAAGTTCATCGCATCCCGAGTTTCTGCACCCCAATCTTAATAAAATAACACTTCGTCCATGGGGAGCAAAAGAATTTGCATTAATGGATAAACAATTGGGTATTGTTATTCAGCAATGGTAAAAAAATCCGCAAAAAAAAAATAAAACACAACAATAAACCGCTATTGGTTTATTGGATCTTACTGATAATTCCCCAGCCATCGGCAACAGAACTTATTCCTATTAACAACTCGTTCTTTCCTTTTTTCAATGGAAGGTATATGGCGTCGGAAATGAATTTCTTATCTATGGTACCCTGGTAAAAAGGTCCTTTTAAAAAGAATGAATGATCACCATGGTATAAGATCTGCCCATTCAGAAAAACCCAGACACGGCTAGAGAAATCAAAATTCATCCTTCTTGTAACGGGCTCGTCTGCTACGAGTTCATTTTTTAACCAAACGATATCATTACTTCGCGATTGATATGTTTCAATATTTTGTTTCACATAATATTTGCCAATGTCCAACAGCCCATCTTCATCCGTAGGAACTGTTTTCCAATTCAGGTTCATCGACGCAGGATAGGAAACCTCTTTTGTCTGATTATCGATTGTGTAGGCTTGAGAGATTTGGTATTGTGTAATTAGCCCGTCTTCCTTTCTTTCAGCAACAGCAACGGGCGCCGATGGTGCCATGGGAGTCAAAGTCAGGTTGGCAAACGTCTCTTCGCCCAGGCAAGTCAAACCAATTTTACCACTACGGTTATGGGTTCGAAGGTTGGTGATCGTTAATACCGGTTTTGCAACGGTGTCCATAAACAATTGCGCTGTATTTGCCCTCACAACTATTTTCATGTGCACCCAGCCTGTTTGAGGAAAAACATATTTGGCACGGTGCTCCGGATAGAGTTGCCAGTTGGCTTCATTGTTAAAAGAAGGAACATACTGAGTGGCATCATCCCTGCCGGATAAAGGCACGCGTAAATAAATCGTTTCAGCATTTCCTTTCTCATCTCCGCGAAAGCAGATACCCGCGAGACTTTTTTCCGGATTAACGGACAGATCCGCTTCAATGATTCCGTCAGCAAAATCGATATCCTTCGTCCATATAATGCCGCGATCCAGTTTTATCACATCCATTCCGTCCCTTTTTGTAAAGGTCGCCGTTTGTTTTCCGACTTCCCAGTTAGCAGGCTGCAGGGCACCTTCTGTGCAGTTGCTTTAACCATGCCGCCGAAAAGCAGGAAAGTAAAAATGATCTTTCGCATGTTGTTGAATTTTTTCAAATGTAAATAACAGACCGTTTTTAAAATGGTCATTTTGTTTATAATCAGGTCAGTTTAAAACTGCTGGCGATATTGTTGGGGAGAAAGGCCCGTTATAGATTTGAAAAACCGATTGAAATTAGATGGGTCGCTGAAATTAAGCTGATAAGCAATTTCTGAAACGGCATCCGTTGTTATTCTTAACAAGCGCTTGGCCTCTGTACTTGCTTATGGTGGATCATTTCCTGCGCAGTAATGCCCATATACTGACGGCATAATTTATTTAGTTGCGCAGGACTTATGCGTGAGTGAGCTGCAAATAATCAACAACGCGGTGATGAGTGCTATAATTCTTTTCCAGTAAAGATCGGAAACGAAAAAAAACAGGATGTATGTAAGTATCACTGTGCAATCCATTTTGTTTTGCATATGACCTGTTTAGCAAAACAAGCAATTGGTATAACAATGCACGTAGCAAATGAGCGCTGTCGCTCTGCAGATCTTTTATTTCTGCTTCGATCTGGGAATTGATGGAAAGATATGTAGAAAATTCTGCCGGTGTAGCGAGTAAACTAGTTGGCTTCTGGTATTGGTGAAAATAGCCGAAGCGGTACAAAAAAAGCTCATCGATAAAAAAAAGATTTAGAAAATCCTTTTCAAAAAAAACAGCATAGCCGCCAATTGGTTTTTTAATATGCCATTCGCGGGTATGCCCGGGAGAAGTAAAAATGATGGTGCCGGGTTTTAAAGCGATCTTATTATCATCCAGCATAAAATAGCCTTTCCCTTTGTCAATAAAAAGGATGTCATAAAAACTGAGTTGGTGTGGCTCTGCGCCAAAATTGAAGTTGGGAATCTTTTCAATCCTGCCAATGTCAAGCAATAGCTCCCTACCATATTTATTCGGCAGAAAATGGTAAGTTTTCATGTTTCCCTTAGAGGATAGGCCTGCATTCATTGGTGTACAGCAGTTATATCTGCATAATAAAGATACGCGTTACGTGCGACCATGTTTTACAGTTAGGGGCACACGGGATTTGAGTCTATTAAGAAAGGGAGCGCTAACAGCAGCTTTTTGCAATGGCGGGTCAGCGTTTATTTGTAATTTAATTTGTGCCAAAGGCATTAACCAAACGTTGTGTTACAGTCCTTCCAACCAAGGGGGACATTTAAGAGTCTAATGAATATGAAACGTAAAATTCTATTTCACATTTTAATGGCGACAATTTTGTTAGCCGCTTGTGACGATGGGGATAACAAAACTGAAGAACCACAATTTGTACCAGGTGACCTATTAGTTGGAATAAAATCTGATGTCTCAATCGATAAGGTCTTTGACTTAATGAACGAAAAAGGAGTTGCAATTGACCGGATGTCTGGATTCTTCAGCTATTCGTTATTGCCCAACGACAGTCTGACTTTTATCAATAACCAACTCATTACGAAATCCTATTTGAATGGATCAGGTTGGAGTAACCAAGTTGGGAAAATTGTGAATAATAGAATTCAATTAAATACAATCTTTTTCGAGATGGATTTGCAATCACAATTGGACTGGTTAGAGACAATAAAAAAATCACAACTAAAGGACTTAGGTGCTGACAAATACCTATTCATAAAGGTGACACCTGGAACTGAGAAAGAATGGATAAAGATTTTCGAGTCACATCCATATGTAACATGGGCTGAGTTAAATCTGTATGTCACAGTTGGGACAATTTAGCAGTGCGACGCTCGGCAGGCGCGGACAGTGACGCTGCTCCAAAAACGTCACCGGACCCTATACACGTCATCTGTCTTTGTTCAGGATGACGGAGAGGCGGTCCCTGCCGGAATATCCCAATTGTAGGTCTTGACGGCACCCATCTTACCAGTCTTACGGTCTTGAAGTTTGTATTCGATCTTCACGGTCTTGAAGACCATTTCGACCCTCTGCATGACATTGCCCTCTTCCGTCCCGCTGTTCGACACCTTGGTGATGTAGGCGCCTTCCATCGTCATCGTGAAGTAGGTTTCGGGGGCCCTTGCCGGTCGTCTTCATCATCTGCAGCTCGACCTTCGGGAATGCCTTGCCGGAGCAGATGTATCCGAGGATTACGGTTGAAGATGTGTCGAACCGATGCTCGAAGTTCATCCTACCGGGATTGGGCTTGCCGACGCTCGCGCCGCCGCCCTTGGTCCAACTCGTCTCGGCTTCCACTTCCCAGTCCCAGCCCTGGATCTCGACCCACTTTTCCTTGCCTTTTTGGATTGACTCTCCATCTGCCTTGTCGAAGAAGCTAACAAATGCATTGATTGCCATGATTTATACTTTTTAAGAATTTGATTTTCTTACTCAAGCTTAATTTGTTCCAGCCCAATTAAGGGCCATCCTGTGGCAGCATCTTTTTTAATAATCCCTTCAACACAAGTTGGAAAGAAATTATCATTAATGAAATATATTCCTCGTTAAGACACAATTTTCCCTCGAAGACACAAAGTTTCACAAAGTGATTCTTGGCATTCTTTGTGAAACTTTGTGTCTTTGTGACTTAGTGGCAGCCAACGAATAACGGATAAAGCTGCACCGAACACACGTGGTAGGTTATTTTTTGAACCCTGTAGATTATGACAATAAAGACACAAGCTAAGTTATTAAGGCGGACACTGGCGACCATTATCGATTATGGACTATACTTTGCATTTTTTATTTGGTTAGTCGTGACATATGGAGTTCCAAATGACGAAGGAGGTTATTCACTTAATAATGATCCAAAGGGACTTTGGATTATTGTTTTCTGGTTTATATATTTTCCCATCATAGAATCATTTCGGGGACAAACACTTGGTAAGGTTATATTAGGACTTCGGGTTGTGACAAAGACTGGAAATCCGATCTCACTTGGTCAAGCATTTCTAAGACATCTTGTTGACATGATTGACTTTTTCTTCTTCGGAATAGTAGCATTCATTACAATTAAGAACACACCCGATCACCAGAGACTTGGTGACTTGCTCGCGAAGACAATTGTCATTGGAGGAGAATCCCTTAGTACCAATTGTCACGAACAGTTGACATTATCGCCTGATGAAATAATTAAAAGAGAGTTTGTGTGCCCAAGCTGCAACGCGTCAGTCAAAGTTTAATGCACAACAACAATACAGGTTGACAATGAATATTCTATTCGTTTGCAGCAGGAATAAATGGAGAAGTCGGACAGCAGAGACCATTTTCAAGAATAATCAAAAGCATTGTGTAAAATCTGCCGGGACTAGAATGACGCAAGCATAAAGGTAACCGAGAAACTTATTGGTTGGTCTGACTTAATTTTTGTTATGGAGAAAAGACATAGGGAACGACTAAAAGAAAAATTCGGATCATTGACTGACAGCAAAGAAATAATCATCCTTGAGATTCAAGACAACTACAAATACATGGACCCTGAATTAATTGAAATATTGGAGACTTCTGTTTCACCGTATTTAGAATAAAGAAACACAACAGCTAAGCTCACACCCTTCCTAAGGGCGACCTACTCGGCTACCCATCGGATAACGAATAACGGTTCACGAATACAGCGGCAATCGCCGACAGAATGCCAAAGCGAACAACAATTGGATTATGCATTATCCTAAAAATAATAGGTCAAGAATAACAATTCAATTCATTTTTCCTTTTTAACTTCATAGTGTAATCGTGTTGAAGGCAATTGGCCATGAAAGGTGTAACCCGATATACGGCATTTCTAGTCCTTCTCTCTGTGTTTTTCTTGTCGAGAAGAGTGTTGTCCAAACTGTGTAGATAGTAAATGCAGGTTTGCCAATATAATTACAGCGCCGGCGGGTTGCTATGATACTGAGCAAGGCTTAGTGCTTACCGCCACCGGCAACGCACCTGATCTCTCCTATCAGATATGGACAGTTTACGTCTTGAAGGACTCAACAAATGGATGGACGCCGACTGATATCGAAATTAATGAATACAGGAACGGAAATATTACAATACCCGACAGTATTCTTTTGGACAATCAACAAGTAGTTGCTGGAGTTACCACGTGGTGTGACGGCACTAACTATGATTCAATGTATTTTCATTTTTCTCGAGTAATATCAAACAACTGCACGACTTGGATACGTCAGGAAAAGCCACGTCATATTTTCTATTGTTTTGTGTCCGGAGACGGAATGGACAGCAGACATTGGCGAATATGACTTTTGGATAAAGTATAGCGACCATGTTCCCTTGATCGTTACATTTGACAACGCTAAAGCCACAACCTTTCTAAGCCCACCCACTCGGCTACCTCATCGATTAACGGATAACGGATAACGATTAACGGTTAACTAACCTTCTTCTTCATCCCAAACAAAAATCGAGTCGCATTAAAAGGTCTTATAAAAACCAGATAAAAAATAACGCAGCTCACGAGGGTCAACATACTTACGCTCCAAAATTTTGCCCCGATACTCCACGGCAACTGACAGATATAATACCCTATAGAAATGATCACCGTTTGGTGAAGGATATAAAATGGATACAACCCTTCATTTATTTTGCTAAGCCATGGATGAGGTCTGATTCAAATAATGTTGACCATAAGCAATCACGGTTATCACGGTAAACCAGCTCACAAAAATAGCGGTTACATCAAATGCTGTTTCAATAGTGTCAATACTCCACGGCAGGTGGATCAATTCACGAAAGTGGAAAAATAAACCATAAAATGGGATGAGCATGGCGATAGTGCTCACCAACAGGTGGGTCCGATTTCTTCCAATCGATTCCCAAAGTTTGCTGCTTGAATAGCACAACATTCCGAAAAGGAAAAAACAAAAGTAAAAGGTGAAGTAAGCCCAGTCATGGATCAAATCATGGGTCTCTTCATCGAAATATGGACGCAGTATGATTTGCGTGATCAAAATAAAAACGGAAGGAATAAAAAGAATTCCAGCGGGACTAGACAAAAACTTAAATACCCTTTCCTTAAAAAGAAGCGATTTTGGTGATCTCAAAAAAGTCAGAAATGGAATGGCGATAAGCGAATAAAGAAACAGATAAAGAATGAACCACAGGTGGTGCCAGCTAAAACTTCCACCGGGGTAGGGCTGAAATTCAAATACTGTCTTGTAGAAATCCCAATAACCATCGTATTGTTTGATATGTTCGAAGTAAATCTGCGGAGGAACAACGACGAACATTCCGAATACCAATGGGATAAAAAGGCGCGTAAACCGTTCACCTGCAAATTGTCGCGGCGTTCGTTTTCCCAGTGCCATGTAAGTACCGGCGCCTGAAATAAAAAGCAAAAGCGGCATACGCCAAAAGTGAAGCCATGTCATCCAATATCGGAAGCTTTCGCTGGTCTCATTGTTCTTAATGTGCCAATCCCAGGGGTTGAATAACATTCCGGTGTGAAAGAATAATAAGATTACGATCGCAATGAAACGCAGCCAGTCTAAATCGTAACGCCTTCCGGTGCTAACGTCTGCAACTATTGATTGGGGGGTGGATAATGTGTTTTTCATAATAGAAGTGTTGGAGTGTTGATGTTCTACGTGTTGATGTTTGTCGGATCAAAGATCACACGGGGCAGCAACTCCAGGCGACTGAATTTATAATTTGGGCGTTCGACCTTATAAGAAAGCACGAAATTCTCCGAAATTTTGAACGTTCCAGGAGATTTTTTAGACTTTTTCGGGATCTAAATTCGGATGGTGTCGATCCAGTTAGTTTTTTGAAAACTGTATTAAAGGATGATTTGGAATTGTATCCAACCTGTTCTGCAATTTCCTCGACCTTAATATTAGGTTGATCCTTTAATAAGTTTTTTTGCCTCCCCAACCCGGTATTCCGCAACCATTTCAAAAAATGACTTTCCCAGTCTCTCATTGATAGTCTGAGATAAGCGTATGCACGGAAGTCCCAAGCTGCTGCGCCAGGTCCGGCAAAGAGAATTCAGTTTTTAAAAACGGTTTCTGGTCCGTCATTACGCGGTTTAGCCTATCCAACAATTGCGATTGGGTTTCTGGACGTAACGGTGGAGCCCTTATATTTTTGCTGATCGACCAATGTGGGTCGCTTGAAAAACCCCGAATCGCGAATGATTCCAAAACTGGTTAGGTAAATTGAAACGGTGATGTAGGCTGCAAATAAATGATCGCCGGTATCCTCCTTGTGGAAAAGTTTGACAATAAGAATTCCTAACGTTGCCGAGGCGATTGAAAGTACTGCCCAGCGAAGAAATTTCAGAACGTTGTTCGTCGGTCGCCAAAACGATTCCTTTTTTAATCTTGAATGCCTTAAAGATCTCGAGCAGGGCAAGGGTTGTATAGAATAATAGACTTATCAATGAGATTTCCGTGCAATGATCCGTCACCCAAAACATCCTGGGATCATAGCCATAATGGTAGGGGCGAAATTCCCAATCGGGATGATAGGACCCAACCCATGCGTTGTACTTCGCATCGTCTGGAAGAACCAAAAAGGGCAATTCCAGAAAAAAGTAAACGATAGGAAAGGCCAGGTGCAAATAATTCTTCCGGGAAATATTTCCTTTCGTGAGACTAAGGACCAACAAATAGAAGCAAGGGCCAATGGCCAGTCCAAAGGCTTCCGAAAAATCAACCAGGAAAAGACAGTTAATAATATAACCGGTGTACATCAAAAAAATTTCCGTGAGCACCGCGACAATACTCAGCAACATCAATCCATGAAATAGGTTTGATTTGATTTTCCGGTTTTCTTTCGACAAAAAAAATAAGAGAAGGAATATACCCTGGACAATCCCCAGAAAAATAAATACTGCAAAGAGATCTATCCGATAAGGCATTTTCGAGGTACGAGTTACAAGGTACGAGGTACGAGTTGGACGAGGTACGAAGTACAAAGGTAGGAAAAAAGCTAAGCTGCGGAATTTTCTTCGTACCTCGTAATTCGTACCTCGTACCTCCGCTGAGGCTTCTACAAATTCAGGCAGTGAAAAATAAAATGTTGTGCCCTTGCCTTCTTGCGTTTCAAACCAAATGCTGCCACCGTTCTTCTCCACAAATTCTTTGCACAGCAACAGGCCAAGGCCAGTGCCTTTTTCTTGTTTGGTGCCCTGGGTAGCAACGCTGGAAATAGTAAATAACTTGCTTCTGTTTTTTTCAGGGATTCCGACACCGCTATCAGCGACAGAAATAATAATTTTGTGCTCCACCCGGTAGGCACTCAGTGAAATCGTGCCATTCGGTTTTGTAAACTTTATTGCATTGGTCAACAGGTTTCGAAAAACCGATCGGACCATGTTTAAATCTGCCAATGCTTCGAACGATCCCTGAAAATGATTTTTCAAAGTAATATTTTTCTGCGCACACTCGGGCTCAAGTAATTTAACAGATTCATCGGCTAACTTCGATAAGATCAAGGCGATCCGGCTCGAACGTTTCACCACGCATCTGAAGTTTCGCCCATTGTAATAGATTATCAATAAATTCCGTTGTATGCGTAAGCCTGGCTTCCAGGTCTTCCGACACTTTCTGAAATTCTGACGCTGACAATGATCCGCTTTTTACGAGGTTAAGGGCGAGGTGAAGGGACCCTAATGGACCTCGAATATCGTGTGAAACAACGGACAATAACTTATCCTTCACATGATTAACCTCCTCTAATTGTAAATTCTGCCGCTGAATTTCAACGGTGCGGTTTCGTACTTCTTCTTCCAGCCGAATCTTCTCTCCTTGTTCACGCTCCAATTCGGCTTGTTTGGCGCGTCGATTTTCCCTTTCAAGTATGCTCCATCGATCGCCCAGGGCAAACGATATGAACAGCATATTTAATATGCAGCTCGCCATCAGCCCAGAGTTACTCGTACTGAGATAGACAGAAAGAAAACCCAGGTTACCCATCGTGAAAAAACCCGTGGCGATGAAAGGCGAAACCCATCCAAGCAAATAAAATCGCGCCGGCCGATATTTTTTATACAAGCCATAGCCGGCGCAGATTGAAGCTATCAAGCAATGACTTAAGACGAAGTAGTGATGGTATTTATAGGATATCTGTCTAAAATAAATAAACATTAAAATGCCGATGAAGACATCGATAAGCATGTTCGTCAGCAGCAAAAAATCGAGCCACTTGTTCAGTTTCCGCAGGTCCAAAAAAACACGGGTTAATAACGTAGCGGTTACTATAAATGCAGGACCCGAAATAATGGCAAAAATATCATTCCAAACAGGTCGGGTAGGGTGCAGGTATATGAAATTATAACCTTGAAAAAAAGATACCACGTTGGTCATCGCCAGCAACGTAATCACATAATAAAATGTAATCTTATCACGAATGGAAAGAAACAAAAACAGCTGGTAAAACACCATGATGAACATGGCGCCATAAAAAAGTCCATTGATAATTTGGATGTGATAAGAGGCCCGGGAAAATCTTTCCTGATTCCAAATGATCGCTGGAACCTGCACAGAAGAAATGGTTTTTATGTGGAGATAGATCGTTTGGGTTTGACCTTGACTCAGTTTAAAAGGAAAAACGGGATGGCGATGCAGTACATCGCGCGCGCGCAATGGCAACAGATCACCAGCAGTCATTTTAATCCAGTTATCGGTCGAATCCTGGATGTAAAAATCTACCTGGTCAAGAGGAGCAAAATCAATTTCCAGTAACCACGCCGTTTCGGTTGCTTTATTACTGACTTCCATCTTAAACCAGTACGCCGAATAATCAAATCCGAAATTCGGTACTCCTTCTTTTTTTAGTGGACTAAAATTTACCGCATCAATATTTTCAATTGTAACAGTGTCCTGCGTATCGCGCCAATAGCCCATACGATTTCCCACCACTACTCTTCCTGATTCTGTTAAATCCAGATGTTGAGAAAAAGTATAGTGAGCAACAAAAAAAAGTCCGATCAGCAGAAGTGCTTTCAAGAACATTTAGATAGTTTATTTCTTAGCCTGCGCAAACGCTTTGGCAAAATAGGTCAAAATAACATCCGCGCCAGCGCGCTTAATACTCAACAAAATTTCATTCATCACACGGTCGCCATCCAGCCATCCCTTTTGTGCTGCAGCTTTTACCATGGAGTACTCACCGCTTACGTTATACGCCGCAATTGGCAAGTAAGAATTATCTTTCAACAACCTGATGACGTCCAGGTATGCCAAAGCTGGTTTTACCATCAAAAAATCCGCCCCCTCATCTGTGTCGAGCTGAGCCTCCAGCAGCGCCTCATTCCTGTTGGCCGGATTCATTTGATACGTTTTTTTGTCGCCAAATTTTGGAGCCGAATCCAATGCTTCGCGAAACGGGTTATAAAATCCACTGGTATATTTTGCCGTGTAACTCATGATTGAAACATCCGTGAACCCGTTTTGGTCCAGAAGGTTCCGGATATATCCGACACGTCCATCCATCATATCGGAAGGCCCTAGAATATCAATTCCAGTTTCTGCCTGAGCCAACGCCATTCTTCCCAGGATTTCGAGGGTCTCGTCATTTAAGATTTTGCCATCCTTCACCAATCCATCATGACCATCGGAGCTGTAAGGATCCATGGCAACATCTGTCATGATACATGCTTCGGGAAAATTTTTCTTAATTGCTTTTAACGCTTTCAAGTAGAAAAAATTCGGATCATAACTCTTGGTAGCCGTCTTATCCTTGTATTGCTCCTCCACGGCGGGGAATACATCGAACGCCCGGATACCAAGGTTCATACATTCTTCAATTTCTTTCAACATCAAATCGCCAGACATTCTGAAAATACCGGGCATTGAGTTCACCTCAACCTTTTGGCTACTCCCATCTAACAGAAATAAGGGATAAATCAAATCATTTGTTGTTACAGATGGTTTCCTCCACCATTGATCTAATGGTCTCACTTTTCCTGTTTCTTCGCGGGCGTCTTGTATTTTTAAATGGATTCATAAACTGCTAAATTAATAAATGCCAACCGGTATTCGATAATCTGTACCAATCACGCAAATGGTGACAGGTAAATACCAAATGCATTCGAGATAATCGACAAGAATTCTGGCATACATCACAATCGTAAAGAAGTAATTGACATCACTCGACATCACCGAATGTCAATGCATTACTCACCGAAAATTTTCTCCATTTTATCGGCTCGATGATTTTGCCACTCAAGCAGCATTTCATATGGAGGGGATTCTTCGCCCTTTCGCGCAAATCAACCCTTCTTGCCACAGAATGACGCGTTTCCTTTGGTGGAACAGCCACAGAAGTCTAAGTCATCAAAGCCAGAGAACCAATCTACCAAACACCACTTACCACTTACAATCACCTCTTACAAGCCTACCACTTACATTCTAACTACCTACCTACGAAGTACCCACCGATTACCGATTACTGATTACCGATTACCTCAGATCAACCGTAGCGATCAATAATATGCTGGCTGATTACGCGATATAGTTCCGCCGTTGAAAGGTTATCCTCAAGAAATTCCACATGCTTATCAAGTATTTCAAGATCACCGCGGCGAGCAGGGCCGGTCTGCGCATTCTCGGGCCCGATGCTTAGACTTTTGTTAATCATTTCTGAAATAAGTGGTTTCAGCCAGTCATAGCTCAGGCTATGTTCCTTCATAATATCCTGCGCCACCAGTAACATATGATTCGTAAAATTTGAAGCAAAAACAGCGGCAACATGCAATGCCTTCCGTTCATACGAATTTATTGGAATAACAATTTTACTTAATGAATTTCCCATCGCGCGTAGTGCTTTATCCGCTACCGGACTTGCACTTTCAATGAAGACAGGGACGTCTTTAAATTCAACTTTCTTCGTTTTGCTAAACGTTTGCAACGGATAAAATACCCCAAGATTCTGCGTTGGTGCATATCCTAAAATATTCAGTGGCTGACTACCAGAAGTGTGAACCAAAACTGCATCCTCCGGGAGAATAATTTCCTGAACAACTTCTTCAATGGCTTCGTCGGAAGCGGCGATCACAAAAATCTGTGAAGAACTGGTAGAAAAGTCCAGCGAGGCTTTTACATCTGCCTGATACAAGCGCTCTACCAGCAATGCGGCGTGTGCCGGATTTTTGCTGTATACTTCCTGAACTGGAAAGTCAGCATTATCGAGTGCAGGGGCAAGGTGCCAGGCGAGATTGCCGGATCCAATAAATGATACTTGTATATTTTTACTCATGGTCAGCCAGTGTGATCAAGTCATGAAGATAATACTCCTTTCACAATTCTATCTTTTCCAAATGCGTCTCGTATAATTTCAACTTCATCTAAATCATTTGCAACAAAAAGTCGCTGGACTTCCTTCCCAAACCGTTCATTGATTTCAACAGCTAATAGACCCCCCGGTGTTAACGATTCCTTTGCTCTTGTTACAATCGCCTTGTAGAACAGCAAGGGATCGTCGGCATCGACAAAGAGGGCAAGTTTAGGTTCATACTCTACCACATTCTTCGACATGGTATTGAATTCGTCCCAACCAATATAGGGTGGATTGCTGGCAATGATATCGATTGAAAACGGGAGCTTACTATTCAACACATCATGATTTAAATACTTTACACTCGCATTGAGCTTTTGGGCATTTGCCGACGCAGTTACCAACGCCTTCTGCACTGGTGTCGGTACCAAAAACTTCGATGTCATTAAGCTCCAGTGCCAACGTAATAGCGATACAACCACTTCCCGTTCCAATATCCAATACACGGTAATTCTTTCTGTTGGACTTGCGAACGAAATTAATTACCAATCTAACCAATTCCTCGGTTTCTGGTCTGGGGATCAGTACAGCGGGGTTTACATTGAAACTCCTGCCGTAGAAAAAGCTTTCACCAAGGATGTATTGAACCGGTTCGAACCTATTAATTCTTGCAACGATCTCATCCAATCTATTTCGAATTGCCTGGTTCAGATTTACACTTTCCTCCGCCAGTATCGCCGTTTTCGTAAGGCCGAAAATATTTTCGAAAACGAGATATGCCATGCTTTGAATTTCATCGCGACTTTCCAGTAGTTCAATTCCATTCACGAAATCGCGAAACAAGGTTTTGGAATTCATCATAGCTTGTCAATCTTTGCAAGTATAAGCAATGACGAAGCACGATCACCATACCGATGAAAATTTTATGGCGCGAGCCCTGGAGCTTGCCTCGCTTGGGCAAGGGCACGTCAGTCCCAATCCCCTGGTGGGAAGCGTTATTGTTCACGACGGAAAAATAATCGGGGAAGGGTGGCATAAAAAATATGGTGGCCCGCATGCAGAGGTGAACGCAGTAAATAACGTTGTTGATAAAAGTGCTATTGAAAGAAAGCACGGTATATGTGACCCTCGAACCTTGCTCACATTTCGGCAAAACGCCACCATGTGCTGATATGCTCATCGCCAACAAGGTAAAAAAAGTAGTGGTTGCAAACCTGGATCCGAACCCACTCGTAAATGGTTCCGGCTTACACAAACTTCGCGCTTCCGGAATTGAGGTGATCACGGGAATTCTTGATAAAAAGGGGCGAGAATTGAATAGGCGTTTTTTCACTTTCATGGAGAAGCAACGGCCTTACATTGTTTTAAAATGGGCGGAAACTTCAGATGGATTTATAGCGAGAAAGAATTTTGATTCTAAGTGGATCAGTGACGAATTTTCACGACAGCTTGTCCACAAATGGCGGACGGAGGAGGATGCCGTGTTGGTGGGTATGCGTACTGCTCAACACGACAATCCCCAGCTTGATGTTCGCGACTGGTCCGGTCGAAACCCGCTTCGAATTGTTATCGATCGATTTTTGAAACTTAAGTCCAAAGCTGAATCTATTTGATGGATCCCAAAAAACATTTTGCTACAACGTCCTCAAGCACGAAGAGCTCAATAATATTTCAATGATTAGGATTGATGAAGAAAACTTCCTAACCCACTTGGTACACGATCTGTATAAACAAAAAATTCAATCCGTGACCGTCGAAGGGGGTGCCCAGACGTTGCAGCGTTTTATTGATGCTGGCTTGTGGGACGAAGCAAGAATATTTGTTTCTCCTCAAACTTTTCAAGACGGTATCAAAGCCCCTGAATTTTCCGGGGTTCTTGAAAGTCAATTTCTTATTAAGAATGACTGGCTAAAAATTTATCATCCTGGAAAATATCAGCCTAACGACATGCTTCAAAAAAACTTTTAATCAACGGATTCGGATTCTCTGCCGAAGAATCCAACGAAGGTTGAAATAATGTTCCCTTAAAAAATCGATGCGTCTTTAATTCAAAAGCGCGTACTTCCCCCGTTGGCGAAAAAGCCGTAAATACCAATGGTAATTTATTTAGACTTTCCTGGAATGCCGGATTGATCCCGTAACTGCAATAGTATTTTCCAACAACAGTCTCCTCGCTGAAGAACGTTATACAACCATGAGCTTTTGTCCGTAATAGAAACCAATTCCTCCTGGCCCTTCAGGGAACAACTCAATTTTGAAATAACGGGAATTGCATCGGGTTCGTTTTCCGCATGGCCCGCATCCTTAATGTTCAATACATTCTTTGCATATTCTATGATCATGTACTGAAACCCGCCACACGAACCCATGATAGGAATATTTTCTTCTCTCGCCATTCGTATGACTTCATAAACTCCCGCATCGTTTTTATAAGGCGAACCAGGGGCGATCCATATACCATTATAATTTAATGGCCCCGAAAACATGCTTACTATTCTTTCAGTAGGAATCCATTTGGCCTCCACTTCATATGGAAGGCCGTGGGCACAATGCTCAATGGATCGATTCAAAGCGACATGCGTGTAGATCTTTTCATCAAAGTCGCCAACTAAAGCAATTGTTATGCGTTTCATTGTTTGTATGTAGGCCCTCTCAATGTCTACAGTCGTCCGACCACTCTAAAGTGGTCAGACGACTTTGACGACTTTAATCTTAAAACTATGGATAAAGTAAATATCTCGGAAAAGCTCAGCCAATTTAATGACTATTACAATCCCAGAATTATTGGTGAATTAAATGGCCAATATGTTAAGGCCGTGAAACTTAAGGGTGAGTTTGTGTGGCATCATCACGACAATGAAGATGAGCTGTTTCTCGTGATTAAAGGAAAATTAAAGATGGAATTTCGCGATAAAATCGTTGAAGTAATGCCTGGAGAATTTATTATTGTACCGAAAGGGGTGGAACATAAACCAGTTGCCGAAGACGAAGTTCACATATTGTTATTTGAACCTGCTTCCACCTTAAATACTGGCAATGTTGAAAATGAACGAACCAGAAAGGTTCTGGAGAAAATATGATTCTGAATGGCGGAAGAACTAATCATTTCTACAGTCTGTAAGTAAAAAGGAGCGCTATCAAATGCTCCTGCCGCAGATCAAAGCGTTGGTGGAAGGAGAACCCGACCAGGTCGCCAACTTATCCAATATTGCAGCCGCCCTTAAACAGACCATGAATTTCTTCTGGGTCGGATTTTATTTAGTGAAGGAAAATCAACTGGTATTGGGACCTTTTCAAGGGCCGATTGCCTGCACGCAGAATTGATCTTGGGAAAGGCGTTTGTGGTACGGCCTGGAAGGAAAAGAGGACGATTATCGTACCTGATGTCGAAAAATTTCCAGGACATATTGCTTGTAATTCCGCTTCAAAATCAGAAATAGTTTTGCCAGCTTTCAAAAATAATGAGGTAGCCCTTGTTTTAGATGTTGACAGCGATACCTTAAATGATTTTAATTCAACCGATCAGCTGGCATTAGAGGAATTAATGCGTATCATTGAAAATTTCCTGTAATACAGAATAATACGCATGATTCGCAGTGACCTTGGATGTTTCTATCAGAAGCGAAAAACAGATTTTGAGATTGCGTTAGAAAAGGCAAGAACGGAAATCAATTTTGTTTCCAATCTCAGGATTCTTAGTAGCAATTCTATTCCTAGTTACCGTCATACTTCGCATTCTCGAATCGTCACCTTTTTCTCGCCGCCATTCCTTTATTGATAGTTTTCATTTTTCTGGTTGTCAAAACACAACAAGCTTTACGATCAAAAAATACACCTGGAAAATCTGGTCAAGATCAATGCACCTCGAAGTACAGGCGTTAAAAGGAAATATCTCGGGCTTTCTCGCAGGCGCTGAATTTATTGATCCACATCACCCCTACACGCACGACCTCGACATTTTTGGCGAAGGCTCGTTATTTCAAGCCATTAACCGCGGCAACACCATCAACGGAAAACTTTTGATGGCACAACGCGCTTAGTTATCCGTTGGCGTCGGCGGAACAAATCTTCTTACAACAGGAAGCAATTCAGGAGCTTACCTCAAAAACAGATTTTCGACAACATTTTCAGGCATCGGGGATGGAGATGGACGAACAGCGATACGACCGGGAGCAACTTCTGGAATGGGTTCGCCTACCTTCATTCTTATTTGGATCATCGCGGATTAAATTTCTTTTAACCATTACTTCCAATTCTGACAATGACTGCGGTTGTTATGGCATTCTTCATAAGCGCTGCAAAACCAGTTGCAATAGTGCTGGCGTTGTCTCAATGGGTGATCCTGGGATTGTACAGTAAAAGGGTAAATCACTTTCATGAATACATTAGCCGTAAGAAAAACATTTTGGAAAAATTTGGACGTTTGCTGCATGTATTCGGCAAGGAAAAATTTACATCAGAAATCCTTAAAACTTTAACATCTCAGCGCGGATGAAGCCGACCTGAAGGTAAAATCCTTGGCGTCCCTAGTGAGCAATCTGAATGCCCGATTGAATTTTCTCACGAACCTTGTCGTCAACAGCTTGTTGTTATACGATTTGCAATGTGTCTATCGACTGGAGAAATGGAAACATGAAAATTCAGCGCACCTAACGAGATGGCTGAACGTTATTAGTGAAGCTGAAGTGCTGTGTAGTCTGGGAACGTTTGCTTTTAATCATCCTTCATTTATTTATCCAAAAATAAGTTCAGAACTAATAATTAAAGCTGAAGGATTGGGTCATCCGCTGATATCCGAAGAGGAATGTGTAACAAACGATCTTTATATTGGCAAGGGTCAAGCTGTTCTCATTATTACCGGAGCAAATATGGCGGGAAAAAGTACGTTCCTGCGTACCTCCGGGGTTAACCTGGTTTTAGCACTTGCAGGTGCGCCGGTGTATGCAAAAACATTTTCATGCCCCATCATCAATTTGCGATCGGGAATGCGAACCGCAGATTCCCTTAAAGACCATCAGTCGTATTTTTACGCTGAGCTCGACCGGCTGAAGACCATTATGGATGAATTGAGAAGTGACAAGCCACTTCTTATCCTGCTCGATGAAATATTGAAAGGAACAAATTCAACGGACAAGCAATCGGGATCCATTGCCCTTGTAAAACAATTACTGCCTCACCCCTGCCTGGCGATGATTGCCACGCATGATATTGTACTCGGCGATCTTGAAAATCAATTTCCACGAACACATCAAGAATTATCATTTCGAAGCCAACATCGAAAACGATCAGCTTTCCTTCGACTACAAACTCAAACCTGGCATTGCACAAACCATGAACGCAACATTCCTGATGAAAAAGATGGGGATCATTCCAAGTGTTTAAGTGTTTAAGTGTTTATGTGTTTAGGTAGCGTCAGCCGAAGTTACGCACCTTGAAGTTCGGAAACATAAACACCTAAACACTCAAACACGTAAACACATCTAAACACCTAAACACTCTCTAAGCTTCTCCACGGCAAAATCAATTTCTTCTTCTGTGTTGTATTTGCTGAATGAAAATCGTACCGCCCCTTTTTTAGAATCGGGGTACAGTGCTCCTAAAACGTGGGAGCCATTCGTAGCGCCGCTAGAACAGGCGCTTCCACCGGAGGCTGAAATTCCGTGCAAATCGAGATTGAAAAGCAACATGCTGTTCTGATCTGATTCGGGAAGGCAAACGTTTAGCACGGTGTATAAACTTTTGTCGAGATTAGCCGAGGTTCCATGAAATTCCACTCCGGGTATGATGCTTTAAGTTTCTCAATCATTCTTGCTTTCAGGCCTGTAATATATTGTTTGTGTTCATCCAAATTTTGATAGGCGATCTCAAGCGCTTTTGCCAGGCCGATAATCCCATAAACATTTTCAGTACCGCCGCGCATATTTCTTTCTTGCGGGCCGCCGTGAACGAATGATTGTATTTTTTTATCCTTTCGGATGAACATAAATCCCGCACCTTTCGGTCCATGAAATTTATGGGCTGCTGCAACCATGCCATGTACCTTAATTTTCCTTAAGTCGTGTACATAATGACCGACAGTCTGAACGGTATCAGAGTGAAAATATGCTTTGTGTTGCTGGCATAGTTCCCCTACCGCTTCAATATCCAACAAGTTTCCTATCTCATTATTTGCGTGCATCAGCGACACCAGCGCCATTGGGTGTTTATGAAGCAGGAAGTCCAGATGTTCCAAATCTATATTTCCTTGCTTGTCTAATTTCACCATGTGCAAGGTGAATATGCTTCTTCTTTGACAGGTTGTTCAAGCGTTTCCTCAACGGCATGATGTTCGATGGGGGAAGTAATGATATTTTGAATGCCGTAAGACATGATCGCACCTGTCAGAATCGTATTGTCCGCTTCCGTTCCTCCAGATGTAAAAATGATCTCACCGGGCGTGCAGTGAAGTAATTCGCCTATTTTTTTTCGGGCTGATTCAATTGCCGCTCTAACCTTGCGGCCATGCGCATGCGTGGACGAAGGGTTTCCAAAATCGTCCAGCATAAATGGCTTCATCGCCTCAAATACTTCGGGATCAAGTGGCGTTGTCGCGGCATTGTCAAGGTAAATGCGCATTTGCTATTTAATGGATTAAGCCATTGCCTTTTCGGTAATGATCTCCTTTATATCGGCAATGATTTTCTTTGCCAAATTCTCAGCCTTAACTTCCAGATCAGATTCAGCATAAATCCGAATGATGGGTTCTGTATTCGATTTTCTCAAATGCACCCACTCGTTATCGAATTCAATCTTTACACCATCGATGGTATTGATCGGTTGCTTTTTATACTTTTTCTTTATTTCATCGAGAACTTTGTCGACATTAATGTCGCGCGTAAGCTCAATTTTATTTTTCGAAATAATATAATTCGGAAATTTTGCCCGAAGCCTCGAAACCGGAATATCCGATTTCGCCAAGTGCGATAAGAATAACGCAATGCCAACCAGTGCATCACGGCCGTAGTGCAAATCAGGATAGATAACCCCTCCATTGCCCTCGCCGCCAATTACCGCATTACATTCCTTCATTAGCGTCACCACATTCACTTCCCCGACCGCCGCCGCAAAATATTCACCTCCAGCTTTTTCTGTGACATCACGCAATGCCCGTGTCGAAGAAAGATTTGATACCGTATTTCCTTTTTTCTTCTTGCTTGCATTCAATACATAATCGGCAACAGCGACCAAAGTATATTCTTCGCCGAAAGGTGAGCCATCTTCAGAAATTAATGCAAGCCTATCCACATCCGGATCCACTACAATTCCCAAATCATATTTCCCTTTTTTTATTTCCCGGCAAATATCCATCAGATGTTCAGGTAGCGGTTCGGGATTGTGGGGAAAATGACCTGTAGGCTCACAGTACAATTCCTTGACAGTAACATTTAACGCTTTTAATAAAAGTGGAACAGCAATTCCGCCACTGGAATTAACTGCATCGACGACAACCTTAAATCCTTTGCTCTTGATCGCATCGACATCAACCAAAGGCAGTTTTAGAATAAGGTCAATATGCTTTTGAAGGTAGGTATCGTTCTTCGTATAGCTACCCAGTTTTGTGACCGGAGCGAAATCAAATTCTTCTTTCGCAGCCATTTTTAATACATCCTCACCATCCTTGGCCGAAATGAACTCTCCTTTTTCATTGAGAAGCTTAAGCGCATTCCATTGCACTGGATTGTGGCTTGCGGTAAGAATAATTCCTCCGGCTGCTTTTTCCAATGGAACCGCAATTTCAACCGTGGGTGTTGTCGACAAGCCAAGATCCACCACATCGATTCCCAATGCTTGCAACGTCGCCGTCACCAGAGAATTTACCATTTCACCGGAGGGACGTGCATCCCGCCCAATGACAACTTTGGTAGTACCTTTTTTCTTTTTTATCAGCGTGCCAAAGGCAGCTGCAAATTTGACAATATCAAGCGGGGTAAGATTCTCATTGGTGACTCCACCAATTGTTCCCCGAATTCCGGAAATTGATTTAATTAAAGCCACAGTAGATCATTTGACGGCAAAATTAAAATAATAATGTAATTCTTGCTGTGCTAAATTGATTCTTTAAAATCTAATTGGGTGGACCATTCACTTTTTCTTCACCGATGGAAGTGGTTCCTTGCTAACCATTTCCGGATCACCGCACGCAGCATCACCTGGCTTCAATTGTTTGCCACAATAACCACAAGTAACACCCTCTTTATTTAACCAGGGACTTTGAGAAGCACAGGTTCCCCGAAATTCTCCGTTCTTAATAAAAATAAGACGAACGGAAAGCAGTATAAAAAAAAGCGCAAAAATCCGATGCTCAACAAGAAAACAGTCATTCGATCCTAATTTTTTACTTTGTCAGACAGTGGGACAAATTTGTTAGTACATTCGACAAAAGTAACACATTATTTGAACAGCTTTTTACATGAAAAAGGTCCTTTCCACGCCAGATTTAACACGAGAAGCAAAATTACAAGCTTTTGACCGGCTGCTCACCATAATGGATGAGCTACGGGAAAATTGTCCCTGGGACAAAAAACAAACGCTGGAAAGTTTGCGTCACCTCACCATTGAAGAAACTTATGAGCTTTCCGACTCGATTCTGGAAGGAAATCTTTCAGAAATCAAAAAAGAGTTGGGCGATATTATGCTGCATCTGGTTTTTTATGCGCGGATCGCTTCCGAATTAAAAGCCTTTGACATAACGGACGTACTAAACTCAATCTGCGATAAGCTTGTCGAACGCCATCCTCATATTTATGGCGATGTGGTGGCGAATGATGAGGAAACGGTAAAGGCGAATTGGGAAAAGATCAAATTGAAGACAGGAAATAAATCGGTGTTAGAAGGTGTTCCAAAGTCACTTCCTGCATTGGTGAAGGCCATTCGGATTCAGGACAAAGCGCGGGGCGTGGGATTTGACTGGGAGAAAAAAGAACAAGTCTGGGAAAAAGTGGAAGAAGAAATGCAGGAATTCAAAACAGAATTTAATGCTGAATCTGCAGAATCGATTAACTCGGAAAAAGCCATGGCTGAATTCGGCGACTTACTTTTTTCCTTGGTGAACTATGCCCGTTTTATAAACATTGACCCCGAAGAGGCACTGGAACGCACCAATAAAAAATTCATTAAACGATTCCAATATCTCGAATCTGAATCTGCAAAGGATGGAAAAAAAATGGGTGAGATGACCTTGGCGGAGATGGATGAATACTGGGAAAGAGCGAAGACTAGTTTGAAGTTTCGAAGTTTGAAGTTTCGAGTTTCCGCCATTCCAAACGCGCAAACGTTAAGCCGCACAACTTGAAACCTCGAAACTCTAAACTCGAAACTATCTATTAAGACTCCACTTCATCAACGGTCCGCTGGTCATGCTCGTGATGAGCGCCATGATCACCAACGACACAAAGACTTTTTCGTTGATGAGTCCATTTTCGAGCGCAATCAAACCCAGTATAATCTCCATTGCGCCTCGGGCATTCATACCAAATCCTGCGGCAAGCGATTCTTTCCAGCTAAATCCACCCAACCTGGCGCCCAAGACCACTTCCAATAATTTTTCCGGCAAACGCAATCGCGAGAATTACCAATGTCAGCACGAGAGTCAAAATTTACAATAAAGTTTACCCTTAGCCCAATCGATACAAAAAAGAGCGGAGCAAAAATATTATTGATGAATTGATGAACAATTTCCTTTGCGCGTTCGGAAAAATGTTCCGAGTCGCCAAGCGCTACTCCCATAATAAAGGCACCGAAAATTGCATGAATGCCGATGTATTCCGTAAATGCTGCCGCCAAAAAACAAAGGGCTAACGAAATGGAAAGCACGCCGCCTGGCCAGGCCAGTTTTTTATTAACCCAAGGAAGAATTCGATTGAGCAAACCTCGGCCAATGGTAAGCATAAATGCCGCATAACCAATGGTCAAAATCACAGTATTGATCAGCGGCATCGATCCACCACCTTTTCCAATCAATCCCAAGATTACGGAGAAAATCAACCATCCAACCAAGATCATCCACCATGGCAGAAGCGACGACCAACAACCCCATCCTTGACCTGAACAATATTCAGGTCCATCAGTATTCGTACGATAACTGGCAATGCTGTTATCGCCATAGCCGTACCCATGAATAGGGCAAAGGTTAGCCTCGCGTTGACATCGTTGATCCCAAAAAATTCGGCGAAGAAATATGGAAACGTAAACCCTATACTAAAGGGAATGATCAAGCCAAAAACACTGGTGGTAACGGCTTGCCTCCCTTGTTGCCAGACAATATGCAAATCAACTTCAAGTCCAGCGATGAACAGCAACATGACTACCGCCACCTGGACAAATCCGGTAAGGACGATGCCGGCACCTGACGCCGGCGGAAACAACGCTTCAAACCACTCCGGCTGAAACATGCCCAACACGGTTGGACCAAGTAAAATCCCGGCGATAATTTCGCCGATCACCGCTGGCTGATGAAGCTTACGTGCTGCCTCTGCAAAAATTCTTCCCATCACCAACATAGCACTAAGCTGAATCAGGAGATGCACTACATCGGCATGGCCTAACTTACCCATGGGCAACCTCCTTTCGGGGATGGATGATCAGAAGATTACAGGGCAGGTCGGCGAAAATGTATTCCTGATCGTGGGTAAATACACGGTCGAAGAACGAAAACCTCCGCTCTGGTGCCCCGACGATCAATAGATCGGCCTGCTTTCGTTGCGTAAATTGGGTCAACTCAAATCCTGACTTTCCCGGACACCAACTTGATATTAATCTTTACGCCTTCGTGCGGAATTTCGCTGAAGGATCTTTTCTACCGTTTCGATTTCTGACTGTACGAGTTTGTGACGCATGTCCTCATATTCCTGCTTCACTACATTGTTCTGCTGCTGTCATGGTGAGTCCATACATTTTTAATTCCCGAACAATGTGCAGCCAGGACGATTGATCTTTTAATGCGATCTGGCAGGCAGCATGAAGTGACTGTTCCACGTAAGGCCTATCGTCCGCCTCGACCACAATATTTTTGAACGGTTGCGGCGTCGGCGACGGATTCACCAACAACAATACCGAGCAGTCAGCTTTGCGAATGATCTTTCTGGCAATCGTTCCAAGATAATATTGCAGCAGATTTTCTTTCTTTAACGCGCCTGCGATAAGCAAATCCACGTTTTCTTTTTTACATACTGCAAGAATACGCTGGCTAGGTTTGCCTTCCTCCCAAAAAATTCTCACATCGCCACTATTATTTAATCCCGTTTGAATTAAAAGCTGGTTCAAACGGGTAGTTTCCTTTTCGCCATGGGTACCTACATGAATGAGAATAAGCTCAGCGCCCCACATTTTCTTCATTCGAGCAGCCTCCGCCAGGATGGCTTCAATGCGGGGTGAAAAAGCGACAGCAACCCCAATTTTTTTTATCGCGTTCATCATGTAAGGGGTAAGTTATTGATTTATTTAAAAATCAATCTTGTCAGACCAAAATTTCCACCTATTCCGGGCGTTAAAGCCATTCCCAGAATGCCATTTCATATTTATGGGATTTAAAGCAAAAACTTGCATGCATAGGCTACGGGTCGTTATATGATTGTACCTACATTCATAGGCCTTGTAATTTTGTTGAATTCAAAATGCTTAATATGTCATTAAAGCGCGCCATCAGGAACGTAATAATTGGGGATGACAAGTTTATTGAATCGTATAGTGAATACAGACAGGTCCTCCTGTCAGGAGAATTTGCCATTATCGGTATCTTGTTCTGCCTGGTCTCTGGTATTTTTAACTATTACATTGGATATACTGAAGCACTCGTAGTGCTTGCTGTGACAGCATTTTTTTTCCTCGTGACACTTCTGATGCACCGTCGTGGAAATCATTCGCTCGCGAATTATTTCCTGCTTGCAACGCTTAACATATCGGTCTATATTTTGGCTTCCAGTGAGTCCGCGAAGACCGGATCGTTTTTGTTTTTTATCGTCAGTAGCATCGCATCCTTTGCCGTCTTCAGCTATCATGAACGATTGCTTTCAATACTTTTCGCAGTCTTTACCTATGTGCTGTTTGCTTTAGCCTATTTTATTGATTTCAGTATCTTACCTCAACGCGACTACAACGATGACGTACTGCTATTTTCTATTGTCATCAACTTTTCGGCTGCACTACCCGCCACGGTCATGACCGTATATTTACTGAAAAGTCTGAATCATCACAATGCGTTGGAGCTGGTTGAAAACAACAAGCTGCTTTCAAAAACAAATGCTGAATTGGATAGATTTGTCTACAGCACTTCGCATGACCTTCGTGCTCCCCTTTCATCCATCATGGGATTGATCAACATAACGCTTGACAATCAAAATCCGAATGAGGTGACGACGATACCTGTCGCTGATGAAAGATCGCGTCCATTCACTTGACCACTTTATTAAGGACATCACTGATTACTCGAGAAACAATCGGTTAGAAATCAAACGCGAACCCGTAAAGTTAAGAGACCTGGCACACGAAGTTTGGGAAAGTTTAAAATTTTCACCTGAAGCAGAAAATATCGATTTCCGAATAGACATCCCGGATGATATTTACATTGAGTCCGATAAAAGCCGCTTGCGCGTGATCGTTAGCAACCTGATCTCTAACGCCGTTAGATATCACGACCTTAAAAAAGAAACCAAATATATCCGTTTGAATTATCAAATGAAGGGCCGCATCTCATATATTCAGGTTGAAGATAATGGCCAGGGAATAGCCTCTGAATATCACGCCAAAATATTCGATATGTTCTACCGTGCGAATGAGCAATCTAAAGGCACGGGATTGGGTCTGTATATTGTAAAAGAAGCCTTGGTAAAACTATCTGGCACCATCAAGCTTGAATCTACATTAGGGGTGGGTACCACCTTTACGATTATGCTTCCGAACCGGCGATAGCGCCGTTTTCTGAATACCATTCGCTGATTAATCTTTAAAAAACTTTCAGTCATTACCATGTGGACTCTCCACGAATATTATCTTTGCCCCTTATGGCAATTCAAGAGGACAATCTGTTTAAAAATGTAATCTCCCATGCAAAAGAGTATGGGTTCATCTTTCCTTCCAGTGAAATTTACGATGGGCTTAGCGCGGTTTACGACTATGGCCAAAATGGGGCTGAACTAAAAAATAATATCAAAGAATATTGGTGGAAGTTCATGACGCTGCTTCATGACAATATCGTGGGCATTGATGCCGCGATTTTTATGCATCCCACCACCTGGAAAGCGTCGGGCCACGTCGATGCCTTCAATGATCCAATGGTCGATAATAAAGATTCCAAAAAAAGATATCGCGCTGACGTTTTGGTCGAGGATGCCATTGCAAAAATGGAAGAGAAAATTCAAAAGGAAGTTGAAAAAGCAGCAAAACGTTTTGGTGACTCGTTCGATCGCGAAATGTTTTTAAATACCAATCCGCGGGTCGTTGAGTATCAAACAAAAAATCGATGACACGAACGCACAGGCTGAAATCCGCGATGGGCGGATCTGATATGGCGGCCATGAAAAAATTAATTGAGGATCTTGAAATTGCTGATCCTATCTCCGGAACGAAGAACTGGACGGATGTGCGTCAATTCAATCTCATGTTTTCCACGGAAATGGGATCGCTCGCCGACGATACGAACAAGATTTACTTAAGACCGGAAACGGCGCAAGGAATTTTCGTAAACTTCCTTAACGTGCAAAAAACCGGAAGGATGAAAATCCCTTTTGGGATTGCGCAGATCGGTAAAGCATTTCGCAATGAAATCGTTGCCCGCCAATTTATTTTTCGCATGCGAGAGTTTGAGCAAATGGAAATGCAATTCTTTGTGAAGCCCGGTGAAGAAATGAAATGGTATGAATTCTGGAAAGAAAAAAGAATGAAATGGCATAAGGCATTGGACTTGGGGGATGATAATTACCGTTATCACGATCACCTGAACTTAGCGCACTATGCAAACGCGGCCTGCGATATCCAATTTAATTTTCCCATGGGCTTTAAAGAATTGGAAGGAATCCACTCGAGAACAGATTTTGATTTGAAGAGCCACGAAAAATATTCCGGAAAAAAACTTCAATACTTTGATTCCGAAGACAATCAAAGTTATATCCCTTATGTTGTCGAAACTTCTGTGGGTCTGGATAGAATGTTCCTTTCCATACTTTCAAAATCGTATATCGAGGAAAAACTCGAGGATGGCAGCGAGCGTGTAGTCTTAAGGATACCAGTACCGCTTGCGCCTGTCAAAGTCGCCATACTTCCGTTGATTAAAAAAGATGGCCTTCCTGAAAAAGCAATGGAGATCATGAACGAACTCAAATATGACCTTCGCTGCTTCTACGAAGAAAAAGATGCCATTGGAAAGCGTTATCGCCGGCAGGATGCTATAGGTACACCGTATTGCGTGACAATCGATCATCAAACATTGTCCGATAACACGGTAACCATTCGGGATCGCGACACTATGAAGCAAGAAAGGGTGAAAATAAGCGATGTAAAATCACAATTGATCGAGGCGTGCTCGATCAACAATATACTCAGGAAGATTGAGCGATGATAATATTTATCGTGCTCCTGGGAATAGGCGCATTCATTCTATACCGATTTGACAGCAAACTAAAGGAAGGTTATGCCTACGCCGGGCGGGCAGCAGCTCCGTTGCGATCGAAAGTATTGCCCGTCCCTCAAGTCTATCGGGATATTCTGCAAAAGTATTTTCCCTACTACAGTCAACTCGACGATTCTGCTAAAAACAAGTTTGCTCAAAAAGTTTGCTTTTTCATTTACCAAAAAAGATTTATTCCCCGGAACGTGGATGTGGTTACCATCGAGGCCAAAGTTTTGATCGCAGCGACTGCCGTCCAACTTACCTTCGGCTTGAATGATATTTACCTGCGACATTTTAATAAAATACTGGTATATCCGAACGATTATTATTCCTCTATTACCAAACGTTATCATAAAGGTGAAGTCAACCCGCGGTTTGGCATCATTGTGATATCGTGGCAGAGTTTTATTGATGGATTTATTTATCCCAATGATGCAATCAATCTGGGTCTCCATGAAATGGCACATGCGTTAAGATTGGAAAATGTAATTCGCAATGAAGAGTACCAGTTTTTTGACGAAGCACTGGTGGAAAAGTTCGACGAGCAAGCGCGCCATCTTTGCCAGGTTGTTAATTGGAGTGAAACATTCTTTCGCCCCTATGCCTGCGCCAACGAGCACGAGTTTTTTTCAGTGGCAGTTGAAAATTTTTTCGAACGGCCGCATGAATTTAAAGCATCAATGCCAGACCTTTATACAATAATGCAGGGGCTTCTAAATCAGGATCCAAGCCTGCTGCCTGCACCCAAACCTCTTTAAAATATCATTAGCCTTGAATTGGAATACCCTTCTATCTTCTCAACGATCCGGACAAAAAACACTTGCTGCCGAACAATATCGCAGTGCTTTTGAACAGGATTACGATCGAATAATTTTTTCTCATCCCTTTAGAAGGTTACAAGATAAAACACAGGTTCATCCGCTTCCAGAGCAGGATTTTGTCCACACCAGGCTGACGCACAGTTTAGAAGTCTCCAGTGTAGGACGTTCGCTGGGTAAGCGGGTAGGCGAAGTAATTTTGCAACGTTATCCCGACCTCAAAAAAGATTTTTCGCTCTTTGATTTCGGCGCCATTGTAGCGGCCGCTTCCCTGACACACGATCTGGGCAATCCTCCTTTTGGCCATGCCGGCGAAGACGCGATCTCAGATTTTTTTGCGCACCATCCAAACGGTCAATATTTCAAACATAAGGTTGACCCAGATGCGTGGGCTGATCTCGTCAAATTTGAAGGCAATGCGCAAGGATTTAGGATCCTGAATAAAAATCAATTTGGACTGAAGCTGACGTTCGCCACGCTCGGAGCTTTTACTAAATATCCATGTACTTCCCATTTTCCATCGCGGGATAAAAGTAAACGCAGCCAGAAAAAATATGGCTTTTTCCAAACTGAAACGACGCGCTTTGCTGAAGTAGCCTCAGCGTTGGGCCTCGATCCAGTGAATGCGGGGGCGTGGAAACGGCATCCGTTAGCATTTTTAGTAGAAGCAGCGGATGACATCTGCTACAGTATCATTGACCTCGAAGATGGATGCAGTTTAGGTTTAGTAAACTATAATGACGCAAAAGCCCTGTTCGAATCTGTAATTTCCAAAAGCAAATCCAAACTCGGCAAACTGGAATCCATTGGCGGTCAGGCCGGAAGAATTGGATACCTTCGGGCACTGGCAATCGCCGACCTGATGGATGAATGTTCGGCACTCTTTCTCGAACATGAAAAAGATATTTTATGTGGAAGCTTTGACCAGGCCTTGTGCGACGAGTGTCCATCCAGTGATTCGCTCAAACAAATTATTAAGATCTCCATTGAAAAAATTTACCGGGCAAGAAGCGTTGTAGAAATTGAAGCTGCAGGGCATGAGGTAATACCTGGGCTGTTGGACGAATTTACGCAGGCAGGTGTTCACTTGATGGAACAAAAAATATCTCGCAAATATGGTAATCTGCAAAAGCTTCTGCCTCCCGAAATAGCAGCAAACGCAAAATCCAATCCTGGGAATTACTACCTGATGTTGCGCGATATAGTGGATTTTATTTCCGGAATGACCGATCGTCATGCGATTTCCCTATATCGTAAAATCAAGGGTATGAGTCTTTGAAAAAGAAATTAGCAAAATAAATTTATCTTGTTACTTTCGTTTCGAAATAGATTCCCGCATTGTGGTCATGGTAAATACGTTTCAAAAAAACATCATTTACTTCGTCGTAATCTCAATAGGCTCGCTGCTTCTGACCGATATTGTGCTCACGAGACACAACAATGCAAATAATAAAGGGCAACAAGGACCTGCAAATTCAGACCGAATCCATTAAACGCTATCACGATCAGATCGGCCGCGTAATAATTCACTCACTCGATATTGGTCTTCGGGGTTACGCAATTGCCAAAGACGAACGGTTTTTAGGGCCAATGAACAACGCTCAGGGCGTTGAGTGACAGTATTTTTACCAACGTAGAGATTCGCCTTAAGAAATTGAATTATGATCTGACCAGCTATTATGCATTAAAAGATTCTGTCAACGCCTATCGGGCATATTGTTATTATTTGAAGGATCTGTTGAGCGAAAACAAGACAGATGAATTTCTCAAATTATTCAACCAGGATAAGGGCGCGGCACTGTGGGGACAATATCTCGAATCTGAAGAAAACATTCTCGCATTTACCAACAAAGTGGCGGATCGGGCCCAGGAGAACTACGAAAAAGCCATGGGCCGTAATCAAACCCTTCAGATCGTCCTTTTCTTAATATGCTTCCCTACGCTCTTGTACACTGCATATTACACCGGCAAGACATTCAAGCTTACGGATCTTCTGCGCAAGACAGAAGCCGACCGGAATAAAATATTGACCGAGCTCAATACGAACCTCGAGCATAGCATAGCAGAACGAACACAGGAAATTGCTGCACAACATGAAGAGATGATCTCGCAAAGCGAGGAACTTGCAGCACAACACGACGCACTTGTCCTTTCAAAACAAGCAACTTTTTGATGCCCAAAAAATAATTGAAGCGCAAAACCTCGAGATTCAACAAAAGAATGAACAGCTGGAAAGAGAAATAGAAAAACGGACCCAGGAACTTCAGCATACAAACCGGGAGTTGGTTGTGCACAACAATCAGCTGGAACAGTTTGCTTTTATTGTGGCGCACAACTTACGGGCGCCACTCGCCAGAATATTAGGCCTCGCCAATGTCGTGGAGTTGAGCAAAACGCAAGAAGATAAGGACGTTGCGCTGAACAAAATCATCATATCAACCCAAGACCTTGATCAGGTTATCCGTGATCTGAATCTCATTCTAAATATTCAGAAACATACCAGCAACCTGGTCAGTGTTGACCTCACTGCCGCATTTAAACGTGTGGTGAAAATGCTTGAAAAAGAAATTGAAGAGACAAGAGCGCTTGTTATAAAAGATTTTTCGTCTGCGGACAAAGTTTATGCGGTCGCTCCATACGTAGAGAGCATCCTATACAACTTACTCAGTAATGCTATTAAATATCGGGACCCAACCCGAATTCCAATAATAACGCTTACAACAGAGGTCGAGCCAGAATTTGTATGTCTGATTATTTCTGACAACGGTCTGGGTATTAACCTTAGCAAATACAAACAAAACATGTTCACCCTTTACAAAAGGTTCCATACGCACATGGAAGGGAAGGGGCTTGGCTTGTATTTGGTGAAGACCCAGATTACAGCACTCGGAGGAAAAATTGACGTCGAAAGCGAACTCGACAAGGGAACCATTTTTAAGGTGTACTTCAAATACTAACATCCTTAACTATTGCGTAATCTTTACTTCTAAATAATTTGACCGTCTTGCTAAAGCGCAAAATCATTAGCTTTGGCACCTTATCTAATTCGTCTTTTTCGTCATGTGGAATAGGATTGCAGATTTCGTGATAAAATACCGGCTGTCGCTCATCATTCTGATAAGCCTCATTACGGTCGTGATGGGATACTATGCGTCAAAGGTTGAAATGAGCTATGACTTTGCCAGGACTGTGCCGTTGGATGATCCGGACATGATTGAATTAGACAAGTTCAGAGCTCAGTTCGGCGAGGATGGAAATGTGATTGCAGTTGGGGTTAAAGACAGTTCACTCTATCAGCTTAAAAACTTCAAGGCGTACCAACAACTCACCCGGGACATCAAAAAAATTCCTGGCGTTAAAGAGGCTATCTCTCTGCCTGTTTTACCAATAATTTTAAAAGACACAGCCAATTCTAAATTCTACTCACGGCGCATTTTCCCGGATACGATAACGTCGCAGAACGAGTTGGATAGTATGCTGGCTATCGCCGTTAATCAAAAGATTTATTCCGATCTGTTGCTTAATCTCACAAACGGCGCCGCGATGATGGCGGTATCTGTTCCAAAAGAAGTCATGAATTCATCGAAGCGCGAGGCCGTGGCAGAGGCGTTGCAGGATGCGGGAAAAAAATTTCAGGAACAGACAAATATCCAGGTACATTATGCGGGCCTCCCTTTTATCCGAACGCTTGTAGCAAATGCCGTTCGAAAAGAAATGCAGATTTTCTTATACGGATCTGCCCTGGTAACAGGCCTGATCATGTTTGCCTTCTTTCGGTCCTTCAAAGCTGTTCTGTTTTCCATGATCATTATTGGCATTGTTGTGGTCTGGACGTTGGGAACGCTTGCACTCTTTGGATTCAAGATCACATTGCTCAGCGGATTGATCCCTCCTGTAATTGTGACCATTGGTATCACCAATGCCATCTACCTGCTCAACAAATATCATCTTGAATTTGCCAAAACAAAAAATAAGCTGGACGCCATTCGGGTTGTCGTTCGAAAGATGGGACTTGCCACGTTCCTTACCAACCTCACGGTAGCCATAGGGTTTCTCACATTGCTGTCGACTGATGTTATTATTCTCAGAGAATTTGGGATTGTGGCAGGTATAAATATCATGGCCCTCTTCTTTGTGAGTCTGATCATGATTCCCGGAATATTTTCCTGGCTTCCTATTCCCACAGAAAAACATTTGAAGCATTTGAATTTCCGCCATGATGAAGGCCTTTCTTAATCAGATCGACCTTTTCGTTCATCGACACAGGCCAATCATCTACATTGGATCGTTAGTTCTTGCTGCAGTCTCGGCCTACGGAATTTTCCAACTCCGTTCTGTTTCGTTTATGGTCGACGACATTCCGGAGGAAAGCTCAATAAAAAAGGATCTGAAATTTGTTGAGACCAATTTCCACGGCATTATGCCATTGGAGTTTGTCATAGAATTTCATACAAAAAGAAGACGGCCTCTTTTGGAAATCAAAAATCTTCAGATGGTGGAAAAGTTCGAAAATTTCCTGGACTCCATTTCAGTAATGTCGCCTCCTACCTCGCCGATAAGTTTTATTAAATCGTTCAAGCAAGCCTTTTACAATAATAATCCTGACCGTTATCAATTACCGACTACCAATCAGGAACGTGCATTTCTACTCCGATACATGAAAGGTCAAAACGACAGCAGCGGTTTGGCAAAATCGTTCGTGGATTCAACTTTCAGCAAGATGCGCATAAGCACCAGGATTGCTGATATTGGATCTACCAGATTGGACTCACTGGTGCAAGTTATCGAACCACGGATGAAATCTATTTTTGTTTCCACCGAACGGGATTCCGTTTCGGCGACGATTACCGGGTCAACGAAAATATTTATTAAGGGAAATAAATTTCTCATTGAAAATCTTCGGGAAAGTTTATTGCTGGCATTTTTACTGATCACACTCTCCATGGCCATCCTGTTTGCCAATGTACGTATGATCATTATCTCCCTCCTTCCAAACCTGCTGGCCCTGATGATCACCGCAGGCTTGATGGGTTATTTGAATATTCCTTTGAAACCCAGCACAGCATTGATCTTTAGCATTACGTTTGGTATTTCCGTTGATAATTCCATCCGCTTTCTGGCGAAATACCGACAGGAAATTTTAAGCAATAATTTTTTCATTCCGCGGGCCGTGAGCGACAGCATTATGGAAACGGGTAAAAGCATCATGTATACCTCCATCGTGCTCTTTGCAGGATTTATCATTTTCGCGTTTTCTTCCTTTGGGGGAACCATTGCCCTAGGTTTGCTAACGTCCGTAACACTGGTAATCTCCATGTTTACCAACCTCATTTTGCTTCCCGCATTAATCATGACTTTTGATAAACCAAAAGGACGAAAGGATGAGCACCTGCTGATTGATGATTTCGACGCCAGTTTCTACGGAGAAAGCGAAGACGAAGAAATTGATCTAAGCAAGATTAAGATCCACAACCGGCACCCATCTGCTGAATAACGCACCAACAAACCACGCTTGACCCCGTTCAAAAAGATCTGCTTTCAGCCCTATCGGTCATATAATGTGCCCTGTGGACTTTACCCAAAAACAAATATCTTTGCGGGCTAAAATTGCCCCGAATGGGGTCGGGCGATAAAGAATTACTTGGTACGCGACAAATGGCTGGAAAATACAAAGAATATAAATCCCTGAATTTTGCCCAGATAGCATCAGAGGTCCTGGAATTCTGGAAAAAAGAGAAGATTTTCGAGAAATCAGTCTCAAACCGCGAAGGAGCGCCCTCCTTCACGTTTTATGAGGGCCCCCCTTCTGCCAATGGAACCCCCGGAATCCATCACGTCATGGGACGCACGGTGAAGGATATTTTTTGCCGTTTTAAGACCTTACAAGGTTATCAGGTGAAAAGGAAGGGAGGCTGGGATACGCACGGGCTGCCAGTGGAATTGCAGGTCGAAAAACTGCTGGGGATCACAAAAGACGATATCGGCAAGAAGATTTCCATTGAAGAATACAATGAGAAGTGCCGCGAAACGGTCATGATGTACAAAGATCAATGGGATGATCTGACCGTAAAAATGGGATACTGGGTCGACCTTGAAAATCCATACATCACCTACTCCAAAGAATACATTGAATCCCTCTGGTGGATATTGAAACAGCTATATAACAAAAAGCTGCTTTATAAAGGGTATTCTATTCAACCGTACTCTCCTGCCGCCGGGACTGGGTTAAGTTCACATGAATTGAATTTGCCTGGAACCTACAAGGATGTAAAAGATACTTCCATTGTTGCCCAGTTTAAAGTAAAACGGGATTCAAAATCCGAGTTTTTATTTAAGGAGACATCCAACGACGTCTTTATTTTGGCGTGGACGACGACACCCTGGACGTTGCCCTCGAACACCGCGTTGGTGATCGGTGAAAAAATCAGCTACGTGCTGGTTAATACTTATAATCCCTACACCTACAAACCAGTGAGTGTAGTATTGGCAAAGGATCTTTTTGGAAAATACTTTCCCGAAAAGAATAAGGATTTAAAACTCACCGACTATAAACCTGGTGATAAAGCCATACCCTTATCAAATTGTTAACGAGTTCACGGGCAAACAGCTTGTGGGAATTCGATATGAACAATTGATGCCTTATGTTCAACCACTTTACGATGGCGAAAAAGCCTTCCAGGTGGTGGCTGGAGATTTTGTAACAACAGAAGATGGAACGGGCGTTGTACACTCATCTCCGACCTTTGGTGCCGACGATTTTCGTGTGGCAAAACAATACGGCATACCTCCGCTGACGGTACGCGATGAAGCTGACAATGAAATTCCGACGGTGATCGCAAGGGAAAATTCATTCGCAAGTTGGAATAAAACTTAAAGAAGGCGTCGCGAAATATGGGATCAAAACACATAAGCCTTTGGATGTTGATGATTTCTATGTAAAAAATTATACGAATGAAGATGAAAGTCATCCTGACTATAAAACCACGGATGTCATTATCTCGATCATCTTAAAAGAAGAAAATAAAGCTTTCAAAGTAGAAAAATACGAGCACACCTATCCGCATTGCTGGCGGACCGACAAACCGGTATTATACTATCCGCTTGACTCCTGGTTTATCAAAACCACGGCATTGAAAGATCGAATGGCGGAGCTGAATAAATCCATTAACTGGAAACCTGAATCTACAGGCTCCGGACGGTTCGGCAACTGGCTTGAGAATCTTGTGGACTGGAATTTATCGCGTTCACGCTACTGGGGAACACCGCTGCCGATCTGGAAAACCAAGGACGGTCGTGAAGAAATTTGCATTGGTTCAATGGAGGAACTCAATCGATGAAGTTGCAAAATCGATTCAGGCTGGCGTGATGAAATCTTCGCTTCCCGCGGATTTTGATTTGCATCGCCCGTATGTCGATGACGTTGTTTTGACGAGTGCATCCGGACAACCGATGTACCGGGAAGCCGATCTAATCGATGTATGGTTCGATTCAGGTGCTATGCCGTATGCTCAATGGCATTATCCTTTCGAAAATAAAGATGTTTTCGAAAAAAATTATCCTGCAGATTTTATTGCAGAAGGTGTTGATCAAACACGTGGATGGTTTTTTACACTTCACGCAATCGCTGTGATGATCAATGAATGCAGCGATGAAATAAAAGCAGTCAATCGCACGAATGGTAATCCAGGAATTGCTTTTAAAAATGTTATCTCCAATGGACTGGTCCTCGATAAGAACGGCAATAAAATGTCGAAGCGCGTGGGCAATGTGGTGAATCCTTTTGATGCATTGGCAAAATACGGACCCGACCTGGTAAGGTGGTATATGATGGAGAATGCACCACCGTGGGACAATCTCAAATTCGACTTTGATGGTATCGTAGAAGTACAGCGGAGGTTCTTCGGAACGTTGCAAAACACTTATTCCTTCTTTGCGCTGTATGCAAACATTGATGCCTTTGAAAAAGATGAGATGAACAATGTCTCCTATCAGCGAATTAAGTCTTCTGGATCGATGGATCATCTCGAAACTTCAGTCACTGATCGTTGAAGTTACAAAAGCTTATGAAGAATATGAGCCTACGCGTGCAGCCCGCGCGGTTCAGGATTTTGTCAATGATCATTTGTCAAACTGGTATGTGCGTTTGAACCGGAAACGTTTCTGGAAAGGTGAATTTTCTAGCGATAAAAAAGCAGCCTACGAAACACTTTACGAATGTCTGATGGTTACAGCCCAATTGATGTCGGCTATAGCACCTTTTTATGCAGAATGGCTTTATAAAAATCTAACCGACAACATCCGTCAAAAAGCAATTGCCAATAAAACTCCATTGCGTCACGAGTCGATCCATCTCACTAATTTGACAAAAGCAGAAACTGATCGCATAGATCGCGAACTTGAATTGTCGATGGATTATGCGCAACGTATTTGTTCTTTAGTTCACTCGATCCGAAAGAATCATAAAATAAAAGTTCGGACCCCGCTTCAGAAAATTTTGTTGCCGGTGCTGGATCAGTCTTTTGCAGACCGTATTAAAACTGTCGAAGATATTATTCTGGCGGAAGTGAATGTAAAGACCATTCAATATATTGACGATACCTCTGGTGTATTGGTGAAAAAAGTAAAGCCAAACTTGCCCAAATTAGGGAAGCAATATGGACCTAAAATGAAAGAGGTTTCTGGCATTATCAATGGCTTAAATAAGGACGAAATCCAAACGCTTGAAAAGAAGGGTAGCTTATCCAAAGGAGGATTTGACCTTGTATTGGAGGATGTATTGATTTCTTCGGAAGATATTCCGGGATGGGCAGTTGCATCAGAAGGTAGCCTAATCGTTGCCCTGGATATTCGTGTCACTGACGAATTGAAGAGAGAAGGAATAGCCCGGGACTTTGTAAACCGTGTTCAAAACCTGCGGAAAGAGCAGGGTCTTGAAGTCCTCGACAAGATCAGTATTGAAGTAGAAAAAGATGGTGAAGCTGTTACTGCAGCACTGACGGAATTTAAGGATTACATCAGCACAGAAACTCAGGCGCTCACGTTGGAACTAAAAGAAAATATTGTTGATGCCACCGAGGTAGACATGGATGAATTTGTATTAAAGATTAGAATTAGCGTTAAAAAATAATATCCGGGGAATACGCGGAGGAGAACAATTAAATTGATCCCCGTAGCTTTCGGGGCGGATACCAATAATTGATAAATGAAGGTTTACAGATATTTTCTACTGGCATTGCTTGTCATCATCATCGACCAAACGTCGAAATTGCTCGTTCATCAATACATGTATTTACACCAGGAAATTACGGTGCTGGGAAATGAGCAATATGGATTTAAGTTGCATTACCTTCTCAATCCCGGCATGGCATTCGGGATCCGTTGGAACAATGAATTTGGTAAGCTTGCATTAACGGTATTCAGGATCGCCGCGATGATTGGAATTGGCTACTACCTCGTTAAGATGGCCAAAAAGAATGCCCACTATGGATTTTTAATATGCATGGCGTTAATACTTGGTGGCGCTGTTGGCAATGTAATTGACAGTACGTTTTATGGCGTTTTATTAAATAATCATCCCACCAATTCGCCGACGCCATGGTTTCATGGACAGGTTATCGACATGCTTTTCTTTCCGCTCTTTGATCATACATGGCCGTCATGGGTTCCCTTTGTTGGAGGTGAGTATTTTTTATTTTTTAGTCCTGTATTTAACATTGCCGATTCTTCGATTTTTATCGGGGTAGTTATTATTCTGTTTTTTCAACGAAAGTTTTTCTCCGAAAAACTTCATTCGAGTGGTAGCTCCGGTGGACACCATGACACCCGTCTCAACAGAGAATGAAGCACCCGATACAAAGGAAGTCTAATTAGTTATATCGATTTTAGGTATCATCGTTTCAATTCCCACTGGTTAAAGAAAAATATCCCTTAAGTTTATCATAAGTTATAAAAGCTTTTTCCCTCAATTCGCTATTATTACCTGATTAAACATTAGCCTATTCTGAATGCAGAAATTAAATGATATCCTTGCCACTATCGATAGTTACATTGGAAGTGCAAATTGGTTTGTATACTTTTTATTAGGAACCGGAATATTTTTCACCTTTTATTTAAAATTTCCCCAGATACGTTTCTTTCGTCATGCCATCAGAATTGTACGGGGTAAATACGATAAAAAAACCGATGTAGGCGACGCCTCGCATTTTCAGGCATTATCGACTGCCCTATCCGGAACGGTGGGGACAGGCAATATCGCAGGCGTGGCACTGGCAATTCACCTCGGAGGTCCATCCGCACTTTTCTGGATGCTGATGACAGCGTTCCTGGGTATGACGACTAAGTTTGTTGAAGTGACGCTTTCGCATAAATACCGTGAGAAAGATTCGAAGGGATTTATTGCAGGCGGACCCATGTATTACATGAAAAATGCACTGAATGCAAAATGGTTGGCCGTGCTATTTGCTATTGCAACGGTGTTATCTTCCTTTGGCACAGGTAGTCTTCCTCAAATCAACAGCATTGCAAACGCCATGTATTCATCTTTCGGATTGGGGCATATCATTACGGGTGGTATCCTTACTGTAATCCTGGGGTTTATTATGATCGGTGGAATTAAACGTATTGCTCAGGTTTCCGAAATGCTTGTTCCGTTCATGGCAATATTTTATTTCATCGGTGCATTTTCAGTGATCTTTTACAACGCTGAAAACATCATTCCGTCATTTATTGCCATCGGCAGCGATTTGTTCTCCGGTACTGCAGCTACTGGTGGTTTCCTTGGTGCGACAGTATCCTATGCATTCAATCGAGGGGTTAATCGTGGTTTATTTTCAAACGAGGCAGGTCAGGGTTCGGCGCCGATTGCTCACGCTGCGGCTAAAGCACACGAGCCCGTTTCGGAAGGGATGGTAGCCATTCTGGAACCTTTTATCGATACCATTATCATTTGTTTGCTCACGGGACTTGCCGTCCTGTGTTCGGGAGCCTGGACCGATAAGATTCAAAATGATTTTCAGGATACCGACCTTTTAGTACTGGAAGCCAAATACGATGAGGCAAACCCCAATGACAAAGAAAAGCTCACCAAATTTATTAAGCACAAGGAATCCATTGGCTATTTACCGGTGAATTGGATGTAAGTGCGGGCCGTATTTCAAATGACCTCACGATAATGCATGCACGATCTGTAGCCGAAGACGTAATGGTAAGAGAACCTAACGGTATGTATACCGGAAAATTGAAAATCGAAAATGGAAAATTGGTTCGGGATGGAAACACTGTAATTATTAGCGGCAAAAGTTTACTACACAGCGCGCCCCTTACCAACTGAAGCTTTCAAACGAAGTCCTTTTGGCGAATATGGAAAGTATGTTGTTTCAATCGGGCTTTTGCTTTTTGCATTTTCCACAGCCATCTCCTGGTCTTACTATGGCGACCGGGCAATCACTTACTTGTTTGGCGCAAAGGGAGTAATTTACTACCACATTGTCTATGTGATAGCTTTTTTCCTCGCGTCCTTTACCGACACAACGATTATCTGGACATTGTCTGGCATCACGATCGCCCTCATGACGATTCCTAACCTGGTCGGAATTCTATTGCTGCATAAGGATATGAAAAATACGGTTAAAGAATACTGGATTGGATTCAAAAAGGAATATCCAAATGAAAAGGTCAACGAGTGACAGAGTTGACTGGATTCAAATATTCTGTATACATAAATATTGATTGTTCACCTTAAGAAACTACCATGAGTTTGTTTATCAAGAAACCATTAGAGCAACTGCTGGCCCAAGCGCAGGATTCTGAAAAAGGTCTCAAGCGTTCGCTCAGTGCCTACAACCTTGTTGCCTTAGGAATCGGTGCTATTATTGGCGCCGGGCTATTCTCGATTACTGGAGTGGCCGCAGCGACGAACGCCGGCCCGGCGATTACCATATCCTTTGTGGTCGCGGCATTTGGCTGCGCATTCGCCGGACTTTGTTATGCTGAGTTCGCTTCTATGATACCCGTTGCTGGTAGTGCGTATACTTATTCGTATGCAACGCTGGGCGAATTCATTGCCTGGATCATCGGATGGGATCTTGTTTTAGAATATGCATTGGGAGCGGCGACAGTGGCCATTAGCTGGTCGCGTTACCTGGGAAAATTTCTTGAGCATTACGACATTCATATACCGCATTACCTGGCCATGTCTCCCTATGAAACGGCAACGTTAGCCGATGGAACAGTGGTTAGCGGAGGAATCAACCTTCCGGCAATTATTATTGTGATTGATCGTATCCGCCGTTCTTATTAAGGGTATACAAGAGTCTGCTTTTGTCAATTCGATTATTGTAATGTTGAAAGTAACAGTGGTCTTGATATTTATTTTTTTAGGGTGGAAATACATCAACCCTGATAACTATGTACCATATGTTCCGGCCAATAATGGAACTTTTGGAGAATTTGGATTTAGCGGAATTATCCGAGCGGCAGGAATCGTCTTTTTTGCCTACATCGGTTTTGATGCCGTCTCAACTGCCGCACAGGAATCTAAAAATCCGAAACGCGACATGCCTATCGGGATCTTAGGTTCCCTTGTCGTTTGCACGATCCTATACGTTTTATTTGCGCATGTTATGACGGGGCTTGCCAACTATAAAGAGTTTGCGGGACAGGATGGTATTGCTCCCGTAGCAGTAGCGATTAGCCACACGCCATACAAATTCTTACAACAGGCTATTATCCTCGCTATTTTAGGTGGATATACGTCGGTTATACTCGTTATGCTGATGGGACAGTCGCGGGTATTTTTCTCCATGTCAAAAGATGGACTGCTGCCTGCTTTTTTCTCAGCTGTCCATTCAAAATTTAAGACTCCCTACAAGTCTAATCTATTGTTTATGGTGTTCGTGGGTCTGTTCGCCGGATTTGTTCCAGCCCGCGTTGTGGGAGAAATGGTAAGTATCGGAACGTTACTCGCATTTGTATTGGTATGCGTGGGCGTATGGGTAATGCGTGTTAAGATGCCTGAAGCACCACGAGGATTTAAGACACCACTGGTTCCGCTAGTACCTATTCTCGGAATTATAATATGTTTAGGAATGATGGCATTCCTTCCAGCAGATACATGGTTGCGACTGATTGCCTGGATGGCACTGGGATTGGTGATCTACTTCGTTTATAGCAAGAAGAACAGCTTTTTGCGAAAGCAAAAAGGCTAACAGCATACAGCTGACAGCCACTGTCGTCGACGCTGGACACGTTAGCTGTAAGCTGAGCTTTTGCTTTAAGCTTCTAGCTTAAAACCTACTCCATGATAATTCACGATTTGAACGGAGGGATCTTCTTTTAGGTATTTCCGCAATTTCGAAATGAAGACGTCCATACTCCTACCCATAAAATAATCGTCGTCACCCCAAACCTGTTTTAGAATTTCTTCACGTTTTAAAACGCGTTCACGATTTTGATATAGTAGCTTTAAAACTTCGGCCTCTTTCTGCGTTAATGTTTTTTCAGCACTTCTGGTCTTAAGTGTAAGGTTCGAAAAATCAAACTCGTACTGCCCGAGGAAAACAATTTTTTGCTCTATATGGCTGATTAAAGGAGCTCGCCTTAAAAAAACTTCGATCCTGCAAAGCAATTCTTCTAAACTAAATGGCTTGGTGATGTAGTCATCTGCGCCAGTACCAAATCCTTCGAGTTTGTCCTCTATCATTGAATTGAACATTAGTGCCGGGCGCCGTTTCAAACGACCTCACAATATTGCACGCACGATCTGTCGCCGAAAATGTATTGGTAAGAGAACCTAACGGTATGTATACCAGAAAATTAGAAATGACGATATAAAAAAGTCAACGAATAAAAACCGTGACTCCCAAAATACTCGTATGTACCTCAAATATTTGATTGTCTACTTTAAGAAACTACCATGAGTTTGTTTATCAAGAAACCGTTAGAACAACTACTGGCCCAAGCGCAGGATTCTGAAAAAGGTCTCAAGCGTTCGCTCAGTGCCTACAACCTTGTTGCCTTAGGAATCGGTGCTATTATTGGTGCCGGGCTATTCTCGGTTACTGGAGTGATAGCAGCGACGAACGCCGGCCCGGCGATTACCATATCCTTTGTGGTCGCGGCATTTGGCTGCGCATTCGCCGGACTTTGTTATGCTGAGTTCGCTTCTATGATACCAGTTGCTGGTAGTGCGTATACTTATTCGTATGCAACGCTGGGCGAATTCATTGCCTGGATTATCGGATGGGATCTTGTTTTAGAATATGCATTGGGAGCGGCGACAGTGGCCATTAGTTGGTCGCGTTACCTGGGAAAATTTCTTGAGCATTACGACATTCATATACCGCATTACCTGGCCATGTCTCCCTATGAAACGGCAACGTTAGCCGATGGAACAGTGGTTAGCGGAGGAATCAACCTTCCGGCAATTTTTATTGTGATTGTCGTATCCGCTGTTCTTATTAAGGGTACACAAGAATCTGCTTTTGTCAATTCGATTATTGTAATGTTGAAAGTAACAGTGGTCTTGCTATTTATTTTTTTAGGGTGGAAATACATCAATCCCGATAACTATTTACCATATGTTCCGGCCAATAACGGAACTTTTGGAGAGTTTGGGTTTAGCGGAATTATCCGAGCCGCAGGAATTGTCTTCTTTGCCTATATCGGTTTTGATGCCGTCTCAACTGCCGCACAGGAATCTAAAAATCCGAAACGAGATATGCCTATTGGGATCTTAGGTTCCCTTGTCATTTGCACGATCCTTTACGTTTTATTTGCGCATGTTATGACCGGGCTTGCCAACTATAAAGAGTTTGCAGGACAAGATGGTATTGCTCCCGTAGCCGTAGCGATCAGCCACACGCCATACAAATTCTTACAACAGGCTATTATCCTCGCTATTTTAGGTGGATATATATCGGTTATGCTCGTCCAGTTGATGGGACAGTCGCGGGTATTTTTCTCCATGTCAAAAGATGGACTGCTGCCTGGTTTTTTCTCAGATGTTCATTCAAAATTTAAGACTCCTTACAAGTCTAATTTATTGTTTATGGTGTTCGTGGGTTTGTTCGCCGGATTTGTTCCAGCCCGCGTTGTAGGAGAAATGGTAAGTATCGGAACGTTACTCGCATTTGTTTTGGTATGCGTGGGCGTATGGGTAATGCGTGTTAAGATGCCTGAAGCAAAACGAGGATTTAAGACACCACTGGTTCCGCTAGTACCTATTCTCGGAATTATAATATGTTTAGGAATGATGGCATTCCTTCCAGCAGATACATGGTTGCGACTGATTGTCTGGATGGCACTGGGATTGGTGATCTACTTCGTTTATAGCAAGAAGAACAGCTTTTTGAGGAAGCAAAAAGGCTAAAGCATACAGCTTAACAGCTCACTTGGTCGAAGCTGTGGGCACAGCTGTAGCTTTAAGCTGAATGCTTTTGCTTTAAGCTTCTAGCTTAAAGCCTACACCATGATAATTCACGATTTGAACGGAGGGATCTTCCTTTAGGTATTTCCGCAATTTCGAAATGAAGACGTCCATACTCCTTCCCATAAAATAATCGTCGTCACCCCAAACCTGTTTTAGAATTTCTTCACGTTTTAAAACGCGTTCGCGATTTTGATATAGTAGCTTTAAAACTTCGGCCTCTTTCTGCGTTAATGTTTTTTCAGCACTTCTGGTCTTAAGTGTAAGGTTCGAAAAATCAAACTCGTACTGCCCGAGGAAAACAATTTTTTGCTCTATATGGCTGATTAAAGGAGCTCGTCTTAAAAAAACTTCGATCCTGCAAAGCAATTCTTCTAAACTAAATGGCTTGGTGATGTAGTCATCTGCGCCAGTACCAAATCCTTCGAGTTTGTCTTCTATCATTGACTTGGCCGTTAGAAATAATATGGGAACCGTGGCACTTTTTTTCCGGACGCTTCTTGCAAGAGAAAATCCATCCTTCTTAGGCAACATAACATCGAAAATGCAGAGATTATAACCGTTATTAAGAAATGATCGCTCGCCCTCCTCACCGTCTTTGCAAAGGGTCACATCATATCCTTTCAAAGTCAGATTATCTTTGATGACAAAACCCAAACTTGGGTCGTCTTCTACGAGTAAAATTTTTTTTGTATTAAACATTATTGAAATCTACGTTTAACCTGGAATGTAAATCCGAAATGAACAACCCTTGCCCAGTTCGCTTTCAAGCGAAATCTCTCCTCCATGGGCCTCCACAACTGTTTTTGCATAGCTAAGGCCTAGTCCAAATCCTTTCACATCATGGATATTTCCCGTTGGTACTCTGTAAAATTTTTTAAACACACGCCGTTGATGTTCCTGGCTAATACCGATACCGTTGTCCATGACCTCAATTAGACATCCTTGACCACGGTCTGAGGTACGAATGGTAATGTGAGGTATTTCTTTACAATATTTAATGGCGTTATCAATCAAATTATTAAAGACACTGGTAAGGTGATATTTATCAGCTTCAATGTTAAACTGTGTCGCCGCCAGCTCGCTATCGACAACACCGTTACGTTCCTGCAGGGCCATGGTGTGGTGACGGATTGAATCCACGAATAATTTGGTGGACGTCCACTCGTTCCTTTTTAAGATCCATGGCCTCCTTATCAAGGCGCGCCATCAGCAAAACCCGCTCGACTTGTTGCTTGAGCCTAATGTTTTCTTTTTCAATAATCCCCGCATAATTCCTTAACCGTTCCGGCTGATGAATAATACCAGGATCTTTCAAGACTTCTGCGGAAACAGAAATAGTAGCGATCGGCGTTTTGAATTCGTGCGTCATGTTATTGATAAAATCCTTCTGTACTTCAGAAAGTCTTTTTTGTTTAAGAATCACAAACAAGGTGTAGGCAAAAAAAGTAATAACCAGCAGCAACACAATAGAAGAGAACGACCAAATTCCCATTTGGTTGATGATGTGCGCGGCTCTGTTGGGAAATTGAACGCCAAAGTAGTAGCTCTGGTTGCTCCATTTAGGAAGATTTTTGGCCGTAATCTTTTCTTTCGCAGTTTTAAGGGGAACATAATTACCATATACCATTCGTTCGCTGGAGCAATCATATACTCCATATTCAAAATCGGCGATGATACCGCGCCTTTCAAACTCATTTCGTAATAAGAATTCCAGCAGACTTGCATCGATCTCATTGTTCACCATCACGACAAAATAATTAGTTGACAGCTGCTTTACCGGGTTGTTTGCAGGTGGTGGTGTTTTATTAATATCAAAAATTTGATGCGCAACATTGTAGAGCGCTGTATTGACCGTCCGTTCAAACTCAGCTTCCTTTAAGTCAAAGGCGCGCCTTATCCAATAAATCTGTGTGATCGTAATGCCAACAATACTGAGTGCTGCCAGTATTACAATAAACCGTATCGTGGAGTTTTTCACATGTTAAAGTTACAATAATAGCGGGGAGGGTTGAAAAAGTTTAACAAGACGTTAACAAAAGCGGACAGCTTAAGCTTACAGCTAGAAAGCTTAAGCAGGCGTATGAGAGCTTCAACGTGAGGAATCAATAGTAGGGTATGTAACTTCAACGTGTGTAACATGGAAGCAGTAAAGCTGAATGACTTTTCAAGCATACGTAACTGATTCCCACGTGAAGTTATACACACTAGCTTTGGTAAGTTTCACTTTTTAACAAGCTATCGATAATCATAAAGTCTCACCAATACCCTCGATCGTTAAGACGTACGCACGAGCTTTAAGCTGTCAGCTGTTAGCTTTCAGCTTTTTTAACTTCTTCTTAACAACAATTAGAAATTCATTAACACCACCTCCGTGAAATAGTAAACATTTTTGTTAGAGCTAATGCGAGGCGACAAAATTTGGTTTTCTGGTGACGACCAGGAAACAAAAATAACGTCAGTGTTAGTGTTTACTAATCTCGTAACTAAACTTTTAAACGTATGAAAAAGATTTGCTTGATTTTATTGGTTGGCGCTTTCACAACGCCGTTGTTCTCTCAACAACTTGCTGTTGTCAATTTTCTTTCGCCCAGGTTTGAAACGGCTAATTTTTTGTGGATTGTGACCAGCCATGATTTTGGAAAGATTAAGGTGAATAAACCCGTTACACATGAATTCAGGTTTACCAATTCAGGCGACGCACCGCTTGTGATTTCCTCCGTTCAAGCATCCTGCGGATGCACCGTAACGGACTACAGTAAAGACCCCATAGCTCCCGGATCTGAAGGCTACGTGAAAGCAACTTATAATGCGGCCAAGCTTGGCGTGTTTTCAAAAACGGTAACGGTCAATGCCAATGCAGCAGAAAGCGTGGTCCAGTTGACGATCAAGGGGGAAGTGGTTGAGTAAGCTGTCAGCTTACAGCATACAGCTTACAGCTTGTGCGCAGGACTCGCCGATTCGAGCATTGATCAAAGCTTGTGTAGATCTTTATTCTACACCAGTTAGGCCTGCACCCACTAGCTGTAAGCTGTAAGCTGTCGGCTTTCAGCTCACCGAAAACGTTTTCCGAAAAAAATATTATCAATTCGCCATGCTATAATTCGTGCCTATGGAGTATTTGATACCTTTGTTGATTCTCAACTACTTCCAATGGCAAGTCAATTTAATGAGACTGTTTCTACTCGGTACCACATGTACAACAGTCTGTTCCTTAACCTCCCTTATACAGGCATTTACCGCACAGGGACGTTGCTTCCCCTCCTCCTGCAGTCGTGCGAGAACGGATATGAGAAGGATAAAGATCCCAAAGGCCATTATCAAAAAGTTTTTTGCTGACTATACACCAAAGGCATCACGCGAAGAACAGTTCGATCTACTCTTTGGATTTATTCAATACATCGAACGGCAGGTCGTGCTTTTTGATTCTGTGGAAGACGCCGCTTTTGACGAAATCAATGATTTAAAAGGCAAGGGTACCGTTACGGAACTGCTGATGCGAGCAGACGCGGAAGGAACAGTGGAAGAGCTGAAACAAAAACTGGAAGACTTCAGCGTACGTGTCGTGCTTACAGCCCACCCTACACAGTTTTATCCGGGTAACGTACTGGCCATACTAAACGACCTCGAAGAGGCCATCCGTGACAACCGCTTGGAGCATATTAATTTGCTCCTTCGGCAATTGGGAAAGACTGCTTTCATCAATAGAGAAAAGCCTACGCCATTTGACGAGGCGGTGAGCTTGTCCTGGTTCCTGGAAAATGTTTTTTATGCGGCAATTCCGGAAATCGTGAATAAGCTAATGACTGGCTTAAAGATGAATCTCGATGACTGGAAAAACTTTGACCTGTTAAAAATAGGTTTTTGGCCAGGAGGTGATCGGGATGGAAATCCATTTGTCACCCATGAAATCACATTGAAAGTCGCGCAACATTTACAACAAACTTTGCTCAAGTGTTACTACCGCGATATACGTTTTCTAAAAAGACGGCTCACCTTTAAAGGCGTAGACCATATCATCGCCCGCGCTGAGCGCAAAATTTATCCAATGGCTTTTGGAGGACATGGGGAAATTTATCACCATCCGGATGAGCTTTTGCGCGACATGGAGGAAGCCCGCGAAGTGCTCATTCGCGATCATAAAGGTTTGTTTCTTAATCTGCTGGAAGGTTTTATTATAAAAATTAAGCTTTTCGGATTTTATTTTGCCAGCATGGACATCCGCCAGGACAGTCGCAAGCATGGATACGCGTGGGAAGCAATTCTCGAAAAATTAAAAACAAAAAATAAAAAACTGAAAGATTTTGATACACTTTCAGAACAGGAAAAGATTGAGGTACTCCTTTCACTCAAATTTAATCCTTCTTCATTAAAGTTTGAAGACGAGTTTGTTCATGAACTCCTTGGAAGCATCGACATCATCGGACAAATACAGGAACAAAACGGAGAAGAAGGTTGTCACCGGTATGTGATCAGTAATTGCCAATCGGCTTTGGATGTGATTCGCGTGTATCAACTCGCCAATCTGATCATGGGTAATGACAATAAACTCCCGCTCGATATTGTACCGCTTTTTGAAACCATCGAAGACCTTTCGAATGCGCCGGCGATTATGGAAGTCGTTGTATAACGTGGAGGCTTACCGTGAACATCTGAAAAGACGTGGCTCGAAGCAAACCATTATGCTTGGTTTTTCAGATGGCACTAAAGACGGCGGATATCTCCGGGCAAACTGGTCCATCTTTCAGGCAAAAGAAAATTTGACGCGTATAACACGTGAGAAAGGTTTTACGGCCGTCTTTTTCGATGGTCGCGGTGGCCCACCTGCCAGAGGCGGCGGTAACACGCACGACTTCTATGCATCGCTCGGTGATACCATTGAGGACAAAGAAGTGCAGGTTACTATTCAGGGACAAACCATCAGTTCGAATTTTGGAAAACCGGTTTCATGTGTTTTTAACCTGGAGCAATTACTCTCGGCAGGGGTTGAAAATGATGTGTTTCGAATCAACAGAAATCAGCTTAAGGCCGACGAAATTCAATTGATGAATAGCCTCGCCCAAGAAGGACATAAAGCCTATCTCGATCTAAAGCAAAATCCCAAGTTTGTGCCTTACCTGGAGAAAATTACACCACTGTCCTTCTTTGGTGACATCAATATTGGTTCCCGCCCTGTCAAACGCAGCGCTGGAAGTTTGAAATTTGAAGACTTGCGGGCCATTCCTTTTGTTGGTTCGTGGGCACAGATGAAACAGAATATTGCCGGCTTTTATGGTGTAGGCACAGCGTTGAAGGAGATGAAAAAGAAAGGGAAACTACCTAAGCTGAAGCAACTGTTTAAACAATCTCTATTCTTCCGAACCTTGTTAAGCAATAGCATGATGTCGCTCACAAAATCGTACTATCCTGCAACTGCCTACCTGGCGAAGGATAAAGAGTTCAGTGCGCTTTGGAAAAAAATGTATGCCGAATACAAACTTTCTTCAGAAATGATTCTTGAAGTATCGGGCCTTAGCGAGCTCATGGAGAATACACCCATGAACCGGGACTCTGTAAAACTGCGCGAGCGTATCGTCCTGCCGTTGATTACAATTCAGCAATTCGCACTGCAACAATCTGCGGTCCTGGAGAAGTCGGAAGAACAATATGAAAAACTTTACCGGAAGCTCGTGCTTCGTTGTATGTTTGGAATTATCAATGCAGCCCGGAATTCGGCTTGATGGTCTAGTGTAGTCTATAAAATTAATAATGCAAAGGCGCTTAGGGCTGGATGCAATCAATCCAACTTCCCGAAAGTTTAGACTTTCGCGAAGTTCTAAGTCGTCGCAAAGAGCACTTGACGAATTCAAAAAGAGTATTGTACCTCTCTCTTCATTCACGACCTAGAGCCCTGACTGTGACAGATACCATTGTCAGGCTCCGTGAGTTAATGCACAGGGAGTCTGTCTATCCCCTCGAATTTATTATGCTTTGCGTCTTTGCGGTTGAAATATAGCATTACATCTGATACCGACTTTAATAGACAGACACTAATTAACAATCGTTTCTGTGATGATCAGCTCGGAACCATTTGCTATGGTTTGAAATTCCCGTAGTGGTCTCCAGGCTACGCCTCCGATAGGCTGTCCGGTACTAAAGTCAAAGGAGGAGCCACAGCAATGGTCTATCATGAATAATCTTGAAACGTCTATATCTACCGTGGCACAGGCGTCATTTGGACGGTAAGAGCAATTGCGTTCGTAGGCATGATAGATTCCTATGTCTTCACAGTAAACAATGATTCCCCGAACGCCGCCGTCATTTATGGTCTTATAACCGCCCTTCGAGGCAAGGACAATGTTGGAAGGCAGACTTAGATTTATGACTATATCCGGAAAATGCGATATGGGAATTTCATCATCGCTAAGATCTTGAGAACAGGCCGTAAGGAAAACTATGAAAATGGTAGTTCTGCCTAACCATCCTTGTATGTATGCTGAAAAATTATTGCCCTGAATATTCATAAAAACCTCGTCCATTTTTTTTCCCGCTATGCCCTGCGTCCACTTTCTTTTGCTGAATTCGGCTCGGTCTAAATTTCGGATCATGATAGAATGCATTGTACATCGAGGACGTCACCGCTAAATTCGTATCAATACCTTGCTGGTCCATGGATTCAAACGGTCCTGCCTGAAACCCTGTTGATCGGCATAACGAATCAATCGTTTTGAAATCCGCAACGCCATCTTCCACCATCTTCAGCGACTCAAGGTAAAAAGGAATGGACACTCTATTCACAATAAATCCTGGTGAGTCATTTGTAATAACAGAAGGTTTCGAAATACTTACAGCAAACGATTTTAAAGCATCAATCGTTCGTTCGCTCGTTGATGCACCTCTAACGATTTCCACTAACTCCACTGTATGTGCAGGATTAAAAAAATGCAGACCGGCAAACCGGTCTTTATGTTTCAATCCAGAAGCAATTAATGTAATCGGAAATGAAGATGTGTTGCTCACCAGGATACAATCTTTCGCGTTTAATTTTTCCAGCTCGCTCACAATTTTTTGTTTCACATCAAGCCGTTCAATAACAGCTTCTATTGCGAGTTCAACTTGCAGCTGTCTAAAATCACCAACAGCCTGTATAAGATTTAAAGCATCATCCTTTTGTTTGCCTGTAAGCCTACCTTGCCCGACGCCTGCGTCAAAATTTTTCCGAATGTTTCCAATGGCTGTTCTTGTTAGCTCAGGTTGGGTATCATAAAGCATTACCGAATAGCCGGCCAGAGCACAAACTTGAGCAATTCCCTGCCCCATCGTGCCGGCTCCTACAACGGCGATATTTTTTATGAACTCAACTCTCAATGTGTTGAAGTGTTGAGGTTCGGGTGTTGAGGTCTCTGATCATCGAGGTTTAGATAACGGCCTGAAACTGACGCAAGAAGCGAATATCATTTTCCGAGAACAAACGCAAATCGTTGATTTGATAACGAAGCATGGTTACCCGCTCGATTCCCATGCCGAAAGCAAAACCTGTAAATTCCTCTGGATCAATGTTGCAACTCTTCAAAACATTAGGATGAACCATTCCCGATCCAGCTATTTCCACCCAGCCTGAATATTTACAAACATTGCACCCTTTACCCTTGCAGATCAGGCAAGAAACATCGACCTCAGCGCTGGGTTCTGTAAAAGGGAAAAACGAGGGTCGAAACCTGATCTTAATATCATTCCCATACATTTCTTTCGCGAAATGATATATGGTTTGTTTTAAGTCCGCAAAGCCAACGTTCCTATCGATATAAAGTCCTTCTACCTGGTGGAAGAAACAATGGGCGCGGGCAGAGATCGCTTCATTACGATAGACTCTTCCAGGCATAATTGCCCGAAGTGGCGGTTTTTGTTTCTCCATCATCCGGATCTGCACGTTGGAGGTATGGGTGCGTAACAAAATGTCCTGGCCCTCACCGGACGCATTCTTTTTTTCAATAAAAAAAGTATCCTGCATCTCGCGCGCGGGATGATTTTCCGGAAAATTTAACGCGGAGAAATTATGCCAGTCATCTTCAATTTCGGGACCATCAGCCACATTAAAACCCAAGCCGTTCAAAAATTTGAATTATTCGATAGCGGGTTAAGCTTAAGGGATGAAGATTCCCGATTTCATTGGGTATCGGAGGCAATGTCAGGTCGATCTCTTCTGTAGGTGCTGGCGCCGATTCCAATTTTTCGGTCAGCTCTGCCAGTTTGGACTCAGCGGTTTGTTTAAGCTGATTCAATACCTTGCCCACATTTTTCTTCTGGTCGGCCGACACCTTTTTCAATTCCTCAAACAGCTCGCTTATCTCCCCTTTTTTGCTAATGTATTTCATGCGAAACGCCTCCAGGTCTTTCTTATCCTGGGCGAAATACGTCTTTACTTCATTCAGTAGACGATGAATTCGTTCTTCCATTATTGTTCAAAATGAAACTACAAAACTAATACTTTGACGGGAAAACCCAGCAGTCGTGCAGCACAAGGCATTTTAGAGTTTATTTATGATTAGTCGGTCTAACGAAACGCTCAGTAGAAATGAAAGCACGATGACGCCTGACAGTACGTATGCATCGCCCAGATTTTTGAAGATCAATGCAAGTGAAATATAAAATATATGCACAGCCGCCAGAATTAACGTTGTCTGACTGTGTCTCATTCCCAAGCGCATGATCGCATGGTGCACGTGACTCTTATCCGGGTGAAATGGAGATTGGCCGTTTGGAAAGCCTAAGGATCACAATTCTTAAAGTATCAACCAAAGGAATAATAATTATACATGCAGCGGTGCCAATAGACGCATTGAACTTGTAGGGCGTCATTGCGGGCATGCTATAGTTGGTGTTAATGAAATGAATGGATAAAATGGCCAGCATCATTCCGATGACCAGCGCCCCCGTATCTCCCATAAAAACCTCCGAGGGTTCCCAATTAAAAATCAGGAATGCGAAAATTGCACCCAGCATAGAAAAGGCAAGTATCGAAAAGATCCGGTCGCCAATCAAGAAAGAACCAAATTCCAAAGCACAGCAGTGCGACAATGGCGATTGTTCCCGCTAATCCATCCAAGTCCGTCAATGAGGTTGAATGAATTTGTGATTACAATGATGGTGAGATAGGTAATAAGGTAGCTTACAATATCCGGCAACTCATAAATTCCAAACAATCCATAAAAGGTTTTTATACGAAGGTCAAACAAAAAAATCACCAGTGACGCCGCCATGATTTGCCCCATCAATTTCACCATTGCCGTAAGGGAACAAGGTCATCGCGGACGCCGATGAAAAAGATGACAAATAAGCGCCACTAAAATAAATTTAATAGTGGCCCAGCCCTGTATATCTAGTCCATATCAGCGAGGAAATAAAAAATCCAATAAAAATTGCGATACCGCCCATGGAGGGTGTCACTTTCTTATGAATTTTTCTCCTCCCCGGAACGTCGACAAGATTTTTCCGAAGTGAATATTTAATAATCACCGGAACGATTAAAAAGGCAATGACAAAAGAGGTTATCGCAGCAGCGAGTTGTACGGCCATAAAAAAATCAAAAGTGGGTAAAAATAGTGAATTAGGGGATACTTAAAACTCACGTACATGGTAATTTTGCTCCTTTTCGTGCCCTCATAAAGGGCAGGAAAATTAAGATTCTTTTAATGGAAGGTCTCGTAAAGCGGACCTTACTGCAGCTACGACATAATCCTGATCAATCCTGCTCAGGTCAACAAACAAAGGCAGTCTCATAACTTGCTCAAAAAACTTGATTGCGTTGGCTAACGGTTTTGGTTTATGAGTTTGCAGATGAAATCTGCTGAGATGCAATGGCGGATAATGAAAAAATGCCTGGACGCCCGCTTTCTTTAGCGCAGCGATGAGATGAATTCGCTGGTCCAAATCGGCGCAAAGCAAATAAAAAATATGTCCGTTATGATCGGCGAAACTGGGAAGGTAAGGTAACGTTACTCCATAGGCAGGAAGAAATTCGTTAAACTTTTCCTGATAATAATTCCAGGCGCGTAACCTTGTTTGATGGATATTTTCGAGATCCTCAAGTTGCGCATAAAGAAATGCAGCCGTAACCTCCGAGGGCAAAAATGACGATCCAATATCCACCCAACCATATTTATCGACTTCACCTCGAATAAAGGCGCTTCTGTTGGTTCCCTTCTCCCAAATTATTTCGGCTCTTGCAATCAAGCGTTCGTCGTTAATAACGAGTGCCCCTCCCTCGCCACAAATAATATTTTTCGTATCATGGAAAGAAAAACAACCCAGGTGTCCGATTCCCCCTAACGGTTTTTTCTTATAGTATGAATTGATTGCCTGTGCGGCGTCTTCAACAATGTAAAGATTATGCTTTGCGGCCAGCGACATAATCTCATCCATGTCGACGGCGACAGCAGCATAGTGAACCACTACGATAGCCTTGGTCCTGGGCGTAATCAGGCTCTCCAAAGTCGATACATCCACGTTAGGATGATTTTCGGAAGAATCAGCAAATACAATTTTTGCCCCCCGTAGCACAAACGCATTAGCTGTTGAAACAAAGGTATAAGAAGGAACAATTACTTCGTCACCAGGCCGAATATCTAGTAATATTGCAGAAATCTCTAAGGCATCCGTGCAGGATGTAGTCAATAGCGTTTTTTTGAAGCCATACTTTTGGGAAATAAAGTCCTGACATTTTTTAGTAAATGCTCCATTGCCCGAAGTTTGCTTATGAAGCGCTTGCTCAATATATTCTAATTCTTTGCCTGTCAGATGGGCCTTATTAAATGCGATCATTTAAAAAAAGCGAATTAAATTATTTAACTAGTTAAGTTAATAAATGCATGTAATGAATGTAGCAATGAGCGGCCAGAGCTTTATATATCGACACTTGCTCATTTATAGATTTATGATGAATTTATTATATGGCGGCGGCTACAAAGAAAGATTTAATAAAGTTATTGAACAAATACCAGATCTTCCATCGAATTCTCAAATATTGGAATTATGTTTCGGAGATACATTTATAGCAGACTATTGCAAGGGAAAAGGGTATCAATGGAAGGGGATCGACCTTAACGAACATTTTGTAAAAACAGCTCAAAAATTGGGTTATGATGCATCTTGTGAAGACATAGTCATTTGTAAAGATCTTCCGAAGGCGAAAGTCTGTATTATGATCGGTTCACTTTATCATTTTCACCCGAACACCTTCTCGATGTTGAGGAAGATGGTGGAAGCAGCTGACACAATCATAATCTCTGAGCCTGTCTCAAATCTTTCCGACAATAAAGGTATTATTGGATTTTTTGCTAAACGTGCGGCCAATGTCGGGAAAGGTGATGAAACTTTCAGATATGACTCGACTTCTTTCCTTTCGATGATTCACGAAAATGGCTCTTTGTTGAATTTTAAGATCGTTTCTTCGCGTCGATATAAAAAAGACCTAATAATCACGCTTATAAAAAATGGAAGCAACTGAAATTAGTATTGTAGTCCCTGTTTACAATTCAGAAAACTGCCTCGAACAACTAAACCTACAGATTTCCAAAGCACTCGAACATTTAAATTATGAGTTGATTTTGGTAAATGATAAAAGTAAGGACAAGAGTTGGGAAAAAATTGTTGCCCTATGTGGGTGCAACCAAAAAATCAAAGGGATCAGTTTGAAAAAGAATGCCGGCCAGGACAATGCTATTATGGCCGGGCTCTCACAAGCCTCCGGAAAGTACGTTGTGATAATGGATGATGATTTACAGCACTCGCCGGCAGATATCCTTAAACTTTATGAAAAGTGTTTAGAGGGATATGACATTTGCTACAGCTATTTTCCTGAAAAAAAACAAAGTCTGTTGGAAAAATGCCGGCAGCTGGCTGAACGGCTATCTTGCGGAACTTTTCTCAAAAAACCAAAGAATTTATACCTCTCTCCTTTTAAAATCCTTAATCGAAGCGTTGTAAAAGAAATCATTAATTACAGAGGTCCGTTCCCGTACATTGACGGAATCATACTTTCGGTGACTTCGAATATAGCCCAGTTGCGAGCTCAAACACTATAAGCGGCAAGACGGAAGCGGTAATTATAATATTGTTCGATCCGTTTCTGTCTTCCTTAAACATATTACCGGCTATTCTCTTTACCCGTTACGGGTTGCAACAATTATTGGGATACTCTCGGCCAGCCTTTCATTTCTCCTTGGCGTCGTTTTTATCATTGATTACTTAACAAACGATGTGCACGTCGAAGGATGGATCACGCTCGTATTATTGATTGTTTTCTTCAATGGACTAATCTTAATGTGTGTCGGACTCATTGGGGAATACATTGGAAGAATTTACCTGACTGTTACCGCAAAACCTCAATTTACAATTGACAAACTGTCGCAAGGAAAAGAAGTGTCAGAGATATCAGTAGATGAATCAGCCTTTCATAACCCTTGAATACAATGAGATCAGCTGATCAACCATTGCTTCGCGGGTGAAACTACTTTGATACCTTGCCTTGCTTTGCTTTGAAAATCTTTGGCGTAAGTCGGGGTCAGAACCAATTGTAATAAATGCCTTTGCTAGTGCTTCAGCATTTTGCGGTTCAACATTCAAGCCAGTCACATTGTGTTGGTTCACCCAATTCGCTCCAGATCCTCGAATATTTGTTGCTACCAAAGGTTTACCAATGCTCATCGCCTCCAATAAGACTACGCCAAAGGCTTCTGTTCTTTCAATTGAAGAGAGGCAAAATATATCGCAAAGCTCAAAGTAAGAATGGATTTCGGAAAATGGAATCCTGCCGGTAAAGAATATTTTTGATCCTAATTTTTTTTCTCCCGCCCGTTGCATTAACGTAGCTGTAAGTGGTCCATCGCCGCCAATTATTATGACAAAGTTATCATCAAGGTAGGTTGCCGAATCGATCAAATATTGGAATCCCTTATAATACACATGTCTGCCGAGGCCAAAGATCACAATCTTGTTTTTAAACTTCTCTTTTAGTTCAATCAACTTCAGGTGATTAATGCTCATTTCTGCATTAATTCCAATTTGTACAACCTCCGCCTTTTCTTTATACTTTTTCAAATGCTCCGAAGTATCGAGGTAATTTTTGCTGGTAACGATTATTTTATTACATCGCCTAAGCAGCCTATCCTGTACTGGCCGGTAAAATAACAGTGCGAATTTTTGTCGAATGATATCGCTGTGCCAATGAACGACGATCTTTTGCTTCGGCCTGCACATCAGCAAGGCAAGCGTGGCCATCGGGTCAGGATGATGCAAATGAATAATGTCATACTCCTTGATCAGTTTCTTTAGTTGTAGTATGAGGGACGGAGAAATAGAGGTTGATAAAATATGCGTTATGGATGCGGAACGCACCACTTTATACTGGCCCATATTTGAAATCTCAAGCCTATTCTCTTTATTTGAACAAAGTACATCACACGCTATACCATTCGCATTCAAACCCTCTGCTATTTCAAATATTACTGTCTCAATGCCACCTAACTCCGGAGGATAAAATCGTCCCAATTGAAGTATTTTCATACAAGCCAAACGCTAAACACTATCTATTTTATAAATTACAACATACGAACCTTAAATGTCTGAAATATTTGTTCAATATCTAGCAACCGTAATTGCTACTTGTCTCATACTTTATTGCATAGGTTATTTTGTTTTCAAACTGATCCGATTCGAGGCTAAAGGTAGTTTCACTAATGTGTTTCTAAAGTGCTTCGTGGGTTGCGTTTCTTTTACAGCAATATGCGCACTTTATTTTACAAGTCTAAAGACAATATTTTCAGGACTGTTGATTTGCCTGGCCTATTTTTTCTATGGATTCAGAAGTCGCTCTAAAAAGAATTCACTTCAAGCTGTTCCGGTAAAAAATGAAATCCTAGTTCTTTTTCTTTTTTTGATAGTCTGCACTCTCTTCTATTCGTATCGCTTTTATAGTGCAACGTATAACGGAGATATTCTCAATATTCCAAATCCAGATTTTACTTTCTATGCCCGCATATCTCATTTTTTGGTGGAATCTGGGATAGAATCAGCAACACCTACTCTAGTTTATCCAGAGCTGAATTCCAGAAATCCTTATCATTACTTCGACTTGTGGTTTTGTGGTGGTATCAGTCATTTTTCAGGTGGGAATTATCTCCAAATATTGTTTCTGGTTTCCTATACCATAGGGATATCCCTGGTATGGCTAGGGTTCTGTTGCCTCGCCGAAAATTTGAACAGGCTTAACGCGGTGAGTATAACCATTGCTTTTTTGGGAACATTCTTTATGCCGCTTCCGACATATTTTTCAGAAGCTGTAAATAAATTCCTAAATCAATTCCTGGTCTTAACCCATGCGCCGGCAGAGTACATAGACTATGGGTTATGGAATATGAATAAACTATATCCAGTTTATCTTATTCTAATTGTTTCGATCTTAGCTTTTTTGAAAAAAGAAAAGGTTATCGGGATTGCCCTCGTTTCAACGCTGGCTTTCATCTATTCGACGATATGCATACCGATTGTGCTGGCCGTGTCAATGTATATTCTTTATGATTACTTCATAGTATCGAAGGACAAAAAGTTTTTCGCCTCTGGGATAATTTTTCTCGCGCTGGTTAATGCGTTCATTTTTATATTTTACTTTAACTACCTGACGGATTCCTCAGGTAATGGTTTAGATCCGTTTCGACGTCTTGGTGTCGAGCCTATCTATAAATCGATATTTCGTCCGGTAAAAATATTCTTTGATGCCACTGCTCAACTTGTAATCCTTCTATCACCGTTTATTTTACTTCTGTTCCTTGACAAGTTAAAAACGATCCCCCTTAAAAATATTCCATACCGAATTTTCGAAATTTTGAAAAGCAACGAATATGTACACCTTGCAATAATATTTTACGCAGCTGGACTGGCAACATGGGCAATTTTATATGATGTTGTGGACGCAAATCAATTCTTTGCCACGAGCTCAATTCCGCTCATAAATATCTTGTGCGTTGTACTCTTTATGGGTTTGAGCAAAATATATGTACGAATATCTGCATTAGCTTTTGGCTTATACTTTGTCTATTACACAACCATTGGGATTTTCGAACAACGGCTGTATTCTGAAAAGTATATGACGCAAATCAGTGAAGCGGCGCGATCGACCGGCAGAATTGGCGGATTTCTTTTAAGCAAAAAGGATTACGAAGAGGGGTTTGGCTATAATATCGTTGAAGTATTGGGTGATTACATAACCCTTTTCAGGCCAGATAATTTCATGGTGAATTTGTCTATAACCGATTTGCCAGGCACTCCTGAAAAGCTAGATTCCGATAGCGCCCGTTTAGAATTATCGAAACATGATTTCTATAAATTCATGGCGCAGCAAAAACTGATTAACGAATTTAAATCCGTGGAGCAAAGCAGGATTGATTTTATAAACAAATTCCAAATAGATTTCTTGATTGTTAGCGCAAGAGTAGAGTTGGATAGTGCTATTTTGAAGCGAATAAATAGAAAAATAATCGACGACTATTCGCAGCAGGCCTTCCTGGTGCTCAGTAAGCAGGAGGGACCTTAGGTGTCGAACTTCTTGGGGAAAGCTCCTGTACCTTCAGAATAAAAAACATAGTTAGAAAGAACGAAAAAAAGATTACGCCTTTGTTTCTTTCCAGAATTGATTCAGTCATACTGATCAACGTAAAATAGATAAGGAATGAAATCATGTATCGTTCCTTCTTTGACCAAGCCATTCTGATCATCTCATAATACAAGTAAGCAAAAAGTGCAAAGCCAACCAATCCTGCAGCGATCAGGATCTGAAACCAATCGTTGTGCGCATTATATTTCCTCGTATAAGCTTCCATATTTCCACTTGTCAGATGTTCTTTGACAAGCTCATCTTGTACATCACCAATACCCACACCAAAAATAGGATTTTTAAGAAATACACTGATGTTATCCTTAAACAATAGGTGCCTGGGATCATTTGCAAAATGAAAGACACTTTGCCTAAACCGATTATTCAAGTAAGGAATTGACATTACCAATCCAATGCTTAGCGAAACCGTGAGAAGAATTATTATGATACCTTTTCCACGTTCCCGCTTATTCTGGCTTAGAACCTTATGGGTTGCAAAAAATAACAAAATCAGAATTGTTCCTGCAATCGCAGTTCTGGACGCAAGCAGTGCCAGAAAAACTGCCAGGTATATTATGACAAGAATTAAGACAGGTTTCGCAATACTAGCATGAAACATCCTAAATTCGAAAATCAAAATTAAGATCGCAAAAGTCAGAAAAAGCGAATAGTAGTTCGAAGTTAACGACGAACTCTCCGGAAGAACCCATGAAAAATACGCCATATCGGAAAGGTCAATATCAGGTCGAATCAAGGTAGTAACGAAACTATATATTGTCAGACAAAAGACAGAAGCAACAAATAACCTAAAAACGTCTTTCCTTAAATTATTATCCCAATGAATTCCCGTGAGTAGGATTGGCAAAATAATTAAGCCCGATTTTTTTTCGACTGCCTTTGACCAGGTCGAAATATTTTCGGTGTATAAAAGACTAATTATGAGGAATGAAAAAAAAACACAGAGGGATATGAAAATTCTGGAATGTCCTAACACCTCGATGGACAATTTGTATCGCTTTTCATATATCCAAAAAAGAGCTAACCCGCAAAACACATAGTAGCTCGATTTAATACTCGTAAAAAGGGTAATGATTACAAGGAATACAAGTAGCTTTTCAATTAGTAACGGTGACGCATCTTTTTCAGATAAATTTCTCAAAGCATTTCAGTCTCACTTCTACAACATGCAGTAACGAAAAAGTACTAAATTTGACGTTAATTTCCATCTTTTGGGCTCAAAAACACTGGCAAAATACTATTCTTTCTTTCTTTGTCTCAATATCTTTTTACCAAAGATCGATTTTGGGGCCGGGCAATTTTACGTCTTTGATTTTGTAAACGTAATTCTGTTTGGTTATTTCATTTCCCGCGGGAAATTATTTTTACGTTCAAATGTTATTCTCAGCTATATCGGTTTTATGGCTGCGTGCTATATGTCTTACGTCGTCGGCTTGCTGAACTTTGAGTTCATTGATTCAACTTCGCTTTTTAGGTTGATCAAATTCACCATTTTCATTTTATATCTGGTTGTGCCATACTATGTATATGATGCGTTTTCCGCAGAGGATCTGAAAAAGATTATCAACTATCAAATTCTATTTATTTTCCTGGCCGGTCTATACACTATTTATCATATGGTTTTTTACCCAATGACATCAAATGATTATGCCTGGGGCTATGATAACAGATATCGGTTAATTGGATTTACAAGTTACTCACTTGATTTGAACGGAACTCTACGTCAAATCGGGTCGACCTCGGTATCCATGGGCGTATTTGTCGCGTTTATCTTTTTTATCCTGCTTTCCTTTTACAAGTTCTACCAAAAAAGAACTTACCTGGTCCTCGCTATTCTGATTTTTCTCTTGGAATTTCTGACATATTCAAGGGCTGGCATCCTGGTGCTGTTGACAGGCTTATGCTACTATGCAATTTTGAATCTAAAGCCTTCTCTTATAGTGCGAATTAGTGTGATGCTATTTTTTCTGATTTCGTTTACATTGTATCTCAATGCAACCGACAAACTTTCCAATTTCGGTACGTTATCAAAAATTACAAACTTCTCACTCCAAACGGACCACAGCATATTAACCCGAGTAAATATGCTTGCTGCGGGTTTACAGTACATGTGGGAGCATCCACAGACAATTTTAATTGGATCCGGATATGGAGAAGATTATACAATCGCGGCCATTGGTTACTCTCACCTCGAAGGACTGCTTCCCACAACGCTAATGACGTCGGGTATACTGGCCGTTATTTTTATACTGGTTCATTTTTATTCACTTTGGGATATTGCAAAAAAATATTCCTTAATTCCGAATACAGACTTTAGACCGTTTTTATATGCTATAAGGATTTTTATTCCCGGTTGGTTTCTGAGTGCTTCGATGGCAGGAAATACTTTTCAAACTGACTATTACTTCCCGTTGATTTATTTCGTGTTCTTTGTTTCTTATTTCAAAGTCCGAGAAACTGTAAGCTTGCAAAAATCTTAAATGTATGTCTATTAAAAATAGCCTCGCCTTTTATAGGGCTCTTGAACGTGAACCAGAAATAAAAAAAATATTCTATCAATACGGTTCCCTGACTGGCCTATGCCAGTATGAACAGCTTTTTAACTACATAGCATCTATCAAGAATAGAGATACGGTAAATGTATTGGACTGGGGCTGTGGCAATGGATGGTTCTCGTATTATCTAATCAAAGCCGGTTTCAAAAATGTAGTGTCGTACGGATATGGATGGGATTCAATTGATGAAGCAAAGAAAAATATCCCTGAAATTAATTATGTAAATGGAGCGGACTTTGCGTTGGACAATCCAAGCAAATTACCATTCGATAACAAAACGTTCGATATAGTTTTTTCGATAGGTGTGTTAGAACATGTACACGAAACGGGTGGTGATCAACTACTTTCCCTCAACGAACTTCACAGAATATTGAAACCTAATGGCATATTCTTTTGCTATCACTTACCAAACAAACTAACCTGGATTGAATTTTTAAAAGGTCTATTCGTGAAAGATAAGGAGAAACATTTTTTACATACCAGAAAATTCAATAAAAAGGACATAACCTACTTATCATCCCAAGCTGGTTTCAAGTTGCAAATCACGAAACGATATAACATTTTACCTTACAATATTTTTAGAAAAAATTTTCTGGATAACCGATACCTCGCGACAATCTATTCTCTTCTGGATAGGGGATTATCGCTTACGCCGCTAAACCATTTTACGCAATGCTATTTATTCGAATCAAAGAAAATTGGGTGATGAATTCGGCTTGTAACCTAATGCCCAATTAGCAGGTCAATTATGAACGTACAAAAGGTTTTTTATCTAGATCATTCGACAGACTTTTCAGGAGGTCAAAAAAGTTTACTGGCTCTTCTATCACGGCTTAATCGACAAGATTTTAAGCCCGTTGTTATCATCGATAAAAAAGCCACCGTACTGGAATCCGAATTAAAAAAAATCAATGTTGATCTAATAAAAATCAATTATCTGCAGATAAAGTTGTTAGATAAATTTTTGTTCCCACTAGTGGCTGCTCAGATACTTTACCTCATTAAGAAGGAAAAATGCAAACTATTGCATTGCAATACTTTTAAAGTAGGATTTATTTGTTCCCTTTTATCATTTGTTTTAAACATCCCGATCATCTTCCGGTCACGGCTTGGCATTATTATCAATTCACATGGATTTGTTGACAAAGTTATTTATAAATTTTCAGACCTGATTCTTGCGAATTCTCATTATGTCAAGAAAACGTACTATGAACGATTCGGAGATGATCATAAAGTCAGAGTCGTTTACAACCCTTTATTTTTGGATTATAATTTAAATAAATCCGTGTTGGACAAATTGAGGCGACAGCATTTTCAGGACCCCTCGGTGTTTTACTTTGGCGCCATCGGAAGAATCGAATCATTTAAGAGACAGCATGAAATTATTGAGGCAGTACGCATTCTTTCCAAAAAGAAAAGAAATTTTAAAGTCTTGTTTATTGGAAGCCCTCCGGTTCACCAAGGTGATGAATACAAAAATTACCTGGTTAAACTCATTCATGATTACAACCTTGAAGAATTCTTCGAGTTTGCCGGCTTTATTATGGATATCAACGAAGCAACCTCCCTACTAAATTGTGTGATTCTATGTACAGAAGGCGAACCGCTTTCGAGAGGAATATTTGAAAGCCAGTTCTTAAAAATTCCCGTAATTGCTTCTGACTCGGGCGGAAATCTCGAACTGATTACGGATGGTAAGACCGGCCTGCTTTATGAACTTAATAACCCGGCGAGTCTTTCTGACAAAATGCAGCAACTGCTTGATCTCCCTCAGCTTAGCGCAGAAATAGTGTCCAATGGTTATTCATTTGTTGTCGAAACGTTTGATCCGGCTAAAACTGTCGAGCAAGAGGAAAACGTGTATCGAGAGCTTCTACTCGCTAAACATTAAAGATTTTTCTTCATCCAAAGGCCTAGGTTCATCAGGCTGTGCAGTTGCGCGGTATAATTCCGATCGCCCTTGTTTTGAAGTGCCAAGATCTTTTTAAGGTGGCTTAAATTAATTAATTCCTCCGGCAATGAGTCAATACCCTGATTAAACAAATCCAGCAACGGCCCTTGTATCAGCTCCTTCAATGGAAAAGTAAATCCCATTTTCCGACGATATAAATTCTCATGTGGCAATTTGCCTTCAAAATATTTTTTCAGAAACCATTTATCGGTTTTCATCGTGACCAGCTCACCGATGGGAAGAGAAAACGCAAAATCAGTTATCAATGGATGCAAATAAAAGGGCCGTACTTCCAAAGAGTTAGCCATGCTTGCCCGATCTGTTTTTACCAGCATGTCATCGGCAAGGGTCATTTTAATATCAAGATACCTTTGCTTCTGCAGGAAATGAGCTTCCTTTGGAATCTGTGATAAATAGTTTTCAACGACATTCCTGCTGGTATAGCTACCATTCTTGCGCATCAGTTCCTGACCGCCAATCAGAAACACTTCCTCAGGCAAAAAATTCATCGACATCGTGTGAAAGAAAAAATCCACATCGTTCTGATTTGCAAAATAAAGTTGTCTTCGAAGGTCTGAATGTTCCGGCAATAATTTAGAAACTGAAGAAATGGCGTGCGACATTCCAGGAACTCGCCTGGGAATGGTAAACTGTTTAAGTTTATGATATCGAGGGTATCCACAGAAAATTTCATCGGCCCCATCCCCACTTATCATTACTTTGTAGTGCTTCACCGCCTCATTGCAGATTACATAGGTTGGAATAAATGAGAAGTCATTATGCGGTTCGTCATAATGGTTTAGCATCTTATCATAATAATCGATAAAATCTCCAAAATCTATAATGCGTGTGGTATTTTTTAGATTAAGGTGGTCGACTATTTTTTTTGCGTAAATGGATTCGTCGAAGTCTTTGCTTTTAAACCCCGCGGTAAATGTGTGAATTTTTGTATTTAACTGATTCAAGAAGTAAACAGCTCCGCTTGAATCCACACCACCGCTTAGAAACGCTCCGATAGGAACGTCTGAAAGCGAAATCTGTGTTGCGACTTTGTTGCCAATTTCCCGAAACTCTTCCTGCTTTTCCTTATGATTAGCTTTGGACGCAATATTGAAAGACGGCTCATAAAAAGATTGGTCGGCAACAATTCGTCTTTCGGTTAATGAATACGACAGAAAATGCCCAGGTCGCAATTTGAAGACATTTTGATAAATTGTTTTCGGGGCGGGAATAAAACCAAAATGTAAGTAGTCAATGACTGACGTTAAGTCCAATGCAGGCCGAATGGCATGATCTAAAACACATTTCAATTCAGAGGCAAAGGAGAAGTCGCGTTGCTGTGCCGTGTAGAATAAAGGTTTTTCGCCAAACCGATCGCGTGCAAGAATTAATTTTTGAAGCTTGGTGTCAATCAGCGCAAAAGCAAACATCCCATGGAATTCGATGAAGCATTTTTCTTTCCATTTATCATAACTATAAAGAAGGACTTCTGTATCGGACTCCGTACGAAATTTATATCCCTCTTTTAATAGCCTTTCCTTTAACTCTTTGTAGTTATAAATTTCACCATTAAAAATAAGGGCATAGCGTTTATCTTCCGAGTAAAAGGGTTGGTGAGAACGCGCATCCAAATCTAAAATCGAGAGTCGGTTGTGTCCAAGGATCCAGCTGTTTTGTGTGTCGATGCCGGTGTGGTCAGGACCCCGATAGTCTATCTTTCTTAAATTACGCTCGAACTTTATTTGATCTATTTCATCTGAAATGAGCCCTGCAAAGCCACACATGTGTAGTGATTATTTTTATTAACGTATAAAATCTTTGATTACTAGCGTCGCACTTCCCTGCTGAATAACATCTTTTATGGTCCTCGTGGCACCCTTAAATTTCATTCTGCAAGCTCCCTTCATAAGTGTCATGCTTATGGTTTTATAACTAAAAGTATTACCGTATTAAGCGTCATGGCTATCAGCATCAGCTTTAAATTGTACCCAAAGGAAAAAAGCCTTTCTGAAAAATAAGCATATGCAATGGCACCAATCATAGTTGAAACAAATGTGGCTTGTGCTACACCTAGAACTCCGGACAGTCTTATTAGGGGAAAACTCAAAACATAAATCAACCCTACAACACCAATGGTAATAAAGGTAACGTATGAGGTCTTTCTTTTGATCTGGAATCCAAATCCGAATAGATAAAAACTTCCCCAATAGAGTAGCGAAACCATGATATAAGGCAAAATAACTTTTGCTTCAAGATACTGATTTCCGCCTATTAATCTGACAGCCAAACCGGAAAACAAGATTGCCACTAACGTGACCGGTACGGTCGAAATCCAAAATATATTGTAAATTTTTCTGCTGAGGGATTGACCTTCACTATCTTGATAATTTGAAAATATAACAGGACGAAAGCCGCTTGAAATAATCTGCAAAGAAAATAATACAACCTGGCCAATTCTGTTCACTAACGCGTAAAGTCCAAGTGCTGCCAAACCAAACGATGAAGTGATGATTAACCTGTCAATAAACTGAAGGAGATAATTGCTGAGATAAGTAGGAACATAGGGTATCGACAGGGTCATGAGGTCTTTAAATTGTGCCGCAGAAAGAGAATAAAACTTAATATATTTCCAAGCATTAAAAGTACTGAAGAGCGCGCCTAATATACTTCCTGATATTGCTCCTAAAATGTAGTACTCAAGGTTCTTTTCAAAGATGAGCAGGCAAACAAAGCCGCCAATTATTCCCAGGACAGATGCGGTGAAATTTATAATCGCGGCAGTCTTCGCGTTTCCAATCCACCTTACGAAGTTGTAAATATTGTATGTGTATTGATAAATTAATGTGTAGAGAAATAGTCCATTTATAAAAAATAAGGAGACCGAATAAACTTTGACACCTGTCGCATACAGAATCAAAGAGATCGCCCACAATAACAGAAGGAAGGCCGCTGCAATGCCAACCGATGTTACAAGTAGCGCAGATAATAGTTTAGGATTATTCTTGTTCTCCACGATTTTTAAGGCCACACCGGAATCCATACCTAAGCCAGTGATTACTACCAGAAAACCGGAACCGAGAATAAAAAGGTCAAAAGCAGCGAATTGTTCTACGGACAGCAATCGCGTAATCACCGGGATGATTAAGAGCGCGATTAATTTGGCGCTAACCTGCGCTAAAAAATAATAATTTGTATCCGTCAACCCCTGTCTTAAGAGTTTATCTTTTTTGATAAAATCATGAAGGCGCCTAATCAACTTAGTCGGCATTTATAAGGGCAGCTATTTTTTCAAGGGGAATATTAATACAATTTTCGTTGAACCATTGATTTGCTCCTAAACCAATTTTGTTTAGAGATTCTCTGTTTGTAGCATATTCCGTTAGTGCTGCTACAACCATATCCTTATTGTACGCATTGATCATAGGATACAGGCTTTCGGAAGGGTAAAGCTCGTCATTCCTGTGATGCATGATTGGTTTTCCTAATGCCATTGATTCGGAAACCACACCGTATATTGACCAGCTAAGATCGCTAAGATTACCTACAACTAAATCGGATAGGCTCATTCCAACCATTAGTTCTTTTCGTGGAAGAACTGAAAACCAGTAAACATCTTTTTCAATCCCAAGTTGCGCTGCCAGTTTTTTCGATTCATCTACGTCAGACCCGTATTCGAAAGTAATAATGGCGGCAGTTCCTGAATATCTTTTTAAAAACTCCGCGAAACCTTCAAACAGCCGGTTGTTACCTTTGAAACTCGCGGGATCTTTTTCATTCTTCCAATTGTGTCTGCAATTGTGGAATAGCAAAAAATCATATCGGCTTCGTATTTTATTAAATTCAGGATACCATTTTGACAGCGCATATTGCTGCGGTATAGTCTCTGCCCCCAATTCGGAAATATAAATAAGTGGTATACCCATGATGAAATGGGTATTCACAAAATTTAATCGCCGCAACGCCTTGGCATAAATATCCTCCCCCGAAGTCGGAAACATCGTAGCGCGCGATTTGCGGATACCCCTTCTTTGATTGATCACAAAAGGCAAATACCCTTTTATGTTCGTCGGCTTTGAAGGTAATTGCTGAACGATTTTCGGTTTATTAAAAAGAGAAAAAAAATATGCAATTAATTTTTTTGGTGAAAAAAGATTGAAAAAAGGATAATGATACAAATCTGATCCATACGGAATGAATAAATCAAGATTCATTCCCGCCTTTGATAGGTACGCAGGGGCGGTGCCACATCCAATTAAAAAATCGTAATCTGCAAACTCACGTTGTATTCGTTCGCTTGTTACGTGCCTCAGCTCATACGGATTTCCCCAGCTGAGTGTTTTTACAAATTGTGTATGATCATTTTTAAACGTGTCGGCCTCCGGGAGGAAGTGTTTTGGGTCATACGGCAAAATGAAAAGTACGGCTTCAAAATTCCAATCTCTTAAATATCGGCAAAGCGTAAAAAAATTATTATTCATGTTGCCGATAAGGGCAATTTTCTTTTTCCTTTTCATTGAAGATCCTGTAATGAATTAAATGACCCTGACTTTTTTAAAACGATCGTTGTGTAGTTGGTCATTTTCAATCGTAATTTTTATCGGGATTTTAAAACTTTGCATTCTCTCCCGGCAAAAACTTTTTAACTTTTTGATAAATTCAGCCTTATCAATCCCTTCCTTTGCAACTAAGATCCGAGCACATACGATACTTCCGGTTAGCGGATGTTTTTCTCCATACACGGTAACATCAACGACATCTTCGAATTCTCGAATAATGTTTTCCACTTCCTGTGGATAAACTTTTTCACCACCTACATTAATCAATTCAGATTTTCGTCCAAGAATCCTGAAATAATCGCCATTCACTTCAACAGCGTCGCCGGTCTTAAACCACCCGTCCTCGGTATAAGGGCTTGGTGCATTAATATAACCAAGCATTGCCGAATCCGATTTAATTTCCAATAAGCCATCGGCAACTCTCACTGCATATCCATCTCCGCCGATCTTAACCCAAAGCGAATCATTGTTTTCAGACTTCGAACTTAATACCCCTAATTCGATCAAACCGTACGTTTGCTGCAGTTGTATATTCGGGAAGACTTTGTTTACCATTTTCAAAAGGCTTTCAGGCATTGGCTCTGCTCCGTAAGTAATCAATTTCAAACTATCCATTGACCACCTTTGATAAGCGCGGCTAATTAAAATCATATTCAGGAATGTTGGCGAAGTGGGAAGCAGTTCCACTTTGTATTTCTCAATAAGTCCGCAAACATAATCCGGTGAACGTTCGGCAAGTAATACCAATAGCCCCCCGTTGGAAAGAATGTGAAACATTGTGTTCAATCCTCCCCAATGATCAAATAGCAAAAAATTTACCGTAATATAGGTCCGCCTTTTTTTTGTAAATTTTTTTAATAATTTATTAAGATTGTGAACGGCGGCCTTAGGTTTTCCAGAAGATCCAGATGTAAATAGAACAAGCCCTGGCTGATTTTCAGCAAATAGGGTTTCATAAAATTCATTCTTTTTCAAGCTTGAGGGTGTCACCTTTTCAATAAGGTGGCTTCCTTCATCTTCTAACTTGACAAGATAGTCAAGCTCTGCAATGGAATACTTTTCTTTGTTCTTATCTCTTTGTTTTATTTCTAATGGAGCAATGATAAAATTTCTCTTTATTAAACTAAAAATAAGCGCGATAGAGTCAAGAGAGAAATCACCTTCAATGCCGACGACTTGATTTCCCTGAATGTCAATAAATTCATGATCCCAAAAACGAATACGTTCTACAATATCATTATAGGTAAAGACTTTATCATTATGAACAATAGCCTTTGCGTAACCGTACTCGTGAATGTATTCTAATATTTTAATTTCTTCCATTTTTAAGCGCGTCACTTACCATCAAAAATACTATTTTATAGTTAACCATGTTTCCAACTTCCTCATCCGGGATTGAAATTCCAAATTCTTCTTCCAATGCGAGAATTAAGTTTAGTTGTCGTAAAGAGTCCCAGTTTTCAATACTATCTGTTGAACTATCTTCATTTATTTCATCCATAGGTACTTCGAACACCAGACTCATGGCGTTTAAAATTTTTTCTTTTAATTGATCAGGTTGCATACTAATGTTTATTTGATGGTTCCAAAAGAGTTATAAATGAAATGTCCGTTACGTTTATTTTTTCAAGCTCCAACACATAAGTTGATACTTCGCTTGAAATGACTTCAGACTGAAATTGATGCTGCGTATAAAAATCCTGAACTTGACTGTTTTTATTTGTCTTGATGTAAGACGACCGGAGAAATTTATATTTTCTCTCCTTGCAATAGTCAATAACATAGTTTAAAAAAAAGGTCTCAATTTTTCTCCCGAGAATGCGACAACTCAGTAGATATGAATCAATCTCAATAACTTCTTTTGATGAAGATGACTCTTTCAGGATCATGACGCCAGTAATGCCAGAATCTCCAAACTTATCGGATACCTCAATTGAAAAAACGCATGCTTTCGGGTCATTCATGAAATCTGCAATTTCGTTTTCCGAATATCTCTTCGTAGTAAAATTAAATTGATTCGTTTTCTGCGTAAGTTGGGCTATGCGCGGGATCTGTTCATCACTGTTCCGTGAAATTATAACTTTAGTCTCAAGCGTAGCCAGATACGTATCAATATCCCCAACACGTTTCATTGCATCTGCCCGCTGCGCTTGCTCTTTGTATATTTTTACTTTTTTGAGATCCTCTTTTAAAGGCTCTAGATTAAAGTAACGTTGCGCGATTTCCACAATCATTCCCGGGTATTCTGTCGGGTCTTTAGGGACTGTAATTGTTAAAACTTGAGGCACATTTGTTTTAATCAAGTTAACCTCAAAATCTGAGTCATCAATAAATACAAAACTATCTAAACCGATGTTCAACTCCTCAGCAAGTGCCTTAATGTTTTCATCTTTGGCATTCCAATTTACTTTCATCCCAACAATGTGCTCCTGATTCAAAACCATATCAGAATGTTTGCCCAGTAGATCTTCAACTTCCGCAGGATTGTTCTTACTACATAGGCATATTAGAATACCCTTCTTACTTAAGCTTGCGACTATTTTCTGGACCAAATGATAATGGTAGCCAACCTCGCTTTTTGGAGACATGTCAATACCGCCCGGTCCGTCTTCTCCAATGATTCCCTTCCATAAAGTATTGTCACAATCGAAGATCAATGCTTTCTTCAATTTTCCTGTTATTCTCAATAGGAAATTTTCAATAGAAGCAACATAAAATTTTAAAAAATCGATTTTATACAACGATTTGTATTTCAGGAATTTCTTTTTGTCATATGCTGCGTCAGCCCCGATGAAACTGAAAATGCGATTTATATCAACCAATTGAACATTCGCGGGTCTGTGTTGATCGATATAATTATTCAACTCAATTTCGATACGCTCAAGATTTCTCCGTCCCATATGCGAGCCGGTAAATGGGTACGAAGAAAATCTGTTGAACAATACCCGTCTGGAAGATAGATTATTAAAAATGAGATCAATATCAGCCTTGCACTTAGCGGTAATTTCCTGAACCTCTTCTTCCGATAGCAGTTCGGCATGAAGGTGAAAATTTTCTCTCAAATTAATAAGTTCGTAAAAGACAATAACAAGGTCGTTATCGGGAAGCGAAAAAGTGTCCTGTACAATATTATCATAGTTGCCAAAACGGACAACGGGATTCAACGAGAGTGCCCGAATATAAAATTCTAAAATCTCCTTTATAGGGTTAACGGTAATGTTGCAGAGGATATCGATCGTAAAAGTCTTTCCCGTAACTACTTTAGATAACTCCGAGTTGTGCTTTAAAATCGAAGTGTAACCTAAGTCCTGGAATCTATATGCTAAATTGCCCACCATTGATTCTAATATTTTCTCCCGTTAAAAAATTTGACTTATCTGACGCCATAAAACTTATGGCCCCTGCAACATCTTCCACAGTTGCCAATTTTCGCAAAGGTGTTTGAGACGCAGTGATTAATTTGATTTTTTCTGGAATATCCGACGTAAGCTCAGTATCTGTAAGACCAGGCGAAACCAAATTTACGCGTATACCCTTTGGCCCGAGTTCAAAAGCCATCGCCTTGGTCAATCCTCCTAAAGCAGCCTTTGCCGTTATGTAGTGAGACCAGTCAGCATTAGGCTTATCGGCAGCCAACGTCCCGATATTGATAATTTTTCCCGGACGACCTTTGGTGAGCAGTCCTAGAAATACCTTTGACACTTCAAAAATAGACTTTACATGAAAATCTAACTGCGATTTGATGTCGTCCCATTCAACTTCGTTAAAACTGATTTTGGGAATTTTAATGGACGAGCAATTAACAAGCACATCCAGGATATCGGCATGCCGTGTAAAGGAAGAATAAAGTTCCCTTATATCTTTAGACTGCGTTACATCGGCTCTTAGGATTGTTGCCTTTCCCCCTTTGGCAATAATTTCGGCCTTCAAATCTTCAGCGAGCGCCGCATTCGAAAAATAGTGTATGAACACGTGAAATCCATCCAGCCCTAGTTGTTTGCACACGGCCCTTCCTATCCCTCCGGTACCTCCAATGATCAAAGCATTTTTTTGAATTGTTCCTTCATTGACAGGCGGTAAACCTTCGTCCTCCTGCATCTCCACAACCTTGACTTTGGAAACGCCTTTTGTTACAGTCTGCTTATTTTGATTTTTAATTTCGATGTTTAGCTCGATGATCTGATCCCTATCAATTTTCTTGACAACTTCTGCCCTTATTGTTAAATGATCATCTATTCGAACAGGCAATAAAAATTCTAATGTTTGTGAAAACCAAAGTGCGCCGTCCCCTGGCAATTTAGTTCCGATTAACGTTGATATAAATGATGCTCCCAGCATTCCATGCACTACAGGCTTTTTAAAATGTGTTTTACTTGCGAACTTCTCATCAATATGAAGTCGATTATCATCACCGGTAAGATTGACAAACTTGTCTATATCACTTTTAGTAACGGTATGGCTCAGCGTTTCTGTATCTCCAACATTGATTTCACTATATTTTTTCATGGATTATTTATTTGTACAAAACAGGCCAACTAAATTTGTTATTTTGTTTTTTATCGCTGTTTGTTCGTCCACATCTTCAGCAAAGCAATTGAAAACATCTACTGTTGATAAGCCTGATTCATCTATCAGTTTTAATATTTCATCTTTCGTCTTAAAGAGATAAACATGATCAAGAGCCGGAGAATTAGTGGGCGTAGTGATCCATAAAAATCCGTTTGGATTTAGAAGCTTCGACAATTTTATTAGAATCTTTTTTGGCTCATCGAGATGCTCCAGCACTTCACCCAACACTATAAAATCGTATTTGTTCGAGTCATCGTACTCAAAAATGTCTTTCTTGAAATATTTGATTTTGTCCGCGTCATAGCCAAGTATATTTTTTGTCATTTCCAGAGATGTGTCACTGATGTCGACAATATCTATTTTCCTATACCGGGGAAATTCCTTTTTAATAATAAAAGAAAAAAATCCATGGCCAGGACCGATATCCAGTATGCTCAGTTCCTTCTGATCCTGAAACAAAGATTTAAGGCGTTTTTGAAAATACATGAACATGTTAAAATGATGCTTCCACATAATTTGGGAGACCAGCAAAGCATTCATATAATAAGACATGATCTCGGGTCTTGAATACACATTCACATTTGCGATGTGCTGATTTTCACATCGGTATTTACCTTCCTTGTAAAAGTATAAACCCTCCGTTCTCATATCTCTGATCATTTTCAGATAGTCGTTAGCAATATGACTAGGCGTTAGCTGAAGGTTGTTGAAATACCCTTGGACTAATCCAATTAGTTCTTCGAACTGCTCAGGAAATTGTTGCTTTAAAAACGATATATTTGCAGCGATTTTTTTTGAGTGTAGTTTATCCTTGGCGGCTATTTCGTCTGCTAATTCCGTTAAAAAAGCAAAAGCATTCTTTTTATTTTCCATAAATCGTTTGACAAATTACAATCTACATTCGAAATAAGCAGGCTCCAAAATTAAACCCGGCACCCACACCTGCGATCACAAGGTTACTATCTTTCTTTATTAGTCCCTTTTCAAAAGCTTCGCTTAAAGCTATTCCTATACTGGCCGATCCTGTATTTCCAACTTCCTGAACGTTGGTGTACGTCTTATTCAAGGAGACTTTCATTTTTTTCATAAGGTAGTCGATCAGGAACCCATTTGCCTGGTGAAAAATGAAGAAGTCTACGTCGTCGGTCTTAAGTGAATTAAATTGCAATAATTTTTGAATAACGACCGGAAAATTTGTAACCGCTTGTTTCCACGTGGCTAAGCCATTCTGTTCCGCGTATAACGCTTTGACATCGTCCGTTTTTTCTCCAATCGGATAAAGTGAGCCGCCTCCCCTCATTCTGACAGACTCGTATGTAGATGAGTCAGTCATAAACTTTGCACCTTTGTAACCAGATTCGGCATCAACTTTACCCAAGACTACTGCAGACGCCCCATCACTGAAAAAAACTGCAGTTTCCTGATCCTTTGGATTTGTATAACGGGACAACACTTCAACTCCAATAACCAGGGAATATTTTATAGACGAATCGCTATTCATCCTTTCCGACGCAATTGTCAATGCTGTCACCAACCCAACACAGTTGGTGTTGATATCGAGAATTTGACAATCTTTTTTCATATTGAAGTTGCTATGAATTTTAGCAGACATTGGAGGGAACAAGTAGTCCTGACTAAATGAGGCAACGATCACTAAGCCAATTTCCCCGGCGTCTATATTTGCATTTGCCATTGCTTTTGCCGATGCGTCCGTAGCCATAGATGACGCAGTTTCGCTGCCAGAAATCAGATATCTCCTCTTAATTCCGGTCTTGCTGATAATCCATTCCGATGTAAGACCCTCAATGACTGAACACAGTTCTTCATTTGATTGAACTTTCGAAGGCAAGTAATGTCCCGTTCCCAAAATCCCGATACCAAATTTTTGTGTTTGCATATAAATTAATTTGATATGAAATTTTTAAGGTCCAGATTGTTTTGTTTGATTTCTCCAAGATATGCTGAAGATCCATGGCCGGGCAATACCAGGTGTTCATCCGAGAATTTCGAAATAATTTCGAGGATGGATTCTTTAAGAAGCTTTTTGTTTTCCCTGGGCATACTTTCAGGCCCTAGGCCTTTTTTATAGAGAATATCTCCCGTAAAAAGATAATTCTGAAATTCAAATATACAAGAACCATTAGAGTGACCTGGAAAGTTATAAACATTGAGCGTGATATCTCCAATAATCAATTCCTCTTGTTTTTCCATAAAAAGGAAGTCCGGCTTTGGGGTTGTTATAGTGTGGTTAATCTTAGCGACCTGTAAAAAAAAATTAGCAGACTGTAACATTTTCAAATCCAACGCATGAACATAAAACGGAACTTTAAATTCATGTTGGATATTGGCCGCGCTTCCTATATGATCAAAATGCCCGTGTGTTGAAAGTACTGCAATTGGCGTCAACCCGGCTTGTTTAATTTCGCTTAACAACGTTTGTGTATCTAGTCCAGGGTCAATAACAATACAATCTGTCGCCTTACTTATCAATAAGTAGGTATTGGAAGGAAAAATTCTATTACGAAAAACTTTAATATTTGTATCAATTGATTCCACCGAGGTAGATAGTTTGTGCAGTGATATAAGAGCTTTTATCAGAAGCAAAAAAATCGATGACATTTAAAACGTCTTCCGCTTCAGCTTTTCGAGGCACCGGAAGGGCTTTGATTATTTCCTTAATTTTCTCCTGCGCCGTCGGTGTATGGGATCTAAGCATATCCGTATCGATTGCCGAAATCCCAATGGTATTACATGTAACATTCATGGATGCAAATTCCTTTGCCATGACGTTTGCCAACGTTTGTATTGCCACTTTTGTAGCGGCATAAATTGAATCACCCATCGGCTCAAGACTGGCTGCCATCGAGCCAATATTTATTATCCTTCCGCTGTTGTTTTTTCTCATCAGTTTAGCAGCCTCCCTCGAAACAAAAAATGTACCGAGTAAATTCACGTTCACCATATCCATTGCATTTTTTACAGGCATTATAAGGCTATACTGAGACGTTAGAACTGCTGCATTGTTTATGACGATGTCTATCTTGGGAAATTGTTTAGAGATTTTTCTAAATGTTATGGCGATATCCTGAGGTTCGCCCAAGTCAACGGCAAAATGATTGTAATTTTGATGTTTGAAATCGTATTCGCTCCGACTAAGTCCTATAACAATAGCGCCTTTAGCAAGAAAATGTTCTGCAATAATATGGCCCAAACCTCTACTGGACCCAGTTACTAAGGCTACCTTGTTATTATACTCCATCAGGTCAAATTATTTCCTGTATGTATTCTGCAAGACTACTCACAGAGCTGAAAGGAGATTTCTCTCTCGTCATCGCGCGATCATCCGTTAAGGAAATTTCCTGGTTGTACTTTTCCGAGAGCATAGCTTCCAGGTCCACAATAAACGATACCAAAGTCAGGGAATCAATAACAGATCCCTGACCAAAGAGGACAGTTTCACGCGTTGGAGTAAAACGTTCAGATTCCGGAAATGTGTCAATTAAATCCGTAAGCGTTTTTATTATCAACGCACTTATTTCGTCTTGATTAACCATACAATATTATTTCAGATCTATTTTATTCATGATTCGCATCGGATTGCCTAGCACAAATAATCCTTTATCAATATTTCTGCTTACAATGGTGCCAACTCCGACCATACTAAAATCACCAATCTTAACATTTTCAGTAATCACACTATGGGAGCCTATAAACGACATTTTTCCTATTTCTGCTCCGGTAAGGATCAGCACCAATGAAGTAATCATTGAGAATTGTCGGATCTTTACATAATGGACCGATGGCGGAATTCACCGCGATGATTGCAAAAGGCTCAATGACTACATCATTACCAATGCACACGCCCGAGTGCACAATACAACCCGGGCCTACAGTGGCTGTGCGGTCGATGACAGCGGAAGGATGAATAATACTTACAAAGTCCTCCGGGTTCAATCCAGTCTTACCCAATATTTCCTCCCGGATGAGTCGCGTTTTCATCGATCCAATTCCGAATACAAATTTGGCATTCGAAAATTTTCTGCAGTCCGAGAGAACACCCACTACCGGTATTTCTCGCATTTTGGTGCCTTGCGCAGCAGGATTATCGTCCAGAATGCCGATGAATTTGTATGTGGGATTTTGTTTATTGATCGCATACACAATTTCATATACTTCATAAAAAGCGGTTGATGCCCCTAAGAAGACTAATTCAATAATCATGGGAAAGCCTAAATTTTTTGTTTGTCGAGAAAAATCTTACACCACCACTCAAAATTCATAAATGACCATATTAATAAACGATGATTGATATGCTGATCAACATGTTCATGAACATCTTTTGAATATATCTGGATTTATAAATTCTGAACTTATAGTTTTCTTGTTCAACAACAACTCTTTTACATAAGCGGCGTTTTCGCCCCGATACCAGCTTTCGTCTGGCGCAGAGAAACCTTGTTTTTTGCGATTCACGATTTTTTCAGGAATAAAACCATGCATAGCCTTTCGCAAGACATTTTTGCCATCATCGAATTCCTGATAAAACTTGCCTTTTTTCATAAATTCATTTTCATCCACTCGTTTCAGGCTTTCAAGTTTTCCCAATTTATGCCGGACAGGAATCTTTTGAGCGAAATTTACCAAGTCATTATCCAAAAACGGAAACCGTTCCTCCAGTCCGTTTGCCATAGAGAGTTTATCTCCCACCAGCAGGAGGCCGGAGAGAAAAGTTTTTATCTCAAAATAAAGACTGTTTTGGATATGTTCTTCTGGAGTGTTGTATTTCAGTTTGGTATTAAACTTAAAAACCCGTTCGAAAATCTGCCGGGGTTCTGATAAGTCAATTCGCTCATTTACCGAACTATTGAAAAGCAAAGGTCGCTCGGAATCGGGAACCAAGCGCTGCCAAAATCCATAATATTGATCAAAAAAATCCCGCTTGTCTAATGATCGAAAGACACGATAATAACGCCATGGATACCCACCAAATAATTCGTCACCGCCTGTTCCCTGTAAACATACCTTAACAAACTTCGAAGCGAGACGTGAGATATAGTAATTAGGATAACTCATTCCCACACGGAGGTCTTCCAGATGCTAAACAACGCGCGGTAAAGACCACCGTAAATCTCCGGCATTAATGATCTGCTCATAATGCTCGGTTTTAAAGTGGTTAGCCATTAGTTCAGCATCTCTACGTTCATCGTAGTTCGCTTCAACACCTGTTATTTCACTCATATCAAATCCACAAGTGAATGTAGTCAGGCGCGGAACATGGCTTGAGGCTACCGCAGTGATTGATCCCGAATCCATTCCTCCTGATAAATAAGAACCCACTGGCACGTCCGCAACCATTTGCCGGACAACGGCCTGCCTAAAGAGCCGCGCAGTTTCTTGCACGGAATCTTCAAACGTCATGGATTCATCGGGTAAACTGAAATCATAATCCCACCAGCTTTGATGCTTTACGCCATTTGAATTGCGCGTAACGGCAACGGCATTGGCTGGCGGCAACATGGTGACACCCTTAAAAAGGGTACGATAGGTAAAAAGATTCTGAAAGGTAAAGTATTCGTTTAAGGCATCTGTGTCCAACGTCACAGAGAAACCAGGATGATTCAGAAATGCCTTAATCTCCGACCCAAATAACAGAATTTTTCCATTGAACCAATAATATAAAGGCTTAATACCATACCTGTCTCTGAATAGGTAAAGGGTTTGAGATGGTTTGTGCCATGCTGCAATGGCAAACATTCCGTTGAATCTTTTGATAATGTCAATCCCGAACGCAGCTAGCCCTTCCGTAATAACTTCCGTATCTGTTGTTGTAAAAAACTGATGTCCACGCGCACGGAGTTCCTGTTTTAATTCCAAATAATTATAAATACAACCGTTAAACACGATTGTCCAGTTATTGTCTTTAGAACTCATGGGCTGATTTGCCCGCGCGCTCGTATCTAAAATGGCGAGCCTCCGATGGCCAAATGCGATCGATCCATCAACAAAAAATCCAGCACCATCGGGGCCTCGATGAGAAAGAGAATCGTTCATCGCATTTATTTCCTGATGAGAAACAGGTTCGCCTGAAAAATTAAAAATGCCCGATATGCCGCACATGGATGGGTGTGTTTTTTAAAAAGTCCTTATTTCGTCTTTATTGTACCGGCTTTAACATGTTACAATGACCGCAATGTATCCACAACGTATTTATAATCCTCCTCCGTCATTCGATTGTGAAGCGGTATTGCCATAGAATAATTATTACAATCTCGTGCTCCCGGAAAATCTTCTGCCTTCAACCCAAATTTATTTTTGTAGAAATCCAGCATGTGTACAGCATGTGTCCCTGGACGTGTAGAAATTCCCGCTTGCTGAAGCTTTTCCATAATTTCATTTCTCTTGATCGGTGCCTTTGTTTCATCGATCATGGTTACAAATGATTGCCAGCCATGCGCATAATCTTTGCTAAACTCGGGTAAGGATAACCAAGAAATATTCTTCAGTTCGCCCTTGTAAAATTTGCTCCACTCATCCCGCTCTTGAATAAATTTATCCAGTTTCTTTATTTGGACTACACCGACAGCTCCTTGTAAATCAGTCATTCGATAGTTGAAACCCATAAGATTAAATCCGGGAAGAATGTAGGGCTTTGGGCCGTGATGCCTTTCTTCTTCTGAGACGGAGGCTCCATGATTTCGCAAAGATTTAATTGTTTCCGCGAGCTGATCGTCGTTTGTGGTTACCATACCTCCCTCGCCCGTTGTAACAGATTTTCTGGGGTGAAAGGAAGAAACAACCAATAATTCCGAGACCACCGGCTGGTATTCCCTTGTAACCGCTGCCAGCTGCACATGCGCCGTCCTCTATCAATGGAATATCCCCGGCTACTTTTTTTATCTCGTCCATGTCAGCACAAAGTCCGAATAAATGGACGGGTATTATCGCTTTCGTTTTTTTGGTAATCCTTCTCTTCAAATCATTAGGATCCAGGTTGAACGTTTTAGGATCTACGTCAACAAAAACTACTTTAGCCCCCTGGTACAGAACGATGTTTGCTGTTGATACCCAAGTAAACGCAGGAACAATCACTTCATCACCTTCTTTTATACCCAACGCAACAACTGCTAAGTGCAGTGCAGTCGTTGCGCTCGTCACGGCTATTGCGTGCTTAACTTTGTGGCGTTCTGCAAAGATTTGTTCAAATTCTCTCACCTTCGGGCCGGATGTTAGCCACCCAGACATCAACGGTTCTTTTGTTGCTAACCATTCTTCTTCACCGGTTACCGGTAATGAAATAGGAATATTTCTCTTTTGCATGTTATCTTTTTTTATCAATACCGCTTTCAATTCTCCAATCGATCAACCGCTGCAAGCCTTGTTCTAATGAATACTTATAGGCAAAGTTTATTTCCTCTTTTGCTTTTTTTGCCGAGCCAATCCGGTTCTTAACATACTGTCTTGCATCATCTGCGGCATAGGGTTGATACTGCACTTTAAGTTTGGACTGTTTCAATCGTAAAATCGTATCACACAATTCCTTTACACTGGTTTGTACTTCAGTCCCTACATTGTAAAAACCATAATTCGTTTTGCTTTGAAGTGCAGCGACATTAGCATGGGCAACATCTTCAACATATATAAAATCATAAGCTTGAGAACCATCACCATTGATAACAGGTGTTTCATTTGCCTCTATCTTGTTTAACATGATCGGAACCACACCTGTGTAAACAGCATGCTGATCTTGCCCCGGACCATAAACATTCATGTATCGCAAGTCCAATTACTTTTAATCCATAACGATCGTTGAAGGCAGTACACATTGACTCGCCGGCGATCTTCGTGGCACCGTAAAAATTCTTGTTATTAAATGGATGCTCCTCTGTCATGGGTACCTGAGCAGCATCCCCATATACAGAGGCTGACGACGAGTAAATCAATTTTTTTACTTTATGTTTAACACATGCTTCGAGAACATTGAACGTGCCTGCGATATTCACCTCAAATGCTGTGCGGGGAAAATCTTTGCAGTGAAGCAACCACATAGCGGCCAGGTGAAAAACGTAATCCATTCCGTTCGACCGCCTTATCTAAAATATCAAGGTCTCGTACATCACCTCCGAAGGGAAAAATAGAACATCTGGGATCCTTTAATACATCTTTGACATTTTCCATTTTTCCTCTGCAAAATTATCATAAATGATTACTTGCTGAACAGGATATTTGAGTAATTCGCGAGCGATAAAGCCACCAATAAATCCAGATCCACCGATAACTAAAATTTTGCTATCTTTTAATTCCATAATTTCTCTTTTCCGTTATTAAATCTATTTCTTGTTTGAATTTCTGATCTGATAAGCGAGCTCAATCGCTGGCCGTGTTTCGGTTAATCCGAAGCCTTCATTTTTTAAAATTGAAGCATAGCTTGAAGTGTGCAAATCGGTAAACCCATCACTAAATTCTATTTCTTCGCCACCCATATTCAACGATCTGTAAGTACGTTTTCCTTTTGCTCTGATTTCAGCGGGGATGTGATCATAATTAATACTGAGATTCCATCGAACGTTAGCACGTTCTAATTCCAAAAATCCCGCAGCGTTATCGGCATCTAATTTTTCAACCCCCAATCTCTTCACGCTTCCGAAAATCCAGATGAGCATATCAAAAAAATGAATTCCAATATTTGTTGCAATGCCGCCAGCCTTTGAATTGTCTCCTTTCCAACTGATTTGATACCAATTTCCGCGAGATGTAATATAATTCAAGTCTACCTCATAAACTTTATCCTGGGACCCTGATGTATTTTTTCGCGAAGGCAATTATTGTGGGGTGAAGTCTCAATTGCAGTATTGTAAAAACTTTCTTCCGGTTTCATTTTCTATTTCACCAAGTGCATCCAGATTCCACGGATTCAATACCAATGGCTTTTCACAAATAGCATTTGCACCATAACGAAGGGCAAAACGAATGTGCGAATCGTGAAATAATTAGGGGAGCAAATAGAAATGTATTCTACTGAGTGCCCTTGTCTTTTCAATTTGTCAAGGTGTCGATCGAATCGCTCAAATTCGGTGAAAAAATCTGCGTTGGGAAAATAGGAATCCATACGCCAACATTATCATGTTTGTCAAGGGCAGCCAGCAGATTATTTCCCGTTTCCTTTATCGCTTTTAAATGTCGGGGGGCTATGAATCCGGCGGCACCTATTAATGCAAATCTTTTCATTTATTGTGTTGTTGTTCTTACTTGTTCTTGTGCATCTAATTCATGTGCGAAAAAGTATGAAACGGTATTTGTCTGCCTCTTATACAGCGAAAAACCGTCACGATGCTAATTTTACTACGATCCCTTTTTGAAGTTTATAGATTTCCTTACTTTCGGGACAAACGGCTATTCCTTCCTTTGTTAAATAAAAGTTTATGGCCATATTCGCTCATCCATCCCGTTTGTCTGCCGGGATTACCGATGACAAGAGCATAATCGGGAACCGACTTTGTGACCACCGCCCCTGCACCGATAAAAGCAAACCTACCAATTTCAATTCCACAAACAATGGTTGCATTTGCGCCAATTGTTGCACCTTTTCTTAACCAATGTCTTAGAATATTGATTTTTCCGATTAACCGCACTTCGCGGGATTGATGACATTTGTAAATACCATCGAAGGACCAAGAAATACATCATCTTCACAGATTACACCTGTATAAATGGAAACGTTATTTTGAACTTTTACATTTTTCCCCAACATCAACTTCCGGCGAAACCACAACATTTTGACCAATGTTACAATTCTCACCAATTTTACAGTTGGGCATCATGTGGGAAAAATGCCAGATTTTAGTGCCTTTGCCTATTTCACTGCCATCATCTATTACTGCAGTAGGATGCGCATAATATTCCGTTTTGCTCTGTCATGAATTAAAATATTGATTTACCCGGTCGCAAATAAATTCAATCTGGTCCGATGACATTTCTGTATGAATCGGCAGCGAAATTACAACTTTTCGAAAGTTTTTCTGTTACGGGAAAAGATCCCTCAGCATAATCCTGGTCGACGAAAAGCCTTTTGGAAATGTAAAGGAACCGGATAATAAATCATGGTGGGTATTCCTTCCTTCGCTAAATAGTTTCTTTAAGTCGTCGCGATTTCCAGTTTTAACCTTAGCGTGTATTGATTGAAATACATGTGTGGAATACGTGCACCTGAATAGGAATTTCAAGTCTTGTACAGTCTTGCAAAGGCCTTATCATAACGAGCAGCTACTTCCCTTCGTTTTCTAGTGTACTCGTCTAGATATTTTAGCTTAACTTTTAAAATTGCGGCCTGCAAGGTATCCAGCCGGCTATTGACACCAATTATTTCATGATGATATTTTATTTTTTGGCCATGGTTAGCGATCATTTTAATTTTTTCAGCCAGCGTTCATCATTGGTAAAAAGCGCACCACCATCGCCAAAACATCCTAAATTTTTTGAGGGAAAAAATGACGTTGTTCCGATGGTTCCCATTGTTCCTGATTTCTTTATTGTTCCATCGCTGAAAATATATTCCGCACTTAATGATTGCGCTGCATCTTCTATGACGTGAAGATCATGTTTTTCTGCAATTTGCATGATCGGCTCCATGTCCGCACATTGACCATACAAATGCACGGGAACTATCGCTACTGTTCGCTTTGTAATTTTTTTTTCTAACTGATTAACATCAATATTGAATGTTTCTTCATCGACATCAATAAATACCGGAGTTAGTCCGAGCAATGCTATAACTTCAGCGGTTGCAACATAGGTATGAACGGGAAGTATTATCTCATCACCTGGTTTAAATCCAAGCGCCATCATGGCAATTTGCAAAGCATCTGTTCCATTGGCGCAGGGAATTACAAATTTCGCACCCGTATAAGCCGCCAAGTGCTTTGGCAAATTCTTCTACCTCCGGCCCTGAATAAAGGCCGTGGAAGTTAGAACCTGCTTGATCGCATCAGTCAATCTCATTCTTGATACGCTGATACTGCGCATGCAAATCCACCATTTTGATTTTTTCCATGCGATGTTAAGATCGAAAACTTTGATCTTACTTTAAATCCTCTGATTCTCTTCTCCCATTGCCAGGCATGAAGCAAGGATTCTTCAATGCTAAATTTTGTTTTCCACTTCAATGATTTGTTGACTTTTGCTGGATCAGCAAAAACTTTTTCAACATCTCCTGGCCTTCGTGGTCCAATCACATACGGAACGTTCAACGTTTGTCACGGCCATAAATTTCTCTATCAGCTGCAAGCACAGAAACGCCAACGCCTGTTCCCAAATTAAATGCTTCATATAGTTTTTTTTCAGACCTTGACAGACAAATACTCCATAGCCTTTACGTGCGCAGATCCCAAGTCCACCACATGAATAAAATCTCGGACACACGATCCGTCCGGTGTATTATAATCGTTACCAAAAACCGTCAATTTTTCGCGAATCCCCGCCGCTGTTTGAGTAATGTAGGGAACAAGATTATTCGGAGGCCCTAGTGGAATTTCGCCGAGCAATAGCAGATGGATGTGCTCCGATGGGATTGAAGTAACGAAGGAAACTATTCGTAAACCCGTACGGGATACATCTTCCAAAATTCGTTCACACATTTGTTTTGTCGCGCCATAGGCAGACTCCGCTCTTTTAAAAGGCGCATCTTCATTAACAGGTATTTGATCAGGCTGGCCATATACCGTACAAGAAGATGAAAAAATAAGATCGTACACCTTATTCTCCATCATTACTTCAAGAAGCGTAGTCAACGAATTCAAATTATTTTGATAATAGATCAATGGTTTTTCTTCTGACTCTCCAACTGATTTGATACGCAGCAAAATGTAAAACACTTGAAAACGGACCTGCCGATTGAAAGACCTTTGTCATAAATTTTTTATCACAACAATCTCCCTCGTAAAAAGGTGTTTTTTTGCCGGTTATTTTTTCAATTCCCTCCAATAAGTGTTCGATCGCTTCGTGATAAATTGTCTACAATGACAGGTTCATATCCTGCATTAATTAATTCAACAACGGTATGAGCTCCGATATATCCGGCGCCACCTGTAACAAGAATTTTTTTTGAATTCATAATGCTTTATAATCGCGCTGTAATTTTATTTCTTTCTAAAATTCCTTTTACATCGTAGACAACCGTTTTTTCAAATTTGATTGAATTCCAATCCAGATTTTTAAAAGCTTGATGACCCACTGCAAGAACGATCGCGTGATATTTTTTTTCTAGGGTGATCTATAAGGGTAAGATTATATTCGTGCTTAACTTCTTCTGCATCTGCCTCCGGATCATAGATATCAATGTTCGTTCCAAAACTTTGCAATTCCCTGATCACATCGACCACTCTGCTGTTTCTGATATCGGGACAATTTTCTTTAAAAGTAATGCCAAGAATTAAGATATCGGCTTTGTTAATGGGAAGTTCATTTTGCGCCATTAGCTTGATCACTGAATTGGCAATGTGAATACCCATGTTGTCATTTATTCTTCTCCCGGAAAGAATTACTTCCGAATGATATCCAAGGCTTTCAGCTTTGTGTGTTAGGTAATATGGATCAACGCCAATGCAATGCCCGCCAACCAAGCCGGGTTTGAATGGCAAAAAATTCCATTTTGTTCCGGCAGCCTCCAATACTTCATGCGTATCGATGCCAATTCTTTCAAAGATCAAGCGCCAGCTCATTGACAAATGCAATATTTAAATCACGTTGTGAATTTTCAATCACTTTTGCCGCTTCTGCAACTTTAAGCGAAGAAGCTTTGTGTGTTCCGGCCATAATAATTTTTTTATAAAGCTGATCTACTTTTTCCGCAATTTCCGGAGTACTTCCACTGGTAACTTTTTTTATCGTTGTGACCCGATGCTGCTTATCGCCAGGATTAATTCGCTCGGGAGAATAGCCACAAAAAAAATCCTTATTAAATTACAAGGCCGCTTACCTGTTCCAAAATAGGAACGCAAATCTCTTCCGTACATCCTGGATAAACTGTTGATTCATAAATAACAATATCACCTTTTTTCAAAACCTCCCCACCGTTTTACTTGCGCCTTGCAAGCGGCCGCAAGTCAGGATTTTTAAATTCATCGATCGGTGTTGGAACAGTTACGATGAAATAATTTACATCTTTCAAATCATCGATTGTGCATGAAAATTTTAAGTTCGTTGAAGACTTTAATTCTTCAGGTTCAACTTCCCGGGTTCGATCATATCCTTTTTTAAGTTCTTCTATTCGCTCCTCATTGATATCAAATCCAACGACATCTAATACCTTTCCAAACTCAACGGCTAACGGTAAGCCTACGTATCCAAGTCCAATTATTCCAATTTTTTCCATGAAATTTTATATCTTTATTTGATAATATTCCTTATACCAATCAACAAATTTTGCAATTCCTTCTTCAATCGGTGTCGCTGGTTTAAAATCTATTTCACGCATTAAATCATCGACATCAGCATATGTTTCCGGCACATCACCATCCTGCAGTGGAAGAAAATTCTTGATTGCTTTCTTGCCCAACTTTTGTTCAATGATTTCAATAAATCGCAAGCAATTCTACCGGCTTGTTGTTCCCAATATTATAGACTCGATAAGGCGCAAAACTACTGGCGGGATCAGGTGTTAATCCCGACCAATTTTTATCTGGTGTTGGCGGCTTTGGGAATCAGTCGTGCAATACTCTCAACAATATCATCAACATATGTAAAGTCCCGTCTCATTTTTCCGTTGTTGAAAACATCGATTGGCTTTCCTTCAACTATCGCCTTTGTAAAAAGAAACAACGCCATATCAGGTCTTCCATATGGACCATAAACGGTAAAAAATCGCAACCCTGTCGTTGGTAAATTATAATAACGCCGAATAAGTATGCGCCATCAATTCATTTGACTTTTTTGAAGCCGCATAAAGCGAAATCGGATGATCAACATTATGATGGACAGAAAATGGCATTTTCTTATTCGCTCCATACACTGAACTCGACGAAGCATAAATCAGATGTTGCACCTTATGATGCCGGCAAGCCTCAGTATATTTAGAAATCCATGCATGTTGCTTTCCAGATATGCGTGGGGATTCGTTAACGAATAACGAACACCAGCCTGTGCCGCCAAGATTTACCACATATTTGAATGGATATCTTTGAAATAAGTTCTCAAGCCTTTATAATCAACCAAATCAATTTTTTCAAAAATGAAATTGGATTCGTTTTCAAAATTTCAAGCCTGGATTCCTTGAGTCTGACATCGTAATAGTGATTAAGATTATCGATTCCTAAAACTGTTATATCCAGAATCGACAAAGTTTTTTAGAAAGGTGAAAGCCAATAAATCCGGCAGCGCCTGTAACTAAGACAATGGATTCTGAATGCATGAACTTCTAGTAATTAGCGCACAAAACTAATAGATTAGGGCGATTTTGTATTATTTTATATTTTTCGAACAATTAATAAAAAAATGGAAAAGAAAAATAGCAGGATGAAATTGATTTATTGAAATTATTCCTTAAAGGCAGTTAACATCATTAGGGCAAATTTCTGGCTTATTGTTATCTGTTTTTTTGTATTGGTACGCGCTTAGGGTTGGCTATTACTATTCCTCAAGAAAAGTGTTATGAAAACAAAATGGTCATCAGTTCCAGTATTCTTACAACAATCCTATAGTAAAATTTATTTGATAAACTAAACAGGCATCAGACGGGAAATGAATGTTAAAGCAATCACTGAGATCACTTAATGTGATCTGAAGAAACTGCTAAAGAACTTGTTCGCTATTAAGAATTGAAACTATCACGAAAGTTGACGGACCTCAAAGAAAGCAGACAGATTTATTATTACCGTTGAAACGTATGATCAGGAAATATTACCCGATCTTCAAAATGGTCTTAGTTCATTATCTTGAAAATAATGAATTTGTAAAAATTAGGGTTGAACAAAATAAGAATTACTTAAAGCAAATGCTCGCAAAATTAGAACAGGAAATCAAGGATATGGAGGAATTCAAACTGAAGATTTTTAATGGGGAATTTTTTCAAAGCGCAAAAGGAAATGTCATGTTTGATCCTACGATTGTTAACTCCAAAATTCTGGAGTTGACAAAAGAAAAAATAAACCTTCAAAACAATCTGGCACTGGCGAATAGTGTTCAGGTAATCGAAGGATTTACAACATTTGAAAGACCTTCAAGCCCCAAACTTTCCATTTCCTTGATGTGCAGGATCTTTCGTCGGATTGTTTTTTGTGGCATTCTTGATTGCGTTTAAATCCGTTCGCAGACTTTTGAAGATGGCTGATGCCGCAAAGCAAAACGCATGATTCTAACACTCATCCAAAAAGAATTTATTTTGGAGCTTCGGCGGAAAGCCGTCATTTCAGGAATCAGTCTTTATCTGGTGAGCATTATTTTTATTTGTTATCTCACCTTTAGCCTTCGGCAAAGCAGCATCAATGAAGCCACGTGGTCGGCGTTATTCTGGCTATCGATTCTTTTTGCCAACGTAAACGGTATTGCCAAAAGTTTTATTGGAGAAAAGAAAGGACTGATGATTTACTATTATTCCATTGCAAGTCCCCAGGCCATTATACTTTCAAAAATTATTTACAACGTAGTGCTAAGTGTCGCGCTCGCACTTGATGGGCTACTTGCTTTTTTCAATCTTCATCGATAATCCGCTGCAAGACAAAGGGCTTTTCATGTTGACGTTGTTGTTAAGTTCTTTTGGATTTTCGGCCTGCTTGAGTTTGATTTCAGCCATTGCATCGAAAACGAACAACAGCAATATTCTGATGGCGGTATTAAGCTTTCCCGTCATTATTGCACTCTTGCTGATGGCGATAAAAATAACCAAAAATGCTTTGGATGGATTAGCCCTTCGCTGACAGTCAGGATGAACTTCTAAATTTACTTGCGATAAATTGCATAATGGTCGCATTGGCGTACCTGCTATTCCCCTATATTTGGCGCAGTTAATCAATTTGTTCCTTCTTCAAATGACCTTCATTTAAGCATGAAAACCTGGGTCAAAATTCTGGCGATATGCTTGCTGCTTTATGTACACATTGGAGGGTTGCTCTTCGACGTACCTCGGCTAAACATCCTGAATGAAACCATTCGCGCGCTGTATTTTCACGTGCCCATGTGGTTTGGGATGGTGCTGCTGTTTGCGATTTCAGTCTATTACGCGGTGCGATACCTGGCAAATCCCTACAGCAATTTTGACATAAAGTCTGTTGAATATGCCAACGTGGGATTGGTTTTTGGAATCCTGGGCATGATTACGGGAATGCTTTGGGCAAATTACACATGGGGCTCCCCCTGGCATGGCGATCCCAAACAAAACGGCGCGGCAATCGCCTTACTGGTCTACCTCGCTTATTTTATACTTGAGAGGTTCCATTCAAAATGAAGAACAAAAAGCACGGCTAAGTGCCGTTTATAACATTTTCGCTTTTGCGGCAATGATTCCCTTAATTTTTATTATCCCAAGGCTCACCAGTTCAATGCATCCCGGAAGTGGAGGAAATCCGGGTTTCAACATGTATGACCTGGATAGCAAAATGCGCCTTGTGTTTTATCCTGCCGTTGCCGGATGGTTCTTGATTGGCGTCTGGATCGTTTTGTTAAGGGTCAAAATGCGCGAGCTCGAAGAAAAAATATTGGATATTGAACATGGATAAATTCATTAAAACGCTCTTTGCGGTATGCATCCTTGGCCCAGCCTATGGCCAGAATCAACGTTGAAATGGCCGATAACCTCCGCGCGGAGGGGAAGATTTACGTCGTTGTAACAATCATCTTAATTGTGCTGGCCGGCCTTATTTTTTATCTCTTTTTATTGGATAAAAAAGTCAAAAAACTGGAGAAATTGGTTTCCGATAAAAAAAAACAAACCAATTAAACATTACTTCTGTTTTTCATACAATTCCGCGAATTTTTTAGGCATTTGTGCCTAAGTTTGCCGTATAATTTCCGACAGTATCATGAAGAAGTCACACATATTCTTATTGATCGTTATTGCAGTCGCCATCGGTATAATTGTATCCACGGCAGACGATGCCAGCACGTATGTAGGCTTTAGCGAGGCCTGGGCGATGTCGACCTCCGGAAATAATAAAGAAATTCACGTGGTGGGTCAATTAAAGAAAGATCCCAATGGGCATATTATAGGTATTAGGCAGGGTGAAGATCGGGTATCATTTTCCTTTATCATGGTTGACGACGAAGGAAAAGAACAACAAGTGAATTATAGCCAGCCGATGCCGCCGGATTTCACCAGGTCTGAAAAAGTGGTCGTCATCGGAAGTTATAAGGGAGATGTATTTAATGCATCCAAGATCATTTTAAAATGCCCTTCTAAATACCAGGAAGAAAATGTAAACGCATGAGAACGTTCATACTTTTGCAGCACACTCAATTCCACGCACACACAAGCTTTATGCTTTCAGCTGACTGCTGACAGCTTTAATATATAAACCTTCTTCGCGCATGCATTATCTCGTTGGTGACTTAGGTCACCTTTTTGTTATTACGTCTTTTATCACGGCACTGATTTCTTCCTTTGCCTATTTAAAAGCTTCCACGATTTTAGATCTGAAGAAGCAAGAAGCATGGCGTTGGAACGGGATGATCAGCTTTTACATGCATGCCGCTTCCGTTTTGGGAATATGTGTAACGCTTTTTGTAATTATCTCTCAGCATTATTTTGAATATCACTATGCCTATAATTACTCCGACCGAAAACTGCCCAGCTATTATTTGATCTCTACGTTCTGGAACGGCCAGGAGGGAAGCTTTTTATTGTGGATGTTCTGGCATGCTATCCTGGGAATAATTTTAATCCTGACGAATAAATTTTGGGAAGCTCCGGTCATGACTGTTTTTTGTTTGGTGCAAGCATTTCTTGCCTCTATGATCCTCGGCGTGGTAATTCCCGGCCTTGAATTTAAAATCGGAAGCTCACCTTTTATCTTGTTGCGCGATGCCATGCACGATGCGCCGATTTTTCAGGCGCAACCCGAATTTATCCCAAAGGATGGCCAGGGATTAAATCCCTTGCTTCAAAATTATTGGATGGTCATCCATCCTCCCACCTTGTTTCTGGGATTCGCATTGACGGTAGTTCCTTTCTCGTATTGCATCGCTGGGTTATGGCTAAAGAAATACAGCGACTGGATTCGGCCCGCGCTACCCTGGACTTTGGTGGGATGTGGTATCCTGGGGTTAGGGATTCTGATGGGTGGATATTGGGCTTATGAAACCTTGAACTTTGGCGGATACTGGAACTGGGATCCTGTGGAAAATGCAGTCTATGTTCCATGGTTGATTCTGGTCGCGTCCCTTCATACCATGATCACCTACAAAAACAGTGAAACGGCACTAAAGGCCTCCATCATTTTAGTGATCAGCGTTTTTATTGCGATCCTGTATTCCACGTTTCTGACCCGCAGCGGCATCTTGGGAGAATCATCTGTTCACTCTTTTACGGATCTGGGTTTATCGGGTCAGCTCTTGCTGTACTTATTGTTTTTTATGATTGGCGCCATCGTTCTTTCGATCGTGCGCTGGGGAAATATTCCTTCGACAGAAAAAGAAGCTTCCGTCTACTCAAGGGAATTCTGGATTTTCATTGGCGCCACAACGCTATGCCTGATGGGCTTTCAGGTGTTGGCAGGCACTTCTATTCCGGTTGTTAATTCTATTTTGAGTGGCTTTGGTTTTGAAAAAAAATTAGCACCACCTACGGATGCCATTGCGTTTTATTCAAAATTTCAAATTTGGTTTGCGATTGCCGTAGGTATTCTCTCCGCTGTGGGACAATTCTTTTGGTGGAAAAAAATAGATCGGAAAATCCTCATGAACCAATTGTTCGTTCCGGCGATCGCTGCGCTACTTGTTTCCGTTGTCGTCGTTAATATCGTGAAAGTATTTAATCTGCCGTATGCTTTGCTCATGTTGGCTGGATTCTTTACGATTTTTGCCAACGCGAAAGATTTTATTCGGCTTGTTGAAAGCCAGTCCGACTTTATCGGGAGGAGCAATTGCCCATATTGGTGTGGGGATGATGTTGATCGGCATTATGTTTTCCGCGGGTTATTCCAGGGTTGTTTCGCTCAACAACACGGGCCTTCAGATCTCAAAAGAATTCAGCAAGGAATTCAATCGCGACAACCTTTTGCTTTTTATACACGAGCCACGAACCATGTGGGGATTTGATATTGAATACCTGGGGGAAAGACTTGAGCCGCGATACCATACTGGATTCATTCGCAAAAGTGATGTACATCAAACTGCAGGACAAGAATCTTGTCATCGCAAAACGTGACATGAAGGTTGGATCTAAAAACTTATCAAGCCAATGATACTATCCAGGTGCAGGGAGAAAACACATTCTATGAAATTGAACTTCGTCGTGGGAATAAAAAATACAAACTCTTTCCCACGAGCGCAGATTAATCCGGAGATGGGTGGACTGTTAGCCTCTCCTGATATTTACAGATCAGTAACGGCTGATCTATATACACACGTGTCTTCGGTTATGGATCCATCCGAAGGAGAAGAATGGAGTAAGCTGGAGGAACTCAAGGTTAAGCAATCACAAGAATTTTTTGCCAATGATTATGTGGGTGTCCTTGAATCTGTAGATCGGATTTACAATGTCTTTGGCATTGAACTCACCGACCAGGATGTTGCCGTCAAAGCGAAGGTCCGCTTGCAGGGAGAAAAAGGTGATTACATTGCCGAACCAGTTTTCTTAATACGCGACAAAATGGTAGGGCGAATTCCCGATGATGTTTCAGACCTGGGCATCAGAGTGACGCTTATGAATATCCATCCTGAAACCAATGAATTCTCCTTAGGTCTCAACACCCGGCAAAAAGATTGGGTGGTGATTAAGGCGATGGAAAAACCTTATATAAATGTATTATGGATTGGTACGTTGATCCTTATGGTTGGGTTTGGTATGGCCATGTCCAGACGGATACGTGAATTCAAAAAGATGAAAGCCAAAGGGCTTGAGTGAGCTGACAGTTTACAGCTGTTTACAGCTTTTTCGCTCGAAGCCGCAATTCCTGATGTTTCTGGAGTTTATGTAGCCCTGAAGGGCGAATCACTAGCGCAGGACAGTCCTGCGCTCGTATACCCAAGATAATCTAGCCCTGAAGGGGCGAGATCAAACCCGTGTTAAACTAACTGTAGTTAGTCTGAGCAATTGATATTTACCATTGATCCCGCCCTTTCAGGGCTCAGAAATAACCTACTATTTAGAGCGCCGGACTCCGTCCAGCGCTTGTGATGCGCCCTTTCAGGGCTGCACTTTTCCTCTTCCGAATTTTGAAACTGCTCACAAACTATACCATGGTATCAAACCGATAAGGACTGCCACCAAGCTGTGAGCTGTCAGCTGAATGCTGTTAACTTGCCATCAATTTTTCAATCAGGTTATCGACGCTAATTCCTTCTGCTTCTGCCTTAAAGTTTCGAACGATCCGGTGGCGCAAAACGGGTTTCGCGATTGCCTGTACGTCTTCAATATCGGGTGAATATTTTCCACTAAGCAGGGCGTTGCATTTTGCTCCCATAACAAGATATTGCGAAGCACGTGGACCTGCACCCCATTCCAAATATTCATTTGCAAGAGCAGCAACCCCGGAAACGCCAGGTCGGGTTTTATTGGCAAGTGATACTGCATACTCAATCACATTATCGGCGACTGGAACTCTTCTGACCAGGTGCTGATAAAAAGCAATCTCTTCGCCAGTAAGCACCTTACTCGTCGATCGCACTTCATCGGATGTCGTATTCTTTACGACTTCGACTTCATCTTTAAAAGAAGGGTAAGTCAATTGAATGTTAAACATAAACCGGTCGAGCTGCGCTTCCGGCAATGGATAAGTTCCCTCCTGCTCGATGGGATTTTGGGTAGCCAAAACAAAAAAAGGACGTGGTAATTCGTAACGCTGCCCGGCAATAGTAACGGCATACTCCTGCATAGATTCAAGGAGGGCTGCCTGCGTTTTAGGGGGCGTACGATTGATTTCATCGGCAAGAATAATGTTAGCGAAGATTGGACCCTTTACAAATTTAAAGTTCCTCTCTTTGTCCATCGTTTCGGCGCCAATGATGTCCGATGGCATCAAATCGGGTGTAAACTGAATGCGCTTGAATTGAAGGTCAAGCGACGTAGCGATGGTTTGGACCAACAACGTTTTTGCCAAACCCGGCACGCCTACCAATAGAGAATGTCCCTGGCAAAATATGCCCGTGAGCACTTGCTTCACCACCTCCTCCTGTCCGATGACAATATGGGAAATCTCTGTTTTAAGTTTTTTATAGCCAGCAGCCAGTGCGTTGGCCGCATCAACATCAGAAGCAAATTTTGTCATTGTCGCTCATCTAAAATTCCACAATTATCGTATTCTGGATCGATGTTTATAAACACATCGGCTCTGGCTTTTTGAAACCACTTCTGTAAAATTTTATCTTTCTTTTCATTTAATGTCGCCGCCTGAATTTTTGTCCAGTCCTGCTCCAGCGACGCCTGATGAGGAGGCGTCCTTGCTTTGTAATATAAAATTCTCACGGCATCTTTCCCTTCATCCGTTCGATAAGTTATGGGTTCGGATACCTTGCCGATTTCCATTGAATCAAGCTTAAAAAAAACAATGGGATCCAATTCATCCACGGTAAGGTTTACTCCTCCGTCCCGATCGCTAAAGAATCCACCATTGCCCTTTGTTTGAACATCATCGGAAAATTCTTTAGCGGCTTTTTGAAAAGTCATGCTATCGGCAACGATCAAGTGTTCTAATGCTATCAAGGTAACGCGTGGCCTTGTTAATATCATCCTGCCGAAGGCTTTGGAGAAATTAAAATATGCCGGGAATTGTATTCATTTCCCCTTCGTTCAATTAATTGCATGATGTGAATTCCGAACGCTGATTCAAATGGCATTGAAATTTCTTTTGGTTTTAATTTGAATGCCATTGCCTCGTATTCAGGAACCATTCTTCCGCGCGCTGACCAACCCATCTCTCCCCCATTTGATAGTACAGATGGATCATCAGAATATTTTTTTGCCACGGTAGCAAAGTCTTCGCCTGCTAAAATTTTATTTCGGACGTCCATCAATTCCGCTATTGTCCTATTTTTTTGCTCTTCGCTTACTTCAGCAATTTTCACGATCTGCGCCACCTGCACGGAAGCTGAAAAATAAGGAAGGCTATCTTTTGGGATCTTGCTGAAAAAACGTTTTACCTCTGATGGAGTCACAGCGATTCCTTTTGTCATTTCCTCCTCCATCTTGCTAACGATCATCTGCTCACGAATCTGTTCACGCAACTCCATCCTTACCTGCTCAAGGGTCTTGCCATACAATGCCTCCAATTCGTCCGCTGTTCTTCCAGATTGTGACAAGATCATGTCCATTCGATTCCCGGTGTTTAAATCCACTTCGGCATCCAGTACCACCACAGAATCTATTTCGGCTTTCGCCAGCATAAGTTTGTTGCGCACCAACATCGCCAGATACTGACACTTTGCCTGCTGTGACGGCGAGCCTCCATTGGTGAGGTAGTCCTGATAGGCACGTTCCAGTTCTGATTTGATCAGAATATAGTTATCGACCTTTGCAATAATTTTATCCACGACAAATCCTTCCGTATCCTGAGCCTTTGACCTGGATCAGCATTAAGCTGAATAAAACAAGCAAGTAATATTTGAGGCACCTCTACTTTTCATATCATTTATAAATCTCAAAATCGTCGTCATTCTGTGCTTCTTTGTATACTTCGTCCTCTAATTTTTTAGCTAAATCTACCTTCCGCTTGTTTAAAATGATATTCCGAATATCGTCCCTTACAAATTCCAAAGGTGATACATTGTCCGAAATCCTGTATTGTCAACCTTTAGGAAATAGAGAAAGTTATTATCAGAGGTTTCATAGTAAGGATTAGTTTTAAGAAACTGTATCTTATTTGGGATTTCAGCCAATGGAGAGTTCTTAACAAGTTCATCAAAAACCATCCATGTGGAGTCTGAAATGTGATAAGCGGCCGAGAAACTAAGGCAATAAGACTTTAATTCACTTTCATCCTTTTCTCGATTCGCAAAAATAAGCTCTTTTATTTTATCCGTTCTTGGCGCGTTTTGAGGGACTTTTATAAACGTTGCCTGGACAATGTTTTGCTTTAAAATGAAATTATCCACGTTATCCTTGTAGTACTTTTCAATTTCTGCGTTCGCCACCGCGGTATCCAGGTTCTTATTGACATAGAAATTCTGATACTCATAGGCAATGATACTAAACCGGTAATCCAAGAACCTTTCGCTCCACTTCAGCCTCATTGATGTCAATCTTTCTTGAAGCCTCCTGGATCAACAACTGTTTTCTTATCCAACTGGTGATATAGGCCTCCACAAGCTTAGCACTGTCTTCTGGCGGGGTTCCCGGAGCCACTATTCCAATAAGTTCATCCTTGTATAAGTATGAATTATTGGCCCGGGCAGCAGGCTGTCTTTGTTCACCACCGTCCCCATTTTCACCCTTTATTTTAATAAGGTCACAGGCTGCGAGAAAGGTTCCAATCACCAAGACCAGAAAACCCGTTGCGGAGATTCTACCCCTGAACTTGTAACTGCTGCAAAATGTATTGCTTGCCTTTCTCATTAATTTTTACCGAATATTTCTTTTTTAGCTGTTCCACCCAATTTTTCTCCAAAAACGCCTGATAATCCGAGATTACAGCCGGTCTTGCTTCCTCAAACGACATCGGACCGGGTGGCAGTATATCCTTTAGCCACGCAAGGTAATATATTCCATTGTTTTCCGCGGAATAAACACCTTTTGCCCAAGGTACCTTTTGAAGCACTGCCTGCTCATCCTTCTTAAAATACCCGACTTCGACCTTGATTTTATGCTTTGAAATAAACTCTTCCAATTTGGTTTCAGTCCCCTCCAGGATAAGCTGTTTTAAGTGGTTCCCTGAATTGATTGGTGGTGGAAGAATAAAAGACAACCCTGGCACGCTCCCCGGTAGTATAATCTGCTTTGTGGGCTTCATAATATGTTTGCTGCCTACCGAATCCAGGGAAGCTTTACTCCAAACCTCCTTTTCCATGATATCGAATAGCAGAATTCCTTCATAATATTCCTGCAACAGGTATCGATATTCCGGATGCTGCACGCTGATTCTTTCTTCCACCAATTTTAGAATGGTCGTGTCAATAAACTGTTGGTATAAAAGATCGAGATATTTTTCAGGAGCCAGCGTCGATGACCGCTGATTTGCTTCAACATAGCGAAAGAAATCTTTTACGGAATAACCCTTACCCTGCAGCGTAAAAAGAATTTCTTTCCCAGCATTCGCTAACCCTGCCGGTTTCCATTTTCCCTTTGACGAGATTGGTGTCGGCAAGCGCCATTACTCTGGCTTTTACTTGCTGCATTTTCCTTGAAGCCAAATTCCTTCCGAAGCTTCGCCTGCAATGTTTGTTTGGAGAGCTCCGTTCGCTCATCGCGGGCAACGCGGGTTTTCAATGACGGCGCGATTTCCTCCAATGAGGGCAGCGGAATTTTACGTTCGAGCCTTATGATATGCCAGCCGTATTGCGTTTGAAACGGATCAGAAATTTCGCCCGGTTTTTGAAGGTAAAATGCTATTCTTTCAAATTCGGGTACGGTGGACATTCCACCGGTTCCAAAGGGCCTGAGTCTCCCTCCATTCTCTTTTGTGCTGGCATCCTCGGAATACTGTTTGCATAACTCATCCCACGCTACCCCTGCCTGCAATTGGTCATACACGTTGAAAATGGCGTCTTTCACTTTCTCATTTTCCTTTGCGCTGCCAGTCCGAATCATGATGTGTGAAACTTCTACTTCGCCGCGGGCAGGTCTGCGATCATTTACTTTGATAAGATGATATCCAAAGCGTGTTCTAACGGGAGAGCTGACATGCTCCAACCTTTGTTGTGTAGGCGGCTGACTCAAAAGGATAGACCATCTGCATCGCTGTGAAATATCCAAGATTACCCTTGTTCATTTTTGCCGAAGGATCATCGGAATAATTCAGTGGCCAGCTGAGCAAAATCGGCGCCTTTAAGAATCTTGTCTCGAATACCAATAATTTTCGTGTAGGCCTTCAGCGTGTCCTCGGGAGATGGCGTCTGGTTTCAAGGCAACAAGAATATGCGAAGCATTTACCTCTTCCTGCATCCTGGCATAGGTGAGCCTCACCAGGCTGTCGATGATTTTTGCGTCGGGCAGATATGGCTTTCGGAGTTCGTCTTTGTACCCATTGAATTCTTTTAAGAAAACTTTAGTGGTGTCAAGTCCCCTGCTTCTCGCTTCTTCGACTTTCAATTTGAAATTGACGAACAAATCCAGGTATTCATTAATTTTTTCTTCTGTGAAATCTTTTTGCGCATCATGATGATTCTTTTTGTAGAGATAAATAAACTCGTCGACTGTTACACGGTCTTTTATTAACCGCAAAAAGTGTAATGGATTTGTTGCTTTTTGCCTGTTGTATTTGTGCAAAGGATGAGAGAGACAGCAATCCAAAAAGTAACGTTATAGCTGCACGTTCTAACATAAATTCAAAATAGGTTCCGGTCATCTACTTGCGAATCGTCTTCACCAGGCGGCAAATAGTGTGTTCGCTTGTTTTTTGATATTCAACTTTGTCCATGATCGATTTAACCAACCGTATGCCTAATCCCCCTTTACGTTTTTCGTGAATAATATTGTCTATAGCGGGTGTGCTGAATTCATTTATATCAAAGACAGTTCCGTCATCAATAATTTCAAAGACCAATGGATTATTATTTTCAACATTAATGATAAGCTCAAATAAGTCTTCATTATTGCAATGGTGGGCATGAATCATAAGGTTAGAACACATTTCATCCAGCGCCAAAACGATTTCGCTGATTTGCAGATCCGGAATGTCATGATTTTTCAATGAACCACGGATAAAATCCCGGACACCCTTCAGGTTCTCGATGCTACACCCCACCTTGTATTTATACTTATACTTCATTGATCAATTGCTTTGCTTGAACCTTATCCTTTCCAATTTGCAGCAATTCATTAAGCCCTAGAATACTAAACGTATTGGCTACTTTGTCGCTCATTCCAAATAGCACCATTTTGATATTCCGGTCTTTGAATTCTTCGATATAGGACATAAAAACTCCTAGTCCTGCAGATGAAATGTATTCAAGTGCGCTGCAGTCAACCAGGATTTTTTTAAATCCTTCGCCCACACTTTTTGCAATGGACAGGTCAAGCTCGATCGAAGAGCTGGCATCAATTTCACCGATTAAGGCAATAATATCAGCGCCATCTTCCTGTAGTCGTTTGATGTGGATCATAGGTTTTTAACGTGGTTTAAAATTTAATGTTGAGACAAATAATTTTGCGTTTCGCATGAAAAAAGGAACTTTTTTATTACTTAAACTTTACAATCATCGTCGTATAATCATCATCAATATTAGACTGTCCCAGAAAATTCGTAAAGCTTGTTAATCAAGTGATTTTGAATCTCTGACGGGAGCCATGCCGTTCGCCTCGTTCACCATGTTTGCCAGTCGATCATATCCAAATTCTTCTCCCTTTCCATCCTTCGCCTCAGTAACGCCATCCGTATAAAGCACCATGATGTCTCCGGGTTTATACTGAAATGCATTCGACTGAATAAAACTGCTGTAGGTCTTGTTTCTGACCATCCCCAATGCAACGCCCTTGTCTTTCAAATACTGAGATGAGTTTGACTCAGCACAGTAGTACAACACCGGGCAATGACCTGCACGGGCATAACGGATAGTTTTGGTTTGGGTATTGATTATAAAATAGGTCGCTGAAATAAATGATCCACGCTCCAAACAATATACCAATGCCTGATTTGCCTGTATCATAAAGTTGCTTGGCTCAATATCACGTTGTGCCAGGCTGTGAAAAATGCCTTTCATCTGCGACATGTGAAAGGCCGCAGTTGTACCCTTTCCGGAGACGTCGGCAATAATAATGGAAATAAGATGTTTGTCAACGCGAAGGGTATCGTAATAGTCGCCTCCGACTTCATCGGCTGATTCCGAAAAAGCTGCGATATCAAAATCCTGATCTTGCTCCAGAATGGTAGGCAACAAACTTTTTTGCACCATTTTGGCAATCTTCAACTCCTCCTTGTACCGCTCGTTCTGCAAGGCCTCCTCCATGAGCCTGAAATTTTCGATCGAGATGCCGGCCTGATTGGAAAAAGTGGAAACGATTTTGGTCATCTCTTTATTAAAACTTTCCGGCAGCTCCTTCAGGAGCGCCAACGTTCCAATGTTTTGCCCCTTTACATAAATCGGAAATGCCAAAATCGAACGGAACCGGGAGCCCTTCAGCGAAGCTAAATGCTTCGATAAATTTTTTGTCTTCTCACTGCCTTGATCCAACACGCCTTTTACATTGTGCGCCTTGAGGTGATTGATAATATCATACGATTCCTTATCGGTGATCTTATAAGTGAAAAGTTTGTGTTCATGAGCATTGCTATTGATCTCCAGCCAGGCAGCATCTGCAAACACTGAACTTACAGAAGTCTCCAATAAAATATTGTAAACACTCTCTTCGCTTTGTTCGGTTTGTATGGACTGGCTGATCCGTTGGAAGTTTACCACCTCCTCAAGCTTTTGTTCGAAAACAGAAGTGGTGGGCAGATTGAACAAAATCACGAGGAAGGAAAAAATACTGTAGATCGTTACAAATACGATAAGCGACAAAATAAAAATATGATATCGATACTCGGTGAAATAAGGTGAAGAATTACCGATGCTTTCCGATAACGAACTGTTGGTATAAAAGATATACAGCAGATAAAAAACAGTAAGCAGGAGCAAAAGAAGACTGGTCCATTTTTGTCGGAAATTGAGAAACGCAACCCATTTCATATTTCCGGAAAGCACAAGTCCAACCACCACAAAAATCCCAAGCAATGTGCCGTACAGCCATTCTACCACGGGAAACTTAAAGCTGTTGTAGACGAGCGAAATCAACAGCCCTATTTCGAAAAAAGCCCATAGCCGCAGGAGCCATTTTGATTTTTGGTAAAGAATCAGGCGTTTCCAGGCAGCAAATGCCATCATCAGGAAGCCGATCATCAGCCCAAGGTTGATGATGTATACCAGATCCCTGAAAACGATGTGACGGGTCAGCGTGGTATCTCCCAGCAGGTACTCTATCAATCTTAGCCCCAGGGAAATAACTGTGCTATTAATCCTGTGGCAAATACCCTCCAGAGCAGGTCAACAAAGTTTAAGACCTCGTCTCGTTCAATCTTGATCTTATAGTAATAGAATAGAGAAACGATGAACAGGTTAAGAATTATGCCTGGAAGCCATACAGGGACATCCGGCTTAATATTGTTGACGGAGAAAGAGAATGAAATGTCCGTAAAAAGCAAGGCCAGCCAGGTTATTACACCCACTGAAAAAAGTATTCGGGAGATAGCCTTTGATCGCACAGCCTTTGAAAGATTAAAAAAAAAGACCAATCCTGAGATTGGCCTACAAGTATAGGAATAATCGGTAAAATTATTCAATTACGATCTTCTTGGTCAGGTACAAAGTCTCACCGGCTTTAATGATATATAACCCGGAAGAAGGGAAATCATTCCGGGATATTTCTTCTGTTATGATTCCCGGTGTTTTCACCTCAATGATTTTTTCAAATACCTTTTGACCCTGATATTTAGGATCTGCAGGGGTACATCACCAGCCTCTTTAAGCCCTTCTATCTTAATGTTTAAGTTGGATCAGTTACCGGATTAGGGAAAGCAGTCAGCGTTGCGAACTCAGGGCCCTTATAGTCAATCGTTTTTAACTCGGAGTAGGTAAACTTCCCATCGAAATCAGTTTGTTTTAGGCGGTAATAGGATCTCCCGTAAAGGGGTGAGAGTCCACTAGTTTATAATGATTTAGTTCCTTTGAGGTTCCCTTTCCATCGTCGGTAAGAATGGGCTCGAAATGCTCTACGTCGGTTGCTCTTTCAATGGTAAAATAATCGTTATTGGTTTCGGAGGCCGTGGACCATTTCAGTTCCACCTCACTGTTTTTAAGCGCCGCATCAAAGGAGGAGAGCTCAATCGGCAATGGATTAGTTCCTCCTGTAAGGTTAGCCAGCGCGAAAAACGAAAAGGACGTGAAGTTTGTAGACGGGTCACTCGTGACAATACTTCCCGAAGGCGATCCCGTGGCAGTTGCAACCGTATTAAACCAAACCGATCCTCCATTGACATTCTTTACAAGAGTAAGCGTCGAGGGCTGATTTACTTCATCCTCAGCGACGTAATAAACGGTTAGCCGTGGAGCGGTACCCGCGGTTCCGGTTGATAAGTTGGCGTTACTTGTAACAGTCGGGGAAGCCGTGGTGCCTCTTGTTATATTCCAATATCTGAAGATTAGATACCCGGTCGGTACCAGTCGCAAGTGTGTAGTTCAAATCCTTCGCAGAGGATGCAATGACCTCCGCGGCGTAAGTATAAGGGGTATTAGCAGTGTGTCTTACCCTTAGTGATGCCCCGCCATAAAGGGAGTTTTTACCAATTGGAAAGTTCAGGGTTCGCGTTGTCGCGTTGACAGCCATATTATATCGCATCGGGCCCGAAACATAGGATGCCGCCGCTCCAACGGTCGTTGACGAACCATTTAGCATAGTCAAAATATTGCTCGCGTCAGATTGGATGACACCATCAGTCATATTTAAAGTAGCGGTAATATTAACGTTATCGTTCAAGATGATTTGAGGTTCTGTAGCATAAGTGTTATTGATGGTGAGAATATTAAATGTCTCACCGGCGGGGTTTGTAATGGTTTGGGAATTAGCTGAACCGTTTAAGGTAATGGTCCCGGTGCCTTCGGCAAATGTGGCTGTGCCGGAAACAGTCCAATTACCTTTAATTGAAATTGAGGCCCATTGTTAGCGTCCTTTGCTCCCGACCCGGACAAGCCTATATGATGGTGCGCTACCGGTATAATTCGTTGCGCTCCGGCGGCGCCGTAATTGAATGTATTCCCTGCGGCAGAAAGATCAAGAACTGTGGCTAAGTTTGCCGCAACGGTAGCATTAGCGAAGTTGTAGTTCCAGGTCCCCGTTGCAAGATTGTCGAAATTTGTATCAGCGTTTGAAATATTCGAAAAATTCGCCGACTGATTAATGGTTCCGGAATTCAAAATATTCAGATCAGCATCATTGGCATTTACGCCACCTAAGGTGAGTGTTGCTCCACTTGAATTTGTAACCACGTTGTCATCGTCCGCATTGTCGGTAGAGACGATGTCGCCAATGGAAGCTGTCGCATTATTCGTAAATGCGCTATTAATTGAATTGAAAGTCAAATCATCGGTCACCGTAAAAGATGCTGAGCGATTATTTGTCAATGTCGCATCGCTTGCATCGACTAGGATATCATCGGTAATGTTTAATGTCCCACCTCCGGTCAGATAATGAAGATTGGTCGCTGCTGTCCCGACGACTAAGTCGTCAACTGACATCGTTCCTCCTGCGTCTACCTGAAGGGTTGCGCCACCTACGTCCGCATTAAAAGAAACCTGCTCTCCTGTGATCGACCCGGGGTTGCTATTAACGGTTCCACCGCTCCTAACCCGGAGCAATCCCTGCTGAATGCCAAGCGTTACGCCAGCAGTGTATTGTAGGGTACCATAAACGTCAACGGCACCTGGCGCAAGATCGGTAGTCGGGAGGTGTGCCTATATTAATTTGGCTGGTCGCCAACGTAACGGTATGACCTGCACCAATGATTGCCACCTGCGTATTTAGAGGATAGCAACCACAAGCATTTCCAGTATGCCCTGTCAGCGACCAAGTACCTGTACCATTAACACCTCCGAAACATCCGTCCAAGTTCCACTTTTTCTAGAATAAATGATTGGCGCAGCAGTGACCGTCAGTTGATCAATCCACATTGTCCAGCAAAGATTGGTATGAAAAAACTGCTATCTTTATCAACAGCTTTAATGATTAACTGCAGCGTATTTCCTGCAACAATAGCACTCGGCTTCCGCTGCCGCGATGTCCCAAACGTCTCCTTGGACATCGGCAAAGAGGTTTTCTGGACCCCATCCAATACGGTAGTAGAATTTTATGTAGTCAGAGGCTGTAAAACCAAGGCCGACGGATCCATAATCCACATCGATAATGGCATATCCTGCGGAAGAGATATCCAACACTATTCTGAACTCCATGTCCTTCTCTACCAGTGTTATTCTATGATCAAAATTCATCGTCCATTGGATCTGAAAAAGTTCCAGCTTTGGATCGGTGGTCACTGACCACGTCCCGCCTAACGTTCCAGCCGCAGTTCCGGTTGTAGCGCCATTTGCTTCATCCTACGAAATCCTCAACCCATAATTGCGCCTTAACGCCAATTGAACCGAAAAAAAATAAAACGAAGACAAAAATCCCTCGTCCTACGCAGTCGCTAATCTTCATATCAAAAAATGATCAATACACACCACTGCCAATTCTCATTTTCTTAAATGAGCGGCAAAAAAAGAAAATATTAATTTCAGAAACACCAAGCATGAACACGAGTCACACTATGGAACGCACGGAAGTAGGATTTGGACCGACTTTTACAAAAAGGTCCGTAAGGTAGGGTTCACTATTACTAAATACTCCCGGAGAAAGGAAGTAACCTGTTAAATTTATTTACTTACGACTATAATTCGGAGCCTCTCTTGTTATCGTCACGTCGTGCGGATGACCTTCAATCACACCGGCCGAAGTTATTTTTACAAATTTGGCTTGTTTGAGATCTTCAATGGTTTTTGCGCCGCAATATCCCATCCCGGCCTTTAGGCCACCCGTTAGTTGGTAAAGGACTTCGGATACCAATCCTTTGAACGGAACCCGCCCGGAAATTCCTTCGGGAACTAATTTTTTTACATCATCCTCGACATCTTGAAAATAACGGTCCTTCGATCCGTCTTCCATGGCTTCGAGCGAACCCATTCCACGATAAGTTTTGAACTTTCTTCCTTCATAAATAATCACTTCGCCAGGTGCTTCTTCGGTTCCCGCCAAAAGCGATCCGATCATGATCGTGTCGGCACCAGCAGCAATTGCTTTTACAATATCTCCGGAGAAACGAATACCTCCATCGGCGATGACACACACATCAGAACCCTTCAACGCTGTAGATGCTTCGTAAACTGCCGACAGCTGGGGCATTCCAATACCAGCCACCACACGTGTGGTACAAATACTTCCTGGGCCAACACCGACTTTCACCGCGTTTACACCAGCCTTTGCCAAGGCTTTCGCAGCTTCACCGGTAGCAATATTTCCTACGATCAGGTCAAGGTCAGGATATTTCTTCTTCACTCGTTTTGCCGCATCCATAACACCTTTTGAATGTCCATGCGCTGTATCAATGCTGATCACGTCTACGCCCGCAGCTTTTAAAGCATCGATCCGGTCTAAAATATCCGGCGTAACGCCTACCGCAGCACCTACACGCAATCGCCCAAACTCATCCTGACAGGCTGTCGGTTTGTTTCTTTTCTTTTGAATATCCTTAAACGTTATCAGGCCAACCAGCTTCCCTTTTTTATTGACGATGGGTAGTTTTTCAATCTTATATTTCTTCAACGTTCCCTCTGCCTTCTCCAGGGTAATTCCTTCAGGCGCTGTGATGAGGTTTTCTTTGGTCATGATTTTCTCTACCGGCGCTTCATATCCTGTTGAAAACGCATATCGCGATTGGTGATTATGCCTGCCAGCTTACCATCATGATCTATGATGGGAATACCTCCGATCTTAAATTCCTGCATGATGTCTTCGGCCTGCTGACGGTTGCATCCACACTCAGTGTGACGGGATCAAGGATCAATCCACTTTGGGAGCGTTTCACCTTTCGAACGTGCTCCGCCTGCAGATCTATTTTCATGTTTTTATGAATAAAACCCAACCCTCCCTCCATCGCAACACTGATCGCCAATTCTGCTTCGGTTACCGTATCCATAGCAGCGGAAACGATTGGGATGTTTAGCTTGATGTTGGGTGTTAGTTGGCTGGAAGTATTTGTTTCTCGCGGAAGGACCTCAGAATACGCAGGCACAAGAAGCACATCGTCATAAGTGAGCGCTTCAAAAAGAAATTTGGAATTATTGAGTGGCATGGCAAATAATTTACGATTCATTATTTGCCGGGCAAAGGTATATTTTAATTACCAATTATCCATGAAAGTGCTAAAACAATCCTGAATATTACTTACTGAATTTCTTTCCATGTTCGGAAACCAATAATCGCGTGGCCAACTGCCGTTTCTTCCCGCTCATCGGGTCTGATCTTATTTAAACTTTGAACATTTCTTCCAGCCTTAAATAGTTTTAAAATTTGATGCTGATTTGCATACTTTTGAAGCGCCAAATCCTGAACATTCACTATGAAGAACCTGTACCTTACTTTTTTCCTTTCCATTTGCGCTTCCTCCTTAATGGCTCAAGTTCAAACCGGAAAAGCTTCATTCTACGCCGACAAGTTTGAAGGAGTCTATACTGCAAGCGGCGAAAAATACAAACACAACAAGCTAACCGGAGCACACAAGACCTTGCCCTTTGGAACCAAAGTCCGCGTCACCAATCTTGAAAATAATCAATCGGTAGAAGTTATAATTAACGACCGGGGCCCTTATGTTGAAGATCGGATCATCGACCTTTCAAAAGCGGCGGCTGAACAACTCGGGTTTATTAACAAAGGACTGGCCGATGTGAAACTGGAGGTGGTAGATCCGGGCGATGGAAAAGCCAAGGAACAGCCATGCGCACCATTGACCAGGTTACTGTGGAGGAGAAGGAGTTCTATGAATTTGCAATTCACGATGGCAACCAAAGGGATTCGGTGTTCAAATCGGAACCTATCAGGAACTGGTTAATCTTATGAGGCTTGCGGATAACCTCAAGAATTCCTATCAAAAACAGGTTAAAGTTCAGGTAAAAATTATTAATGGGGTAAAATATTACGGTCTTATTCTTGGTCAATTTTCTTCCCGCGAAAAAGCAGAAGATTTTCGTGAAGAACTCCGAAATAAATTCCCTGATGTTTTTATCGTGGAGTTCGATCGTCTTTGATCTCGATCACAGGAAGACGTTAAACATTTTTACCTTTCCGTAAAGGAATGATCACAACTTTCTGTTCAGCATGGAAATCACTGGATACCTGTTTTCTATTGGCATTGGAATTATTCTGGGTCTACTGGGGGGTGGAGGTTCAATTCTTTCTATTCCAATCCTGGTATATTTCTTTCATATCGATGCCGTGCTGGCTTCTGCCTATTCGCTGTTTATTGTTGGTGTTACCAGTTTCATTGGGGCGGTTCCAAAATATAAAGATCATCTTGTCAGCATCAAAGCGGGTTTGCTATTCGGAGTTCCGTCCATCCTCAGCATTTTTGTTACCCGAAAATGGCTTGTCCCAGCCATCCCGGATATTATTTTTCAAACAGATTCCATTGTGCTAACCAAAGCGATTTTTGGTATTGGGGCTTTTTGCCTTGCTGATGATCGTTACCTCCATCACGATGATTGCGAGGGCAAAAGGAAAAATTAGAATAGAACATGAGCCCAGGATACTGCTCGCCATCTGTTGAAGGGATTCTAATTGGATTTTTAACGGGACTGGTAGGCGCCGGTGGAGGATTTTTGATCATTCCTGCGCTTGTCGTTCTTAACAGGATTACCTTTTAAAACCGCAGTAGGCACTTCCCTTTTTGTTATTGCCATCAATGCGCTGACGGGATTTTTGGGAGATGTGATTAACTATGACATGAATTGGTCATTTCTGCTTTTATTAACCTCGCTGGCGACAGCTGGAATATTTATAGGAAACCGCCTTACCCATAAGATATCGGGCGTTCAAACTTCGTAAATCATTTGGATGGTTTGTTCTTGCCGTGGCGTTTGGATATTTTTTAAGGAAACATTCGTCGCAATTTAAATGCAGCCTCAGATTGAGTTGATGATTTCATTTGCTGCGCGTTCTCCTGAAAGCAGCGCGCCATTAATGGTTCCAGATTCTCCTTGACTATCCGTGGCCTCGCCTGCAAAGAAAATTTTACTGTTCACCGCTGTACCTAAATTTGCACGGTCCTGATTTGAACCTTCAGGTTTCAAATACGAAACGCCACCCGAATATACTTTTCCTTTGACCAGTCCTGTATCACGCTGATGATATTATCATTCAAATCCTTTCGAACATTAAGTGTCGCTTTGCCAGCGAAAACGCTGTCCATTTCATTAAGAAGCACGGGAATTACATCCTTTCCCAACGCAGAAAATTCGGCTGCCTTTGCGCCATTAACGGTAATGCTAAGCGTTTTGCTAGATTCGCTTCGTCCGATGCCGGCATTCAAATATTCGGGTGACTGCCGCACCGCCGTATAAAAATCCCGACGATAGCCCCCAGAAATTCGCCTTAAAGTCCAGTAAAACGCGTAGTGATGAATCCATTTCCATGTTGGACAATGCTGTAATCTTATTGGAAGGCAGCGCAGGATTAAAAGTAATATCTCCTGCTTTTAATATCGAAACAGGCACAGTAACAATAACTTTGTCGGCCTCGATCGAAAATGGCTCAACGCCACCAGCGGGCAAAATTGTATTCCCGCTGATGATAACTTTGGAACCCGTGTAATCAATGGACTTTACAACTTTATTAACCTGAACACCCGAAACCACAGTGCTGAATTTTGAAAGCAACGCATCTTGCATGGGATTGTCTGTGAGCAACAATTTCTTCTTGTTTCTTGCAAGCTGACTTAGTCCTTCGGCTAATGGCTTTATGCCCAATACTGTCATTGGAGGTTCCATATTTATTTCCGATCCACGAATTCAAAATTGCATGAACTCTCGCGTTGATTCCCGCAGCCTGAATGGCCTGCTGCACTGATACATTACTTCCGGAATATGAAGATAAATTTTCTAAGAAATTTTTCGCTGCAATAAAATCACTGTCGGCCTGGGCGACGGCGTTTTCAACAAATGCATTGTCTAAAAAATAATTGTCTGCAGCATTGGCTTCAAGGTCCACCGTCGACAACTTTAATTGGTCGATAATTTTATTCCAAATGGAATCCGAACCAATGATTTGTTCTGCCCCTAATTCAGAGGGAAAATCACTGCTTAGCGGTGAAGGTGAAGTAAACAATAAGGATGAGATGGTTTGTCAGACGACTTTAATGTTCGAACGCGTCCACCTACACGAGGGGAAGCTTCCAGAATAGTTACTTTTATGCCCTTTGTCTGCAGTATATCGGCAGCATAAAGTCCTGCCGCTCCGGCGCCAATGATAACGACGTCACCATCATATCGGAATTGATGGGTTCGGGATCTTCTTCTTTGCTACATGCAGTTAACCATCCAGGCAGCACAACCCCCGCCGATACCCCCAATCCTATCTGTTTAAGAGCAATTCTTCGTTTCACAAATCAAAGATTTAGAAAGTCAAGTATCGCTCGAATTTTAGAGAAATATAACCGATTTTCGGCCTGTGAATTTAAATCGGCCTTCAATGGTTAAAAAAGTCGCGGTAATTGGTCCGGAATGCACCGGAAAATCTGATTTATCTGAATTTCTTGCCAATCATTACAATACAGCCTGGGTACCGGAATATGCCAGGGGTTATCTTGACAATCTCGTTCGTCCATACGAACAGCACGACTTACTAACCATAGCGCATGGACAAATGAGGCTTGAAGACAAATATGCAAAGGATTGCAAGGATCTCATGATTTGTGACACGAATCTCTACGTGATAAAAGTGTGGAGTCAGTTTAAGTTTGGTAATTGTCATCCGGAAATTCTGCACCATATTGCTACGCGAAAATATGATCTCTATTTACTCACGTACATCGATTTGCCCTGGGTTGCAGATCCTCAACGCGAGCATCCTGATAAGCGTGAAGAACTTTATGAAATTTATTTCGATGAAATGAAAAATCAATCCGTCCCTTGTGTTGAAATAAAAGGAACGGGCGACCAACGCCGTCACAATGCCATCGAGGCAATTGAAAAAATAGTGTTTAAAAAATGAGTATACCCTCCGGGCCATACGCGGCCTTAAAAATACCAGACTTCAGATTATTTATTTCCGCCCGGTTTTGTGTTACGCTCGCGATTCAAATCCAAGCTGTCGTCGTCGCCTGGCAAGTGTATGAAATGACAAAGGATCCGCTTTCACTGGGACTGATTGGATTGGCAGAAGCAATTCCATCGATTGGTGTTTCGCTCTATGCGGGACATGTTGCTGACTCGGTTCAAAGAAAGAAAATTATTATGATCTGCTTGACACACTTTTGATTTGCTCAGTAGTGCTCCTGTCATTTACGCTTGATGTTGGTGCGTTTATACTTGCCTATGGAGTCGTGCCTATCTACACCGTTATTTTTATCAGTGGAATTGCAAGGGGCTTTCTAACCCCTGCAGTCTTTTCCTATATGCCACAATTGGTACCACGGGAACTGTATCCCAATGCGGTGACCTGGAACAGTACATTGTGGGAGACGGCGTCTATCGGCGGTCCTGCGCTTGGAGGATTTCTTTATGGTTTCCTGGGAATAACCGCTTCATATCTAACGGATGTACTGCTGATGGCCGGCGGTCTGATACTTGTCATCGGTGTTTCGAAGAAACCACTCCCGCAAACAACGGATGAGCAAGGGGTTGTTGAAAAAATTCGCTCCGGACTTCGGTTTGTGTTTCGAAACCCCATTATTCTTAGCGCGATTTCATTAGATCTGTTCGCTGTTCTCTTTGGTGGTGCCGTAGCGCTGCTTGCCCATTTTCGCCGATGAAATATTAATGGTAGGAAAGGAAGGACTGGGTATCTTACGATCAGCTCCGTCCGTAGGAGCACTGCTTAATGGCAGTTTATATCACACACCATCCAATCATGAAAAATACGGGCAAAATTCTATTGTATTGCGTTGCTGGTTTTGGTGTGATGCATGATATTTTTTGCCCTGTCTACAAACTTCTGGCTTTCATTATTTTTATTGATGATGAGTGGAATGTTTGACTGTATCAGTGTTATTATTCGAAGCACTTTACTTCAAACGCTTACGCCTGAAAATATGAAGGGTCGCGTTTCGGCGGTGAACCACATATTTATCGGATCGTCTAATGAAATCGGCATGTTCGAATCTGGTGTTGCTGCGCGATTAATGGGTGTTGTGCCGTCTGTTATTTTTGGAGGATGTATGACGATTCTTGTTGTGAGTGTTACGGGCTGGGTTGCCAAATCATTGAGGACCTTGCAACGTGTACATTGACAAGTTAAAGTATGGACACCGCAAATTTCTATTAATACTCCCGCACTGTTATTTCCGGCGATCACGTTGCTGATGTTGGCATATACTAATCGCTTTCTTGCGCTTGCGAGTTTAATCCGGAACCTTCATACAAATACAAACAAGTAGGTGAGGAACGTAACGATTATCAGGGAACAAATTCGGAATCTTAAGAGACGATTGTTGCTGGTAAAACAAATGCAGGGTAGCGGCATTATAAGCTTCTTCCTCTGCGTGCTCTGCATGCTCTTTATTTTCCTGGACTACCAACTCGTTGGCCTACAGTATTTTCGGATTGAGTCTGCTGTTTCTGCTTATGTCGCTTGCTCTTTCGTTAAACGAAATTTTTATCAGCACAAGAGCACTGGAAATTGAATTGAAAGATATGCTTAAAAGTGAGGAAGATCCTGATAAGCGATCACGTTGATCTACTTTTTAAGGGGCGCAAGAATACGATATTCGGTGTCCACCTTTCCTTTTGAAATATCGGAAAGCTTGCCCTTCAGCAAGCGTTTTTTTAACGGGGTGAGATAATCCACAAACATTTTTCCTTCAATGTGATCATACTCATGCTGTATAATTCGAGCCTTCAATCCATCAAATGTGTCCTCATGAGCATTCCAATTTTCATCAAAGTATTTGATGATAAGTCGTTCTTTACGGGAAACTTTTTCACGAATATTAGGAATGCTGAGGCAACCTTCTTCATATTCCCAGGGCGTTCCCAACTCTTCAATCATTTGCGGGTTTACAAACACTTTTTTAAAATCCTCCATGCCAGGCTGATCTTCAATGGCACTACCATCAACAACAAACAGCCTCATGCTCTTTCCAATCTGCGGTGCAGCCAGCCCTACGCCGTTGGCCGCGTACATCGTCTCAAACATATCTTCCACCAGTGTTGAAATATCAGTACCTGGCGCAATGTCCTTTGCTTTTTGGCGCAATACGGGGTCTCCGTACATCACAATGGGATAAATCATGGCGTAAAGTTAATTCATATCATCAAAATCGCAGGGAATTTTTTTAGCAGCTCAACGTTTGACGGTATCAATGAAAGATTGCAAAATTATCGTGGCGCTAATCTTATCAACATTGCCTTTTACCTGACGGTCTTTTTTCTTCATCCCACCATCGATCATGGCTTGCATGGCCATGCTGCTGGTGAAGCGTTCGTCGGCAAGGTGAACGTTTTTTTCGGGAAATTTCAATTTCAGATTTTCCACAAATTTTCTAACCATTGGAGCAATTTCCGAATCTTCATTTGAAAGTGTTTTCGGCATCCCTACCACAAATTCATCAACATTTTCTTTTTGAATATAGCTGGTGAGGAATTGAAACAAGTTCGCAGTCACTACTGTTTCAAGGGGCGTTGCAATAATTCGCAGCGGATCGGTAACGGCAATACCTGTTCGCTTCAATCCGTAATCGATGGCCAAAATTCTTCCCATGCGTTACTTGTAAAGTGTGAGCGACATCCAAAAAGATCTACATTATTTTATAAATAAGCTGCACCAGGCCGGTAGGATAAGTAATAGTGTCAGAAAGGTGAAAAGTTTTTCGTTCGTCCAAATCTTTAAACAATGGCAAGCCACCGCCCAGCAATATTGGATGAATTGACAGCATCATCTCATCCACTAAATTCTCCTGAATCAATGGATGTATAATTTCACTACCCCCAAATAACCAAATATTTTTACCTTTTTTTTGTTTCAGTTTTCGAACGAACTCAGGTATGTCGTCTGAAACCAACACCACATTTTCATAAGGAGTTTTCTTTTCGGTGCGGGTAAAAACATAATTGGTGAATTCAGGATAAGGATCACCATCGCTGATGACGAGCCTGTATGATTTCCCTCCCATCAGTGTGGCGTCAACCGATTTTAAGAAATCAGTCATGCCATAATCGTCGTCGGTAAAGCACCAATCGTATTCACCGTTAGGGCCGGCAATGTATCCATCGAGAGATACGGCTAAATTCAACACTACTTTTCGCATAGGCCATCAATGCACGCTTGAAATGAAGAATTTGGAGAAATCGATGCCGTCTAATTGAATTTTATTTTTTCAAAAATGGCCTGTTTGACTTTGTTCTCCAATGCCATTGCCTTGGGAAAGAGAATTTCATTTTCAATGCGGGCATGGGTGGTCAAACTTTTCTCAAAGTCTTTCAATTCATTATACAAGACTTTAACATGTAGCGGCGCATTTGGATGAAGGGTATAATCCTTTGTTATATTTCGAATGCCCTCCATTTCATCATCATGCACGTCATGCTCCATAGCAAACTTTTGAACGGAATTCTTTTCCAACAAAAAATAAAGTTTGGTAGGAATAAATCTTTCTTTGGTTGCGCGCTCGAGGGAGTTTATGAAATTAAAAAGGGTATCTTCTTCCTCGTAAATATGCTGAATGAAATCCTCCACAAAAAGTGGAAAAACAATTTTCAAATCTCTTTCTACCGTTTGGTAATCATCATGATTTGCTTTAAAGCTTTCAACAAGCCGGGCAATGTAGGGAAGCTTATGTTTGATGAATAGAAAATGAGAGTGTTTCAGATATTCAATGATCAAATCGATTGGATAAGACATGAGCGGGAGGTCAGCCTCGCGCAAATGAGTAGGGTCCTCCATTTCACGAATGACCTGCTCTACCTTTAAGCCACATTTCTTACAAACCTGTGCAAGCGTTAATTCAGAATATTCGAAAAAGCGGATGCCAAAATAGTATAGCACGTAGGCGTGTACATAGTTTTGATCCACCAGTACGGAAATCCGTGTATCTTTCAGCGCTGACTTACTCATGGCTATTGGTAAAGATAATTGAAAATTTGGGCATAGTCAGGCATTATGGCAGCAAGAACGAGATTTAATTTCAAGGGATGACAAAATTATTTGATTCTACACTAAATACGATTAATGGCACACCCTTGGCTATAGAGTTTAACTTTCCAACATTTATTTTTACACTTTCGTTACGGAATAATTAACGCATTGACATGAGTGAGCATCAGAATTCAAAGTTTCAGATCAGACTTCCCCTGGTATTATGTCTAGGCCTTGCAGTGGGAATTTTTGTGGGTTCGGGGTTTAATAACCGTAAAGCTTCAGGGGATATTGGAAAGGACGTCCAGAAATTCCGGGATGTTCTGACTCAAATTCAAACTGAATATGTGGATACCGTAAACACCAACAGCCTGGTAGATGACGCGATCCACCACATGCTTAATAAGCTAGATCCCCATTCAGCCTACATTCCAGCCAGCGACAGAATCGCGGCGAATGAAGACCTGAGAGGGAATTTCGATGGGATCGGCGTCGAGTTCAATATTTTTCATGATACCATCGTCGTCGTCTCGGCCCTCAGCGGCGGGCCGTCTGAAGCCCTGGGCATTCAATCGGGTGACAAAATTGTCAAGGTTGACGATAAGAATTTAGCGGGTATTGGAGTTACCTCTGCTGATGTGATGAAAGCGTTGAAGGGGCCGAAAGGAACAGAAGTAAAGGTGACGATACTTCGAAAAGACAAAGAGATCGACTATAACATTATTCGTGATAAGATCCCCCAATATTCGGTTGATGTCGCTTATATGGTGGATGATGAAATGGGCTATATAAAAGTAAACCGGTTTGCCGCCACCACATTTGATGAATTCCGCGAATCCCTTTCCAAACTAAAAGAACAGGGAATGAAAAAATTGGTGTTGGATTTACAAAGCAACCCTGGCGGATATATGAACATTGCCATTGATATGGCGGATGATTTTCTTGCTTCCGGTAAAAAAATTGTATTTACCCATGGCAAGGAGAAAAAATACGATTCTCAGGCAATGTCCACTGCAAAGGGCGATTTTGAGAAAGGTGATTTGATTGTTCTAATAAACGAAGGCAGCGCATCTGCCTCCGAAATTCTGGCTGGGGCCCTTCAGGATAACGATCGTGCATTTATTGTTGGACGGAGAAGCTTCGGCAAAGGTCTTGTTCAATCTCCTTTCGATTTGAGTGACGGATCCGAATTACGACTGACGATCTCACGTTACTATACACCCACCGGAAGGTCTATTCAAAAGCCCTATGAAGATGGCGATGAATACTCCCGCGATATTATCAGCCGATATAATCATGGAGAATTTTTTCATGCCGACAGTATTCGTTTTAATGATACGTTGAAATATATCACACAAAAAGGACGGACGGTTTATGGAGGCGGTGGTATTATGCCCGACTATTTTGTGCCACTCGACACAACCCTGACGAGCCATTACTTAAATGAGCTATATACTTCTTCGTCTATTCAGGAATATACATTCGGTTATGGCGAAGCCCATAAAGAAGCATTATTGAACGACAGGTTTTAATCATTTCCTTGATAAATTTATTGTTACCGACCAAATGCTGGCTGACCTGGTGAAAGTAGGGGAGCGTAATAAAGTAAAGGCCGACAGGAAAGAACTTGCCAAGAAAGAAAAACTATTCAAAGTTCATATTAAAGCTCAGATTGCCCGCAAACTCTGGAATAACGAAGGCTATTTCCCAGTGATGAATGAAACAAATGAGATTTTTATTCATGCTTTGAAATTATTCGATCGGATCTCCGCTGAATTGAACAGGACAGATATGTAGTAACGTGGTTTGTCAGCGTGACAACGATGTGGCTGGATGACAGTAAGTAGTAATCGTTAATCAGTTAATCAGTTAATCGATTAACTAATTAACTTAGTTTACCTAAGATCCATTGTTCAATAACCAGGGGATAATTTGCGTATTCCATTTGGTGCACTTTATTGGCAATGTCCTTCGGTGTATCGGCACTAGCCACTTCACATCGACCCTGATAAAGAATGGGACCTTCATCGTATTTTTCATTTATCAAATGAATGGTAATGCCCGTTTCCGTTTCATTTAAACTTCGAATTAATTCGTGAATTTTCATTCCATACATTCCTTTGCCTCCAAACTTGGGTAACAAGGCAGGATGAATATTGATAATTTCATTTGGATATGATTTTAGAAGTGAAGCGGGTATTAACCAGAGGAATCCTGCAAGAACAATATGCGTAATGCCGTATTCCCGCAGCCACCTCACAACTTCGTCCGATGCAAATTCTTCCCGATTAAAAACCTTCGCAGGTACAGAAAATTTTTTTGCCCGTTCCAACACGAGCGCATTTGGATTGTTGCTAAGTACCAATTCTATTTTTATCAACGGATGATCCTTAAAATATTTTATGATCGCTTCAGCGTTGGTTCCGCTGCCTGAAGCGAAGATGGCAATCCGAAATTTTTGGCTCATGAAAATCTGTTAGCTCGAACTGTCTTGCAACAATAAGAAGTTCGCAAAGAAAGCAAAGAATTTTAAACTCACATAAAGGCCATGCTTAAAATACCCAACATCATGATCACCTTGCAGTAGATACTTAGCCGGGTAAAATCTTTTTTCATATCGGCCCGAATGAGTCTTAGGAATAACCAGAGCAAAGGAACAAAAAGAAAAATCAAATGATACTTAAAAGGCAAAGCCTGGTATAATTGATTTAGCACGATCACCACGCCCCCAAATACAATTAGAATCACGTAAATTAAAATTTTCGTTTTGCGAATTCCCCATACAATGGGCAACGTCTTACATCCAAATGAATTGTCCCCCTTCAAATCCTCCATATCTTTTATTACCTCCCGCACCAGGGTCATAAAAAAAGCGAACAAAGCGTAGATAACCACCAGCGAATTATCCTTACCGTAAAATAGATCAACGATAAAAACGGCAAGCCCTGTCAGAAAAGCAACCGTGAGATTACCAACAAAAGGAAGTCGTTTGAGATTGTTTGAGTACAGCCAAAGCAGAAACACAGACAACATATTCACACCTGCGATTTTCCAGGACAAATAAAATCCTATCGCAATGCCTGCAACCGACAAGGCAATATGAAATAGAATCGCATATCGACGCGTAATGCTCTTTCCAATTACTACTCTATCGGGTTTGTTGATATAGTCAATCTTAACATCATAATAATCGTTGATGATGTATCCCCCCGCCGCAATAAAAACCGTAGAAAGCGAAAGTAAAAAAAGATTGACGTCGTTTAGGGTATGCATTCCAATCAGGAACCCAGCCGTGAAATATTGTGCCAATGCGATTATAATGAGATTGCCAAACCGGGTAAGCTTCAGCAATGATTCAATAAAAGATCGGCTGACTGAGCTTCATAGTGTAAAAATAAGACGGAAGCTGTTACGAAGTGTTACATCCATATCTGTTTTACACGCAGAATTAATTTTCCGGGCTTCGGACGTTTTTTTAGAATGAAAGATGTGACAAAAACCGATACCGCACCGAAGAAAATAAAAAGTAAAGTCTGCCAGCCATGGAATATGAATGTGAAAGCAACAGCATCCGGCAAAGGAATTTGATAAAGGAAGAAAAGGCCTTGAGGCACGAGCACATGATAAGAACCAGTGCCGCCCGGCAAGGGAGCGGCCATAGCAATTGCACCGATGGCAAATAAACTTAGCACTGCACTAAAGTGCAAATCACTCGTTGACGGAAAGGCCTTAAGCACCGCGTAACTCATCCCAAAATATAAAAACCAGATCAGCGCCGAATAAAAAATAAAAACACTTTTATTTTTTAACTTAAAAACAGACAGTATACCCTCTTTGAAACTGCTGCCATGTCCGCTGAATAATTTCGTTCAGTTTTTTGCTTTTTCTAAGTATCAAATACCCGAGCAACATTGCGATCAAAGCCGCGGCTATGACGAACAAGTAAAACTTTCAATTTTGAACCACCTGAAAATTCAAAAGGTAAGGTGGCCATAAAAGCAAAAAGCTTCTGAGATTCAAAAGCAAATGAGATAGCAATAAGTATAACCAAACAAAGAAGGTCGACGATCCGCTCAATCACAACCGTACCAAAAGATTCCACCACTGGAATTTTATCCAGTTTGTATAAATTATAACAACGGGAAATTTCACCGCCCCTGGGGATTACGAGATTGATCAAATACCCCACCATCAGGGAAAGTAAACTATGACTGAACTTCGCATTAAAACCAACGGGCACCAACAGCATTCTCCATCGCTCAGCACGCACGACATGGCTAAGCAAGGAAAGGACTGCCATAATGATCAGCCATCCTTTATGCGCAGATTGCCAGGTATGCTTAAGGTAATCCCATTTATTTTCGCCTTCGGCGACCGTCAATCCCCTAAGCGACAAATAGATCAACAAAATTGTGACCCCCAAAATCACGATATACTGTAAAATGCTCTTAAGCCGGGGAGCCACACGATTATGGGTTAGTTTGGGGGGACTTAAGGTAGCTTATTATCGGGAGTTGGAAAAACGACGGTAGGCTTGAAGTTTTTGCTTTCTCAAATTTCATCGATGCATACGACACGATGATCACGATATCGCCAACTTGTGCTTTACGTGCAGCAGGTCCGTTAAGACACACAACGCCAGAAGCGCGCTCACCTTTGATCACATAGGTGTCTAATCGTTCACCATTGTTGACATTTAAAACGGTTACTTTTTCACCTTCAATCAAATTTGCGGCATCCAGTAAATCTTCATCGACCGTAATACTACCCACGTAATGCAACTCCGCCTGCGTAATTTTTACGCGATGAATTTTCGATTTTAAAACTTCTATTCTCATCCTGTTAATTCAAAAACATATTGTCAATCAACCTTACCTCACCCACATACCCGGCAATACACAGAATTGGCGTCTCAACGCCGTCAACGACTTCAAGAAGGTTTAAACTTTTGCTTTCTGCTACCTCAAAGTATTCCAATTTGACCCCATCGGCCTTTTCCACCATTTCTCTAACCAATCGCTTCACCCTAGCAATTTCCTCTCCCTTTTTTAAATTTCTCCTTTGCCAGTCGCAAGGCGTTGTAAAATACTGTCGCCTGCTGTCGTTGCATGCCATTAAGTCTTAAATTCCTGGAAGACATTGCCAATCCATCTGGTTCCCTAAGGGTGGGAATGCTGTGCAGGGTCAATCCAAACTTAAGTTCCAGCACAACCTGCTGAATGACAGCAAATTGCTGCCAATCCTTCTGGCCAAAATAGGCATTATCAGGATTGACAATATTAAAGAGTTTGGACACAACCAGGGCCACACCGCTGAAATGGCCTGGGCGGTATTTTCCTTCCATAACCTTATCCAAATCGCCGAAATCAAACTTAAGGACGGATTTCCCTTCATACATTTCCTCGTTGTCAGGGCAAAATAACGACGTCACAACCAGCCGCTTCTAATAATTTCATGTCCTGTTCAAGGCTTCGAGGGTATTTTTGCAAGTCCGCAGGATTATTAAACTGCATTGGATTTACGTAAATCGAGCAAATAGTATAGGAATTTTGAGCTTTGGAGGCACTAATCAGGGCGATATGGCCGTTGTGAAGGGCGCCCATTGTGGGAACCAGGCCAATTGTTTTTCCTGACCTTCGAATTTCCTCTAAATAGACTTTTAATGGGGCTATCTTCTTGAAAATCTCCATTTTAGGCCATTTTGGCAAAGGGTCGCAAAGATATAGGGAAAACTGAAAACAACTTGAATAAGGGGTTAATTATTTGTATTTTTGTGGCTCGTTTTCCATTCTACATTAAAAATCAAAACTATGTCAAAACTTCGAGTTCTTTATGTAGCCAGCGAAATTAACCCTTTTCTGCAAACCTCTGAAGTAGCGGACTTTGTGCGCAAACTTCCTCAGGCAATGCAAGAAAGAGGCATGGAGATAAGGATATTGGTGCCCAGGTTTGGGATTATCAATGAACGGAAGAACAGGCTGCATGAAGTGGTAAGGCTTTCGGGGATTAACATTGCGGTTGGTGATGAGGAAAAGCCTTTGATCATCAAAGTTGCGTCGATTCCAAATGCTAAGCTTCAGGTGTATTTCATCGATAATGAAGATTACTTTCACCGCAAATCTGTTTTCCACGATAAGGAGAACAAATTTTATGAAGACAACGATGAACGTGCAATCTTCTTCTGCAAGGGCGTCATCGAAACTGTTCGTAAATTAGGATGGGCTCCTGATGTTGTTCATTGCAATGACTGGATCACCAGCTTCATTCCACTGTACTTAAAAACTACGTACAAGAATGATCCGTTGTTTAAAAATGCAAAAACTGTTTTCTCTATCTACAATAATTCCTTCTCTCATAAGTTTAAAGGTGATATTATGGGGAAAGTCAAAATGATGGATATTGAAGATAACATGCTTGGCAATTTAAAGACCGCCGACTTTGAAGGCTTTATTAAACTGGGCATGGAATTTTCCGATGCTGTTATTGTTGCCGGCGAAAACAAAAAATTGGAAGGTCTCTTTAAGAAAGGAATCAAAGAAAAGAAAGTAGAGAACTTCGATAACGACGAAAATTCAACCGAATCGTATTATAATTTTTATAATGAACTTATGGGCTAACCGCGTAGGGCAACTGGCATCGCTGGCAGTTGCCCTATTTTTTTTTTCCTGTGAAGATGAAGCAAGCGTTCTAGGATTCAAAAATCAAAATCAAAAATTCGAAGCCAGTTACATTGAAATCCCGATTGAAAGCAGTGTCTTGCTTTTAGACTCTCAACGTACGTCGAATTTTGTATTTCAAAACGAAACAAACCGGCTTGCTAATCGGTCAGTACACGGACGACAAGTTCGGCGCATGTGGCCGCTAATGCTTACACACAGTTTTTTACCAACAGTGGAACGAAGCTTCCCGCCGATGTTACCTATGATTCTGTCACCCTCCAACTCGTATTGGATTTTTATAATTATGGGTCAACCGACGCTCTTACCAGTCAAAGCATTTCCGTTTATGAGCTGGATGAAGAATTACATTACGATAACAGACGAAATTATTTTAATAAGTCCGAAGCGCTCGTAAAACCAACGCCGCTCGGCACAAAGACTTTTACGGTCAGCCCGAAAGATCTCGATGGTTATATCGCGGATAAATCGGATACCACCATACTGGTAAAGGTTCCTCTGGATAAAGCCTTTGGTCAACGGATTTTTGATAATGCAGTTGGCGTATCGGGATGCTGAAACGACCAACGATTCCACCTTCATAGTGTTCAGTGAATTTACGAAGATCTTTAAAGGGCTATCCATAAAAACCGATAATGGTGATAAGATTATTGGGATTAGCACCAATTCAGCTGTTACACTTCACTATCATATCGGACACGGCACGATAGTCTGAATCTGCATCTTGGCTTTTTTAACGTTACCAGCTTTAGTCAGATAAAAAACGATCGGTCTTCTTCGGATCTTGCTGGTTTGACGCAATATGCTCAAGATTTTAGCCCGGCGAGCGATCTTCGCTACATTCAATCCGGCACGGGCGTTTACACAAAATTAGACTTCAGAAAATTTTTTGAATTTTGCGATACCATTCCGAACGTTGTTATTAATTCTGCGCAATTATCGTTAGGATCTGTTGTTGAATCAGACTTCGCTCCGCCGTCCAATTTGGTTTTGCGAATACTTCAGAATGATAACACCATTGAAAAAAGTCAAAACGCACCAAGATACGCTTGATATCAGTGCTTACAATCCCCGCTTTCCTGCTCATCCTGGAACATTGACATTAGACAATGGCACCTACGTGTGACAGTGACCTTGCAATGAATGTTTTGGGAGACGCAGACGCTTATTTGAAATACTCTTCGGAAAAAAAATCATATGACGGAAATTTTGCATTATTTTTTCAACAACTTAGCATTGTAAGGGAGGCGTAACACGTTATCAATACTTCGCACTTTATCCTTCGTCTCCGTCTATGCCAATACAAAATCAGTTAACCGGGTGATCTTTCCAAAAGATAACATCAAACTAAAAGTCTATTATACAAAACCAACAACACCGTTAAACTAATATAACTATGTGTGGCATTGTAGCTTATGTTGGCCATCGTCAGGCTCATGATGTTATTATCAAAGGCTTAAAAAGATTGGAGTACCGGGGCTATGACAGCGCGGGCATTGCGCTGTTAAATGGCACACTTGCCGTCCATAAAAAGAAAGGAAAGGTTTCTGATCTTGAAGCATATCTCCAGGGCAAGGATCTTGACAAGCACTATCGGAATGGGGCATACCCGCTGGGCAACGCATGGCGAACCCAGTGACCGAAATGCCCATCCGCATTATTCCTCCACAGAAAACCTGGCTATCATTCACAATGGTATTATTGAAAACTATAGCTCCCTGAAGCTGGAGCTTATTCGAAAGGGCCATACTTTTTTAAGTGATACCGACACCGAAGTTTTTATCCATTTTGTTGAAGATATCAAGAAAAACGAATGATGCTCGCTGGAAGAAGCTGTTCGGTTAGCACTAACAAAAGTAGTTGGTGCTTATGCGATTGTTATTATGTCGTTGGACGAACCAGACCTCCTTATTGCCGCAAGAAAGGGAAGCCCTCTGGTGATTGGCGTAGGAAAGGATGAATTCTTTTTGGCATCGGATGCCACTCCGATAATTGAATATACCAATGAAGTTGTGTACCTGAACGATCAGGAAATCGCGATTATTAAAGATGGTAAGCTTCAGCATAAAAAATACTGCTAACCTTCCGCTTACGCCATATATAGAGACGATTGACCTGGAGCTTGAAGCCATCGAGAAAGGCGGATTTGAACATTTCATGTTAAAAGAAATTTTTGAGCAACCGCGCTCGATCAGTGATTGTATGAGAGGCCGTTTGAATGCGCAATCCGGGCGGCTGGTGCTCGGTGGACTAAGTGAATATCTCAACAAACTCGTCAATGCAGATCGTATTATCATCATCGCATGTGGAACTTCGTGGCACGCCGGTTTAGTTGCAGAATATTTCTTTGAAGAATTTTGTCGTATACCCGTAGAGGTTGAATATGCTTCTGAATTTCGGTACCGAAATCCAATCATCAGGGAAGGTGATGTCGTGATTGCCATCTCTCAATCTGGTGAGACGGCTGATACTTTGGCGGCAATTGAACTGGCAAAATCTAAAGGCGCTATTATTTTTGGAGTTTGTAATGTGGTTGGTTCCTCAATTCCCAGGGCAACGCATGCAGGTGCCTACACGCACGCCGGACCGGAGATCGGTGTCGCCAGTACCAAGGCTTTCACAGCGCAACTTACTGTTTTAAGCATGATCGCGCTGACTGTCGCGCAAAAAAATGGAACGATCTCCAAGCAAAATCTCCATTCACTCTTGGTTGAAATGGAAAATATTCCATGCAAGGTTGAAAAAGCACTTAAGCTTAATGATCAAATAGAAAAGATCGCTGCATCTTTTCAAAGATGCACGCAATTTTATTTACCTGGGACGCGGATATAATTTTCCTGTGGCACTTGAAGGTGCCTTGAAACTTAAAGAAATCTCATACATCCATGCGGAAGGTTATCCAGCCGCAGAGATGAAGCATGGACCGATCGCGCTAATCGATGAAGAGATGCCGGTCGTATTTATTGCTACGAAGGATAGCTCGTATGAAAAAGTCGTTTCGAATATTCAGGAGGTAAAAGCAAGAAAAGGTCGTGTTATTTCTATTATTACCGAAGGCGACGAACTCATTCCAAAGATGTCTGATTTTTGTATCGAAGTGCCCGCTGTGCACGAAGCATTCATGCCACTCGTCTCTGTAATTCCACTGCAACTTCTTTCCTATCACATTGCTGTACTGCGAGGATGCAATGTTGATCAACCGCGGAATCTTGCAAAGTCAGTTACCGTGGAGTAATCGTAATGTAAAATGTAAGTTGTAGATGTATGTTGTAAGCAGCACGTTCGATCACTACATCGACTGACATCAACTACTTGTTACTTCATTGCCACGTCATTGTTACCACTTACTAACCACAATCGACTAACACCAGACTACCAACCACCTCTTACCTCTTACGATTACTGATTACCATCCTCGCCAGTCACAAGCAGTTCCTGCAAGCCATCCAAGCCATCAGGCCTGGGCCAATTAACAATGCGTCCTCGTCAATATCAAAAGTTGGTGTATGGACATAGGATGTAATTCCTTTGCCCACGTTGTTGGTACCCAGTCGATAAAATGCGGCAGGAACAACCTGCGAATAATATGAAAAATCTTCGGCTCCTAAAGTGATATCGATATCTACTACATTTTCAGCGCCTACGTATTCTTCAGCAGCCTTTCGAATTCTGCGTGTAAGTGCAGGGTTATTTTCCAGGTAAGGGTATCCTTTTGAAATATCCACTTCACATCGTCCACCCATTCCTTCGGCAATCGACTCGGCCATTTTTTTGATTTTCACCAACGCTGATTCCCTCCAGACTTCATTCATCGCACGAAATGTTCCGGCGATATTTACTTCATTGGGAATGATATTGGTCGCACCGAGACCGACAATATTTCCAAACGTCAATACGGTTGGTTGCCGGGGATTCGCATTGCGACTGATGATTTGTTGTAACGCGATGATGATATGTGAAGCAATAACGATAGGATCGATGCCAGATCCGGCGCGGCTCCATGGCCTCCTTTACCAATAACCTTCAAATAGATCTCATCAGCGCTAGCCATGTACATTCCTTCGCGGAATCCAATTTTACCAGCCGGTAATAACGGAAATACATGCTGCCCAAGTATTGCCGAAGGCCGTGGGTTCTCCAGCGCACCATCACGAATCATGTAAGAAGCACCACCAGGATTTTTTTCTTCCCCCGGTTGAAACAATAAACGCACGGTTCCTTCGAATTCATCCTTGACTTCATTTAAAATACGCGCCGTGGTCAGCAATGAAGACGTATGAACATCGTGACCACATGCATGCATGACACCCTGATTTTTGGATTTATAGATTACATTATTTTCCTCGATGATGGGCAATGCATCCATATCAGCGCGCAATGCAATTGTTTTCTTTTCAGGAGATTTTCCTTTTATCTCAGCAACCAAACCGGTGGTGGCAACAGATTCAGATGCAATACCGAATGAACTCAATTGTTCTGCAACAAATTTCACAGTTTGAAATTCCTGGTAAGACAATTCCGGATGAGCATGCAAATGCCTTCTAACGGAAACGGTATGCGTGCTATAGGAACCTGAAAGCGATTTGATTTTTTGGAGAAGACTCATGGACGAAGATCGTTAAATAGAACTGCTAGTTTATCGCTACTTTGTCCGGAATCACAATTGCCGTCGGAAAGTATTTTTTTACAGCAACATAATCCCTTTGCGCATCGATGCGCGTATAATACTTGCCCACCTTTACGCGAAAGTTTGGTTGCGCATACACCACCTCTGATGGAAGGTCCGGAAGCGAAGACGCTAAATTTTTCTTTGCATTCAGTGCATCTTCCCTTTTTAAGCCCGCATAAATCTGAATTGTAAATCCATCGATAAACTGTTTTGAGCGGTTGTATCGATCTATGCTGTCGAGTACTGTATCAAGCTTTTTATTGACCGCATATTTTGGTTCCACATATTGTGTTTGCTTAGGATTATCAGGCACATTCGTGGTCGTGTTATTATTTGCCGGGGTTTCAGCTTTAGGCCGCCAAATAGACAAATCTTCAGAATACGCCTGTCCTTGAGAGGATGAAACCGTCGTGCTTTTTGGACTGGCACAACTGGCTAGCCATACTACGACAATGAAGTAAATGAAAATGTGATGGCTCCGCATGGCTAATTAATTATGATACACCGGTTATTCAAGATATCGTCTTCAACCTTTTTGTATTTAACGTCGCGCAAAACCTTTCCATCGGGATACTGAACACTTACTCGATCATTTCTTCCCGCGACTTTTTCAGATTTAGCCGGCATTACCTTTTCTTGCGGAGGTCTTGATGTTTGCGCTGGCGCCTCTCTCTCTCCTCCACTCAGCAACGATCGGGATTCTTCTTTTTGCTCATTCAATCTCACCCGGCTGCGCTGCGCCCTCGCCTCCTGAACCTGATCAGGTTGCTGAACGGGGATATCGGCTTTGAGCAAGAAGGAAATTGTATCCTCGTTTACTTTTGCAATAAAACGTTTAAATAATTCAAAACCTTCGAACTTATAAATCAACAATGGATCCTTTTGTTCATACACTGCATTTTGCACGGACTGCTTTAAGTCATCCATTTCGCGCAGGTGCTCTTTCCATAACTGATCAATGATGGCAAGCGCAATCATTTTTTCCATCGACTTGACCAATTCCGCATTATTTGTATTGACAGCTTTTGCCAAGTTAGCTGCAACACCAATTTGTTTTTGTCCATCGGTAAATGGAACAAGAATATTTTCGACGGTTCGCGCCACGCGTTTTGTAAATTTCTTTCACTATCGGCAACGCCTTTTCAGCGACCATTTTATTCTTTTTATGATAGTGTTCCAGTGCTTTGTTGTAAAGATCCTCTGCCAATTTTGGCTGATCGAGCTTGTCAAAAGTCTCTTTGGTAATTTCGTAGTCCAGTCCAAGGATGCTCAACGCATTTAATCGCAGACTTTCATAATCCATTGCATTTTTAGCATTGATTACCATGTCTTCGCATGTATCAAATAGCATGGTAAGAATATCCAGTTCTAAACGTTCACCAAACAGCGCATTCTTTCTGCGTTTATAAATTACTTCGCGCTGAGAGTTCATCACGTTGTCGTACTCCAGCAGGCGTTTACGAATTCCGAAGTTGTTCTCCTCCACTTTCTTTTGAGCACGTTCAATGGAACTTGTCACCATAGAATGCTGGATGACTTCGCCTTCCTTCAAACCAAGTTTGTCCATGATGCGCGCAATACGCTCCGGCATGAACAAACGCATGAGATTATCCTCTAACGAAACATAGAAGTGAGAAGTACCTGGATCTCCCTGACGTCCAGACCGACCTCGAAGCTGCCGGTCAACCCGTCGCGATTCGTGACGTTCTGTACCTATGATTGCCAACCCCCCTGCTGCACGCGATTCAGGGGTAAGTTTAATATCCGTTCCACGACCTGCCATGTTTGTGGCGATCGTAACAGTTCCTGGTTTACCTGCCTCAGCAACAATTTCCGCTTCACGTTGATGTTGCTTTGCATTCAATACCTGATGCTTGATCTTCCGCATTTGAAGCATCCGGCTCACCAATTCAGAAATTTCGACCGATGTTGTACCAACCAGTACAGGTCTTCCCTGCTGCGTCAGTTTTACGATTTCTTCGATCACCGCATTGAATTTTTCCCGCATCGTCTTATAAACCATATCATCATAATCCTTGCGTATAGCTGGTCTGTTGGTTGGAATAGTAACAACATCCAGCTTATAAATATTCCAGAATTCGCCTGCTTCCGTTTCAGCCGTACCGGTCATCCCGGCCAGCTTGTGATACATGCGGAAATAGTTTTGTAAGCGTGATGGTCGCATAAGTTTGCGTCGCGTCTTCCACCTTTACATTTTCCTTCGCTTCGATCGCCTGGTGCAATCCATCGGAATATCGCCTGCCTTCCATGACGCGGCCGGTTTGCTCATCTACAATTTTTACTTTACCATCAACGATGATGTATTCAGTATCTTTTTCAAAAAGCGTATAGGCTTTCAGTAATTGATTTACGCTATGAATACGTTGGATTTTAGTCTGATAATCGCGAATGACCTCTTCTTTCTTGTGAAATCTGGCAGCTTCATCCAACGAATTATCTTTTTCAATCCGGTTTAGTTCGGTCCCGATTTCAGGAAGAATAAAAAATTTCGGATCTTCCCCTTCACCGGTAATCAGATCAATACCCTTTTCAGTCAGATCAACACTATTATCTTTTTCATCGATGATGAAATACAATGGCTTATCCGCCTCAGGCATATTCCGTTTATTGTCGGCCAGATAATAATTTTCTGTTTTCTGAAGAATGGCTTTATTTCCAGTCTCGCTCAAATATTTGATCAAAGGCTTGTGCTTGGGCATCGCGCGGAATGCACGGAACAAATTCAAACCTCCATCTTTTTCGTTGTTTTCAGCAATCAGTTTTCGGGCGTTGTTCAAATATTCGTTGACGATTTTTTTCTGTGCTTCAACCAATTTGAAAATCCGTGGCTTCAAATCATAGAATTCATGCTCATCTCCTCGCGGCACCGGACCGGAAATGATCAAGGGAGTTCGCGCTTCATCAATCAATACCGAGTCCACTTCGTCGACCATGGCAAAATGGTGTGAGCGTTGAACAAGTTCCTGCGGATCGCGCGTCATGTTATCGCGCAGATAGTCAAAGCCGAACTCATTGTTCGTTCCATAGGTGATATCCGCTTTGTAAGCATTGATCCGGGCCGGTGAGTTGGGCTCGTATTTATCAATACAATCTATCGTTAGACCATGGAACTGAAAGATGGGCCCCATCCATTCGCTATCGCGGACAGACAGGTAATTATTGACGGTTACAAGATGAACTCCTCGTTTTGCCAGGGCATTTAAGAAAGCAGGAAAAGTAGCCACCAATGTTTTTCCTTCACCGGTTGCCATTTCAGCAATCTTACCTTCATGCAATACGATTCCTCCGATGATCTGCACTTCATAGTGAACCATGTCCCAGGTGATCATATTACCTGCAGCCATCCATTTATTATACCAGCGCGCTTTATCACCCTCGATCTTTACATTTTCCTTGACTGCCCGAGATCACGCGATCGAAATCCTGCGCAGTAACTTCCAGGTATTCATTTTCTTTAAACCGTCTTGCTGTTTCACGCACAATGGCAAACGCGTTTGGCAACACTTTCAACAAAACTTTTTCGAGTTCTTTATTTCGATCCTCCTCCAACTTGTCGATTTCGACCGAAGACTGATTCTTTTTCATTTATATCAAGCGTCAGGATTATCTGCGATTTTTTGGTGCAAGCCGGCCAGTTGATCATCAATGTTCTTTTAGTTCCTGATTGATTTGTTCCTGGATCTTTTTTGTTTCAGCCGCGTAGCGCATCGTTGCTCAGGGATTTAATTTGCTCACCCTCTTGTTTGGTTTGTTCAACCAGGGGCATTACACGTTTAATATCTTTTTCAGACTTTGTTCCGAAAAGTTTGGCTATAAGTTTCAGCATGCTTTTATTTTTCGTTTTCCGTTAATCGTTATCCGTTATCCGTATTCTCTGGATAACGGACAATGCAGAACGGCCCTCCAACGGAGGTCAAAGTTAAATTTGTTTTTTGAATTCCGGATGAGCAATTACAGTTCCAATTGGCCTTTAAAGACCATTTTGGCAGGGCCGATGAGGTAAATCTCTTGAAATGTGCCCGACTGTCCGCTTTTGAATTCGACGGCAAGATTTCCGCCCAGGGTATTGATGTTAACAGGGGAAGACGGCCCCTTTCAACGAAGCTGCTAAAGCTGCTGCCGTAATGCCCGTTCCGCAGGAAAGTGTTTCGTTTTCAACACCACGCTCATAGGTTCTGACAAAAATGGTATTGTCCTTTTGCAAGTTCTACAAAATTCACATTCGTTCCGCCCGGCTGAAAACGATCTTCATATCGGATTTTTCTGCCCTCCTCGAATACCGGATAATTTTTGACATCCTGAACAAATCGTATGAAATGCGGTGATCCAGTATGGATGTAGTAGTCATTACCTATCATCTTTATCTCTTTTACATCTCCCATTTTTAATCTGATATTTCCAGAAGGGAGTATTTCGGCCGCATGCGGACCATCGAAGGCAGTAAATGTCGCTTTTCCATTCACCAGTCCAAGCTGCGAGGCGAATTGAACTGCCGCACGACATCCGTTCCCACAAAGACTTTTTGATCCGTCACTGTTAAAATATTCCAGATGGAAATTAAGGGTAGGATGATTTTCAATAAGCATCAATCCATCGGCACCAACGCCAAACTTCGGATGGCATATTCTTGCGATCTGCTCGTTGGTAAAAGTCAGCTTTGCTTCGCGATTGTCGATGATCACAAAGTCGTTGCCTGTTGCCTGATATTTATGGAAGTGAATCGTACTCACTTTAGACCTTAAAATTGTTTGAAATGAAAAAGGAGCGGTGCTATTTGACCTCTTCGTAGTCGATGTATTCTCCAGGTTTGGAATCCACTCTTTCGCTTTTGATTCTGATCACCCTCAAATGTCTTTTTCTGGTGCTGGTTACGGAGTTGTTGGGAAGCTGCCCCAGCCCTAAAAAATAAGGAACCCAATTTATACACCAGGTATAAAACCAGACTGGTGATGATCAGAAATTTAAGCATGGTATTTATTTCAATCAGTAACCTGAAAACAAAGGTATAGGTTCAACGAGTAATTAACCAATTTAGGTTAATACTTTCCGAATTTTTGGCCGGAACGCTTAAAAATCCCAAGAATCGCAACTAAAAGGCACAGGCTGAAAACAGACGTTTATCGACTCAGGTATAGGTTTCGCTCCGAATAAATCTTCATAAAATAATCGTCCATAAGATCATCTATGAAATAAATGGATTCGCCTGTTGATTTCATTTCAGGACCCAGTTCCTTATTTACGTCGGGAAACTTGTGAAAGGAGAACACCGGTTCCTTAATCGCATATCCTTTTTTCGTTGGATTGAAAGTAAAGTCCTTCACCTTTTTCTCTCCCAGCATCACTTTGGTGGCATAATTAACATAAGGCTCATCGTAGGCTTTGCAAATAAATGGCACTGTTCTCGACGCGCGCGGGTTGGCTTCAATGATATAAACTTTGTCATTCTTGATCGCAAACTGAATGTTGATCAATCCAACCGTTTGAAGCGCAAGCGCAATCTTATGGGTGTAGTGTTCAATTTGCTTGATTACAAAATCACCGAGATTGTAAGGAGGCAAAACCGCATACGAGTCACCGGAGTGAATACCTGCCGGTTCGATGTGCTGCATGATACCAATGATGTAAACATCTTCTCCATCGCAAATGGCATCGGCTTCCGCTTCGATGGCGCCATCGAAGAAATGATCGAGCAATACTTTGTTCTCCGGCAAATGTTTCCAGATATCCAGGATATGATCTTCGAGCTCCTGTTCGTTGATCACGATCTTCATGCTCTGTCCACCCAAAACATACGAAGGGCGCACCAGCAACGGGAAGCCTATTGTTTTTGAAACTTCAATCGCTTCGTCAGCATTTATCGGCAACACCAAATTCGGGATAGGGGATAGCCAATTCTTTCAGCAGTGTTGAAAACCTGCCGCGGTCTTCGGCCAGATCAAGGGCATCAAAAGATGGTTCCGATGATCTTAATTCCGTACTTGTGAAGTTTCTCTGCCAGCTTCAATGCTGTCTGACCTCCAAGCTGAACGATAACGCCTTCGGGTTTTTCGTGCTGAATGATATCGTAAATATGTTCCCAGAATACGGGCTCAAAATATAGTTTATCGGCAATGTCAAAATCAGTAGAAACTGTTTCGGGATTGCAGTTGATCATGATGGTTTCATAACCACATTCTTTCGCTGCCAACACACCATGAACACAAGAATAATCAAACTCAATTCCCTGGCCGATGCGATTCGGTCCTGAACCCAACACAACAATCTTCTTTTTGTCGAAGACGATATCGATTCATTTTCTGCCTCAAAAGTTGAATAGTAATAAGGTGTCTTTGCTTCAAACTCCGCAGCACAGGTATCAACCAGTTTGTAAACGCGGTTGATGCCCATGTCCTTGCGCTTGTTATAAACTTCACTTTCATAGCAATCCAGCATGTGTGCAATTTGCCGGTCGGCATATCCTTTTTCTTTTGCCTTTCGAAGCAGTGGCGCCGGAATTGTGTGCAGGTCGTATTTGCTGATTTCTTTTTCCAGTTCCACCAGCTCTTCGATCTGCTTCAGGAACCATCGATCAATTCTTGTCAGCTTCTGAAATGGTTTTCAACGGTATGCCTAGCTTAATCGCGTCGTAGATATGAAATACCCGGTTCCAGCTGGGATGCTCCAGGCTGTAAAGCAATTCATCCTGCTTGGTTAGTTCTTTGCCGTCTGCGCCCAATCCATTTCTTCTGATCTCCAACGACTGACATGCCTTTTGAAGCGCTTCCTGGAAATTTCTTCCAATGCCCATCGCTTCGCCAACAGACTTCATCTGCAGTCCCAGCTTGCGATCGGTGCCCTGGAACTTATCAAAGTTCCAGCGCGGTACTTTTACGATCACATAATCAATCGCCGGTTCAAAATAAGCGGTTGTGGTTCCCGTGATGGCATTCTTTAGTTCATCGAGGTTATAACCGATGGCCAGTTTCGCAGCAATTTTTGCGATGGGATAACCCGTGGCTTTTGAAGCAAGCGCTGAAGATCGCGATACCCGTGGATTGATTTCTATGCCGATGATCTCATTATCATCGTCCGGATTAAGCGCAAATTGAACGTTACACCCTCCTGCAAACTGCCCAATACCGTTCATCATTTTAATGGCGAGGTCGCGCATGTGCTGATAGACGGTATCGGGCAAGGTCATTGCCGGTGCAACTGTTATCGAATCGCCCGTGTGAATCCCCATCGGATCGAAATTCTCGATCGAACAAATGATGATCACATTCCCAACGCCATCGCGGAGCAATTCCAGCTCATATTCTTTCCAGCCCATAATGCTCTTTCTCCACAAGCACCTCGTGAATGGGTGAGGCGTGCAAGCCATTATTTAAGGCATCATCAAAATCTTCGTGATCGTTTACAAAAGCGCCTCCAGTTCCTCCCAAGGTATAAGAAGGACGGATAACCAGTGGAAAACCAATTTCCTGGGCAATCTCTTTTCCTTGTAAGAAAGAAGTTGCAGTTCCTCCCTTGACAAACACCCACATCCAAGCTCCAGCATTTTGAGTCGGAATTTCTCGCGATCTTCGGTGGTCTCGATCGCTTGGATGTCAACGCCGATAATGCGTACGCCGATAGTGTTGCCAGATCCCTGCTTTTTCGCAATCAATGCAAAGATTGAGAGCAGTTTGGCCGCCCATGGTCGGTAGCACAGCATCGATATGATGTTTTTCCAATATCTCCCGGATCGATTTTTTCGTGAGTGGCTTGAGGTAAACGTGATCAGCCGTCACTTTGTCAGTCATGATAGTGGCGGGATTTGAGTTGATCAGCACTACCTCAATTCCTTCTTCGCGAAGTGAACGGGATGCTTGCGAACCTGCATAATCAAATTCACAGGCTTGACCGATAATAATAGGGCCGCTACCGATGATGAGGACCGAGCGAATACTTCTGTCTCTTGGCATTTCTAGTTGAGTGGGGTGAACAAAATTGGGCAAAAATAAAACACAGATCGAAATGATCTAGAGATTGGCCAGATTAATTATTGTGAACTTTAAATTTAGGTTTTGAATTTATAACCTCAATCGAAACCATTGATCGAATCCTCATCTGTTTGAAAAAAAATCCCTTTCAATAGTTGAATAGAATTTTAAGATTTTGACGCCCTAAGGAGGAACTATGAATGTCAATCAAAAAGGAAAAGAGCAGCATACGTACGATGCAATCGTGGTGGGATCAGGAATTAGTGGTGGCTGGGCCGCCAAGGAACTTTGCGAAAAAGGCTTGAAAGTATTAATGCTGGAGCGGGGTAAACCGATGGAACATCCAAATTATCCCACGGCGACCAAGGATCCATGGGATTTTCCGCATGGAATGCGTCTGACAGAGGAAGACAAGGAACGAGGCTACATTCAAAAGCGCCATTACAGCTACCGGGGGGATAACAAAGCATTCTATATCAACGACCAGGAAAATCCTTACACTGAAATAAAACGATTTGACTGGATCCGTGGCGATGTTGTCGGAGGGCGTTCGTTGCTTTGGGCGCGCATGAGCTATCGATGGAGTGATCTGGATTTTGACGGCCAATGTAACCGATGGTCATGGCGTCGACTGGCCAATCCGGTATAAGGATATTGCGCCCTGGTACGATTATGTTGAATCCTTCATTGGTGTAAGCGGACAGGCAGAGGGTATTCCACATCTTCCCGATGGCAAATTTCTGCCTCCTATGGAAATGAATTGTGTTGAGAAAGAAGCCAAGACTTTAATCGAAGCAAAAATTCCCTGGTCGAAGGGTGACGATGGGCCGCACGGCAAATTTGACGCAACCTGTTAAAGGGAAGGGGACAATGCCAGACCAGAAATCTTTGCCATCGCGGTTGTCCGTATGGTGCATATTTCAGCACGAATGCCAGTACACTTACCGGCGGCGTTTGCCACTGGCAATCTTACGCTTCGTCCGCACTCCCTGGTAAACAAAGTTATGTACGATGAGAAAAAAGGCAAAGCGATCGGTGTGGAAGTCACCGATGCTGAAACCAACGAAGTAATGGAGTTTTATTCCAAGATAATTTTTCTAAATGCCTCCACTGTCGGTACAACTTTTATCTTATTGAATTCCATCTCCAATCGATTCCCCAACGGACTGGGTAATGGAAGTGATCAGGTAGGTCGAAATTTGATGGATCATCACAAACAAGCCGGAGCTACGGCATCCGTGGAAGGATTTGAAGATAAGTATTACATCGGTCGCCGCCCGGTGGGGCTATATGTTCCACGCTTCAGAAACATTAATGAAAAAAGGACGGATTACATCCGAGGATTCGGAATGCAGGGTGGTGCAAGCCGTGAAGGATGGGGAAGTCTAGTAAAGTCAACTGCCTTGGGCGCCGCACTGAAAGAACAAGCCGAGATTCCTGGTGAATGGCGTATTGGTTTTGGAGGATTTGGGGAATGTTTGCCTTATCCGGAAAATCGAATAACGCTCAACACACAACAAAAAGATAAATGGGGTCGGCCTACGTTGAACATCGATGCTGAGTTCAAAGAAAATGAAAAAGCCATGCAACAAGATATGGCCAACTCGGCAGGTGAAATGTTTGAAGCCATCGGGTACAAAAATGTAAAGACCTATGTCAATACCTCTTTCCCCGGAAATGCGAATCATGAGATGGGCACTGCACGGATGGGAAAAGATCCAAAAACATCAGTTCTAAATGCATTCAATCAAATGCATGAAGTAAAAAATGTTTTTATCACCGACGGTTCACTCATGGCATCCTCGGCGTGTGTAAATCCGTCATTGACCTATATGGCGCTAACAGCAAGAGCCTGCGACTATGCGGTTAAGGAATTAAATAAGCTAAATCTTTAATAATTATCGAACCACGACAATTTTTCGCGTGAGTATTTCATCGCGGGTGCGGATTTGCACCTGGTATACCCCACTCGCTAACGCGGAAACATTTAAGGAGCTTTCCTTTTCGTTATTAGGGTCAATCGTTTGGCGGCAAACCAAATCACCTGTACATTATATATATCGATCTCAATTGGCTCGCTTGAAACTGAATGTCTCATGAATAGGACATCATCATGAATCGGATTTGGATAAAGCAAAGTGGTTTTGGCAAGGGAGGTTTCAGTCCCCGTTATAATTCCGATAGATTTTGACTCAATGTCTACGCAGCCTTTATCGGAAGTGGCTTTGAGCGTAACGGTATAACCACCGATTGCATCATATTGGTGTGAGGGACTTTCTTCCACGCTTTCTCCTCCATCACCAAAATCCCATTCCCACGATATGGCACCACTGCTCTCATTTGAAAAAATTACTTCTTCTTCTGTTGAAATTACTTCCGGCGTCGCGGTAAATCCGGCCACTGGTGCCGGGTTGACGATTACGTCAACAGGCAATGACGTACAAGGAAGTGAACCTTTGCGCACGGTAACGGTATAGCTACCTGCTGTCGTAACATCGATCGTTTGTGTTTTTTTGCCATTACTCCAGGTATACTCATCGCCGACGTCCACTGAAAGCGCAATACTTTCCCCTTCACAAAATTCAAGATCTGGAGGGGCGATAATTTCCGGGGGAGGTGTTACACCAACGGCTACCGGAGTTCTTAGGCTTTCATAATGGTGATCAGCATTTGAGACGTAGACCAAAGTATCTTTTTTCAATCCTGGAATTTTGAATTGAGATCCTGAGAAAACCGGTGTGCCCCCGATAAATTCCTTATACCAGTTAAATTTTGTCGCTCCCGAGGCCTTTAAGAGAGCATCGGTCCCCTGGCACACCTCAATACTATTTGCCACCGGTTTAGGTGCCTTAAAAGTGTAATTGTAAAGTGAGTCGGCGTACTTCGCAGAATTGATCAGGTTTGTCTGCGTGCTCGCTCCATGCAGGGCAAAAGCAATGGTAATTTCCTGGCCTCCCGCGATTGTATAAGGGCCCGAACCAACGACATGACTAACATCATTTCCCGAGGTACCGCCGGCATTTATCTTGACCAATCCGGAAGAAATACTGGTATGTTTTTCTGCATCCGTAAATCCGTCATAAAGCCCAAATGGATTGCCGGCAATCGTGTTGTCGTTGTCAATAGCATAATAGGTTGCATTGCCCGTTAACGCCTGTATCCCCGCCCTCGGCAGCGAAGACGGTTGTGCTGCGATAGACATAGCCTAACCGGGTACTATTATCCCATGACGCACGGTCGCTGCTGCCTCCGGAAAGTATATCCCAGTCGGCAAAAATGCCCATGTAAAAATTGGATAAAGGAGTCGCCGTTGTGTTTTTTATTTTGTATTCAAGAATGACGAAATTTTTATACGGATCATTTTTCCAAACCATGCTGCGATAGGAAATCAGCAACGTCTGTGCGCTTTCATTGGCCGCGTTTCTAAAGGATCCAAGTAACTTCCGAATAAGATCTTTCGCCAGGGGTTATCTTTTTTATTTTAGTCGACGATGTAAAATCCTGGTTGTAAACTCCGCCAACCCCCCTTACATTATCGAATATAACAGAAGATGAAGTGCCCATAATGACACCCATTTCATACAGTAACTGTTCATCATTGTAAACAAATCCGGAGCCACTGTTTTGGGCCTGAGTATTTCCATAGCCTATTCTTCCGGCAGAAGCAATGCTGGTCGCAATATTATTTTCATTTACATCAATGAACGAAGGAATGACAAAATTTATTAGCTGCGTATCATGATATGAACCATCCGTAAATGTAAGTAAAGCCTCAACGGGTTGATCGATGGGTAAGTTCGGAGCAAAGGTTAGTTCAAATGGTTTTGCGTTATTATTGACAGAATCATTTGTTTGAATTACTCCAGCACGAAATTCAGGTTGCGTTATTGTTATGTAAGGTGAAGTCGAGGTTAACGTGATTTTTAGCGCAGACGAAGATGGTTTGAGGTAATTTGTAAAATTGAAATATAGTTTGGCACTTTGGCCGGGCCCGGGGAAATCACCCGCAGCATTTACCAGGCGCTGATGGTTTGCGCGAATGGAAGGGCTTTGAAATGTCAGCGCACGAGCGATGTCCAAACGCCCCTTACCTAACTTGTTGATGAACGTAGGATTATTATCATAAAAAGTTTCATCCGCTGAGATTCTAAGCTGCTCCAATACTTGCAAAGGTGTATAGGTAGGGTTGTGAGCCCAAACCAATGCGGCGGCACCGGAAACAATCGGGGCCGACAATGATGTACCGGAGTCTGTCCGGTAGCCATCATCGTAGTTCGTGGTATAGATATTGGATCCAGGCGCTGTAATGTCGACGGTTTTTCCATAGTTCGAAAACCAGGAACGTACGTCATTCTCATCCGATGATGCTACCGACAGCACATAGTCGTATGCGGCGGGATACAAAGGACTTTCCAGATTGCTGTTTCCTGCTGCGGCTACCACCAGACAGCCTAAATCTAGTGTAACATACTTGATGATGTCCTGTGCAATTCCACTGTAATTCGGATTGCCCCAGGAACAATTGATAATTTTAGCGCCGTGGGTTGCCGCATATAAAACACCTTCGTACAAATCTGATGAATATGAATTCGAATTGCTGGGCTGGTTGTCGGCGTAGTGTTTTGTAAACAATAGCTTGGTGTTAAATCCAACGCCTGAAATTCCTACTGCATCATTCGTCGTAGCGCTGGCACATCCCGCGACCATTGTTCCATGTGCAAAACGATTTCCAGAAAACACCGACGGATTGTTGTCCCCTTTGAAATTAGGTGATCCAATAAGAGCGGCATCAGCACCTGAAAAATCCCAACCGCGGTTATTATCGATGTAACCGTCACTATCGTTGTCTATGCCATCCGTTGGATCGGCAGGATCGATATAAATATTTCCCTGTAGATCTGGATGATTGAGGTCTCCACCCGTATCAACAATTCCGATTATTATCGACGGACTTCCCTGCGTAACATCCCATGCCTGATTTGCCTTTATTATGTTGAGATAGTATTGATTAACAATTAATGGATCATTCGGCATGAAGAATGATGTCTGAACATAGACAGGTTCAACAATTTCGAAATATCCAGTTGCATACAGATCATTGATATAGTCCTCAATGGGATACGACTTATCAAACTTCAATTTGAAATAAACAGAGAGATCAACATGAGGCTTTCGGGGAGCCATCCTTGCAGCACTTTTATTCCGGGATCCGTGGGCTAAAAGAGGTTTGATGTTCGAAGCCCGCAGGTTACCAGGAAGGCGCCCTGCTGGTTGTCCACTCTGAAAGATATCTTTATAGGAAGGTTTTACTTTCACCAGGACGACGCCCGCTTCATAATCCGACCCGCTGGGGAGTGTAAACCTATTGATTTGGGCATGGGCAAAATAATTCACCCAACAGCAAACAATCACGATCCAAACGGTTTTCCTGCTCATCGGTTTATTAACCACTAAAAGTACGATTTATACCAGGAATTGTGAGAAGGTAATGCGTGCGATGCACTTAAATCATGCCCCTTGACTTCAATTCCAAATATTTGTTAATGGTATTAACCGTAAGGCTTTCCGGGGGCGTTAAAAGTGCTTGAATGCCATGTTTTGTCAATTCCTTCACGATAAGCTTTTTATCATAGCTGAATTTCTCTGCCACCGCTTTGTGGTAAATTTCCTTGAGATTATTGGCAGGTAGGTCCAAGAGAGACCGCATTTCCGTGTTTTCAAAAAATATGACTACCAACAGGTGCTGATTTGACAGGCTTTTCAGATAGGGTAATTGGCGATGCAATCCATAAATCGATTCAAAATTCGTGAACAATAACAACAAACTTCGATGCGTGATTTTCCTTCTGACGTGCGTGAACAGCGAAGAAAAATCCGATTCGCGATAGGATGTTTTTTGGTTGTACAGCACCTCCATAATTCGCAGCATCTGCTTACTTTGTTTGCCGGCCGGAACAATCGAGCCGATCTTATGCTGAAACGTAATTAGTCCCGCTTTATCAGACTTCTTAATCGCGATATTGGAAATCACCAGACTTGCATTGATTGCATGATCCAATAAACTTAGTCCATTGAACGGCATTTGCATCACCCTCCCTTTGTCGATCAGGCTGTAAACCTGCTGCGACCGCTCATCCTGGAAATGGTTTACCATCAAGTGATTTTTTCTTGCAGTAGCCCGCCAGTTAACCGTGCGAAAATCATCTCCGCTCACGTATTCCCTGATCAGTTCAAATTCCCGGTTTTGTCCAACGCGTCGAATGCGCTTGATACCAGATTCCACAAGCCTATTGGAAATAGCCATCAATTCATATTTCCGCATTTGGATGAACGATGGATAAACTGGCACCAATGCATCGCCTGAAAATTTAAATCTTCGCGACAAGAAGCCCAGTGGAGAACTGGCAAAAACGTTTACAGTTCCAAAAGAATATTCGCCACGCTTCACGGGACGAATATGATATTGAATCACCTTTTTTTCCCCGGCTTTAATATTCAGGCGGAAATTCAAATCCCTCCGTTGGAATTGATGCGGTATTTCATCGATGACATTAAGGTCGACCGCGAAAGGATAAAAATTTTCCAGGTGTATTTTTAATTCATTCTCATCGCCGTTTGAAAGCTTTTCCGGTGTGACGCGATATCCGATTACTGCCTTTTTAATTCTGAATAATAGAATGCTATCCGTTAATACAACCGCCAACAATAAAAAGAATAGTCCTTTCGAAATCGGCAGAAGCCAGCCCCCGATAATAAAACTTGCAATAAAGAATGCTACTACAATGGAAATTGCAATAAACAACCGGTTATTCAGATATAGTGCGCGAAGGAATTTCACATTAACGCGGTACTTCTACCTTATCGATAATCTGACTTACAACTTCATCGGTGGATATACCTTCCATTTCTTTGTCCGGTGTCAACATAACGCGATGACGCAGCACTGGTAAAGCAATGAATTTAATGTCTTCCGGCGTAACAAAATCACGTCCGTTGACAGCGGCATAAGCTTTGGCTCCATTTAGAAGCGCAATAGAGGCTCTCGGCGATGCACCTAGAAAAAGCGCTGGACTATTTCTCGTTTCATGAACGATCTGAGCAATATACTTTAACAGGTGATCCTCCATGTATAACTGCTGTACGGCCTGGCGGTAATTTCCGATTTGTTCCGCCGACAACACCGCATTAATGTTCTCTGTCGGATTAATACCTTTTCTTTGGTGGTGACCTCCAATAATTGCTACCTCTTGTTCAAGGTTGGGATAGTCCACCTGGATCTTAAAAAGAAAACGGTCAAGCTGTGCTTCCGGCAGTCGATAGGTACCTTCGTGCTCAATAGGATTTTGTGTGGCCACCACCATATAAGGATGATGCATTGCGTAGGTCGTGCCATCAACTGTTACCTGCCTTTCTTCCATAACTTCAAATAAAGCGGCCTGCGTTTTAGCCGGAGCGCGATTGATCTCATCGATCAGTACTATGTTGGAGAAGATTGGACCCGCCTTAAATTCGAATTCAGATTTTTTAATATTAAAAATCGAAGTACCCAATACATCCGACGGCATGAGATCGGGCGTAAATTGAATCCGTGAAAACTTGACCGAAATAACTTTTGAAAGAAGTTTGGCTGTGAGCGTTTTTGCCACGCCTGGAACTCCCTCGATCAGCACGTGACCATCGGCTAAAATTGCAGTGATCAATAGGTCGATCATCCTTTCCTGCCCTACAATTATTTTTCCGATCTCTTCCCGGATCTTAACAATACTGGTGTTTAAGGCTGTAAGATCGACGCGGTTTTCAAAAATTTTTTCTTCCATGGTTGTGTTTAAATGAAGGCTAAGAGCATTACAAGTTACGGTGTTATAACTTGATCCCTGCATTTAGCTGATGCATTAAATTTTTCGATTCGATTATTTAAATCAATTAATTCCTCTTCCGAAATTTTTTCTTTCGCCCGGATGGAATTGATAACATTTATCAGGTCCCGGACTTCCTCTTCGCTTCGTCCCGTTTTTTTTGATGCTATACCTACAAACGTCTCGTCCAAATGGGTTGTTGTCAACCAGTATTTTGATCGCAGCTGATCCATAAAAAAATGAATTTTCTTTTCAGCCATGTTTTTATGCTCACCGCTCTGATAATATAAGTTACCGATGGTACCGACAAACTCTAATGTTGTATTCGCCAGTGGTTTTACAATGGGAATGATCCGCTGCTTTCGCTTCATTTCAAAAAGCATAAACATTAAAATGGAAATTATGGTAATGTAATAGCCCCAACGTAGTGGTTCGTTCGTCAAAATAAAACGCAATGGAGTTGTGGATTCCATCCGTCCTAAATGATAATATTCTGTCCACATTACATTTTGAATGGGAAGATATGACAAGGTTTTGGAGACAAATTGATGGTTGTTCGATGACAACAAATAGATGTTTGAAAAAATTAAAGGAGTGCTATTGAGAATTAAATTGCCTTTGCCAATCTTCATCCGGATGGTAACAGGGTAGTGATAATCATTTCTTGCAACTACCGTTGTTCCTGTCGTGTCGAATTGACTAAAGTAATTATGAATGTTATCCCGACGATAATGAAATTCGTCAACGGTATCAAGTTGAGCATTGGCAAATTTCAAATAAGAAGTGTCACGCTTCGTAAAGATATTTCCGCTTTTGAAAAAATAATCGTAGGTCTTCAGGCTTAACGTATCCGAGAAGTGGCCCCAAAAATACTCCGCTGAAATAAAGACCGACCCACCCTTTTCAACATGTTGAAGTAACGTTTTGGAATCTTCTTTATCCGCGCTGAAACTTGAACTGATAATCACGATGTTTTCCACCCCATCCAAAGAGTCCTTGATTTCATATAGGGTTTTGTAGGAATGCGAAATGGTCCGGTTCGGAAAAAGTTCTGGCAACAAATTGCTAAATGCATAAGCTCCATAGGGATTTTTATCATCGTGGGCGAAAGTCATGGTCCAATCGTATTGTTTTGGGCTGAGCAATTTTACGATGACAAACAGGCCAAATGCCAACGAAATGTAGAGTATGTATTTCCAATCTTTCCGCATTAGATTCGTTGCCTCCAATCCGTGAACGCATGTTGAACCTTCAAAAACATTTCATGATTTACGGTGAAATTTCCATACCACGCGTACTCGAAATAATAATTTAGCTCATTGAATCCTTCTTTTAAATCAGCAGCTGTTAACTCCGACAAGTAATCATGATTTGTTTTGCCCTGTTCCCAATGAATAAAATTTTTATCAGCCAACATTTTTAAGGAATTTAGAAACAACAGCCTGATTCCTTTTCGATAATCACCGTCCGCAATCGCCTCCTGTATCAACTTATCAAAATCCATCTCATGAATATTCTCATCCAAGGCATGATAAGGAATTGTACTTGCTCCCTGGCCGGAATAAAATACCTTAAAAGCGTTTACCCTAAGGATCATCATGATAAGAACAATGACCAAGACCAGGCCAAGGATATAAGAAAAAACTCTCCCCCAGTTTGTTGAAACAGCACCTGTAAACAACGAATCCAAAAATTGCTTAATCAAAAGAAGCGCCCGGTCCCACAAACTTTCTGCGATTGTAGGAGGTTCTTTGTACTGAAGATCTCCATCTGATTTAAGTTTGTTTAACGTTGCTCCATCAAAATTTCTTGCTTCGATCTTTACCGAATCATCGGGAGCCCGTGAGTCATCTCCTTCTGAATCTATGATGGCCGCGACGGAATCAAAAGATATGTTAGCCGAATCTGCATCTTGTCCATGGGAATAGAAAGATGTCAACGTGAAAAAACAAACGACCCAAACTAACCTCACCGTCTTTTCCTTATTAAAAGTGTTCATCCTCTGGTGAAACCTGTGATTGAGATTGTCCTAACGTTTGTATCTGTGCCATTAATCCTTTAGCTTCTTTCAGTTCCACCAGGTTAAAGTATTGAAAGGCAGTTCCGACGTTCGGCAAAGCCGTAAGAATCATCTGGGCAAGGTAGTATAGTGTAAATAGTACGATGGTTACCGACTGCATTGCCATAGATGGTTCCTGAAAAGTGTCCACTGACGTGTTGTGCAACGCCGATCACTACAGTTACGGCATACCATGGGATAAGAAAAATATAGGAGCTAACACCCACAATCAAATACAAAACCATTATCAGTCCAAAAGTGCTCCACCATTTGTCTTTTACCAATTTGAAAGATCGGAAAACTGCTTCAAAGAAGCCTTTCTTCTCATAGGCGCGAATGATAAAGACAAGGGCCGCCCCGAAAAAAAAGTATATAATTCCGCACATCAAGAAAAGCACTCCAAAAAAAATCAGAAACGGCGAAATGGCTGCCAAAATACCTATCGGGATAAGCAACACAATGTAAGCCGCAATGACCAGTATCATGAAAAGGAACATCGTACTAAAATACATCCAGAATGTAGCACGAACGCGCTCCCAAACTTCTGACACTTCAATTTTATTAGTTCGCTTTTTTTCATACAGCAGCAAGTAATTATTTATAGTGGCAATGTTCATTACTCCACTGATGGTAAAAAAAACAATCATTAATACGATCTGAAGCCAGAAGCTCACGGATGTGAAATAATTTTGCATTTCTTCCGCCGGATTATCACCCATCGAGCTGAAGCTCATGAATTCGCTCATAAAGGAGCCGCTGACCAAACTTGCCACTAACACAGGAGGGCCAGCAATAAAAAGAATACTCTTGCCTAGCGGTTTGAAATTCTGTTTGACGAATTCAAATGTCGCATTTAGCTTCCGGCTAAAGTCGCGGGTGCGGTGAAATTCAATGAAGTTAAAATTTTCCATAACGTTTAAGACGAATTGGGTAGATCACAAAATAATATATCATCAATATGGCTGAAAGACCAATGATAAGCGCTTTAATACTCAATGGCATAAACGCATACCGTGTAATAAATGACTCAATAAATCCAGCAAGAATAAAAAAAGGCACAAGTCCCATCACAATTTTTAGTCCTTTCACACCACCTTTTTTGAAAGAGTCCAGGCGGGAGTATGTTCCAGGAAAAAGCAAACTATTGCCCATCGTAAATCCCGCAGCTGCCAGCAATCACAATAGAGGAGAGCTCGATCGTTCCATGCAGCATGATTACCGGTAGTGCCTGACTCAGCTGTTGCTCCTGCGAAAAGAACATGATAAAAGCTCCTACCATTAAACCATTATAAAATAAATATAACCCTGTGCCTAATGATGCAAAAAAACCAAATACAAAGACACGAAATGACACCAGGATATTATTCCAGGTGATGGAAAAAAACATCATCAGTTCGCTTTCACTGGCGTAGACTTGGGTTGGATTTCCACTTTTAATATTTTCCAACGTCATATTTACATATCCGTCGCCCAGAATGAGTCGGACAAACGTATCATCATATCGAGCTGAAACTGCGCCTATAACACCAGCCACTAAAAAAATAATCAGCGAATAGAGCAGCGGCTTTCTGCACTTCGTACATAACCGCGGGAAGTTCGTTTTTCCAAAATGTAATAAATCTGTTTTTGTCTTCCCTTTTATTCTTGTAGATGTCCAGGTGTACTTTACTCGCCAGGTCATTCAAATAACGTGTGGTCCGGCTCTCCGGATATTGGGTTCGGGCAAAGGAAAGATCATCTGTTACCTGGATAAACAGTTCCGCTAACTTATCAGGATGAGCTTGTTGATTGCTTTTTACTATTTTTTCAAACTCTTCCCAACGCGTTTTATTTTGCCTTATAAAAGCCGCTTCCTTCATTCGAGGTGTTTACGTGTGTAGGTGTTTACGTGTTTATGTTGGAGATAGATCCACTTGATGCGTTTAGAAGCCCATATGTGACCTCCTTCCGCTGCGAAACTTTATTTTATTGGAGAGCCTTATCTGACAATTCAATTACTTTATTCCAGACGCGAAAGACATTTTTAGAACAAATTTTTTCGATGTCTTCGTCGCTGTAGCCACGCTTCAGTAAAACATAAATAAGGTTAGGGTAATCCGATACATCCTTTAAACCGATGGGCAACGTATCGCCTACACCATCATAGTCTGATCCAATACCAACATGATCGATCCCGGCAAGTTTGACAACATGGTCGATGTGATCAGCAACACGTTCGACATCCGAATACAACGCAACATGGTTTTGAGCAAACTGATCAATGATAGGTTGCGCTGCAGAGTCCCGCGAAGTCAGTCCTTTTGCCGTAAGGACTTTCTCAAGTGAATCCAGAAGATGCCTGTTTACTCTTGTCAGGCTATCAAGGAATGAAGCACCGAAATTTATTTGAATCACACCACCATTTTTTCCCAGTGCTTTTATCATATCGTCAGACATATTGCGTTGAAATCCTGGTGTAAAATACCTGCACGATGAATGCGAGGCGATGAGCGGAGCTGTCGTGATCTTTAAAACATCATAGAAGGCACTGTCTGAAACGTGAGAGATATCCACCATTATCCCGACGCGATTCATTTCGGCGACGACTTTTTCGCCAAAGGGACTAAGGCCATTCCACCGGTTCAGCGAGTCATACGATGAATCACAAATCTGATTGTCTTTACCGTGTGTGAGGGTAATGTATCGGATACCCCGATCATAGAAATACTTCACATTCTCCAAACTATCGCCAATCGGCGCTCCATTTTCCATTCCTAATGGAAGTGATATTTTCCCTGCTTGAGTATTGGCCTCAACTTCTTGCGGCGTTCCTGCCAAAGCAAATTTGTCTGGATGCGCTTCAACAATTCCATCGATCATATCAATCAACGAATCCGCCAGAACTTTTCCCATATCCGGTTTTAACTGATATTCCGAAGGAATGTAAATGGACATGAAAGGTGCATCCAAGCCGCCCTTTTTTGCACGTTCATAGTCAAAATCTCCTTCTGGTGTACTTACGGGTATCCCGAGATATTCACGTTCCAGCCTAAAATGTTTTATTCTAAGCCGGTAAGGCAAATCCACATGAGTATCGGCGAGAATAAACTTCTGGGCGAGGTCATTTGCCTTTTTGCGTAATTCTCCATCATCTTTATTTTCCGTACATGACACACTTACTATTCCAATAATAGCAAATACAACAACCTGAAGTTTCATCGCGTAACTTTGTATTTAATAGATTTATTCAGACTTTCCCCAGTCAAGGAAGCTATAATTTCATAGTTATAGCTTTAATTTGAAATTTGCACAAATTTAAAAGTGGATGCAAACCATTCGGGTTAGGACTACACAAAATGTTTTTATAGAGTATCCGTTGGCAAGTGTTGGTGAGAGAATTGCCGCGTATCTCATCGATTGGATTATTCTTGTTCTTTACACCGTCGCTATCGTTGCCATACTGGCAAAACTGGAGGTTAAGCTTTGGTATGTGTGGCTTATCGTCCTTGGGGTTCCCTGGTTGTTCTTCAGTCTTCTGTTTGAGATCTTCATGAACGGTCAAACACCGGGTAAATTGGCCTTGAAGATTAAGGTTGTACGTTTGGATGGAACACCTCCCGCGATTGGTGATTATTTGATGCGCTGGATATTTAGTTTTATTGATTTCTATATTCTCTCTGGCGCATTGGCCGTGGTCGTTATCGCTGTCGGTGGAAAGGGCCAAAGACTCGGTGATATCGTCGCCGGAACGTCAGTCGTAAAACTGGTAGAACATCACCAGATCACAACGCAAAATGTTTTTGTTCCCGTGGAGGAACAATATACACCTACGTTTACGCAAGTGGTCAATCTAACTGAAAAAGATATTGAACTGATTCAACGCGCCCTGGAAGTAAACCGCGATCAGGGAAATATTCAGCCAGTAATGATTATAACAGAAAAGATCAAAGGCCTGTTGGACATTCAGACTGATCTTCCGCCTGTGAAATTTTTGTATACTATCATTAAAGATTACCAAACCATTACATCTGGATGAGCACGGACGCCTTGCCAACCTACAGCCGCACATACCTGGCGCTCCGGAACGGTCAGGATAAACCTGAAATCTGGGTTGCTTATAAAGGAATGATTTATGATGTAAGCCGGTCAAGACTATGGCGGGCAGGTAAACATTATGAACATTGGGCCGGCCAAGACCTTACGGACGAGCTGGGAGATGCCCCCCACAATGAAAATGTGTTCGATAAGTTCAAAATCATTGGGATGTTGGAGCATTAACCACTATTTAAGCGGCACATCAACACACATTTATCATTTATTTTTTCTCTTCCTTACAAGGTTTAGCTTTGTTGAATGAATAGTTAATGCTAATCTTAACCCGATTTACCCACTCTTACCCGATTTGAACCGATGATCCTGATTGCGGATAGCGGAGGCTCCAAAATAGACTGGAGACTCCTGACATTTGATGGCACAGTTGTCCAAGCCAATACGCCAGGCTTCAATCCTTATTATCAACCGATTGAGGACTTAACAAAAAATTTCAAAGAAGTTATAGTTCCCAGGGTAACAGAAGGAATTCAAAAGATCTTTTTCTATGGCGCAGGGGTTTCTTCGGAGAAAAATCAAATGACTATTAAGAATGCCTTCTTAGAATTTTTTCCTAAAGCCCAAATTGAAATCGGATGGGACTTGTTGGCGGCAGCGAGAGCACTTTGTGGCCGTGATCCGGGCATCGCTTGCATCATGGGCACTGGTTCAAATTCCTGTTTATATGACGGCGAACAAATAGTGGGCAACGTGGCAAATCTGGGCTGGATCTTAGCGGATGAGGGCTCGGGCGCAAACATCGGAAGAAAATTTCTCGTTGATTATCTCCGGGAGATTATGCCCGCAAGGACTGCGGAAACAATTTTATGAACGTTTCCCATTGACGCGAGAGGAATTTTTAGAACGCGTTTATCAACAAGAAAGGCCAAGTGCATTTCTTGCCAGCTTCACCAAGTTTATTTTTCAACATTTGAAGGAACCTTACTGTTACCAGCTTGTGTACAATAGTTTCTCGGAGTTTTATGAAAATAATGTGATGAAGTATGAGAATTACAAAAATCTCAAAGTTCATTTCACCGGTTCCATCGCTTTTTATTTCAGCGATATACTGCGCCAGGTTGCCAATGACAAAGGAATAACCGTGAAAAATATTTTGGAAGGACCCATCGCCGGTCTGACACTATATCATCAAAAAGATCTGACGAGGTGAGTACCACGGAATCTTCTTCTTACTACGAGAATCTCGAACACATGAGTGTTCAGGACTTGCTTACCAACATAAACCGCGAAGACAAATCAGTGCCACTGGCCATTGAAAAAGTAATACCGCAGATCAGCTCATTAATAAATGTCATTGTTGAAAAAATGCAGGCTGGCGGCAGGCTGTTTTACATTGGCGCTGGCACGAGCGGACGGCTAGGCGTTGTAGATGCTTCCGAAATTCCGCCCACTTACGGAATGCCCCATGGTAAAGTGATTGGATTAATCGCGGGCGGTGATAAGGCTATCCGGAAAGCTGTTGAATATGCCGAGGATGACCCTGCCCAGGGATGGAAAGATCTCGAAGAACACGTGATCAATCAACAAGATGTATTAATTGGAATTGCCGCATCGGGGAGAACCCCTTATGTTATCGGTGCATTAAAGACTGCTCGCGTTAATGGCATCGTAACAGGGTGTATTGTTTGTAATGAAGGAAGCGAGGTTGCAAAAAATTCCGATTTCCCCATTGAGGTAGTAGTCGGACCGGAGTTTGTTACGGGAAGCACCCGAATGAAATCCGGAACAGCTCAAAAACTTGTACTTAATATGATTTCCACCACTGCCATGATAAAGCTGGGTAAGGTGAAGGGAAACAAAATGGTTGACATGCAGCTCACCAACAAAAAACTAGTAGACCGCGGTGTAAAGATGATTATGAACGAAACCGGCGTTTCGTATGAAGAGGCCGAACAATTGCTAAGTCAATACGGTTCTGTTAGAAAAGCCGTGGAGAGCAAGCAAAAGAATGCATGAAATCGAGCCATATTACAACTGGTTAAAATATTACGATCCTTCTCTAGACAAACTTTCACCATTTTTTGGAAAAGAGTATAACCTTGATGTATACTCTGACACGATCTATGGATATTATATTGATCCTGCCTGGGATTCTATCGGATCTGAAACCCTATACATAAAAATCCTCTATGCAGATTATAATTTGGGTTTTACAGTAATTGAATTTATCGGCGAATGGAACGATGCAATCAACAATGATATCATGATGTTGAAACGAAACATCATCGAGGTGCTGACAACTCACGGGATTAATAAATACATTCTAATTGGAGAGAATATTCTCAACTTTCACGGCTCAGATGATTGTTATTATGAGGAATGGTTTGAAGATGTCGAAGATGGCTGGATCGCTGCTGTTTCCTTTCCAGAATTCATCCAGGATGAATTTAAAAAATATAACATAGACCACTACATCAACATGGGTGGCACGTTACAGCTGGATCGGTGGCGTACATTGCAGCCGTTACATTTTTTTGAACTGGTGAATGGCCTGATTCAGAGAAGACTTAACTGAACATCATTTACGAGTGCATCTGCCGGCACGAGATAGTCTCGTTTGGATTTTAATTCCTTGCATAAAACTCGTGTTCGACGAAGCTTACCTTTTTTGAAGTACTTGCCTTGAAGGAGAAATATACTTCCTTCCGGTAGCTGCGATAAAACCGCCGCATGTGACTTATTCTTATCGAATTGTCGAAAGGCCTCTGTTAGTTTTGTATCTGCGAAGGAGCTGGCTTTCGGATTTATCATATGCCTTCTGAGCTCGTGCAAAATTTCTTCCGGGTATATATGATCCCAAAGCAAGGGAATCAGGAGATCGGTAAACTTTTGTTTCCATTCTTCCCCGTGAGGGTCAACTCTATGCCCGAAACGAAGGAACACATGCAGGTGCGCAACCTCATGTATATATGTAGTGAGGAAAAGATACGGGTTAAGATCGTTGTTCAATGTAATACGGGGATGACTTTTGCTTCTTTTGCTGGTAAAGTCACCCACTTTTGTTTGTCTGCTCTTCGCTAGTTTCAACTCAAAAGGACTAGATTTCCATAAATCGAAGCAATACTCAACCGATGGCGGCGGAAGATGAGTATGTAATATTTCTAGTACTTTGTTGGAATTCATAAAAATAAAAAAAGGCTTTAGAAAATTCTAAAGCCTTTAACGTACGATCGTTTCAGACTGATTAATGTACGGCAGTTGAATCAACAGCAGCAGAATCTACAACTTCAGAAGCTGAATCAACAACAACTTCTTCAGGTTGCAGCAGAATCAACAGCCTCAGCAGCAGGTTCAGCTTTCTTGCCACAGGCAACGAAAGCAAGAGCGAAGCCGCAAACAGCTAACAATGCAATCAATTTTTTCATAGTTACAGGTTTTATAATTTTCACCGCAAATATAATAGTATTAAACAACTCCCGGCAACAAATGTTATTTTTTCCTGAAGATTAAACGAACTGGTACTCCCTCAAAATCAAAGTGTTCTCTCAATTTATTTTCGAGAAAGCGCTCATATGAGCGTTGAATGTATTGTGGCAGGTTACAGAAAAAAACAAACGATGGAAAACGGGCATTTACCTGTGTTATATACTTTATTTGGATATGCTTGCCCTTCATTGAGGGGGGTGGATTTCGAACTATTTCGGGCAATAAAAGGTCATTTATTTTGGAGGTAGGTACCTTTTTGGTCTTATTTTCGAAAACTTGGACCGTTTTTTCGATAACCTGAAAAATTCGCTGTTTGGTCAAAACAGAGGCAAAAATGATGGGTATGTAGTCAATCGGCGCTAGTTTCTCCTGAATATCTTTTTTAAACTTCTCAGATGTTTTGGAATCCTTTTCAATCAAGTCCCATTTGTTCACCATGATGACCATGCCCTTTCCTTGTCGCTCAGCTAAGCTGATAAGGTTTACATCCTGCGCTTCCATTCCTCGTTCGGCATCGATTACGATAATAACAACGTCGCTTTCCTCCAACGCCCGGAGTGAGCGCAGAACGGAATAGAACTCAATATCTTCTTTTACCTTACCTTTTTTTCGAACGCCGGCAGTATCGATAAGAATAAAATTCTTTCCATACATGTTATAATGTGAATGAATGGCATCGCGGGTGGTTCCTGCTTCATCGGTTACAATACTGCGCTCTGTTCCTAACAATGCATTCAACAGCGATGATTTTCCAACGTTTGGCCTACCTACGATTGTAATCTTCGGAATTCCTGCATTGGGGTCTTCAACGCCTTCGGTTGGAAAGGTTTTAACCAATTCATCTAAAAGTTCACCAGTACCTCCTCCATTTTCTGACGAAATCGGATAGACCTCGCCTAAACTAAGTTCGTAGAATTCTGCAGCATAGATTGCTTTTTCCGGTGTATCCGATTTATTGGCAGCGACGAAAATTGGCTTCTTCGAGGTTCGTAAAATGTTTGCAAATTCTTTGTCAAAACCTGTAATCCCATCCTTTGAATCCACCATAAAAATTACCGCAGATGCTTCATCGATGGCCAACTTGACCTGTTTTCTAATTTGTGATTCAAACTTATCTTCCGAGCCTGTTACATATCCACCCGTATCAATCACGGTAAAAAACTTTCCACACCATTCGGCATAGCCATAATGCCGGTCGCGGGTAACGCCTGGCATATTATCCATAATAGCCTCACGTTTCTCAACCAATCGGTTGAAGAAGGTTGACTTTCCCACATTTGGTCTTCCTACTATTGCTACGATGTTGGCCATATTAGATACGAGTTATGAGGTACGAAGTACGAGGTTTAGTGTGTGCTGACTTATTTTTTTATTCGAGGTAGCCGAATTGTTTAAGCTTCAATGTTTGTTTGCGCCAGTTGTCGGCGACCTTAACATGGGTCTCTATAAAAATCTTTTTTCCAAAAAAAGCTTCCATATCCCTTCTCGCTTCGACGCCTACTTTTTTTATTGAGCTGGCAGCTTTTCCAATAATGATCCCTTTTTGCGAATCCCGCTCTACATATATGGTTGCACTGATCCGGATAATATCCGCTTCCTCTTTGAATGAGGTGATCGAAACCTCCGTACTGTAGGGGATTTCCTGCTCATAGTTCAGAAATATCTTTTCACGAATAATTTCAGAGGCGAAAAATCTTTCTGACCTGTCGGTAAATTCATCCTGCGGAAAATAAGGCGGATGAACTGGGAGCAAATCCAAAATTTTCGGCAGCAGCAATTCAACCTGCTGACCGGTTTTTGCTGACACAGTAACGAATTCATGAATATTTTTCAACGACTCCTTCCAATAAGTTACTTTATCATGCACCTGCGATCCCTTGCCCAAATCAATTTTATTGAGAACCAACAATATCGGCGTCTTTATTTTTAAAAAACGGTCGAAAAGGTCTGGTTCATATTTGTCTTCAATCGATACCACGAGTAAAATAAGGTCGGCATCGTCCAGGGAAACCTTAACGTAGCTCATCATGGCTTCGTGCAAAGTGTACTTGGGCTCCAAAATCCCGGGCGTGTCTGAATAGACAATTTGATAGTTTTCTCCATTCAGAATACCCATAATCCTATGCCGGGTGGTCTGCGCCTTCGCCGTGATGATGGAGATATTTTCATTCATCAACTTATTGATAAGCGATGACTTACCTACATTGGGTTTACCCACAATGCTGACAAAACCCGATTTAAAGGATGATTGCTCCATATTGGTCTGCAAAGGTAATCTGTTTTTTAGATGTGCCGGTTTTTCTTGCGCCCTGCTAAAAGAAATAAAGACCGAATTTTTTCATTGACAATATCTTTTCATTTCTGTCTATGTAATATTCCGATTCTTATTCCACTGGTATTATAGGGTACAGCTGACGTATTTCGCAATAAAAATCTCTCATCACGCAATGCGCAATCCTTATTTTTCCCTTCTGGCAACAGCCTGGAAATATGCACGACACGAAAAGAAACGGTTTGTGCTGGTCTATGGGATGTTTGTCCTGGCCACCACGATTGTAGCTATTAACCCATTGTTTTACGGCTGGTTTGTCAACGAACTTCAGGCGAAGGGCTCGGATGTTTTGAAAACGGGCTGGCTTTACATCGCAGGTTTTCTAGGGCTGCGACTGCTGGAATGGTGTTTCCATGGCCCGGGACGCGTGTTGGAAAGGCAGTTAGCGTTCACGTTAAGTCGTAATTTTATGGAGGAAGTCTATCACAAAATTTTACACCTTCCGGTAAAGTGGCATCAGGATCATCATAGCGGATCGACAATTAATAAGTTGCGTAAAGCCCACGAAGCCTTAAGGGATTTCTTCCAAAATGGATTTATCTATTTTTACTCATTCGGAAAGTTCTTCTTCTCCTTCGGCGCCATGTTGTATTTTTCTCCATTGTTTGGTACGATTGGAGTTGTCCTTGGGATTTTGACAATCTGGATCATAGCCAAATTTGATAAGGTTTTCCTTCACACGTTAAAAGAGGTAAATGAACGCGAGCACGAAGTATCCTCGACGTTGTTTGACAGCTTGTCAAATATTATCTCTGTCATTACGCTGAGACTTGAAAAACGGATACATACCACTTATATGGGAAAGCTAATGGCCGTTTATCCTCCTTTCAAAAAAAATGTCTCCGTGAATGAATGGAAATGGTTTACAGCACAAATGATGGTTGGCTTGATTTATTGCGTAACAACGATTGGGTATTTATACCAGCATTGGAACACTGGATCAACTTTTTTTATCGGAGGACTCGTGGTGCTCCTGGGGTATGTGAATCAGTTTACCAGCGTATTTAACGATATCGCTGGGCATTATACACAGATCATGAAATACAACACGGAATTGCAGAGCGTTCGTGAGATTGAAGAAGCGTATGATCAAATGCGTCCTTCTGATCCTGAACAGAAACTTCCAGATCATTGGAAGACACTGGACATTGAAAACTTAAATTTTCATCGTTCAGAAACTGCAGGCTCATCAAAACGCGTGGGAATTCATGACTTAAGCATGCGCATCGAGCGAGGTCAGCGTATAGCGTTAATAGGCGAAAGTGGTAGCGGCAAGAGCACTTATCTGGCGCTTCTGCGAGGATTGTTCCAACCTCAATCAAAGTCTCATATCAAAATTGATGGGAGTAAGATTGCAGATTTTGAGACCATTGCCAATAGCGTGACCTTGTTGCCTCAGGATCCTGAAATTTTTGAGAACACAATTTTGTACAACATTACGTTAGGATTGGAGTTTGGTGAAGACGAAATAACAAAAGCTTGCCAGGCAGCTCAATTCGAGCGTGTGGTTCAAAATCTTCCGCATGGATTTAATACACATATTCAGGAAAAAGGAGTCAATCTGTCCGGGGGACAAAAACAAAGACTAGCACTGGCAAGGGGCATTCTCGCGGCGAAAAGCAGTGACCTTGTTTTACTCGATGAACCAACCAGCAGCATCGATCCGCGTACGGAAAGAAATATTTATGAAAATCTTTTTGAGTGCTTTAAAGGTAAAACGGTAATCTCTTCCCTTCATCGTTTACACCTACTGCATTACTTTGACTACGTTTATATTCTTAAGGATGGATTTGTTGTCGATAGCGGAACCTTTGAGGAATTGAGGCGATATAGCTTGGTATTTAAAGAACTTTGGGACCACCAAATATCAGAAGTTAACAGCCAGCAAAATACCTCTGGAGTTTCTATGGAGCCGAATATCGAATTACAGGAAGTTAAGAGAGCCTAATTAATGAAGGGAATTTGGTGATCAGTTTTTCCGAAGGTCTTTACACCCTCCAGTTTGGCCGTTTGAAGTTCTCTCATGACTCCGTCTTCCAGGTAAAAAACTCTGTCAGCAAGGAGTGCAGATTCAATTTTATGCGTAACCAGAATTATCGAAATTTCTTTTCTCAATTTGGACAACAGGTCAAAGATAAATTTTTCAGTGAGTTTGTCCATCGCTGAAGTGGCTTCATCCAGTATGAGTAATTTAGGTTTTTTATACAACGATCTCGCTAAGGCAACCATCTGCTTTTGGCCACCTGACAGGTTAATGCCATCTTCGCCCAGGAGTGATAAATAACGTTGCGGAAATTTTTCAAAGTAAGTATCGAAACCGAACTCTTTACAAAATTTAAAAACACCAGTCAGATCATCTGGATCGTCACTCAATGCGATATTGTATAACAGACTGCCGTTAAATATTTTGACATCCTGTGGTACAACGCCGAGGGTACTCCTCCACGCAGTCGTAGAAATATTATTCAATGGCCTTCCATTAAATTCCACCGATCCAGCTTCAGGATTGTAAAACTTTTGAAGAATCTGGATCAAAGTACTCTTACCGCTGCCACTTTCACCTAATAGGGCTATCATTTCTTTATTCTGAAGTGAGAAGGAAATATCCGTTAGCAATAGCTTGTGCCCGGGGAACCTGAACGATAAATTTTCAATCTTCAAATTAAAAGTCCCGGAATCAAAAATATCGGATCCTTCTTCAAGGTTGTCTTCGGGAAGGACTGAAGCAAATTCATACATCCTATCAAAGGCGACTCTTGCTTCCTGTATTTGGATATTGGAGATGACCAATCGGTTAAGCGAGGGTATAAGCCCTGAGGCGAGCGAAAGTATGGCAATCATTTCGCCCAATAAGAGAGACTTCTTAAGAACCATAAACGAAGCCATAGCAAATACCGTAGTGATGAAAATGGTACCAAGTATTTCGGTCAGAAAATTAAATTGATTATGCAAAATACCCAGTTCAAAAATTCTTTTCTGGAAATTAGAATAGCACCGCTTATTAAGGCCATCAAAAAAAGCCTCTTTGTTGTTTGCTTTAATGGTTGATATACCTTGAATGGCATCGACATAGTGGCCCTCCGAGTGGGCATAGCTGTGCATCACCTCATTTTGCGAAAGGATGATCTTTTTATGGAAAATTTTTATCAACAAGCCAAATAGGATAATACAAAAAATCAGAACGTTGCCGATTGGAATAGAATAGCTAAACAGAACCCCCAGGGAAACTATTAGGATTAGTGAATCAATTACAATGTTACCCGCGATAAAAGTTATGACAGATTGTATGCGACGAGTGTCGTTCATTCTTGCGATTAATTCCCCAATTTTTCGAGTATCAAAAAAGTATTTTGGAAGCCGTAGTAGCCGGTGATAAAATTGATCAATTATCCTCTCATTAAAATTTTTGCTCTGCTTGATAACAAAGAATCCTCTCAAATAACTAACAGCACTTTTAACCAAAAGGATCACCACGAATAACGAAAGGCTTACCACAAGCTTCCGTGTATTATTGTCTGGCAAAATATCGTCGATTAGTTTTTGAGAAAAAATAGCCGATGAAAGACTTAATGAAGAAATCAGGATACCCAGAAACAGTGCTATAAACAAAAGGTGAAGATCATCATTTATTAAATCGGCAATCCACCTTTTTTTCTCCGCATTGATTTTTCTCTTTTTTAAAAAATGGGGATTGGGAATTAGATTAAGTAACGTCTTACTTTTCCAAATGTCATTCAATTCATCCTTAGAATAAGTCATCACTCCTTTAGCGGGATCACCGATGATAGCTTTATTGGATTTAAATCCATAAAATACCACAAAGTGAGACAGTATATTTTCAATCGTGACATGAAGTATAACGGGATTAGAGAAGTCCTTCAAGTTTTCCACGGATTCCGCCATTAGTCCTTCCGCATCAAATCCTAAATTCTCTGCCGCCTGAAAAAGACCCAGAAGGGATACGCCTTCAATACTGGCGCCGCTAAATTCTTTTATCTTTTCAATTGTTTGAACACCTCCATGATATTTGATGATGGATGCGAGGCAAGCGACGCCACAATCCGATAGCCCATGCTGGAGGGTAAAAGTCTTCTCGGCGTGCTTAACCATAGCGTTATAAATATTGAAGGACAACATCTATTTTAGTTTCACCTTTAAATTCCTTGATCAGTATTCCATCAGCTCCGTAAATAAAAATTTGAGGTACCGCTAAACTTCCAAATGTTTCATAGGCTTCGTCTTGATTAATTTTAGTAAACCGAATGTTGCCTAAATCCCGAGGGCAATTTCTCTCAGCATAGTGTTTTATTGTGCTTATCAATTCAGAAGACATTAAAATAATATCTGAATCTTTGAAGGAATTTTTATTAATGAAGATCTGGTTGAGCTCATACTGACAATGGTCACATCCAGAATCAAAATAGACGACAATGGTTTTACGATTTGGACTCAGGTAAAATCGGGCGCTGTCAAAATCAAACAGGGGAAAGTTGTCAAGGTTCTGAAGTTCTTGCCGTGTTAATCTCTTGTGATTTACCCGCTCAATGATAAGGTATATCATAAATGAGGTACCACAGAGCAATACGCTAACCATTAATAACAATAGAGATTTCTTTATCATAGATGTCAAGCAGAAAAGCTAACGGTTAGAAACATGACGGCGATTGTCCATATAAAGAGTCCTGTTCCATAGGTGCAGACAATTAAACGGAGCATCCTGCTATAGCTCGATTGGGTAGCTAGAAAGAGACCATAAGCCAATATTAACAGGTATAAAACCTCAAAAATATTAATCAACTGCAAAGGATAAATTAACCAAACGTCGAGTGAATCAGGATCGAAAAAGTTTAGTAGAGATAGCGGGTAAAACATTTGAATGTCGGATAAGGTGTAGTCCGTTTGGACGAAGATGAACCAAAACAATTTGAAAATGCCTGGAACGAGAAAGACAGCTTCTGCCAACAGCGCCATTTGACAAATCTTTTTAAAAGAAATATCAACAGCGATTATAATAGCCCCGGTATAGATGCAAATACTAACGAGGAAAATTTTAACCACATAGTAAACAGGAACAAACACATATGAAGTCCACTCCCATTTTTCCTGCATGGATATTATTTGCGTAATTCTCTCATATGAGAGTTGATCACCAAAGAATTGAAAATAAAGATCTTCCGAAATTAAAAATGTTTTACCCGCGTAGGTCAGAAGAATTGATGACAGACAAAGAAGAATAAAGTACAACGTTGCATTAACGCCGCCTACGCTGACAAGCAAAGATTTCATGTGCGTTTTTCTTTTCGCATTTGTATGAAAAACAGGAAAAGGAAAACGCCAATAAAAACAGCTATAGTAGTATTGCTTTCCGGAGAAACTTTGAACATCCAATTTCCGATGAGCAGGAAAACAAATAATAGCGCGCCGATGAGTGCGATGTAACTTCTTTTCATAGTATAGGGGGTTTGAAAGGAGGTAATAAGCCTCCCTTCTTAATTTAGTTAATGATTCCAACAATATTTAATGGCGGGTGCCAGAATATAAAGCGAAAATGGGGACTGAAGACTTAAAACAGTCAACGCACCCACGCCATAACACATGGTACTAAGAGAACCACCTTGAACTCTTTCCATTTCGTTTAGAGGGATCTTTTTCATTTGTGAAATTGATTTAGGGTAAATAAAATGTTAAAAGCAGCCATTAGAATTAGCTACGGACAGCCCAGCGATTAACGCAGCTCCGGCACCCCAAAAACCACTGGAGCCAAATCCAATACCAACCGCGATTACAGTGAGTCCTCCACCAATAAAACAAGTCCTTAACCTTCCACCTGTAGTGGTTTCAAGTTCCTCGATGCTTAATTTTTTCATATTTATTTTTTTTCTTCGCCAGAAATCTGTCTGGAACAGAGAGTCTTTGCAAAAACCATAGGCGAATATTTCACCTTATTTAGAATTATCTAAGGCTTCCAAAAGTTTATAAGGTAAATCGGACAATGGAGAGTCTGGTTAATTATCCCTTGGATCATCAGGCATGGATTGAGGATGATAAAGCTTTCCCTCGAGTGTTTGACTTGTTAGACCATAGCATACCAGCAAAGAGAATGTCACATCCAATTGTTGATCGAATGATACGATAACTGTACAAAAATCTCCGTTTGTTTTTTTTCACACAAGCTTAACACTTCTCTAACAAGGGTTCGTGGCTTGATTGAAGGACGGTTTGCGTATCTGCAAGTGGAAATGAGACCTAAATGGCTTGGAGACAAAAAGAAACCCTCAGAAGGCCGTTCTGAGGGTTGGAAGTAGCGGGGACAGGACTCGAACCTGTGACCTTTGGGTTATGAGCCCAACGAGCTACCAACTGCTCCACCCCGCGATATAGACGCTTTTATAACTTGACGGTCATAAAAATCGTTCGCAAAAGTATGTTGCTGATGTTTAAAAAACAAATCTAACGATAAGTCTTGTTTTTAGGCCTTGCGAATAGTCTCACTTTGGAATGAAATTCCGCCTTTTCTCTATCGAGCAGTAATATATTTGGCCAATTGGTCAAATGAGCTACCTTTCCGATTCACTCAAATAGCTGTATGAAGTATAGACTGAAACAAGACAGAAATGTTGTTGCCACCTATAATGACGATTTCAAAGAGATGGAAACGGAGATCGAAAAAGATGTCCGAAAAATGAGTTTCTACAGGAGCAACAAACAACCCGTTCTGGCACTGGGTAGTTGGCCCGGGATTGCCCTTTGGAAAATCAAAGTACAATTCACTACTGGTGAAGAGAAAGATTTCAGCTACAAGACTGAACCGGTCAAAGACTAAGCCTGCAGTAGTGGTCGTTGCTGTTGCAATCGCCTATCAGTTAATCAAAGCCGCCGCTGGCCTTTTCTTTTTTCTTTGTGTCCATTCAACCTTTACGTGCTGAATGGTGAGGCTTATAGAAAAACAATTGAAGTCTGGCGGAAATTGCCGAAACCACTCGGATTGTCTAGGCATAAGGTTACAAAGCCTATCCAGAGACCCACATTGCTTGAATTCGTTTTGAACGATAGTTCATACCAAGAAGCAAAACAGTTTTCGAAACGATGCTTCACGCCGATCACTCGCTCTTCAAAGTGGTCGCTGAATGGAATCTTGCAATGACCTACCTGAAACTTGACGATGATACATCCCTGAAAAAGATACTTGAAGTGATCATTCAACAAAAAAATCATCTGTATCGTGAACAGGCAGAGGAATTGTTGAGAAAGATATCGGCTGGCACAAGAACAATTTATTTCAAATTTCAAAGGATGATGAAAGCGCCGGATTCAACGACCCTTCGCCACATAGGAGGCACAATGACACAAAGTTTCACAAAGCGGCGAATCACCACTTCTTACCAACTATCTCTTACTAACTACATTCCCGGGATTTTTTCAGGATCGGCTTCTTGTTCGTGGCAATCATCGCCAGTTCCCTGACAGGCTCCTCAAACAGCTAGGCCTGGCTCACTAAAATTTTTCAGTGACAACGCTACTGACCTTGATCCAGGAAATTAAGTCCAACGATGAACTTATGCGCTGATAAGGCGCCATGAAAGGCGATAAAGAGCCTTGTCTTGAATTTTGTAATGCGCTAAATTTCAAAAACTTCCATCATGTATATTTGTCCTGATATTGGAGGATTATCAAACTGGAAGATCATGCATAACAGATTTTTTGCTCCATCTTTTACGTTTTATTTTTATTAGCCAGGATCGTTTAAAAAAACTATGCGTCAGCGGATCAACAAAATCCTGTTAAAAAAACACCCCTGGTTTCGAAAAGCTATAAAAGGTATTTGGGTGCTTTTGCTTTGCTTCGTTGTTGGACTACCACTATACGTGTACGCGGTTCGTGTCGACCTGTTTGGCCTGTTCGGAGGTATGCCAAGCCTGAAAGCAATTGAGAACCCTGAAAATGATTTGTCTTCTGAACTCATTTCTGCGGATGGCGTCTCGCTCGGACGTTACTTTTATTACAATAGAAGTCAGGTTAGTTATAAACAGCTTTCGCCTGATCTTGTGAAGGTCTTATTGTATTCGGAAGATCACCGATTCTACGATCACTCGGGCCTTGATCTTCAGGCATACTTGAGGGTGCTGTATGGAATCCTTACTTTCAATCCTTCCGGCCAAGGGGGAGGAAGTACGCTCACGCAACAATTGGCAAAAAATCTTTACACATTAAATCCGGAGTTGGATGGGCACCTGGCAAAGCTTGGTGAACTTCCGAAACAGGATTATTCAAAAAACAAAAGAGTGGATCATTTCCGTCCACCTGGAAAGAAACTTCACGAAAGATGAAATCCTAACGATGTATCTTAATACAAGTGCTTTTGGCAGCAACGCGTATGGTATTAAGGTTGCGTCCGAAACGTATTTTAAAAAGCAGCCCCTTGCGCTAAACATTCAGGAGTCTGCGGTGTTGGTGGGAATGCTGCAAAATCCTTCCTTATTTCATCCAAGATGGAGGCCAAAGAACGCGTTGAAAAAGCGAAATGCAGTTCTGGAAAAAGCTTATAAACATGGATATATAAAATCTCAAGCGGCCTACGATTCGCTGATATCGACTCCCATAGCGTTAAAGTACTCCGTACAAAATCAAAATGCAGGACCAGCTACTTATTTTCGGACGGCGATTGAACGCGAACTGATAAGGTGGTGTAAGGAGCGAAATTTTGATCTCTATGAAGCCGGTTTAAAAATTTATACGACCATTGATAGCCGAATGCAACGATACGCCGTGCGAAGCAGTAGAGGAGAGCATGAGCTCACAACAAAGAACTTTTGAGGCCCATTGGAAAAACAGAAATCCCTGGATAGATGAGCGCGGCGAAGAAATAAAAGAATTTTTGGACTCGCGTATCAAACAAACAGATGCTTACAAAATCCTCGTAAAAAAATACGGCAAGAATAGCGACTCGGTAGAAATCATGCTGAATATAAAAAAGCCTATGACGATTTTTACCTGGAGGGGTGAACGCGATACGCTATTTAGTTCAATGGATTCCTTGCGTTACTATAAACGATTTCTTCAGGCAGGATTCATGTCGATGGATTCACAGACGGGTGCAATTAAAGCATGGGTCGGGGGGATAAATCACAAATATTTTAAATACGACCATGTGCGCCAAGGTACTCGGCAGCCTGGCTCAACATTCAAGCCTTTTGTGTATGGAACAGCCATGGAGGCAGGATATACTCCCTGTTATAAGCTTCAAGATGTATCGCCAACATTCAAGCTGGCCAGTGGTGGAACCTGGACACCTCCAAATGCTGGAGGAGATCGTGGTACCGGAGAGCGGCTAACGCTGAGAAAAGCATTGGCACAATCAAAAAATTCTATCACCGCCCAGGTCCTCCAACTTGTCGGCGCCGAGAATGTCGTCGGTTTTGCAAGGAGAGCCGGAATCACAAGTCATCTTGATGCAGTACCTGCGCTATGCCTTGGTGTGAATGATGTCTCGTTGTATGAACTTCTGGGTGGCTACAACACTTTTGTCAACCTGGGCATTCACATCGAACCATTTTATATCACCCGAATCGAAGATAAAAACGGAAATGTAATTCAAAATTTTGTTCCTGTCAGAAAGCAAGCCATCAACGAAGCTACGGCTTTTGAGATGGTGTACATGCTAATGGGTGGTGTCGAGGAAGAAGGTGGCAATTCGGTCACGTTGAACGAAGAATTAAAATTGGATAATGAAATTGGCGCGAAGACCGGCACCTCCAATGACGCTTCGGATGGCTGGTACGTTGGCATTACCCGTGATCTTGTTTCGGGAGCTTGGGTTGGGGGTGATGAGCGCAGCATTCGCTATCGGGATTGGGCAATGGGACAAGGTGGTAGAACGGCGAGGCCTATCTGGGAAAAATACATGCTGAAAGTTTATGCCGACAGGTCCCTCAACTATAAAAAGGGAGAATTCAGAAGGCCCGCAAGCGGGTTAGACATATCCCTGGAATGTCCGGATGATGATGATTCGTTTGCAGATCCGGCGTACGAGCCAAATAATTGAAAGCTTTAACGCTTACGCAAAAATTTAACTAGATCTTCCTTAAAATTGCAGCCCATCCTCCCCCGGTTGAAAGTTGAATTTTGATTTTATCGCCGGAATCAATTTTGACTATTTCTTTTTTATAGTCGGTTGCCTCGCGATCGGCATTGATACCATCCTTGAAATATTCTACCTCGTAATTTCCTTTCGGCAGAAATGAAAAATCCAGGGTTAATTCGCGGGCATCCCAATTACCCATCGCTCCAACGTACCAGGTATCCGCCTTTCTCCTGGCAATAACGGCGTATTCTCCAACCTTTCCATCCATAGCGACGGTCTCGTCAAAGGTTGTTGGAATTCGGGAGAACGGCGGGATTGGATGTGATCATTGATTGTAATGGTTTTGAGACACGCCAAGACACGCCAGAATCTATCCACGACAGGTGGGACCCTGACAATTGAATTATTATTTTTATCGGGTCAGCCCCTTTTATTTGTTGGGCTTAAAAAACTGATCTGCCAAACGTTTCATGGCATAGGTTGCTGTAGCACCGTGGATAATAATGGAGAACAAGACCACGCAGGAGACAATTGACCATAGCTGCTTTTCTTCAGCAAATGTCACCTCCTGGAGCGCAAAAGCGAGATAGAAAAAGGAACCTATTCCCTTAATTCCGAAAAAACTGATCGCAAGTCTTTCTTTAATATGAAGGCCCGCTGAATATAGTGATAACCACGCCGTAAGCGGGCGTACGACAAAAATACAGACCAATGCAAAAAGCACTAAGATCCACGATATATTTTCACGAACTCCATGAACAAGTGCGCCGCCGAACAATATTAATACGATGGCAAGTAAGATGCGCTCAATCTGATCAGTAAAAGAATGAAGTTTTCGATGATAGTCATGATTCAATTCATAATTCCGAATGGACAGCGCTGCAACAAACACAGCAATAAAGCCATAGCCATGCAGTATTTCGGTTATCCCGTACGTTACAAGTGTAGCACAGATCGCCACAAAACCATCACGAATAAATATTTCCTTTTCCTTTGAAACTTTGAATACAGCATAGGCTAACGCTTTCCCTATCGCATACCCACATGCCAATCCCACTCCAATTTTAAATAAGAAGTCTTTTAAGAACCAGTCCTGAAAGGCAAACCCTTCTGTCGATGTTAATCCGACTGCAATGGCAAACCATGTAAAAGGAAATGCCATGCCGTCATTCATACCCGCTTCTGCAGTAAGGGAAAAACGTACATTGTCATTGTTTTGCTCTAACGGTGGGCCCACTTGAACATCAGAGGCGAGTACGGGGTCAGTAGGAGCCAGAACAGCCCCCAACAATAGCGCAGCAGCGAGGTCAATCCCAAACATCCACATACTCAATAACGTCACTGCTCCAATGCTTAACACCATCGTCACCGTAACTAACCTGAACGGCACCTTCCATGTACGAAATGAAAACGGCTGGTCAATCTTCAGCCCCGTACCCATCAGTGAAATAATGACCACTAATTCCGATAGCCTCAATGTAGTTTTACGTTCCTGTAGAGGATTCGGAAAAGGTAAAGCGTCCGTTACGCTATATAATATTGCCCCACCCATTACATACACAATGGCATATGAAATGTTGGTCCGTTCGGTGAAATGTGGCATCCAAGCCATGCCCAGCGCAGCGATGCCAATGAGCGTAATGAGAAGAAAATATGAATCCATGGTTAGAAAGTAAAACGGTTATCCTCAATGGGATTCCGCTTCAATGCTAACAGCATAAGCCGTAGACTGGTTATGTGGCGTTCTAAGGTATCTTCCTTTAGTTTTATTAGCTTTCAAATATTCGCTAAAATGTTATTGTTTGGTTAAGATCGCGGCCCAACCCCCTCCTGTCGCAAGTTGAATTTTTATCTTATCGCCTGAATCAATTTTGATTACTTCCTTTTTATAGTCTGTTGCCTCACGATCGGCATTGATAGCCATCCTTGAAATATTCTACCTCGTAATTTCCTTTCGGCAGAAATGAAAAATCCAGAGTTAATTCGCGCGCATCCCAATTGCTCATGGCTCCAACGTACCAGGTATCCGCCTTTCTCCTGGCAATAACGGCGTATTCTCCAACCTTTCCATCCATCGCTACGGTCTCATCAAAGGTTGTTGGAATTCGGGCGATGAAGTCAGTACATTCCTGTTCCTTCATGTAAATCGTCGGGTTATCGGAAAGCATTTTAATGGGCTCTTCGAAAATCACATACATTGCCAGCTGGTGACAACGCGTTCCCTGGCTCATGGGAGACGCGTTTATGGAACGAAAGTTCGCGCGGTTGGCATTCTTCATAGCGCCAGGAGTATAGTCCATCGGACCGGCTACCATGCGAATGAATGGAATGGAAACATCATAACGAGGCACATCATCCCGCGCCCACTTGGTATTCTCCATTCCCTTAACGCCTTCAAATCCTACCACATTTGGGTAGGTGCGCTGAAGACCCGTCGGCTTATAAATACCATGCAGATCGACCATTAATTTGTATTTCGCCGCCTTCTCCGCGATCTCATAGGTTGAAGCAATTGCCTTTTGATCGTCACGGTCGAAGAAGTCTATCTTAAATCCTTTGACGCCCATTTTGGAATACTTTTCAAATACATCATCCATTTGTTGTATCAGCGCATACCAGGTAGCCCAAAGGATAACGCCCACTCCTTTTTTCTTTCCATACTCCACAATTTCCTCGAGGTCAATCTTCGGGGAAACCTTGGTCATGTCCGTACTCACCGACCAACCTTCGTCCATCACGATATATTCAATTTTATTTGCCGCCGCAAAGTCAATGTAGTACTTGTATGTAGGCGTATTAATACCTGCTCGAAAATCAACGTGCGAAATATTCCAATTATTCCACCAGTCCCACGCCACCTTTCCAGGTTTGATCCAGGAAACATCGGCAATGCGCGGGGGAGCCGCCAGCTTTTGGACAATATCATTGTTAAGAAGTTCTTTATCATTTTGACTGATCACAATAGCTCGCCAGGGAAAGCTACGGGTCCCCCTGGTTTTAGCAATGTAGTCGGCCCGCTTCGTGACCATGAGGTTTAACATGTTGAAGCCGCCTTGTTTTTCTTCCAATGGAAACGGAGCAAATTCCCCCACCAGTCCCCTCCTTGTTTCCTGGTTGACGTTGACAAACATTCCAGGATAATTTTCGACATCTGCTTCCAGTATCACAGCTTTTTTTCCGTCACCGATATCCACAAGCAGTGGCAGGAAACCCAGCGTATCTTTGTTGATCTTAGAAATATTGGTTTCCTTATACAGCGCTTCAAAAGAATTGACATAGATTTCCGAACCGCGCAGGTCCCTAACGAATGGGATAAACGCTTTATGATCCTCGGCAAAATTGAAATTCACGGCTTCATTTTTAACAATAAGATCTTCTTTTCTGGAAGTGAATATGCGATAGGCAACGCCATCATTGTAGGCACGAAAGAGAACACCAAAATCCCCTTTCAATCGTATAGTCAGTTGGTTGTATTCGTCAGGAATCGTGGCTTTCTTATAATTGATGGCTGTAATCTCTTTCTTTACTTTTTCCATTTTTGACGACGTAACTTTTGGATCGTCACCAAGAACTTCGCCGTTTTCCAGTTGAAGTCCAATGGCCGAAGGCGCAAGAATTACCTGCCCCTTGTGTTTTATTGACCATTCCAATTTATTTCCGGCCTCAATATTCACGGTTATCACTCCATTTGGAGAACTGACTTGCAAGGATTTATTTTTTTGGGCGTAAAGGGTTATCGAACCTATCAATGAAATTATTAATACGGCGCCGGATAAATTCTTCATAAAAGAAATGCAGTTAAAATGATATTTGAAAATACAAAACGCTTACAGCATACGAATTAACTCAACGTACAGCTCGGCTAATTTATTCTCCGCCTTCCCAGCGATCGCAATTATTTCGTCAATGTTTGCCGGTTGTAAATTATCAGGATCACAGTCATCGGTTAGGACAGAGATGGCACAACAAGGAAGATTTGCATGATTCGCGACGATCACCTCCGGCACAGTGCTCATTCCCACTGCATCAGCACCAATGCGTCGAAGGTATCGGTATTCAGCACGCGTTTCAAGATTGGGACCCGTTACACAAGCATAGACACCCACGTTAAGTTTTATGTCCTTGCTTTTGGCAATACCTATCAATTTTTCGTTCAAACTTTTTGAATAGGGTTGACTCATGTCTGGAAACCGGGGACCAAGACTATCGTCATTCGCACCTCTCAAAGGATTGTCCGGCTGCAAATTGATATGATCATCAATTAACATCAATTCGCCCTTGCTCCAATTTAAATTCATATTCCCTGAGGCGTTCGAAATAAGCAAGTATTTTACTCCCAACGGCTTTCATTACCCGAACGGGTAACGTAATCTTTTGCATGGTGTATCCTTCATAGTAATGATATCTGCCTTGCATAGCCAGAATTTTTTTTCCGCCAATATCGCCGTACAATAATTTCCCCTTGTGAAATTCTATCGTTGAAGGTGGGAAATGTGGAATATCCTTGTAGTCAATGAGCGATCGCGTTGCTGCATCTGCTGAATAAATAAACTGCCTAGTCCCGTACCAAGGATCACTCCGATCTCCGGTTTGTCAACTCCGTTTGATTTAAGATATTCGGCCGCATCGTGTATTTCCTGAATCATAACAGTAAGATACACGGTCGCGTAAAATATTACGGCAGGAATAAAAAATTATCTTAAAGTTGGAGGTGCCGCTTGAAGGAGACCGCTGTTTAAACGCAGGAGTTCTGTTTCAGCTACCTTAGCGAGAAAACGAGCGTTGATTACTCTGTCGTATGCATCTGCGAGACTTTGCTGAGCCGTACGCAATTCGATGAACGTAGTCAAACCCCGTTTGAAAATTTCCAGCGTGATCGCCAGATTTTCTTTGGCCAAAAGAATGTTTTCTTCTTCAATGACCAGCACTTCTTTAGCATTAACATAATTCACAAATGCATTTCGAAGGCGCACATCAATATCGACCTTTTGCTGTTGATACAATAGCGTTTGCCGGTCGGAGGAGATCCTGGCTTGCTGTATTAATCTTCGATTATTAAAACCACTCAATATTGGAAATTGAAGTGAGAAGCCATAGTTATATCCTCTGTTCTGATCAAAAAGCGGCGTAAAGTTATTGATGGCAAATGAGGTTTCCCTTTTTGAATAATTAAGGGCGGAATTAAAATAAAGGAAGGGATAGCGTTCACCTTTCCGTTCACGCAAGACCAGGTTGGCGATGTCAATTTCTTTTTTTGCTGAAAGCAGTGTGTAATTCCTATTTTCGATGTCGGAAGAAATATCATCCAATTTAAGATCAAGATTAATTATAATGGTGTCTGCCACGTCATAAGAGGGCGGCAACTGCATATCCACTAATCCATTCAATTGATCCTTTAGTTGCGCGATGAGCGTTTGCTGCACTAGCACATCGGTGCGTTGAGCATTTAAATCAACCTTCGCCTGAAGCAATTCCGGTTTTCCTCCGGTGCCTACTTCCAATCGGCGGCTCGCTAGTTTTACGCGTTCCTCACTCACACCCATTTGTTCCCGAATTGCTTTTAGCTGTTGTTTTTGTCTGACAATGTTGTGGTAATTGGTAATGACCTGGGCAATGGTATTCACCATTTGTTCCTTCACAAACAACTCGCCCTGCTGCTCGATTTGCGAAATTCTCTCCCGCGTAGCAAACATTCGCGTTCCATCAAAAAGCATCCATTGCAGCTGGAGCGGAGCCGGTCAAAAGATTGGATTCAACCCCATTTCGCTCTACGTCATCACCGTTTGCCAATTCTTGTTTTTGATTGTTGTTGTTCCACACACGCGTACCGGTAGCGTTGAGCGTGGGAAGGAATGCACCTGGCGCATATTTATCGTCGGTAGAGGCCGCCACCAAAGCATTTTGCGAAAGTTTGATATCATAGTTTCGCTCTAATGCCAGGGCGACAACTTGTTCAATGGAAATTTTTTCCTGAGCCGTTGAAGTATTGTAAAATAAAATCAGCAATACGCCGAAAAAACTAAATCTCATACACCAATTCCTTTTGCTCTGGAGCTTTGACATCAAATTCTATATGCTTGCGCTGACGTGATAAGTATGAATACATCGCTGGAATTACAAATAAAGTAAGCACCAACGAGAATAAAACTCCACCAACAATAACAATTCCCAGGGGTTGCCGGCTGGAAGAAGCAGCGCCGATTGACAATGCAAGAGGCAACGAGCCCAAGGCCATCGCCAAGCTCGTCATTAATATCGGACGAAGACGAAGGCGGGAAGCTTCCAGCACCGCTTCCATTCTGGAAAGACCTTCTTCTCTTTTTTGATTTGCAAACTCAACGATAAGAATTCCATTTTTTGTTACCAGTCCGATCAGCATAATCATACCAATCTGTGAGAAGATGTTAATGGTCTGGCCGAAAAGAGACAGCGCAAGAATGGCTCCTGCGATCGCAAGCGGTACTGTAAACATTATCGTCAATGGATCAACGAAGCTTTCAAACTGAGCTGCAAGGATCAGATAAATTAAAACGAGTGCCAATAAAAAGGCAAACGATGTATTGCTTGAACTTTCGGAAAGGTCGCGTGAAGTACCTGTTAATGATGTCGTAAAAGTATCATCCAGGACCTGTGCCTTGATCTCTTCCATGGCTTTTATGCCATCGCCAACGGTCTTGCCCGGCGCAAGGCCTGCTGAAATGGTGGCAGACTTGTAACGATTAAAGTGATATAACGTAGGCGGTGTTGTCGACTCTTCAACCGACACGACATTGTCGAGGGAAATAAGTTGTCCTGAATTTGTCCTGACGTACAAATTCTTGAGATCATCGGGATCATCCCGGTCTACCCTGGTTACTTGCCCCATCACCTGATATTGTTTTCCATCCCTTGTAAAGTATCCAAAACGAAGATTACTATAAGCAAGCTGCAACGTTTGGGCTATATCTTGAACCGATACACCAAGCTGAGCAGCTTTTAGTCTGTTAATTTGAACTCTCAGTTCAGGTTTATTGAATTTCAAATCGAAATCCACGCCCTGCAGAACGGGATTGGCATTAGCAGCCTCTAAAAACTTCGGGAGCACCTCCTTTAATTTTTCAAAATTATTATGCTGAATCACAAATTGAACGGGCAGTCCACCTCTTCGATTAACGGAAATTGTTTGTTCCTGAATCGGAAATGCCCGCCCTTCGGGAAAACGGCTCAGATTTCTGCTCACCATATCTACAATTTCCTGTTGTGACCGGTCTCGCTCGTTTGGATCGGTTAAGGTTACGCGTACAAAACCCATATTGACGGATCCCGCCCCCGCAAAACCGGGCGCTGTAACAGAAAATGCCGTTTTAGCTTCAGGGATCGAATCTTGCACGAATGTAACCATCTTCTGAACGTATTGATCCATGTAATCAAAGGACGTCCCTTCAACGGCCGTAAGTTGGAGACGGAATTGATTTCTATCTTCCATGGGCGCCAGTTCTGATTGAAGATTAGTGCCAATAAAATATGCTGATGCAAGGCAAAGGGCTATTATAATAAATGATAACCAGCGAACTTTCATAAAACCCGCAAGCCACCTGCGATATCCGTTTTCCATTCCGCTGAAGAATGGCTCGGTCTTCCGGTAAAACCAGGAATGCTCGTGTTTGCTGCGGGTTAGTTTAACGCTCAATACCGGCGTCAGCGTTAACGAAACAAAACAGGATACCAATACGGCGCCCGCCACCACAATACCAAATTCCCTGAACAGTCTACCAACAAATCCTTCCAGGAAAAGTATCGGAAGAAACACAACGGCCAGGGTAATGGATGTTGAAATAACAGCAAAGAAAATTTCCTTTGAACCTTCTTTGGCAGCCTCGTATTTATTCATCCCGCCTTCCAGTTTCTTATAAATATTTTCCGTAACAACAATACCGTCGTCCACGACCAAGCCGGTGGCCAGAACGATACCCAACATCGTTAGTACGTTGATCGAGAAGCCGCACAAATACATAATGAAGAAAGTGGCTACCAAAGAAACCGGAATATCTATCAGTGGACGAATAGCAATGACCATGTCTCGAAAAAAGAAATAAATAATAAGCACCACAAGGATGATCGAAATGAGGAGTGTTTCTTCCACTTCGCTGATGGCGCGCTTGATGAACACGGTTTGATCCATCAGGATTTTAAGGTTTATATCTTCCGGTACATCCTTTTCGATTTGTTCTAACCGTTTATAAAACTCGTTAGCGATCTCAACATAGTTGGCCCCTGGTAGTGGTATGAGCCCTAGTGCCACCATTGTAACATTGCTTTCGCGGCCCTGTGATTCCTCATTCTCAGGTCCAAGGATCGCTTCGCCCACGTTCTTTAACCTGATGTCGCCTTGAGCGCCGGATTTGATAATTACATTTTCAAAATCCTCTTCTGTATAAAGTCGGCCAAAAGTTCGCACCGTTAATTCGGTGGTATTTCCGGCAATCTTGCCAGAAGGAAGTTCTACGTTTTCCCTGTTCAAAGCAGTTTGTATATCAAGCGGGGTAAGGCTATAAGCACTCAGTTTGCCTGGATCAAGCCAAATCCGCATGGCATACTTTCGTTCACCCCATACCTGAATACTGCTAACACCTGGAATGGTTTGCATCGTTCGACCAGGGTATTGGTGGCATAGTCTGTTAACTGAAGGGCATTCCTGGTGTTGCTTTGTACTGTCATCGAAAGTATAGCATCAGCGTTGGCATCGGCTTTCGACACGACGGGCGGGCTGGTAAGGTCCTGCGGTAATTGACGGACCGCCTGGGAAACTTTATCCCTTACATCATTGGCTGCGGCCTCCAGGTCTATACCCAGTTCAAACTCAATGTTAATATTGCTGGTCCCAACACTCGACAATGAGGTGATATTTTTTATACCTGCAATTCCATTGATAGATTTTTCAAGAGGTTCAGTAATTTGCGACTCAATGATATCAGCATTCGCTCCGGAATAAGATGTACGAACATTAACGTTAGGAGGATCGATTGCCGGATAATCCCGTATACCCAGAAACTTATAGCCGATTACTCCGAACAACACAATCATGATGTTCATGACAAAGGCAAGTATCGGCCGTCTTAAACTTAGTTCTGAAATATTCATAACCGCTTAATTTAAGTCTTCATTATTTCCTGTCGGCGACACGCGTAACTTTGACTTTCGAATTTGGTCGTATCGCCATGAGTCCAGTCGTGACAACTGTATCACCTACCTTTAGCCCACTCGTGATGTGAACAAAAGCTGAATCCCTTGTTCCAGTTTCGACAACTGAATACAGAACGCTATCCCTTCGTACAACGATCACTTGTTTGTTTCTGGATGTGGGTATAACGGACTGGGTAGGCACCATGAGAGCCTTGTCATTTTTACCCAGTTGCAAATTTACCTTCGCAAAAACTCCTGGGATAAGTTCTGGATGTTTTTCCTCCACAACCCCTCTAACTTTAAGCGTCCGCGTATTCTGATCCACGCTATTTTCAGTCGCCATTACCTTGGCTTTGTGGTATCTGCTTACCACCATCTACCTGGAAGCTTATAATGTAACCAGGGGTTATTTCCCTGGCATATTTTTCAGGGATAGAAAACTCTAGCTTTAGTTTATCCACTTGCCGAATGATGGTTATAATATCATTCGGAGCTATATAAGCTCCAAGGCTGACGTTGCGCAAGCCAACGCGTCCAGAATAAGGCGCACGGATTTCAGTTTTTGAAATCGCTATTTGTGTTGATTCAATATCTGCCCGTAAATTCTCCACATCCAAAGCACTCAAATCGTAATCCTGTTGACTGATCCCTTGTATCTTCAATAACTCGCTGCTTCTTTCCTCCGATTTTTCTTTGATTTTTAGTTGTACTTCGAGCTTTCTTAACTGCGCCTGTAAATCTTTGTCAAATAATTTAACCAATAGCGTTCCCTTTTGCAACTTCAGATCCTTCGTTAATGTTCAGTTGTACAATGCGACCTCCAACCTCAGCGCGTATTTGCGTTTCTTCAAAAGGAAGCAGGGATCCTGGAACTTCTATATTTTCGCTGATGGTCCTTTCCGACACAATAAAACCATCGACGGGAATAGGCCCTTGTTGCCTTCCGGCTCCTCCCGCCCGCTGTTGTGGTTTCTTATCGTTGCAAGATCCAATCAAAAATACAGTTACCGTTAGTAATACAACAATTCGAATTGATTTATACATATTGAAATTCCTAGGCTTTTAATTAACAACCTCCTGCTGATCCGGTTCTGATTTACAACGAATGCATTGAAATAAAGCGATGGTGCAAGGCCAACACCTGGGGGATCAAAAGTACAGTCTCATCATTTCGAATCATAAAATCAGCTCTTTTCAATTTCTCCTCCTCCGGCATTTGATTTTCTATAATGGCTAAGACTTGTTCGGCTGTTCGGTGGTGGTCTCGCTTTAGAACACGTCGAACCCGCAGCGCTTCATTTGCATGAACAACAATAACCTTATCCATTGATTGATGAGAATTTGCCTCAAAAAGCAAGGCCGCTTCCTTCAATACGTAAGGTTGATCTTTCCGCTGTTCCACCCATTGCCTGTAGTCTAAACCTACCCTGGGATGAACCAGCGCATTTAACGTCTTTAGTCTTTCTGAATCATTAAAAACTGTATTACCTAAATACGCGCGATTCAAGCTTCCATCTACGTTATAAGACAATTCTCCGAATTCTTTCTTGATCTCAGATACCAGTATTCCATCGGTGGTCATTAATTCTTTCGCATGGCTATCGGCATCATATACCGATATGCCTAAGCATTGAAAGATTTTGCATACCAAACTTTTCCCGGATCCTATGCCGCCGGTGATTCCAATTTGGAGTGGTGTTTTCAACCGATTTAAAATTTTATGGATATCGAATCCAACTTAATTATGCGCGAATAGGGAGGAAGGCCAACAATGATCGGTAATAATTTCTTTTGCCCTTTTGTTACGTTTTCAAGATCGACAACAGCCTTCATCGAATCGGGCGCAAACGTATTCTGTGCAGATTCCGGTATCGCTACTGTACATTCTAGTTTTTTTCCTTCTATAACCGGCCATGAATTTTTTGGCGGATTCGCAATTTCAAGTGGAATTGAATTTTCAATCTCCACATATCGATCAACCTGAAATGTTACCAGCACCGTTGGAGGATTGCGTTTAATAAGTTCGTCGTTCAAAAATTTTACTTCAATGTTCTCGGCGAAATCATCATCGATATTCCGATCATCTAACTTCAAATCCAGATACTTCGGGCAAACTGTCTATCAATTCTGCCGGACCTTCAATTGACACGGAGTCAGGCATAATTTTTATATCGCTCACCAAACCATATCCTTTTTTCAACAAGCAACGTTGGTATATCTACTCGTAACTTTATCACCTTTTGTTTCTTGCGTGCAATCGCCACATGCAGGGTATCCGTTAGCACAAAATTAATTGCAAAACCCTCCGGCTGATTTGATACCAAGGCAGGCAATGTACTTCCAACAATTTTTTTTACTTCGCTAGGTTGTGGTAAAGGAACAACCAAAGGAGGAGACTTTTAATCCAACGCTTCTTCGAAACAAATTCCAGCCTATTCCTGTGACGTTAAAACGAACGACTTCAGGGAGCGGCCTGATGGGGATGTATTGCTCATGGTCAAAGTCAAAGACCAATGGAAGATTAATGTTGGTCGTATAGTTTTTATTCAGGGCATTAAAAAACCAAAAGACCGTAGCTGCAAAGATGCAGAGGCCTACGGCCTTCCAATTTCTACTGTTAAACCTCAGCAGGTTGAATATGGACTGAATAAAGCTCATTACATATTGTATGGCTCTAGGTTTTGGCCAGCGGCATCGTTATTTCTTATTGGCAGCTTTTGTAGCCTCCAGTGAAATCGCTGATTTGTTGAAACGAATTCTTCCACCTTTTTCCACTTCCAGAATAAACGTATCGCCATCCAGTTCAGCAACATGTCCATGGGCCCCGCCGATGGTAATAACATAGTCACCTTTTTTGATCTCCTCGATAAACTTCTTTTGATCTTTTGCCTTCTTCTGTTGAGGGCGAATCATAAAGAAGTAAAACACGAGAATGATCCCCCCAAAAATTACATATTGAAAAATCGGGTTTGATTGTTGTTGGGCTTGTAGCAAAATGCCGTACATAAATTTAATATTTTTAAGGGGTCAAAGTTATCTCAATTAAAACAAACATCCCAATCCACCTTGCGGAGGATTGGGATGTATATCTTAAAAAAATTTAATCTATTTCTTTACGGGACCTTCTGTAGAAGTCGCTTTAGGCAATACCATTGCCTTAAATCGCAATACGGTTTGTTTGGGCCAGGTGTTTGCAGTTACCGTTACAGTTTTGTTCTGGGCATTGGTTTTTCCGTTGGTATCAAACTTAGCTTTCACAAAACCGGTACCTCCAACTGGAATTGGCTCTTTGGTCCAATCCGGAACAGTACATCCGCAAGAACCCTGGGCGCTTTGAATGATCAACGGCGCTGCACCGGTATTTTTGAATGAATAGGTATGCTCCACTATTTCACCTTCGTTGATGGTGCCGAAGTCATGATCGATTGTAGCAAACTCCATGGCTGGAAGTGGACCTTCAGGTTTTGTCTTCTGGCGCAGTCGCAACAGGCGTGGAGCGGCTGTTGCTGGGTCAGGTGATTTCTTACCTTCAAGCTCTGCCAGGCGGCTTTCCAATTGCGCGATTTTTTTCTCAGCATCGCGATCTTTGCAGGCAGTCGCTAACAGGACCAGCAGCCCAAAAAATACAAAGGATTTCAAAACGTTTCTGTTTCATATTCATTACTCCAATTTATCGGTTCAAGTTTAAGTACTCCATTAACCTTTTTTTCCCCGAATCTGTTCCAGCAATTCGTCAACATCTTCGAGCAAGCCGTTCGGCTTTGTTCTTAGCTTCATCCACCACTTTTTGGCCTTGCGATTTTGCCTCACTTGTCAAGCGGTGTTTCTTTTCCTGAAACAAAATCATCGATCAAATTTTCCAACATCTTGCGGTACTTGTCCAGTTGAAATGACAGCTTTTCGCGCGTGTTGGTTCCTTTATCTGGTGCGTATAGAATTCCAAGTACAGCACCCGCTGCCGCCCCGAAAAGGAACGCCATCATTGCATTTCCGCTTTTTTTGCTCATAAACTTTTAAAATTAATTAGAGTCTGATTGCAAATTCAAAATTTTAACAATTTTTAACAAATCATGTAAGGATGGAAGGCATTATGCTCTTTTATCGCATGATTTATACCGATAAGTGTAGGCTGGAAAAAATTTTTCCGATCCCGCCAGACCGCTATTTGTTATCGATTAGGCCCCGACCGCTCTTTTTCACGTCACCGGCACTTTTCAATTCCTTTGACATAACATCCAAAATACCATTGATAAACTGACGGCTTTTGGGTGTGCTGTAATTTTTCGCAAGCTCGATGTATTCATTGATTGACACTTTTACCGGTATATTTGGAAAAATGATCAGCTCGGCGATCGCCATTTCTAAAATTATACGGTCGGTCAGTGGCAGCCTGTCTACTTCCCAATTTCGGGTATTGTTAGCGATAAGCGATTTATATTTCGCGTCCAGCTGAGAACCTTTGCTATAAAGCCTTTCTATGAAATCCTTGTCATCCTCCCAATTGACCGAAAGGGTATGCAGGGTAAGTGGCGTTTTGGCTTCAGGATCAAATGATTTTACTGTTTTTTCCACGAGTCCTTTTACGATCTCCTTGTCTTCTGCCCATCGCTGAACTTCTTCCTCAAAATACTCATTGATCACGGTTTTGCCCAGGATAACCTTTTTAAATAAGTGATTAGCAAATCGTTTTTGATCCTCCAGCGATGGATTTTTTTTGTCTAGGTAGTGTAGGTACTCCGTATCCTGTCGAATCACATCACGGAACCATACCCTCACGCGATCCATTTTATCACCCCAGTGCCTGCCAATTTTTTTCAGCTCCTTCTTCATTTCTGGACTATCGCGCAGCGCATTGATCCAACCATTTTGAGCAAAGTTTTTGTGGCTTACTTTCTTATCTGATTCTGCCAACTCCAAAAACTCAACTGCTAACCAAAGGACAGCGATGTAGCGGTCATAAATTTTCTCCACTTCACTCACCAGGTTTTTGGCAAAGAATGCTGAATCCTTTTTATTTTGATTGTGATAGAAATTCAAACAATCGTTTACCGCCTTTTTCATTTTGACATCTTTATGATCGATGGAAGTTTCTTCGTTGGCAAATGCCTCTTTGAATAGCTGAAGGGCCTGTTTCTTCTGGGTGGTGAGTTCTGGCTTATTCTGAACTTCCATGGAATTTAAATCCGGTGAAAACATTTCACTTATTTTTTCCAGGCACAATTCGTAGTTCGCGTCCTTGCACTGCTGAAGCGCGAATAAACTTTGCATCACTTTAATCCGAAGGCTTCTTCTGTTAAGCATGATAAAGAACTGCTTTAAATTGCCAACAAAAATAGAATATCCCCGTAGGTTTCACAACGCAACAAAAAATACTTCCCGATTATTTTCACTGCTTTAAATGAACTGGTCCACGCTTCCCAGTCCCTCGCGAACAACGACAATCTGATCACCAGTGCAATCAATTACACTCGATGGAATATTATTTCCCGGTCCGCCATCGATCACCAAGTCAACGGAATGCTTAAAGTCTTCATAGATTTCTTCAGGATCTGTCGTGTACTCTTTAATAATATCGTCGTCCTTTATCGATGAAGTGATTAAAGGATTGCCAAGTTGTTCCACGATAGACCTTGGAATAGCATGATCGGGGATTCTAATCCCCACCGTTTTTTTATTTACGTTTAAGATTCGTGGCACTTTACTGCTGGATTCTAAGATAAAAGTATAGGGTCCAGGCAGGGCTTTTTTCAGAATTTTAAAAACGGGTGTGTCGATACGTTTGACATACTCGGAAATATGACTTAAGTCATTGCAGATAAAGGACAAATCAAGTTTGTGTGGTTTAATATCCATCACATGGCAAAGCCGTTCGATAGCTTTCCGGTTCATCAAATCACAACCAATTCCGTAAATGGTGTCGGTGGGATAAATAATAATTCCACCGCGTTTTAAAATCTCTATGGTACGTTGGATCTTCCTACCTTCAGGATTTAAGGGATGAATTCTTAATAGTTCAGCGGTCATTTGGAAGTCTAAAGTTAAAGATGATTGTTATCAAATGAAATTACGCGATCAGGTTATACAACGATCCATGGCTAAGAATGTCATTTTAGGCGGGTCCATGATGACGATAACGATCAACTAAGTATGTTTTTATTATTTTTGAAGTCTAAGTGTCAGCTTATGAAGTTCAATAAACGTTTGATTTTCTTTCTGGTTATTTCTGTTTTAGGGATATCATTTTCCTTTTATGCCTATCAAATGGTTTACACACCGAATATCTTGGTCGACCAGGATGACAGACTTTTGCTGGTTAAAGAAGGGAATACATTTAAAGATGTTCAACAGGAACTGCACGACGGCGAGTTTGTGCAGGATTTGATTTCGTTCAGCTTTTTAGCTAAGCTGATGAATTATGACGAACAAATAAAACCCGGACGCTACCTGTTAAAACGAAACATGAGCAACCTCCGCGCCATTCAGTTGCTAAAATCAGGCGCACAGGAACCGGTTCGGATAACTTTTAATAATGTACGGTTGATACCCGAACTTGCCGAAAAAATTACCAGAAATCTGGGGATGACGCCGCAGGAATTTGAAGCCGCAGTTGTTCAGTTTGCGATGACGAATTCTTATGGTTTGAATAAAGAAAATATCCTGGTGATGTTTATTCCCAATACCTACCAGGTTTACTACAATATTGTTCCCGAGGCGCTGGTTAAAAGAATGTATCAGGAATATGAAAACTTCTGGACTGACGAGCGCAAAGCGAAAGCAAAAAAAATAGGATTGACGCCCACCGAAGTTTCAATCCTGGCTTCCATTGTTCAAGCTGAATCCGTACGCGAGGATGAAGCCCCCACCATTGCAGGCCTCTACATGAACCGACTAAAACAAGGAATCCCCCTTCAGGCGGATCCAACGCTGGTGTTTGCCGTCGGTGATTTCACTTTAAAACGCATTTTGAACGTCCACAAAGAAATAGATTCGCCTTATAATACCTATAAATATGCAGGGCTGCCTCCGGGGCCGATAAACATGCCCGAGATCAATTCCCTTGAAGCAGTTTTAGACTTCAAGCCGAGTGATTATCTCTATATGTGTGCAAAGGAAGATTTTTCGGGACGCCATAATTTTACCAGCGATTACAAGGAACACATGAACAATGCCATTCGTTACCAAAGAGCGCTTACGATTGAGCAACGAAAAGGTGCAGCTTTAAAAAAACGTTAACTTAAATGTATACTTCTGAAACAACGGTTAGGGTACGCTATGGCGAAACGGATCAGATGGGGTATGTGTACTACGGATTTTATGCCATGTATTATGAGGTGGCTCGCGTTGAAAGTTTACGCCAGCTGGGACTGACTTACAAATCCATTGAAGCAAAGGGCATCATTATGCCTGTGTTGGAAAACAAATCAAAATTTATTGCTCCCGGCCGTTACGACGAACTACTCCGTATTGTCTGCACCATTCGGCAAAAGCCCGGTATTCGGATTAAGTTTGAGTACGAAATCTATAACGAAGAAAATAAACTCATAAACATCGGTGAAACTTTATTGGTGTTTGTCGACAAACAATCGTCCAAACCTTGCCGGCCGCCAGAAGCTATGGAAAAAGTTCTGGAGCCCTTTTTCAAATGAAATACAAATACAAGCGCCTCATATTGCAATGGAGTCCGGGCTGGCTACTCATCAACTGGCTAAAAAAAGTGCGCTTTGAGAAATACGAGAATGTATCGCTGTACAAGATCATAAAAATTTTTCTTCGGAATTTACTAAACGACGATATCCTGGACCGCGCTAATGGTGTGGCCTTTAATTTTATCCTGGCCATATTTCCAGCTGTGATCTTCTTGTTTACCCTGATACCTTATGTAACCGAATTTTTCCCGGAGATTAACACGGAAAGCATTATGGAATTTATGGGACAACAGATTCCGCCGAGCATGTTCGAGGTGGTTTCTACGACTGTCCACGACATCATCAATAATCAACGTGGTGGACTGCTCTCATTGGGTTTTCTTTTTTCCATCTACCTTTCGACCAATGGGATGATGGCGCTCATGCGCGCATTCAATGCCGTCTATCGCACCATTGAAAATCGTGGAGGTTTAAAAACGCGGCTGATCGCCACAGGGCTTACCTTCAACATGACCTTTGTGCTCTTCCTGGCTATCATTCTTCTGATTGTGGGTCAGTTTATATTGGAGGCTATTATGTCGAACCTTCCCGCGTTTGACTGGATCAACATAAGTTCCTTCACGGTAACTTTGCTTTTCATTCTCCGCTTCATTACGATCTTTATCGCATTTTTCCTGGCCATATCCTTCACCTATTACTTCGGGCCGGCGATACATTATAATTGGAAATTTTTTTCCGTTGGCTCATTGCTTGCGACCCTCCTATGCCTCGCTGTATCCTATGGGTTTTCTTATTATGTAACAAACTTCGGAACCTATAACAAAATATATGGTTCCATCGGGGTGTTGATTGCCCTCATGGTCTGGATTCAGCTTATAACGATTGTACTCTTGGTAGGCTATGAAGTAAATGCAAGTATTCACGATGCCATCCGCAAAGAAGCGTTATGGAATTCGCGGATGCACAGGATGAAAAAAAATTAATTGACGGGAAAATTCAAAAATCGATTGGCTGCAAATCTTACCAATCGAAATATTCATCTTGCTCAAGCTCTACCTCTTTTTTCTCCTTCGTTCCTTTATTCTTAAAAGCCTCTTTGAGTTCCATGAACTTCTTTTTTCAAATCGCTGACAATCTTCTTTTTTACGGATTCTGTATCATAAGAAACGTTGTAGTTGTCCGTCGTACCGGTAATCTTTAAAAACAATTTGCTTTGACCGGATCCATCATCCTCCAACGCTTCTTTGGCTTCGACGTAATTGATATTTTTATTGTTGCGAAGCGGGGCAATGATACGGTAGTCTATGCGTTGGTCAAATGTATGCGTGCCGCTTACTTTGATTGAAGTAACATTGGTGCGAACCTCCATCTGGGGCATGTAAACGGTTTTATTTTCAATGTGGATATCATTTTTGATATCTGAAAAACGAAGTTTGCTCAATCCTTCATCATTCAGATATTTATTCAATTTTTTCATCGGCTCGAAATTGTTGAGCTCGCCATTTTTTATGTAAGTGCTGATGTCACTCACAAGTGTTTCCTGGTAAAGTCGAAGGTTTTGATTTAATGTGAACTCCAAAGAAACATCCGCATACGCTTGCCCCTTGAGATGTTTATCCACGATAAAACTCTGATCGAAATTTTCGAAGACATAAAAAACGCTATCCGCATAAATACCATTCAGCTTAAAAGTACTTACAACATCAATAGCTTTGTTATTTTTTGCGTCGACGATCCCCGAGAATGTCATATCCCCTCCCATTGAATTAAACTTAATATTGCGCGACACCGCCATTTCATTTTTTACCAGCAAATCGCCTTTAAGCTCGGTGGCATGAAACCGCTTGTATCGCAAAGCTTTTACATCACAATTAAAATTAAGGTTGATATTTCTCGAGATTTTAAATTCGTACTCAGGTTTTTTACGCGCCGCGTCTCCCTTCGGGCTTTTCAAATCCGAGCGCAAAAAGCTGGTCGACATCTAAAAAGTTGGACTTCAAATCAGTTTCTATCCCGATCGGTTGGTTTTCAAAAAGCAAAAACGTTATTATGTTTTTAAAAAATCCATTGAGTAGAAAATCGCTGTTCCCCAATTTACCCGAGACGTTGCTTAACGCGAGGTCGTTATTATTGAACTGCATACCGCCTGTAAGATTTTGAAGCTCAATCTGATCTTCTCCATAGGAAAAACCGATGTTTTGAAGCTCTATGGTTCCCTGTGTGGAAACGCGTTGGGCCGTGGCCCGTTTTTTTAACAACCCAACTCTCCCTTCAAATGATACATTCGCCAACAATGAGCCCGAAATCTTCTTGATATTTTGTACGGGGTAAAAATCCAACAACGAAGCAGCATCCAGTTTGCCATGGAAGGAACAGACTACATCCGGATCTTTAAAATCGCGAAGTCTAAAGTCGCCGGTAAAAGGTTCACCATTTAATTCGCCATTGATATTTTTCAAATTCAGGACAGCGTTCTGAATATCTAATATCTGTGGGCTGGAAAATGATCCCTCCATACTTGCCGAGGTAATTTGTGATTTAGACTCAGGATTGAAAAGTGTTGCATCCTTGAATCCAAAATTAATCGCAATGGAAGGACTAACCTTTCGACTGATCTGGCCTTTTAATTTGGCGGTAATGTAAACGTCCCCTTTGCTTTTATACCGTTCAAATTTTTTCGCAACGCCTTCTGTCAAAAGGGAAAGTAACGTTTGAATATCTGTGTCTTTTCCCTCCGTAGTGATGTCAATGATATTTTTCTCTTTCCATTTATAACTTCCTTCCACGCTAAATGATGAATTCCGTACTTCCAACGTTGAAGGCTTGATCACCAAAGTTTTTTGTACGTCATCATAACCAAATCGCTTTTAACCTGGAAGGATTTACCGGTTAAAAATTCATTTTGATTGACGCTTATTCTCTCCGTGGTAAGTTCACCTTCGGCTTCGATGTCATAGATGTCATTAGCGGATTGAATCGATGCTAATAGTTCCTCACTTTTAAATGTCAGGTGTTGTTCAGCGTTGACATCAATATAATGGACTAACGTGTTTTCAAGGTTGACCTTTTCAAGGTGAAATTTTACAGTACTGGCGCTGCCGGATTTCTTCCCAGTCTCTTTCAGAATAGTATAGTTATTTTTACCCTGCTGATTAATCTTCAAATTCGTTTCGCTATTCTTGATTTTAAGGCCTTCTATCGTAAAGTTGCCTTGCCAAACCTGGATCGGGCTTAACTGAAATGAAATTTCTGAAGCGGTGAGAAGGGGATATTGCCCGTCATGGCTGTCTTCTATATAAACATCTTTGAGTACGATCGACAACTGCGGAAAACTTGGAAACATGGAAATATCCATCTTCCCGATTTTGACAGGTGTATTCAGATTCTTATTGGCCTCTCGGATAAATTGACTAATGATCTTCTCTTTGAATAGAAAAACAGATACCGTCAACCCAAGAAATAGTACGGCAAAGGCCAATAAAGTGTAAAAAAGTATCTTTCGAAAAATCTTCAAGTTCAAAAAATGGTTTTACAAAAGTACGGACAAAACTTAAACGATAGTGATCGTTCCTTATTTTGCTTTTCTCCTTTCTATAAGAACGCGTCTAAAAATGGTAAAGGCTACAAATTCCAGGCCGAGTGCGTCAAGATGATCTCGGGATTAAGCCTCGTCAATATATCTTTTTGTGATTGGCTGATAGGAATCGATTCTTCGGTCACGTAAAAATGGCCAATGCGTTCTGTAAGAATCTGTTTTGTTCAGATCCACTGCCAACACATGCACTTCTTCCTTGTCGTGGGACGCTTCCAGCAACACACGTCCAAATGGATTCGAGATGAATGATCCTCCCCAAAACTTCATCGCTCCCTCCTGTTCTAAACCTACGCGATTGACACTGACCACATGTATTCCATTAGCGACAGCATGGCTGCGCTGAATAGTTTGCCACGCATTGAATTGCTCACTGTTCGTTGCCTCATCCTGCGAAGTAGCCCAACCAATGGCTGTAGGATAAAATAAAATTTCAGCACCCATTAAGGAAGTAATTCGAGCACCTTCAGGATACCATTGATCCCAGCATATCAGGACGCCAATCGTGGCAAATTTGGTTTTAAAAATTTTATAGCCGAGATCGCCGGGTGTGAAATAGAATTTTTCATAGTAAGCAGGATCGTCGGGGATATGCATCTTTCGGTATTTCCCCAGGTAGGCTCCATCAGCATCCAGCACCGCAGTCGTATTATGATAAATTCCCTGTGCGCGTTTTTCAAATAACGAAGCAATGATGACAACACCCAACTCGGATGCCACTTTGGAAAGCGTCTTCAGTGGAAGGCCCTGGAATGGACTCGGCCAACTTAAAATTTTCGTAATCTTCTACGTCGCAGAAATATAGCGACGTGAATAATTCCTGTAAACAAATGATTTGAGCACCTTTCGAGGCCGCTTCGCGAATTTTTACAATAGCCTTGTCAAGATTTTCCTTGGGGTTGGAGGTGCAAGCCATCTGCACGATACCTACGTTTACGATTTTGCTCACTTAATAAAAATTTAAGACGCAAAATTAGGGAAGTAATTTCAGTTATGAAATGTTCCCGGTGGATATCAGAAAGTAGGCGCTTGCTAAATGTAGGAATAACGAGCGTTTACCCCTCGTGCGCGAGATGAACAAATGATTCATCTTTGGCTTCCAGTGCAGATTCACCCATCAACCAGGTGTCGACTGCACGCGCGGCTTCACGTCCTTCTGAAATTGCCCAGACGACCAATGATTGACCTCGTCGAATATCTCCTGCAGCGAAAATTCCTTCTTGTGTTGTTTTGTAGTTCTGGGATTTAATATTGCCCCGCTCATCGAGTTCAAGCTTAAGCTCATCGACCATTCCACCTTTTTCAGCGCCGGTAAATCCAATGGCGAGCAAAGCAAGTTCGCACGGTATGATTCTCTCCGAGCCGGGAATCTCTTCAAAACCCATCTTGCCTTGTGCGTTTACACCCCACGTGATGTCTACAACTTTTAATCCCGTGAGTCTGCCCATGGCATCACCCAAAAACTCTTTGGTAAGTATTGCCCATTGGCGCTGAACTCCTTCTTCATGAGACGAGGAAGTCATCAAAACCATCGGCCAAAGTGGCCAGGGATTATTATCTTCGTTGCGAGTCAAGGGTGGTTTTGCCAGCAGTTCAATTTGTGTTACCGACTTTGCCATTTGACGATTAGAAGTACCCACGCAGTCCGAGCCTGTATCACCACCGCCAATCACCAAAACGTTTTTATCATTGGCCAAAATTTCGCCGGAGAAAATACGATCGCCTGCCACACGTTTATTTTGTTGCGTCAGAAAGTCCATGGCATAATGAACACCTTTAAATTGCCTTCCGGGAATCGGAAGATCGCGCGGTGCCGAAGCTCCACCACAAATCAATGTTGCATCGAACTCTTCCTTTAAATGTTTGGCGCTGATATTAACCCCTACATGAGCATTCGTTCGGAAAATAATCCCTTCCTGCTCCATCAGTCTTATCCTACGGTCAAGAACTGTCTTCTCCAATTTAAAATCAGGAATGCCATACCGCAATAATCCACCGATCCGATCGCTTCGTTCAAAAACGGTAACCCAGTGACCTGCCTTATTCAACTGGGCGGCAGCAGCCAGTCCTGCAGGTCCGGAACCTACGACGGCAATACGCTTGCCTGTCCGGCTTTCGGAGGATTTGCTTTGATATATCCCTTCTCAAATGCTTGCTCAGCAATAGTCTTCTCAATATACTCAATGGTGACAGGCTTATTGTTAATGCTAAGCACACAACTTGCTTCACAGGGCGCGGGACAAATTCTTCCTGTGAACTCCGGAAAGTTGTTGGTGCTGCTCAAAATGCGAATCGCATCCTCCCATTTGCCCTGATATACGGCATCATTAAAATCCGGAATATTATTTCCAAGCGGGCAACCGTTGTGACAAAACGGAACGCCACAATCCATACAACGAGAAGCCTGCTGTTTTACCTTTTCCTTATCGAGTGGTGTATAAACTTCTTTGTAATCCTTTATCCTTCCTTGGTATCTCGCGATTTTGGCATCTCGCGATCAAACTTCATAAAACCATCAATTTGTCCCATGCTATACGTGAAGTATTGAATAATTATTCAAAAATTCTGATATTATATTTTTATTTTTGAAGGCTCCGGTATTCCAATTTCATCGTTGACCGTGATTGATGACTGACCTTTTGTTTTGAGAGAACAAGCTTGTAATCTTTCGGCATTACTTTCACAAACAACTCGGAAGCTACCTGCCAATTTTCCAATGATCCATTCTGCAGGATCACTACCTGTATATTTAAAATGTTGCTCCACCATTGCCTTGACCTCTGCTTTATCCTCATCCTCCATAGTCTCAAGGTCAACCATTTCTTTATTGCAAAGTCTTTCCAGTGCATGCTCCGGATCGAACACATAGGCAATACCTCCACTCATACCTGCCGCAAAATTCCTTCCTGTTTTTCCCAGAATTACCACCCGTCCGCCAGTCATGTATTCGCACGCATGATCACCCACGCCTTCGACAACGGCATTTACACCTGAATTTCGAACACAGAAACGTTCTCCTGCCTGACCACGAATATAAGCTTCGCCAGAAGTCGCTCCATAGAACGCAACGTTTCCGATGATGATATTATCCTCGGGTTTAAAAGTAGCTTCCTTATCAGGATACACGATCAGCTTTCCACCTGACAAACCTTTGCCAAAATAATCATTGGCCTCACCTTCAAGTTCAAAGGTAACGCCGGGTGCAACAAACGCACCGAAACTTTGTCCAGCAGAGCCTTTAAATTGAAAATGAATAGTATCCGCCGGTAATACCTTTTCCTTTGTATTTCTTGGATATTTCATTTGATAATAGAGCACCCGTGGTCCGATCTGTATTTCTGATGATAAACTTTTCACGAACAGGTTCGCCTTCATCCAATGCCTGGCGAGCGGCCTCAACCAACTTCCAGTCCAGTACTTTCTCCAGTTCAAAATCCTGATCGATCTGCTTATACAGTCCGATATGTTCGCGTACAGGCTCTCGTATGCAAAATAGGAGAAAGGTCTAATTTTTTAATCTTCCAATGATCGATGTCTTGCCTTACCCGCAACATATCTGCACGGCCCACCATTTCATTGACTGTTCGGAAACCAAGTTCCGCCATAACTTCTCGTAGATCCTGCGCCAGGAACCTGAAGAAGTTCACGACGTGATCCGGATTTCCGGTAAATAGCTTTCGCAGATCTTCATCCTGTGTTGCAATACCAACAGGGCAAGTATTCAGATGACATTTGCGCATCATGATACAACCTTCTACCACCAATGCAGCCGTTGCAACACCCCATTCTTCTGCACCAAGTAAGGCCGCAATCGCAATATCGCGACCTGTTCTGATTTGTCCATCTGTCTGCAGTACTACCCGACTGCGTAAATTATTTTTAACCAGTGTTTGATGAGCTTCTGCTAAGACCAAGTTCCCATGGCAATCCGGCATGACGGAATGAACTTATCGGAGATGCACCCGTCCACCATCATGCACCGGAAATAAGAATAGCATCGGCTTTTGCTTTTGCCACACCGGCAGCAACTGTACCCACACCGGCTTGCGATACCAGCTTCACATTTATTCGAGCCTGCCGATTCGCATTCTTAAGATCATAAATTAATTGCGCCAGATCTTCTATTGAATAAATATCATGATGAGGAGGCGGGGAAATTAATCCAACGCCTGGGGTAGAGTGCCGGACGCGGCCAATCCATTCATCCACTTTATGTCCGGGCAACTGACCACCTTCACCAGGCTTTGCGCCTTGCGCCATTTTAATTTGCAACTCGTCGGCATTTGACAGATAATAACTTGTCACACCAAATCTTCCCGAGGCAACTTGTTTTATCGCAGAACGTTCCCAATCACCATTGGGCTTCTTTTCAAACCGATTTCATCTTCGCCACCTTCGCCACTATTGCTCTTTCCTCCGATACGGTTCATCGCAATCGCCAGCGTGCTGTGCGCTTCGTGAGAAATAGAACCAAAAGACATCGCTCCTGTAGCAAATCGTTTGAAAATCTCTTCCACAGGCTCTACTTCACTTAATGGAATTGGATTGCGCTTTTTGAATTCAAATAAGCCCCGGAAGGTCAACGTTTCTCGCGTCTGCTCGTTAATCTTTTGCGCGTATTTTTTGTAGATGCTCGTAGTTATTTGTTTTGGTTGAATGCTGAAGCCAATGAATTACCTCAGGACTGAACAAGTGTTTCTCACCTCTTCTCTTCCATTGATATACTCCCCCAACAGGCAGCTCTTTGCTTTCCATTTCAAAAGCAAGCTGATGCCGTACGATTACCTCCTGAGCAATGTCATCAAATGATAATCCTTCGATACGGCTGATCGTGCCTTTGAAACATTTCTCAACCACATCGCTTCCAAGACCCAATGCCTCAAAGATTTGAGATGATTGATATGACTGAAGGTACTAATACCCATTTTCGACATTACCTTCAACAGACCACTTCCGATCGCCTTTTGATAATTTTCATATGCTTCTTCATCGGTCAGTCGCTTGTAGAACAAATCATGCTTGTTCATAAAGTGAATGGTTTCCAATGCCAGGTATGGATTCACAGCACTTGCACCATAGCCAACGATTGTAGCAAAGTGATGCACTTCCCATGCATCACCTGCTTCAACTACGAGATCCCGCCTGCGTTCGAATTCTTTTCCCTACCAGGTATTGATGAACTGCTCCCACGGAAAGCAGGGAAGGAATCGGTGCAAATTCATTGCTTATTTTTCTATCAGATAAAATCAAAATCTTCTTTCCGGCACGCACTGCCTTTTCCGCTTCAGCCACATATTCTGTTCAGGCTTTCTTCTAATCGTCCAGGTTTTCCATCTGCTTTAAACACACATTGAATGACTGCGCTTTCAAAACCCTGGTCCTGCAAGTGTTTGAATTTTTCAAGGTCACTATTCAACAAAACAGGTTGTGAAATATGTATTTGCCTTGTGTGCTCCGGTGTTTCGTCCAAAACGTTTAAACTAGAACCTACGCGGGTAAATAACGACATCACTAATCGCTCGCGAATGGGATCAATCGGAGGATTGCTTACCTGTGCAAAATGTTGTTTAAAATAATTAGAAAGGTGCCGGCTTTCCTTCGACAACACAGCTTGGGGTGTATCATCTCCCATCGAACCAATAGCCTCATAACCTTTTTCCGCCATTGGCAAAATGAGCATCTTTACATCCTCCTGTGTATAACCATAGGCATTCTGCCGTTGTATTAATGTCTTCTCATCAAAATTGCTCTCCATCCATTCCTGTTCGGGCTCAAGTCTCAGCTTCAGGCGATTTTGAATAATCCAGTTATAATATGATTTGCCTTCGTAAACGGCACGCTTTACTTTTTCATCATCCAGCACTTTGCCAGTTCGAGGTCGACCATCAGCATTTTTCCAGGTGTGATGCGTCCTTTTTCCAATACATCCTTTAGGATCAATTGGGAGTGCACCTGCCTCTGATGCCGCAATTACTCTTCCTGAACGGGTAATGCAATATCGCAATGGCCGAAGACCATTTCTATCTAACGTAGCCCCTATACGTGAACCATCTGTAAACACCAGGGCGGCCGGGCCATCCCAAGGTTCCATCATTGACGCGTGATATTTATAAAACGCTTTGCGATGCGGATCCATCAATTTATTGTCCTGCCACGCTTCCGGCACTAACATCATGAGCACGTGAGGTAACGAGCGGCCTGATAATACCAGCATTTCAACCAAGGCATCCAAGTTAGCTGAATCCGAACCATCAGGGCTGGTTATTGGCAGAAGCATCTTTAACTCTTCATCGGTAAAGAATGTCGACTTGAAAAGAGCCTCCTTAGACTTCATCTTATTGACATTGCCGCGAATGGTATTGATTTCACCATTGTGGGCGATGTAACGGAATGGCTGAGCTAGCTTCCAGTTCGGAAAGGTATTCGTTGAAAAACGGCGATGAACTAAAGCCAATGCAGTCTTTAACCGGGGATCCTGAAGGTCATCGAAGTATTCGCGAAGTTGTTCGGTCCGCAACTGGCCTTTGTATATTATGGTTCTCGAAGAAAAACTCGTAATATAAAACTCATTATTGCTTCCCTTCACATCGCGTGATATGACGTGTGAAGTATGATTTCTTAATACAAAAAGTTTCCGCTCGAACGCATTTCCAACAATGGACTCATCTTTTGCCTTTACAAATACCTGCTCAATGACGGGCTCGACCTCCACAGCACCAGGACCTGGAACACTGTGATCAACGGGACCACCCGGTATCCCAATAACTCAAGACCCAGTTCCTTGATGCTCTTGCGAAGTACCTCGCGGCATGCATTCATCACTTTCTTGTCGCGAGGAAAAAATACCATCCCCACTCCATAACTGCCCGCTGCGGGTAACTTGAATCCCAAGCGTGTACATTCTTCGTCAAAAAATTCGTAAGGCAATTGAATGAAAACACCTGCACCATCACCGGTCTTTGGGCTGCTTCCTTTTCCACCGCGATGCTCCATATTTTCAAGCATCGAAAGTGCGTCTCGCAAATTTTGATTGGTTTTTGTGCCATTGATATTGGCTACGAAGCCTATACCGCATGCGTCATGCTCCAGTTCAGGGGTATATAAACCACGGCTGGTTTTTTCTTTCATCGTTCTGGTCTGTTTATAACTACAATAAAACTCTCCGTTCAGGGCAAAATGGAGTTTTGAATTTACGGAACAAACAGAAGGAAATTCGGAAAGTTCATTTTGTCCCAATTTTTTGAATCTTTTCACAAATGAATCCAAACATTTTAAATATTATAAAGTGGCAACGATTGCAGTATTGTCCATTTTAAAATTTTCAAATAACAGCGAAAACGATTGAGATTTTTGTAAATCAATCACGCCTCCATTGCCTTATAAATAGTTTTTATCGCAGTTATTTTAAAACTCATACTTCAAACTTTATGCCTGACCATCTCTTTCTTTCCCGGAGGCCCCGCCAGTGTTTCAACTCTCAAGCCCAATTCCTAAGATCTCGCTTTAACTGTCCCTTGCACAATACGTCACGAATACGCCGTCCGGCTTCATCGCAGCAACAACTTTTCCAAGCACATGCAATTCCCAAAGCTCCGGTTGTTTGGACGGAGCAAATGCATCATAATAAACCATGTCAAAACTATCCTTTCTAAAGCTCAACGTTCTGAAGCATAGTTCTCAAGTTTTAAAAGTTTGAAATCCGGAGCTCAACGGTATGTTTACGTCTCCCATCCGAAAGATGAAGCGTTGTATAATGCATCTTCAATTCCAGTAAGTTTGGGATAATTTAATTTGGACCAAATGTCTTCGTATAGAGGAGATGCTTCAATGGCCGTATATGACAGACCTTTTCAGCGTGCTTCATGTGCATACTTGCAGCGTCAGCAATGCATTTAGACCAGTCCAAATCCAACCTCAAGAATGGAAACCTGCAGAACGGCTATTGCTTTCAGAAAATACGCCAATCCATTTTTAATAAATACGTGAGGGACTCCTGAATAGCTCCGTGAACAGAATGATACGTTTCATTCAGAGTCCTCGTTGAAAAGAGAATGCGAACCATCTGACGTGCGATAATTTGATCTTAAGGTATCACGAATCCTTCTCTATTAAAGCAACAGCATATGAACATACCCTTCTTCCCTTCCGACGTAGCCCAATTTTTCGTTGGTAGTCGCTTTAATCGATACTCATCCTCGGTCAATATTCATGAATGGTGCAAGTACTTTTTTCATTTCATGAATGTGCGGATTGACTTTTGGTTTCTCCAGGCAGATTGTACAATCTACATTGCTGATCTTCCACCCCTTTTCCTCCAGCATCCGCGTAACTTCCTTTAAGAAGAATTTGCTGTCCATTCCTTTCCAACGATCATCTGTATTTGAAAAATGAAATCCGATGTCGCGCAGATTGGCTGCTCCCAGCAATGCATCACATATTGCATGAATTAACACATCAGCATCGGAATGTCCAACTGCTCCTTTTGGGCTTCTGGAAGCATGATCCCCCAAGATAAAAGTTCCGTTCCTGCCTCCAAGCCGTGCACATCGAACCCCATACCTACACGCATTTCATGTTGATGTATTAATTTTTCAGACTTGATAATACAATACATTGGAATTCTCTTCCCTCAGAATATCTGATTCGATACTCGTTGAATATCGTCCAGCGTGGTACCAGTTCGATTTTATTTGCTTCTGCATTGACCAGATTCAGCATCGCCGGAAAGCTTGGCGAAAGCCAGGTTCATTGCCCGATTTATCACCTCCACTTCGCCAAATTCAACATCGATTCAGCCTGATTCTTTACTTTTTCCAGTTCTCTTTCGTCAGACCCTGATCGTCATCAATTGCTCGAATAACCTTTTCACTTCCTGCTTCGGCATCTTTCAATGTTATCCATCTTTTACGCGGCCACTGATCACCAAGCAATCCAGGGTCTATTGTGCCCATGACAAATGAAGAAATCGAAGTAAAAATCTCTTTTTCTTTGACCAGTTTTTGATATAGCCGGCTGGACTGACCCCTGCCAAGTATATCGCTTAGCAGATCGATAGCATAATAATCCTTGTGAAAACGGCCTGGCATGTGCCAGGCTTTATAAAAAGCATTGGCCGGAACTTTTGCCTTGACTTCCAGAAATCGTCTTTTGTTTCTGTGGTGGTTCGGTTGGCAGTATTCGTTGAGCTCTTGCCCGCGCGGAATTGGTCCAAACCATTTTTCGGAAAGTGTTTTGACCTGATCCATCGTAACATTTCCTGCCACCACCATGATGGCATTGTTGGGTACATAATACTTGAAAAAAAAATCTCTCACGTCATCCATTGTTGCATTTTCAATATGACTGATATCTCTTTGCCAATCGTCGCCCACTTGGTAAGGATGAACCTGATAGGCCAGTGGCCGAAGCTTTAACCATACATCGCCGTACGGCTGATTGAGATATCGCTGTTTAAATTCTTCAATCACGACTTTGCGCTGCACTTCCAAGACTTTCGGGTCAAACGATAAGACTCAACATCCGATCGCTCTCCAGCCAAAAGCCTGTTTCAATATTGGATGCGGGTAACGTGAGATAATAATTGGTGATATCTGTGTTGGTGAAAGCATTGTTCTCGCCGCCGACGCGCTGAAGTGGCTCATCATAGTTTGGAATATTCTTCGAGCCCCCAAACATCAAATGCTCAAATAAATGAGCAAATCCGGTTTTATCCGGATGTTCATCGCGCGAACCAACATCATACAAAATATTCATCACCGCTATTTGAACGGTGGGATCTTCATGGACAATGACCCGCAAACCATTTTCAAGTTAAATTCATTAAATGAAATCATAAGGGCTCAAAAATAATAAACGTTAGATGCTTTCACTTTTCCGTCGACTAAACTCTTTAAGAGATGAAGCATTCCAATTCTTAAGTTCAAAGCAGGTTCAAAAACTCGGTTAACTTTGCGCACTTTTTGAACATGAATTTCGACCGAAAAAAATATTCTGACAGCGCTACTGAAAGACCTTTATGAGGCGCTTGTTAAATCCCAGAATGATCGAAGAAAAAATGCTTGATCCTGCTTCGTCAAAATAAAATCAGTAAATGGTTTAGTGGGATCGGGCAGGAAGCAATTGCCGTGGGTGTAACGCATGCGCTGGACAAAGATGAATACATCTTACCTATGCATCGCAACCTGGGCGTATTCACCAGTCGGGAAATGCCATTCGAAAGATTGTTTGCGCAATGGCAGGGAACGATGATGGGATATACCAAAGGGACGCGATCGGTCCTTTCATTTTGGTACCAATGAACATCATATTGTCGGAATGATCTCACACCTGGGTCCTCAAAATGGTGTGGCTGATGGAATAGCCCTTGCCAGCAAACTAAAAGCGGAAAAAAAAGTTACTGCCGTCTTTAATGGAGATGGTGGAACCAGTGAAGGCGATTTTCATGAAGCGATTAATGTGGCGGCCGTTTGGGATCTTCCGGTAATTTTTATCGTTGAAAATAATGGCTATGGACTTTCGACACCCAGCAATGAACAATTCCGGTGCAAGAGTTTTGCCGATAAAGGAATCGGATATGGCATCGAAGGTTTAAGCATAGATGGCAACAATGTGCTTGAAGTATATGATACCATAACATCATCTGGCAGACGATCCTGCGAAAAAGCCACGTCCGGTTTTGTTGGAGTGCAGAACGTTTCGCATGCGCGGCCATGAAGAAGCATCCGGCACGAAGTATGTTCCGAAAGAACTGATGGAAGACATGGGCTAAGAAAGATCCGCTCGAAAACTATGAAAACTATCTTGTTAAAGAAGGTGTCATTGATCTCCAATACGTTGAGAACTGAAAAATAAAATCAAAAAAGAAATTGAAGACGGGCCTTGCCGTTGCATTTGAAGAGACGCATCCAACGCAGACACAGATACCGAACTGAATGATGTCTATGCGCCATTTGACACAAAGTCTTTTGAGCCATCTTCCGAAAAAAAATCAGAAAAGCGTTTCATTGATGCCATCTGCGATGGGCTTCGTCAAAGTATGGAGCGATTTGATAATCTCGTGCTCATGGGGCAGGATATTGCCGAGTATGGCGGAGTCTTTAAAATCACAGAAGGATTTGTTGAAAAGTTTGGGAAAGAACGGGTTCGCAATACTCCCATCTGCGAGTCCGCGATTGTTGGCGCCGGTCTAGGTCTCTCTGTAAAAGGTATGAAGTCCATGGTCGAAATGCAGTTTGCGGACTTTGTTACGGAGGGATTCAATCAAATTGTAAATAATCTTGGCAAAATCCCATTGGCGATGGGGTCAAAATGTCCGATGTGGTTATCCGGATGCCAACAGGCGCAGGAACCGCTGCTGGGCCGTTTCATTCTCAAAGCAATGAAGCATGGTTCTTTCATACACCGGGATTAAAGATCGTGTATCCTTCCAATCCCTACGACGCCAAGGGATTGTTATGCGCAGCCATTGAAGATCCAAATCCTGTACTTTACTTCGAACATAAACTGATGTATCGCTCGATGAAGGAAGTCTATTCCGGATGACTACTACACGCTGGAGATCGGAAAAGCAAAATTGGTTCAGGATGGAACTCAACTTTCCATCATCACCTATGGCATGGGCGTGCATTGGGCGAAAGAAATCTATGAAGAGATGCCGGAAGTTGAAGCTGCGATCCTCGACCTGAGAAGCCTTTTACCCTGGGATAAGGAAGCCGTTCGGGAGGTCGTCAGAAAAGACCAATCGGGTTCTGATTCTTGCATGAAGACACTCTTAACGGGCGGCATCGGTGCTGAAATCAGCGCCTGGATTAATGAACATTGTTTCAATTACCTGGACGCTCCCGTTATTCGTGTTGGCGTCTCTGGATACCCCCATCCCGTTTGCACCCAAGCCTGGAGCAAAATTTTCTTCCAAAAGACCGCCTAAAAGCGAATATCCAGGAATTACTTTAAATTTTGATCCCCGGCAAAAGAATGCCGTTAATCGAGCGTTTGGTTTAGAATGGTACATGGGCCCTCAAAAAGGCAAAATTTACCTTATCTTAGCATGTTTTCTAACACATTTTTTGAACTCCAATTACCTATAAAATCCTCATTTTTTTCCAGGGCATTAAGGGTCGTTGGGCTTGTATCAATTTTGGGTGTTGAACTGCCGGCATTGGCGCAGAATACCAAGGGCGACAAACCCGCCTCAAATCGTGAAGGGCGTTTTAAGACACCATCGAAAAAAAGCATCTCAAAAGCGAACACAGACCCGGGCAAAAGAGTTTCAACGAAGAAAAAATCCATTTCATACAATGCCAGTAATTATACCCCAGAAAACGCGCAAGAGGAGGTGAAAGACCCGGCAGGCCCACACGCCCGATTGCGGGGACCAAACCAAAAGGAACGCAAAAGGCATGGACGGGTGATATTTCAGGACGGCGCATCCGGGCCAAATCAGCACCGGCACGCAGTAAAAACATCTATCCGCAGTATGGCAGGTACACCCATAATCCATCGCGCACGCCCGAAATCAACGCAGCGATCGGTGTCCAACAAAAGCACCTTGGCCCGCTTAAAAAAATTACAAACACCGGCGCGCGCGAATAAATTTTATCCCCAGGAAAATCGCTACGTCAACAACCCTTCAAAGACGCCTCGATCAACGCAAAACCCTTCATCCAATCGGGGAACTTTGTCGCGGCTAAAGAAATTGCAAAGCTCACCACCCCGGGTCTATAAAAAGAGTATAAATGTTTATGCTAATTTCCGCCGACCAAAGCGGAAAGCGGAGAGGCCCTATATGAACGATCTCGCGGGAAGACCCCTTCGCAAAAAAAATTTCGAGACCCCTCGCCCGGGAGTTCTTTCACCAACTTTCAAACCTTACGAAGGCAGAGGCAAAATGGGCGATAAACCCTATGCAGGAAACCTTTGGGTGGTTACCGTTCAGCCACAAAAAGAAGGCAGGAAGCCTGGACAGGCGATATCGCCGGAAGACGAATACAGGGGCCGTAATTTCTCAAGTAAAAAATCCATCGAAGGACAGCCTATCCTTCCTGTCCGGAATAACCGCGATCGGTTTGGCGACCGTGCATATGCCGGAAAAGCAGGATGGTATAGAACTGCGTCGCGGTCAGGCGAAAAACGACCAGGCTTGTCGCCACTACCACGGCGCGCTCCAGGAATGGGAGCCGATGCGCATTGGAAAGTTTCAGGGCAACATCAAGGGCGGACGACCTTTGAAGGGTGGTGGAAGCGTGAGTGGGAGAGTATGGAATAACGATGGACGTCCGCTGGATGTGCGGACTCCGAAACAAGGCGCTTCCGCAGCACTTTTTCAGGGTAACCTCAAGGCTAAACGACCTGAAAAGGGTGGGGGCAGCGTGAGTGGAAAATTATGGAACAACAAGGAAACCCCTGTTCCAGGAAAAACATATTCACAGGATTCCAAGAAGGTTGGTGGATATCCCGGACGAAATAAGATGTTTGATTTACACCCTGGCTTTGCTGATCAGGGTGAACGTTTCACCGGATATATCAAATTGAAAAAATTCAAAAAGAATTACGTGCAACATCCGGATGCGGCAGAGGAGTCCCTCAAGAAAAAACGTCAAAACAAAAGAGCGTTTGAAGCTGAGGGGCTGCAGGTAAAAGTTCAACGACGTAAGTATGTGGAGAACAAAAATACCTCCGAAGATGCATTGCGTAAGTTGCAACCTACGAAGACTACAACGCAGGCAGGAGAGTTACAGGTGAGAGTCAAGCAACGTGAATATGGAAAGAAGCCTCATGCAGCTGAAGGATCGCTCCCTGGAATTAAACCTATCAAAAAGTTCTGTCAAAGCAAATGAATATGCGCGGGGCATACGACGAGATTGGGACTACATTCGGAATCCGAGCAGCGCAGACGAAGCTTTAAAAACCCGGGAACCAGGCAAAGCCTTTGCCCGGTCATCAGCCTATCAAGGAAACATTAAAATGAAAAAATTTGACCTCTTCGAAAAAAACAGAGGCCTTCACCCGGACACAAAATTTATAAAGACGAACAAGAACAATGTCGCGGAAGAAAAAGATATCCTGACGAACTTTAAGTTGTGGTGGGCGCGTTTATTTAAGAAACAGGAAACCCAGCCTGACCATCTAAAGGAGAAGGGCAAAAAGCCCCGTTATGACAAAGGTGAAGCAGGAATGTGGTACGAATAGAAATATTATGAAATGGAATGAACTGAGTGCCGTTGATCAAATTGATCAAATCCGGAAAGAATCGACCGAAAACCCTATTCTTATTTTTAAATACAGTTCCAGATGTTCGTTAAGCCGGATGGCGTTGGATAGGCTGGAAAGGAATTGGAAAGAGACTGAAATGACAGGGATTAAATCCTACTTCCTGGATTTAATTACCTATCGCGAAATCTCTAACCGCATTGCCCATGAATTCGATGTTGAACACGAATCACCTCAGGTATTCATCATTGAAAATGAAAAATCCATCTACGATCAATCGCACATGGGTATCGATTATCAACAAATTAGAGAAGCAGTGAAGAGTTGAAGGAACTGCGAGCGCAGATCCCTGAAAACAATCTGTGGATAACTTTAGCTTATCATTTGTGTTAGAAAATTATTATTCTAAATTTATTGTAAAGATTGGCTTGGAATGTTGCGCGTTGAAAAGCTCCTAATCCTTTTAATTTGTCTTGTCTTCCTAGTTTCGGGTACCATTTGCCCAGACTCAGGATAGCTATGAGTATCAATCAGAATTTATTTGGGGGATCAATAAGAATACTTCCGGAGGTTTAATTGGTGGAATTGTTTTTAAGAAAGCAAGCAAATTAAATGATCGTGGTCCTGGAAACGTTTGGTCTAGAGCTGATGAATGTTAAGCATCCGCAGGAAGTAGGCGGAATTCTTCAGCACCGGGAATTTCTTCATCTATGGTAAATCGAATTACCTTATGCTTTCGGTTGCAATATGGAAGAGACCTCATCCTGTTTAAAAAGGCTCCTCAGCAGGGGGCGGAAATAAAAACTATTTTCGCCGCCGGGCCATCTATTGGCGTGGTCGCTCCATACTATGTTGAGTACTATCCTGACAATGTGGAATGACTGACCTTGCGTGCACCATGGGACCCGAGCATTGGCATCGGCGAGATCGGTGGCACTGGACGGGTATTTGAAGGCTTGGGGGAATCCGAACTTGCCTCTGGATTTAAATTTAAAGCTGCTATAAACTTTGAACTTGGCACTATAAAAAGCCAGGTTACGGGCTTTGAGGCCGGTTTTTTGATGGATGCCTATTCGAAAAAAATTGAAATGATGCCTACGACCAAAAACTATTCTGTATTCCCTACGCTGTTCTTGACTCTTTTTTACGGAAACCGGAAATAGCCTGTAAAAAATTTCGCTAAAAGACTGTGACCTTTATTTATATTTGACATTCTAATTGCATAAAATACTAACCTATGGAACCGAAGAAGACCGAAAAAGCGGATCTCACCAACAAATCATTTTTGTTTTTAGCATTGGATTGGTGATTAGTTTATTGCTAGCAATTATAGCATTCTCTTATCGGGTATATGATGATACTTCTGTTAAAGATCTTCCAACAAAGATGCGGTCGAAGAAGAAATACTTGAAGTACCTCCTACGGAGCAATTACCTCCGCCTCCTCCAAAAATTCAACAACCTCAAATCATTGAAGTTCCTGATGAAAAGAAAATAGAAGAGGAAATTGAAATCAATATGGATACTGAGGTGACGGAAGAAACCAAAGTGGAGGAAATCAAATTGCCCCAGTTGAAGAAGAAAAAGAAGACACAAATCAGATCTTTTTGGTCGTTGAAGAAACTGCTGCTCCCTAGGTGGTATGCCTGCGTTCTATGAATTTGTTGGAAAAAATTAAAATATCCTGCTCAAGCTCGCAGAATGGGTATCGAAGGAAAGGTGTTCGTTGAATTCGTTATTGAACGTGATGGAACTATCACTGATGTTAAAGCTATCAAAGGTATTGGTGCAGGATGTGATGAAGAAGCCGTTCGTGTATTGAAAATCTGCTCCGAAATGGAAGCCTGGAAAACAAAGAGGTAAGCCTGTAAGACAACGAATGGTTCTACCAATTGCCTTCAAACTTGGATAAAATTTAATTATTCACTTATATAAAAAAGCCCTGTAACCTAGGGGTTTTTTATTTTAGTGAAAACCCAAAATAAAACCACCTATGATTATAAAGGGTGGGGGAATTTTGGTGAAGGTAAGGAGGCCAAAGTCGATATCGTTAGCAAAATTTAAGAATGTATTTGAAAGGGTTGAAATATTAATCACCGCTGATGCCGACACTAACCCGGAACTGGCAGCAGTAATACCTTCCAGCGACGCTCTTACAGCACGATACTTTTTTAGACTTTCCCAAAATCGAATCACAAAAAAAATAAAAAATGTGCCTGGAAGAAAAATTCCTAGAGCAGACATCAGTGCTCCTATAATTTCTCCTCCTGTTCCATAGTCACGCATGGATAGCGCTCCAATGTATGCGCTAAAGGAAAATACCGGACCAGGTAAAGCTTGGGCAACAGCATAACCTGAAAGAAATTCGTTATGCGACGTGGGATGATGAAGTGGTTTTGGTGCAGTACTTCTCTTTGATTTTCGCTTTTAGTTTCGATACCTTGTTTACATCTTCTCCTTCTCAATTCTTCAACAAATTCAGTGTAAAGCAACGGCGCCAATACCTGACCTCCTCCAAATACAAGACTTCCGTTTCGATAAAAATTTTCAAACAACTTTACTGGCAATGATTTTGTACGCGCGCCTAAAACCGCCGCAAAGATTAGCACGTTGATCCATAGCAAGAAATTTGCCCACGGCACCATAATTTCTTGTTTTTCTTCCTTCGGCTGGGTTCTTATATTTTAGCGCAGTCACCAGCCCGGCACCCAACATAATTATGGGAAAACAAATGGAGTTTGAAAGAAATACGAAATTACTGCTGCGACAATCAATATCGCAAATCCGGTTTTAGTTCTAATCGTCTTCAAGCTTATCACGTATGCACCATAACTTACAAATCCCACCGCCATGGGTTGAATAAAACTTGTAAATTCTGTTGACCAGTTCTTCGCCTGAATGCTGGACATTATCATCGCTGCAACCATCATTACAATCACCGCGGGTAAAATCCACACCAAAAGCGTTAGGTAGGCAAGGTTAGGTCCTCCTATCTTAAATCCAATAGCTGTTAGTGTTTGAGTGGAGGCAGGACCGGGAAAATCTGACACAATGAATTTATCTCCATCAACTCCTCCTCTGTCAAATACTTTCTCTTATCAACCAGAACTTTATTGAAATACGCAAGATGAGCTTGAGCACCTCCAAAGGCAGTAAGTGCAAGCGTCAGTATATCCCTAAGGAAATATAATAACTAACACGTTGAGTTACTTCTGTGCGACTCCTCGAACCAATGTTTTCATTTTTTTAAACCAATTTCACGTAAGCGTTGATCCAAAAATTCTCCTGCTGTAATATCCTCCCAAACTTTTGGATTTTCCCCGACCACACAACCCGGTAGTGCAGCCAAGCTCATCTCAGATCTTGGATGCATGAAAAACGGAATCGAATATCGGGGAGTATTCATCAAATTTCTCGGAGGATTGACCACTCGGTGAATTGTTGACTTTAATTTCTTGTTGGTGAAACGCTCTAGCATGTCACCTACATTCACGACCAATTGATCTGGAAGTGCTGTGATTGGGATCCATTTTACCATCCCTGCGCAAAACCTGCAACCCATCAGCGCTGGCACCCATTAATAAAGTAATAAGATTGATGTCACCATGTTCTGCGGCACGAACTGCGTCAGCGGGGACTGCATCCGGATTTTCAATAGGGAAATAATGGATAGGCCGGAGTATGCTATTGCCACTCCTTATCTTATCATCAAAATATTTTTCGGGTAAACCAGATACAATGCAATCGCTCGTAACATATGCAGTTCCTGTTTTTTCCAATGCCTGTAAACATCTAACGACGCTGACTTGAATTCAGGAACTTCTTCTGGCCAGATGTTCGCTGGATATCGCTTCTTTGGCAGTTCACTCGCCGGAGATCCTGTCCAACATGGTAAAATTCTTTTAGATCTCCCGTATTTCTTCCCTTAGCGTGTTCTTTACCTTTTCCAGTATATCCCCGTTGACCCGATATTCCGCTGAGTTCATATTTTTTTTTGATTTCATCCGGCAGTGCAAAAAATTTTTTGATTGCCTGGTACAATCGTTGTTGCATTTCTGAGGTAAGTAAATGATTTCGGATAGCAACAAATCCAATATTATTGTAAGCCTCACCAAGTGTTTCAACAAACTTTTGTTTCTTTGAAGCGTTTCCCTTATGAAAGTCATCGAGATCAAGTGAAGGGATTGTTATCGTATAAAATCTCTTGCATGATTCGTGTCGGTTTTGTGGAGCTTCCGCAAGCTAAATATTTTTAGGTAATTTTACTTTAATCATAACCACATCCAGTATGAAGACCTCACGCAGAAAATTTATTGGAAATTCTTTTAAAGCAACCGCCATTAGCACTGGGCTCACCGATCATCGCAACAGGCCATTTGCATCCAGATCCTGATACCATTGCATCCGGCAATTCGCTCAACGCATTGCAATTTTCACAGAGTCGCTTTACCATATGCATACAACGCGCTTGAACCTTCGATCGATGCCACAACGATGGACATCCACTACAACAAACATCACACTGCTTATATTAAAAATGTAAATGAAGCTATTGCGGCCGAAAAGATTTCCTTCGCAACAGAGAAGGATTTTTTAACAATGCATCGAAACTTTCCGCCAAAGCAAAGAATAATGGAGGCGGTGCATGGAATCATAATTTCTTCTGGCAAGTGATGCATCCATCACAAGGAATGAAAAGCCCACCGGAAAATTATCCGATGCCATTAATGGCTCATTTGATTCCCTTGAAAAATTCAAGGAACAATTTACGCAAGCTGCGATGACACGTTTTGGATCAGGATGGGCATGGCTTGTCAACGACAATGGAAAATTAAAAATCGGATCCACCGCCAATCAGGATAATCCATTAATGGATACCAGTGAATTCAAAGGAACGCCTGTTCTTGGCCTCGATGTTTGGGAACATGCTTACTATCTGAAATATCAAAACAAACGCAATGAATATGTTGCAAACTGGTGGAATGTGGTGAATTGGGATGAGGTTGCTAAGCGACTGGCATAATCGCTTTCAAAAAAACCAAACAAATCGACGATCAAAAAATTTCACGCAATACTTGTATGGATTTTATTTCACCCAGGTTTTCCATGTGATCAGCGTAGAATTTTAACACCAAGTTCAAGGATTTCACGGCGTTGATGATTTTGATATTGATACTGAATCCGATGTAGTCTGATTTCAACAGAGCCTGTATAATGCTTGTTCATTTTCTTACGCTTGTAACGCGCGCACCCAAAACTTCATTAACGTGATGCGCTCCAAAGCCCAGCATCCGACTCAGCTTAAGAAGAAAAACAATGTGAAAATTCTCTGATCGGTCTTCCATTTGATCCAGCGTTATGAACGAGCGAATAAAAAATTCACATAGCTCCTGAGCATGACTTTCTTCCTTCACCGTTTTATTGATCACTTCGATTATAAAAATCGCCAACGGCTGATTTTTTTATATCTGTCGGAATCGACTGATAAGGATACAAACATTTTACTTCTTTTATCCGGTTGATATTCGCATGTTCGCGATGATACACGACCAAATCCAGCAAAGTGAGGGGTTGAAATAATGCAATTTTGTTTTTACCCGACTTGCTGCGGACACCATTGACAATGTAACTCTGCAATCCAAACAGTTCCGTGAATAACGTTACGATAATGGAGGTCTCTCCATATTTTGTAAATCTGAAAACAACACCACGTGTTTTATGCAACATGGGGGAAAGTTACACTTCATTACTTTGGTGCAATCACTTTCAATGTGAAAAATTATTCTACTATGGCAATTTTTCCTACGACGCTTTCGCTTCCATCAGCAGTCGCACTGAATACCAAATACATTCCGGTAGAGGGTCGCTTACCATGAAAGTCTCTTACGTTCCAGGATGCCGTACCACCATTCGCTTGTGACTGCCAAACCAATTTGCCTGAGATATCGGTGATTTTAACTATGGCATCCGTTGCAAGTCCGCTGATCGCCACGGTTCCGCTAAATTCCGTGTAACAGGATTTGGAAATATTTTAATACCTTGAAATTCGAAATCACTTTCGGTGGCATCGGATCGAAACGATAGCCAATCCCTGGTCGGTTGCAAAGAAAACTTCTCCACTTTCATGATTAACCTCAATATCAAGAATTACATTCGAGAGGAGCGGACTATTGTCAGTTGTGAAATTATGGATCAACTCTTCGCCCGACGGGCTGAATAGCCAGACGCCACGTTCTGTTCCCATCCATTTTCGATTGCCTCCATCAACGGCGATTGCTGTAACCCGATCATCCCGAAGTAAAAATCGATCTTCAAATATTGGCCGAGTAGCATTTACACCTGGCGAAAACGCGGACGACGGGTTCAGCAAAATAACATACGCCCTCGTCGGTGCCCAGCCAAACAAATCCTTCTCGATCTACCGCGATACTCAGAACCGATTTGTTGGATAATCCACCTGATCCTTCAACATCGGTAAGATAAGCTGACTTATTTTCGTCTTTGTTGTAAACGACGATACCTCCACCCTGATTGGGATTGGGAACAAGCCAAACGTTGCCATAAAAGTCAACATCCATTTTTAGAGGATAACGCGAAGCGATTGGAGCAAATGAGTATGATGTCCAGGAATTATTATCGTCCATGAGATGCAAGGATTGTGAGGTTCCATAGTTTGCAACCCAAAGCCCATCGTCAGTTTTTCGAACAGCAGTTATGGTTACAAACCGGCCTGGCGAATTCGTATTTACCAGGGAGCTGTTAGTCTCATCAAAGATTTGCAACACTGCTTTCAGCTGTTCCTTTCTTCGACGCCGTATCCAAAAGAAGCGAAATACTTTTTATCAGAATTTGAATCAAAAGTTATATCGGTCAAATCAAACATGGATGAACGCTGCGTTGACCAAACCCCATCGCTGAACCGATCAATATTTCCAGGCATTCCCAGCGGAGTAAAAGTTGAGGAATAGCCGCCAGCAAGCGCATATATTCTTTTATCATGGTAGCCCAGACTTGTGACACGCGCGTTCGTAGGACCATTCGGTAAATAATTGGCAAAACTTCCCGAGAAATTCGAAACAATTCCATTCGTGCTATCCGCTATCCAAAGTCGACCGCCGGATTCTTCCATCGCCATGTTCGGATGGACAATTCTGTCAGAAGTCACGGCGGAAAGAATATTGCTGCTGGCTAGTCGCCACAACGTTTGGCCAGACGAAATTAACAGATTATCAACGGATGAATTTAACGACTGTAAGGGTTCATTTTGCAAAAAACCTTCCTTCGTCCACACACCCGATTCATAGCGATACAACCCCACATCCTTAACGGTCGCATATACTTTTTCATTAAATTCTTCTACTGATTGAATCGCTCCGGAAAATTCACCGCTATCGAATCTTTTCCAAAAATTAAAATCCAAAAGATTTTGAGCGAGATCGCCCGCAAAAACCCCTTTATCGGTGGCCAAAAAAATACTGTCGCCCTTAAAAGTGCTTTTGAAAACTTTTACTGTTTCCCCTCCCAAACCAATGTCCCGCCAGGTTTCTTTTACATCACTTCTCGTCAGGTCAAAAATAATCACGCCATAATCTGCCGCCAGGTAAGCGAGGTTGTTGTGAATAGAAATATGATTGATTTTTTTTGAGCCGGTTACAGTCGAATTTCGTGCCGGGTCAAAAGAAATTATCGAGTTGTTTTTGATCAAATCGATTATTCCATCACTGATAAGCAATCAATAGTTGATCCGTTGTGTTGTCAAACGCCATGCTGGTAATACCCATTCCATGTAAACCATTGAGTTTATTATAAGTGGTCAGGCTATTGTCGGATCTATCCAATACGGCGACGCCGTTTTCCGAGGCACCAAATACTTTTTGGTCGCTTATGGCCACCGTATGAATGTTATTGTAGGAAATATGCAAGCGCCAGCTCGACAATGGAATATTCGATTGCGCGACGGATAAAAACGAAATGTGTAAAAATAAAAATGCCTGCAAAATACTTAACGAACCTCGCCGCGGTAGCAACAGCATTTGAATCATATCGGATCGAAATGAATGGGAAATTTTCAATGAATGATCCAATTTCATTTTTTCCGTTCCTTCATTCCTTCATTGAAAGCTCGTCGGCTTCGGGCTTCATACTCACCTTTTTCACCCAGCATTACCTGCGAATCATTGTCGGACAGCCGGAATGAAAACGATGCAAGCTCACCTGTTTGAGCACAAATCGCGTGGACCTTCGTAACAAATTCCGCGATCGCAAGAAGGTTAGGCATCGGCCCAAAAGGTTTGCCTTCATAATCCATATCAAGCCCGGCGACAATAATGCGTTTCCCGTTATTGGCAAGCGTATTGCAAACTTCCACAATGGATTGATCAAAAAACTGAGCCTCATCAATACCCACGACATCACAATCTCCCGCCAAAAGAAATATGTCATTGGCAAAATTTACAGGCGTAGACCGAATTGCCTTTTCGTTGTGTGACACAATCTGTTCCTGGTGATATCGCTTGTCAATTACCGGTTTAAAGATTTCAACGCGCTGCTTGGCTATTAATAGCGCGATTGAGCCTTCTGATAAGCTCTTCAGTCTTTCCTGAAAACATACATCCGGAAATTACTTCAATCCAACCGGTGCGTTCCCGCTCAGGCCTGCTGCCAATACGTGGTTCAATAAACATGAACTAAATTTAGAAGTTAGAATGCAATTCTGCGGTACTCAAACTATAAAAAGCCACGATACTATTTAAACTGTTGCCGTCGCGGTTGTAAGAATAGTCAAAAAATTTACCAGATCAATAGTTTTAATACACGACCAGTCGACAGGACAGACTGTTTACATTATTGAATATCCATTAACTTTACCGATGGTTAAGCCATGCCCCTTATGGACGAAAAGATAAGCCTTGAATCGATCTCCCGCTATAGTGAAGCATACACTGAAAAAGTGTTGAAAGGTTTTTTTACATCAAAAGATAAAATAACAGGCGCTGAAATTTTATCGCTCAGCAATGTTCAACAAGTTAATCTTTTTGTGGTCCGGGACCTTTTTAAGACCTGGAAAGAGGAAACCAAAAAACTAAAAAGTCCCTATTTTGATTACGAAAGCGCGGAGGTCAAAGAAGCCTTCGAAACCTTAATGGACCGATTATCAAACAATATAGCAGTTGATCAAACACACTTTGGCCCACTTTTAAAAAAAGCTGTTGATGAAACACTGCTGGCAGTCTTTGATCCATATGATTTTTTCTCGCTGATCATATCGGGTCAAAACAATAAGCTTGAGGTAACGGCTTTCAAAGAAGAAATAAAATACCTGAAGGTAAATAAGGCGCCTTTAGAACGTTTGCTGCAAAAATTACTGGAAAAAAATGTTCAGGAAATTTCCGGCAATGAGGCCTTTGCTATTCTTGATCAAATTTTGGAAGAAGTTAATTTCAATCCGGAAGATGTTGATGCATACCTGGAAAAATTTTCAGCTGTAGTTCCGCTGGATGCTAACAAGTTCTATGTGGAAAAAAATCCGGAACCGAAGCAAGCCACCATTGTCGAAGACCTAAAGCACACACATGAATTTGTAAAACCGAACCAGCAACAAACGCCAGATAAAGATCAACCAAAAAATACTTCGATCAACGACAGCCTGAACAATCAGCCAAAGACCACGTTAGCAGACAATTTTCAAAAGATTGGCAAGATCAAGGACAGCTTAACGATCAACCAGAAGTTCATGTTCACCAAAGTATTGTTCCATGGAGACTTTGAATTGTTCAGCAAAGCGATCGAACAGTTGGATCGGCAGGATAATATGAAGGGTGCGATGCGATACCTGGAGAATGAACATGCCTCGACCTGGGATAAAGAGAGCGAAGAGTTTCATGAGTTTATGGAACTTGTGGAAAAACGATTCGCGTAGTTCCTCGCTTAAGTTCCTGATTCCGTCACCAACTCTTACTACATCCGCTGCAGCACTTGCGAACGGTGTATATCCAATTTTAGTAGTATAAAAAGCAGAATTGTAAAACCCCACAATCCGGAACCGCCATAGCTAAAGAAAGGAAGCGGAATCCCAATAACCGGAAAGAGGCCAATAGTCATACCGATATTAATGGCAAAGTGGAAGAAAAATATACAAGCGACAGCATAGCCGTACACTCTTGCAAACCGGTTTTTTTGCCGCTCCGCCAGGAAAATCACACGCAGCATCAAACCAATAAAGAGCGACATTGTAAATAAACTTCCAAGCCATCCGTGTTCCTCTCCGATGGTACAGAAAATAAAATCAGTGCTCTGCTCAGGTACAAAATCAAATTTAGTCTGCGTTCCTTTTAAAAAACCCTTTCCCGTAAATCCACCGCTGCCGATGGCTATTTTTGACTGCGTTACATTCCAACCAAAACCCAGCGGATCTGCATCCGGATTAATCAGTGCCTTGACACGGTTTTGCTGGTGGGGTTTAAGCACGTCGGTTACAACGTAATCAACACTGACTATTACACCACAGACCAACAGCGCTGCTGCTGTAAGCATACCAATACGTTTGAGTTTTTTTCTTCCTAACATGATGGCTGACACAAGAATTACCCCAATACCAATGAAAAGGTAATTCTGATTAACTAACAGTGTTAATATAAAGATGATGGCTGCAATCACCCCCATAATAATTAACATGGGCGACATTCCTTCTCTAAAATAGACGACAGTAAAAACCGTAAAAACCAATGCAGTTCCCGTATCTTTTTGCAAAAGGATCAGCAGCATGGGTACGCCAATCATCACAAACAGGATAACTTGATTCCGAAGCTGATCCATTTTGAATCCAACTGAACCCATATACTTTGCTACAGCCAAGGCCGTTGCAAATTTGGCAAACTCCGAAGGCTGCACGCCAAATGATCCAATGCCCAGCCATGCCTTATTTCCACCAACTTCCTTCCCAATGATCGGCACCAGCAGCAACAAAAACATAATGAAACCATAGATCACGTAGGCGAAAGTCTCATAAAATCGCATGTCCATAATCAGAATGCCCATGATGATGATTACAGCACCAGCGATAAAAAGAAGTTGCCGTCCGGAATTTAATTGCAAGCTAAAAATGGAAATTTCAGCGGTCTGATCGTAGGTAACGGCATAAATATTCAGCCAACCCATGAATACAATGCTAGCATACAACGCGACTGTAACCCAGTCCATTTTGTACGATATGATTTCTTGATTTCTCACGCGCGTATCAGTTCAAAAATTTTCCGCGCAAAACATACTCTTCAATCTGAGGCCGCTTGGTGGCTCCGTATAAATATTTTTCGATCATCAGTGTAGCGATAGAAGCTGCCGCTCTCGCACCTTGTCCTGAAAATTCGACGTACACCGAAACAGCGATCTTTGGATTTTCCTTCGGCGCATAGGCAATAAAAACAGAGTGATCAGGCCTGAGGTTCATTTTGAACCGATCCGGTTTTACCACATACAATCATATCCTGAAGTTTACCTCGATAAGATCCAGTACCAGATTCTACCACTGCCTGCATGGCATCTGCAGCAATTCGGAAGTAGGTTGAATCAATTGTGGTATAATGCTTTTCTGTATACTTTGGCAAAGGCTTTCCTGCTTCACCGATTCCCTTCACAAGATGTGGAATAATATAATACCCTTTATTTGCTATCGTCGCAGCAAAATTCGCCATCTGAAGTGGTACTACCAGATTTTCTCCTTCTCCAATAGCAATTGAATATATATTGGAAAATTTCCAAGGCCTTCCGCCATAAGCTCTGTCATAGTATGCCGGGCTGGGAACAAGTCCCCCTTTTTCGTTTGGAAGATCAATTCCTAACGGCTTGCCTAGGCCAAAACTCCGGATATGTTTATTCCACTCTTCCAAACCAATCCGTGTGTCATCAAAAGGGTTGTTTGAAACTCCCTTGTTCAACATCCTCCTGAGCGCCGCATGGAAATACGGATTGCAGGAATGGGTTATTGCGCCACGTAGATCTTCATTAGTATGCGGGCCGTGACAATTGATAATTGACCGGTCACAACGAAATCGTGTTTCTGGTGTGATAACCTTTTCCTGAAGCGCAACCATCGCCTGCGCAATCTTAAAGATCGATCCAGGACGATACTGAGCCATCAAAGGGCGGTTAAATAATGGCTTGAGTGTATCATTGCTGATGAGTACGAAGTTGGAGCTATAGTTCTTTCCGGTTAACAAATTCGGATCATAAGAAGGGCCCGATACCATAGCAAGAATTTCACCGCTCGAAGGTTCAATGGCGATGATACTTCCGGCTTTACCATTCATCAGGTATTCTCCATATTCCTGAAGGTCAAAATCAAGTGTCGTGGTGATATCCTGGCCGGGGATCGAAAGGGTATCAATTTTGCCATTGTTATATGAACCTTTTTCTACGCCATCGACATTACGCAATTTAAAACGCACACCGCGCTGACCCCTGAGAAATTCTTCGTAGTAAGCTTCAATTCCACTTTGACCGACATAATCGCCTTGCTTATAAATGCCGGTTTTGTCACGTTCAAGTTTTGTTTTGGAAATCTCACTTACGTAACCAATTGCATTTGCCCCCGCCTTTGCGGTGTAGGCACGGGTACTCCGGGCCTGAATGTAAAAGCCTGGAAACTCGTCGATGTTGTCTTGAATTTTTGCAAAGTCAAGCGTAGAAAGCTTGGTTAAAAATATAGTAGGTTTTACGGAAGAATACTCTCTTCGCGCCTTGAGTTCCTTGAACAGCAACCGAAGTTCTTCCGGTGTTTTTGAAAACACTTCGCAAAATCGCGCGCTGTCAAGATTCTTTACCTCTTTGTGTATGATGTTTAAGTCAAACTCAGGCGTATTATATACAATAAGCTTCCCGTTGCGGTCTTTTATCAATCCCCGGACAGGATAATCCACCTCCGCTAAGATGGCGTTGCTGTCAGCTAGTTGCTTGTACCGGCTATCAATTACCTGTATAAAAAAAAGTTTTATCAGGAAGACAACTGCCACCAGTACAAATACGATCTGAATAATTTCTCTCCTTCCTTCGTTCATATTAAAATGGTTGGAATAAGAATTTTGAAATAAAAGACTTCCGTGTGTGGTGTGACTGTATTTCTATCCATTTGCCTCTGATTCCGAATTGCAACTCTTACTATCTTACCTCTTACCTCTTACTTCGTACCTCCACTCTACCTGGGTCTTCGGCTGGGAAACAAAAACTGAGCAATTAAAATTACAAGTACAGTAAAAAAAGTGCTGGTTATTATTTTCCAGACTGTAAACCAAAACATTCCAAAGCCACCGGCTTCCGTAAAAAATAAAACCGTGTGATGGAGCAAAACCAATGGTGTTGCATAAACTAAAAACCATTGCAACCCATTCAATGCCAATGTTGGTGTCGAACTGCTGTCGTACCCGCCCTGAGGCGTTAAGTTACTGAGCCAGTAGTTCCGCACATACATAATGAGTACGCATGCAAAGGCATGCAAACCCAGACTATCATAAAACATGTCCACGGCTAAGCCCATCACCAGGCCAATACCCATTAATGCCAGGGGATTGGTTTCGACCGGCAGCACCAGCAGATATGCTATATATAAAAAGCAAAAAGCAGTATGGAACAAAACTACATTCTGGAGAATGAGTACCTGGTACAAAAGATAAATAAAGAAAGCAATAATCTGTACTGCACTTATCCTACTCATTTGTCAATGTTTGTGATGGTTTGTTCCAATGAATCCTGTTCATGTTGCAAATTGCTGCTTCACAATCGTAACGAAAGACAACTTTCTGAAATCCTGGCTTAGTTTCACTTTTAAATCATAAAAAAGTGCTTCATCCCGAAGGTTCACCTCAGCAATGGTACCAACCATAATTCCATCGGGGAAAATGGCATAGCCCGACGTTATAACCGAATCGCCAACGGCTGGCTTTACGTGACGGGGGATATATTTGAATTGAACGATATCCGGATCACGTCCATCCCATTGAATGGTACCAAAGTGTTCTGTTTTCTTAAGTCGTGCAGATACCATTACGTCAATATGCAACAACGAAGTAACTACTGAATAATGGTCGGATACCTGTTTCACTTTGCCCACTGCACCCAACGGACTGATTACTGCCATTCCGGGCTTCAAGCCCCGATCTTCACCTTTGTCAATAGTAATGTAGTTTTTGAAAAAATCGACGTGGTTGTTGACGACTTTTGCACTTTCAAAACCATATTGATTCAACAGTAGGGAATCCTGAATGGCAACTGAAGTATCGGAAGCTGCAATGTATTGTAGTTGCTGGGTAAGTTTCTGCTTCAAGGCAGCATTTTCCTGCGCCAGTATTTGGTTTACTTCCCGCAACTGAAAATAGTCTCTTACACCTTGCGAAAAATTATTCATGGTTGCTACAATTCCATTGGAGGAATTGAAAAATTTAGCACCCTGATATTGGTTATTCGTTACAATAAGCCATGCACAAGAAAGTTCTAATGCTAAAAAAGTAAAAAAAGCCCGATTTTGATAGACAAAAAGAAAGAGCCTCTCCATGGCTTACGTCATCAACACTGCACGATATTTAGCAATATTTTTTAACGTTTGACCCGTTCCCCTCACAACAGCGCGAAGCGGATCATCCGCGACATGAAGTGGCAACTTTGTTTTGAGCGCTAACCGTTTATCAAGCCCTCTTAACAACGCGCCACCACCGGTTAGATAGATACCACGCTCATAAATATCAGCAGATAATTCAGGAGGCGAAGTTTCCAACGCTTTTAATACTGCTTCCTCCAGCTTAGATACAGATTTATCCAAAGCAAAGGCAATTTCCGAATAAGATATTTTAATAGTCTTTGGAATCCCTGTCATCAAATCTCTTCCACGGATTTCATAATCATCAGGTCCGTCATCAAGTTCCGTTAATGCAGAACCTACTTCGATCTTCACACGTTCTGCAGATCTTTCACCGATCAATAAGTTGTGCTGTCTGCGCATGTAGTCAAGGATGTCGCGATTGAAAGTATCGCCAGCCACCCGAATAGATTGGTCGCAGACAATTCCTGAAAGCGCGATCACAGCGATATCGGTAGTACCTCCACCAATATCGACAATCATACTTCCGATAGGTTGTTCAATATCAATACCTGTCCCGATAGCCGCAGCGATCGGTTCGTAAATCATATACACTTCTTTGGCTCCGGCATGTTCAGCCGAATCACGAACGGCGCGTTTCTCAACTTCTGTAATTCCAGAAGGGATACAGATCACCATGCGGTATGAAGGTGGAAAAAGACGTTTGCCAGTATCAATCATTTTGATCAACCCTCGGATCATCATCTCGGCCGCTTGGAAGTCGGCAATAACACCCTCCTTCAACGGGCGGATGGTCTTGATGTGATCGTGAGTTTTTTCGTGCATCTGCATGGCCTCGCGACCAATAGCAAGAACTTTGTTGTTTGCTTTATCAAGAGCGATAATGGAAGGTTCATCGACCACGATTTTGTCTTTGTAGATGATGAGGGTATTTGCCGTTCCTAGGTCAATCGCGATGTCGCTGGTGAAGAAATCAAAAAATGCCATGTACGTTAATGTTGCCTAAAGTTTAAAAATGTCTGTTGAGTTTAACTAAGAAGAGAACCGCGCCTTAAAGTTGCATCTAATTTATCAAAATATCGACTTTCACTTCAAAAATGTAAGTTTTTTGACACCTTAGAATATTTACTTCATTCCGCTTATCAACTTCGTTGTGAGCGACAAAAAATCATGAAGCAAATTTTGGCTCTAACTTCAACTATAAACTTAATGCTTAAAATGTCGAATGCCTGTAAAGACCATCGACATATTATGCTGATCACAGAAGTTTATTGAGTCTTGATCCTTCACCGAACCTCCGGGTTGAATCACTGCGCTTATTCCTTGCTGGCTCGCAATTTCAACACAATCTGGAAATGGAAAAAACGCATCCGACGCCATCACTGATCCTTGCAAGGAAAATCCAAAAGCTGCAGCCTTTTCAATCGCTTGCTTCAATGCATCAACGCGAGAAGTTTGTCCTACACCACTGGCTAACAGCTGACCTTCATTCGCGAGAATAATGGTATTTGATTTTGTATGCTTGCATATTTTACTGGCGAACAGTAAGGACTTGATCTCAGAAGCGCTTGGAGCCTTCTTTGTAACTACTTTAAGATCTTCCTTTGAGTCAGTTTTTAAGTCCAGATCCTGTTCGATAATGCCATTCAATATCGTTTTGGATTGTTTGGCTTCAGCGAGTTTACTTTTCTGAAGCAACAACATCCGGTTCTTTTTACTCTTCAATAGTGTAAGTGCTTCATCGGAATAAGACGGCGCAATAAGTATCTCGAAAAACAGTTTGTTGATCTCTTCAGCTGCTGAAAGATCTATTTGTTCATTCGTCGCCAAAACACCTCCGAACGCGGAAATCGTGTCGGCTTGAAACGCTTTCAGATAAGCGTCTCTCACCGACGAAGCGGTGGCCACGCCACAGGCATTTGTATGTTTTATGATGACAAAAGCAGTTTCGTTGTCAAATTCTTTCAATAAGTTAATTGTGGCATCAATATCCACCAGGTTGTTATATGATAGTTCCTTGCCATTGAGTTGTTCGAACAATCCGTCGAGGTCGCCGTAGTAGATTCCCTTTTGGTGTGGATTCTCCCCGTAACGTAAGGTTCTCCCTTGTTGTATACTTTTTTTATAGCTCGGTATCTGAAATTCGCGATTGAAGTAATTGAAAATAGCCGAATCATAGTGCGAGGTGACATCGAATGCCATGGCGGCGAATTTCTTTCGGTCTATCAAATCCGTGGAACAATTTTTAGATTCTAACAATTGATACACTTCCTCGTATTGATTTCGGGAGGCGACAATAATAACATCTTTAAAGTTTTTTGCGGCTGCTCGAATAAGCGAGATACCACCGATATCGATCTTTTCGATTATGTCCTCCTCGGATCCACCCTTCGCTACCGTTTCCTCAAATGGATAAAGGTCGACGATAACCAAATCGATTGGAGCAATATCGAATTCCGACGCCTGCTTTAAGTCCCCCGAGTCCTCACGCCTGAACAATATTCCTCCGAAGACAACGGGATGCAAGGTTTTTACTCTTCCTCCAAAAATGGAAGGATACCCTGTCAGTTTCTCCACTGGCGAAACGCTAAAACCTAGCTTTTCAATGAAGTCTTGCGTCCCTCCCGTTGATACAAACTCAACGCCATGTTTACCTAATAACTTGATGATGGGTTCAAGATTGTCTTTGTAAAAGACGGAAACTAAAGCACGGGAAATCTTGCGAGTGGACATAAGTGAGTTTAGGAATGTTATCGAAACAAGAAAAATTAATTAAAGTCAGTAATAGCCAGAGGATTCCTCAAACTCTTCGAACTCAATAGTAAAATCATCAGCATCCATATACGCCGGAAAGCGATCGCGAAAAGCTGTAAGTGAATGTGCATTCAGATCAACGGTCCGGGTAGCTTCACCGCCTTCATTTGTAAAAATTATTTCTCCCTTCGGACTAATCACAGACGAATGGCCATTGTACTCAATGCCATTGCCATCTTGTCCCACTCGATTAACACCCACGACATAACTCAGATTTTCGATGGCTCTGGCTTTCAATAAAGTATTCCAGGCATCGATGCGTGCAGTTGGCCAGTTGGCTACATAGACTGCCACATCGTAAAAAGGTCTTTTGGCTGTCGCATCCCATCGGTTTCTACTCCACACCGGAAAACGCAAATCATAACATACCAAGGGACAAATCCTCCAACCCTTCCAGGAAGAAATCAAAAGACTTTCTCCTGCAGAAAAGGTTTTATTCTCATTGGCCATTCGAAAAAGGTGCCGCTTGTCGTATGTCTTAAAATTGCCACCAGGCTCCATCCACAATAAGCGGTTGTAGATACCGGTCATGAACTTTTACAATGTAGCTTCCCAGGATTAATGCGCCCGTTTGATCCGCCATCTGCTTCATCCATTTGAAAGTCCGCATGTTCATCATTTCAGCCATTTTGGAGGCGGCCATCGTAAAGCCTGTCGTAAACATCTCAGGCAATACGATCACATCGGTACCACCATTAATTCGCCAGATTTTCTCCTCAAACATGGACAAATTGGCCTCAGCGTCCTCCCAGTGGAGATCCGACTGAATTAATGTGATTTTCAGGTCCTGCATGGCGTAGTGATTTGCCCGCAAATAAAAGGAATGAAGAGCAATTTCTCTAACGAAAATTTGAGGAAAAGCCAGTTGAGGGATCTAAATCGTTCGCAAAATAGCGCATGCCTTTTCCAAGGTTTCTTCCTTCTTTGCAAAGCAAAAACGCAGAATTTTATGGTCGGACTTATCTTGATAAAATACCGAGACCGGAATGGAAGCAACTTTGAATTTTTTGGTTAGCTCCTCGGCCATCTCCACTTCGGATTTTTTTGAAATAGTCTGCATAAGATAAAATCTGAAAATAAGATCCATGACACGCCAATGGCACAAAGGATGATCCCTTCATTTGTTCAAGGAAAAAGTCCCGCTTTTTTTGATAAAAAGCTCCCAATGATTCATAATGCGCTGGAATCTTCATGTATTCGGCCAAAGCCAATTGAATCGGTGTGTTTACACTGAATACAATAAACTGATGAGTCTTTCTAATTTCTTGCATTAAATAAGCAGGGGCAGCGACGTAGCCCATTTTCCATCCTGTGGCATGAAAGGTTTTTCCAAAAGAAAATACAGCCAGGCTTTGCGATGCCAGCCCCGGATATCGCAATACGCTTTGGTGGATGTTTCCGTCGAAGATCAGTCTTTCATAAGCCTCATCGCTTAACACCAGGATATTATGCTTTAAGGCAATCTCCTCGAGTTCTTTTAAATCCGATTCCCGAAGGATAGCACCGCTGGGATTATGCGGCGTGTTAATTATTATCATTCTTGTGCGAGGAGAAATCTTCGCCCGCACCAAATCCCAATCCACGGAAAAATCCGGATATAATAAATTAAGATGGACAGGAATTCCTCCATTTAATCGAATTACCGGATTGTAAGAATCATAGGACGGATCAAAAACAATCACCTCATCACCTGGTGTAATAAAGGCGGCAATAACCGCGTAAATGGCTTCCGTTGCTCCAGAAGTTACTGTTATTTCTGTTTCAGCATCGACGTCCTTATTAAACGAGCGTTTTATCACCTCAGCAATCATCGCCCGCAATACCGGCATGCCTAACATTGGCGCATATTGGTTGTGATCCTCCAACATAAAACGATGCACCAGATCGATGATCTTTTTATCAATAGAAAAATCCGGGAACCCTTGTGAAAGATTGATGGCGCCGTAATCCAGGGCCATTCTAGACATAACAGTAAAGATAGAAGTGCCAACATCGGGAAGGCGCGATTGAACATTCATTGGTGTACAATTACTACAGACAGCAATTGACAAATAACAATTCAAAATGTCAACCTCAATTCGGGTGGGGATTTTGAAAACGGAAACAATTCTGCGTCTAACGTGCTGGCCCGCTTCAAAAGCAAAACATCATGAACGGCTGCAAATATTAATTATCCAGCACAATCTGCTTTAAACAAGTGATCCACAAAGGATGGTCATTCAGGCTCTCAACGAGCTGAACTTTTTCACCTCCATTCGCATGAAAAATATGCTGATACTCTTCGCCGATTTCAATGATAGTCTCCAGGCAATCGGCTGTAAAGGCTGGCGAGAAAACTAAAATTTTTTTCATTCCCTTACGGGCACACTCTTCGACGACTTTATCAGAAAATGGTTTCAACCATTTCTCATCCAAACGAGATTGGAAACATACGGTATATTTTTCAGCGGGAATATTCAATGCTGCGGCAACCAATCTCGTGGTCGCGTAGCAAGTTGCTTTATAGCAAAATTTATTTTCATCCGTAATTTCATTTTCACAATTGTGGTCCGCGCATACACCTTCGTCATAAACTTTGTCGACCTGACGTTCCGGTAGACCATGGTATGAAAATAAGATATGATCAAATTCTGAATGATTGTACTTTCGTCCCCTTTCTACAACTGCCTGAATAAAGGCGGGGTGATCATAGTACTGACTGACAAATGTAACATCCGGAATGACCCACCATTTCGATAATACGCGCATTACTTCTTCATGTGCCGATCCTGTCGATGCGGAAGCATACTGCGGGAAAAGCGGAACTACAATTATTCGAGCAAAGTTTTTTTTTCTCATCTCTTCCAGCACGCTGGGTATCGACGGATTTTTGTATCGCATGGCGAGGAAGACTTCGTGTGTCGCCCCTAAATCGTTTTGCAAAAGTTCTCTAACTTTTTTGCTGTAGTACAGCAATGGCGAGCCATTGGCTGTCCAAAGTTGTTTATAAATCTTCGCAGACTTCGGCGCGCGAAATGGAACGATCACAAGATTGACTAAAATTTTCCGAAGCAACCACGGAATATCAATTACCCTTGGATCATTTAAAAATTGCGAGAGATAGGAGCGTACATCCCCAACTGATGGACTATCGGGCGTGCCCAGGTTAATCAGTAAAACCCCTGTTTTATTTTTCATCTCGGTTTTGACATTTTCGGAAATTTCAACAAAAGAAAATGAATCTGATTTTCATTTGCCTACTATCGGAGCTCTTTTAAAAGGCTTTGTTTCATCGAATAGCTTTCGATAGGTGGCATGTTTTTTACATTCAACGGCTCCGACTTGTTTTACGACATTGATCATGGTCGGATTGAAATCACCAATCCAATTTATTTCATATTCATCGTATCGATTATACTGATCTTGTAAAACTTCTTTCGCTTTGATCACCATGGCACCGTCCAAGCCTTTACCCTGATGTTCGGGAACAACTCCAAATAAAATTCCGAATGCTTTTCGATTCGTTTTCATAAGCGTGTGCCAAAGAAATTTTAGTTTTCCAAACCAATCCAACTTTCCGTTTACATGCTTGAAAATCTGATTCATTTCCGGAAGAGATAAAAAGAAACTTACGGGTTCACCCTTGTAAAAGCCAAAATATAACAGACGTGGGTCAAGTATAGGTTTCATCTGTTTTACCAATAGGTTTGCCTGCTGAAGATTTAAGTCAGGATTTTCATTGCGCGAAGCCCACGCTTTGTTGTAAACATGGTGAATGTATTCTGCAAGGCGAGGGAGTTCTGCTTTGGGGATGAACCTGAAATCATAATCAGGGTCCTTGGCAGTTATTGCCGCTTTCTCCGCCAATCGCGGGGCGACAGCACCTTGCACGGTTCGGCCAAAAGTAAGCTGATAGAAATAGACTTTAAATCCATACGCTTCAAAGAAGTCCTTGTAATAAGAAAAATTATAATTGCACTGATAATTTGGCTCTCTGTCAAATCCTTCGATCAACAATCCCCACCATCGGTCCCGTGTACCAAAATTAATCGGCCCGTCCATGGCTTCCATTCCTTTGCTTTGCAACCATTGTTTGCACTGATCGAAGAGCATAAACGCGGCCTTCTTGTCGTTAATGCATTCAAAGAAGCCCATCCCTCCCGTTGGTTGATCATTGCCCTTGCTGACGGTTTTTTTGTTTACAAAAGCCGCTACACGGCCGATGGTTTCATTCTTTTCGTTGATCAATATCCAACGCGTACATTCGCCATGTCGAAAAGTTTTATTCTTTTCCTTGTCAAAAACAGATTCAATATCCTTGTCCAGGGGTCGAATCCAGTTGGGTTCATGTTTGTAAAGCTTGACAGGCAGTATCAGAAATTCTTTTGCCTGTAACGAAGTAGTAACTTCTTGAATCGTCATCACTGTTCAACTTCGAGTTGTGTCGTATTGTGGATTACATTGTTGATCCGGTTTGGCAATATAATATTAAATCTCGTGCCTTGTCCGACGCGGCTTGCAACGTAAATCTGGCCTCCTAATTTTTCTACAGCATTTTTTACAATGTATAGACCGATACCCGAACCATCAGATTGTTCAGTCGCCCGATAGAACATTTCAAAGATTTTAGAAAGACTAGATTCGCTAATACCGATACCGTTGTCTGAAAAAATAATTTCAGCACGAAGATTATCGATGGTTATTTTAACATTTATCTCCGAAAGAACATTTTCTAATCGCCTGTATTTAATAGCGTTTGAAATCAGGTTGCGTAGTATTTCGGAAATACGCCAAGGGTCGCTGTAAAAATCTATTCCCTCAATTTTTATGGAACGGATTATTTCCTTGGTACCATCGAGATAATTGAGATCGCTAAAAGTTTGCTGGATAATTCGGTTAAAATCAACTTTCGCGATGCTGATTTCCATCTTCAGATTTTTCGAATGGCTTAACACATCACCTATGAAATGATCCAGGTGCTCTACTTTGCTTCCAATGATATCTATATAGTCCATTGGGTTATCGGTATTGCCGGGTAGCTTTGCTAAGTTCACCAGGCCCAGAATGGAAGACAGCGGCGCACGGAGATCGTGGGAAACTTTGTAAACAAAATTATCCAACTCGCCATTCCTTATTTTTAGTTCTTCTTCAACGCGTTTACGTTCTGTAATGTCAACATAGACGCCGTAAATGCCGATCGCTTGGTTTTCGAGCATGACAGGCATTCCATAAAGTATGACATCAACCAATTTACCGTTACGATGTCTTCTTGCAGTTTCAATACTTATCACACGATGATTTGTGATCAGATTGTTAAGATCTACTCCTTCGTGTGTCAATTCTTCAGGAACGATAAAATCATTTATACTTCTGCCTTTAAGTTCGGCCAGCGTATAACCAAACATCTCTTCAAATCCTTTGTTCACCTGTTCCACCTTTCCTGAATCTGTCAGCAACACAACCGCCATCGGAACATTTTGAAAAAGTTGAGCCAGTAAAGTCTCATTCTTTTTCGTTCGCTCCTCTGTTTGCTTTCGCTCTGTTACATCCCGAAAAATTATCTGAAAACATGAACTTCCCTGAAAGGTAAAAGGTAGTGTTGTTGTTTCTACGTAAATGACCTTTCCATCTTTACGGACAAACTTCTGCTCCTCCAGTACTCCCGTTGCACCCATCGCGGCCTCTTTCATTCCCTTGATGATTCGTTTATGAAATTCAGGGTGAACAAAGTCCATCACAAATGTTCCGACTAGATCTTGTGCGTCATCAGCACCGAGAATGGCGTGAGCTTGAGCATTTAACGTAGAGAAGTTTTCCTTTTTTGTGAATGATGATTCCGATGGGCAATAGTTCAATTGATTCCAGGTACTTCACTTCGCTTTCATCCGCACGATCTTTCCGCGCTGTTATGTCTTGTATAATGCCACGTCGAATAATACTTCCGTCTGATTTTGATTCTTGATTCGATGAGAACTCCATCCATTTCAGCTTTCCGCGAACCCATATTCTTCCTTGCCAATTCCAATCCTTCCCGCCACGTTCGCTCGCAGACAATGTGTCAAGAAAACTTTGAATGTCGTCTTTGTGGACGAATGACTCAAATGACTGATTCTCGCACGTTACAGTTTGTGAAGACAGACCCAGCATGGATTCGCATGCGTCGCTTATAAAATTAAAATTCCTGGAACCGTCAGGGCGAACTACATACTCGTAGAGCACAGCTGGTAAATGCTTAAAGAAGTCTTGCATACGAAGAAAGAAAAGGAGCAGCTTAACTTTAAACTCAGTCAGGGCCAGGATTGAGTGTAATGTAAACTTCGCAAGATAATTTATAGTGCTAAGAAAGCAAGCGAATGCATAGGTGTTTTAATATTTTGGAAATTTGTCCGGGCCCTGAATCCCAGGCGCGGCAAACAAGCGGAAGCTTTTTCAATTTGCCTGGAGACGACAATTATCTCGAAAAATTCAGACAGGGTTTCAGATTGGGAAACCTAAAACATGAAGTCAAGTAAAGAATTCGATAAATATGGCCCACCAGCTAAAGGGTGGTCATCTTTCGTAACCAGGACCGCGCTTCACGAATAGACTCAAAGTTCCGTACTTTCATAACGGCAGCACCCTCTTCCATTTCCTTGATGGAAAGGCGGGTAAATTTGCTGCTGGGCATAACAACAGCTAAATACCGTATACCTATTTTTTCCATTTGCGGCATTACCTGCGTTTTAAAGTAATTGATGTCCTCGTCTAACACTGGGCCTGCCGTCCGGCTATCGGTGAGCATATGAAGCTTTGGATAGTTGCCTATTTCCTGCCGAATCAACTCGAGGCGCTTCTGCTGGACGAACTGATAATGTTCACTATAGCGGGGGATTCCTTCCAGGGTCAACTTAATGCAAGGGATGGAATCGTCTAATTCAAGAGTAGCATATTCGTCCTTGTAAAAAGGCCTTATCATGCTGCTTTCTGGGTTAAAAAGGGTTGAATTGAGGGTTCCCATGGACATGTAATTTAACATCTATTCGGCTTTTGTAAAAATATTGGTGACAAATTGACCTAAAAACTCAAAAAAACGTAAACTTTATTTTAACTAAATTCATATCCTATTTTACGTATTCAAGATGGCAACAGTTGAAATTGGACAAAAGATTAAGGAGGTATTTGATCAGCGTCAAATTAAACTCACCGACTTCGCGGACGAACTTGGCACTGTCCGCCAAAACGTTTACCGCATTTTTAAGAAACGTCACCTGGATACAGGCTTATTGTTAAAAATTTCGCAAGTTCTTCATCATAACTTTTTCCAATACTATGTCGCCGATCCTGCGGAGAGAGTGGATGAGAAAATAAAACTCCTGAAATCCGAAACTTCCGATTACCAAAAACAACTCGAACTTTCCCGCAAGGAAATCGACTATCTGCGCAAAATTATTAAACTTATGGAAGAAAAAGCAGAGTTGATTCACCAATTGGGCAAGGACACCATGATGTTGCAGTAATTGCTTTTTGTGGCCGGCAACAATAATTATTTTTCTTTTAGCAAATTAATCGAAACACTGCGCTTTTTATAAAACCTCCGAAGAATTCGCGGGATTTGTGTTCTTTAAATCCGTTTTCCTCCAATAAATTTTTCCATGGGGGAAGCGAGCTGACCTTCTATCCCACACATTAGTTTAAAGAATCCATACATCATTCGGAGCATTACGCCGTGCCACCACGTTGTGTTGATGAAATCGGATACCAACCATATGCCATTAGTTCGAATGGCAGACCGGATTTTATGAATTATCCTAATGCATGAGTCCTGTGGGAATAAATCCAAATAGAAATGGGTAATGACTGCGTCAAATGTTATTCCAGCTGGTATCGATTCCTCGGTACCGTGGATAAAAACTATTTCTTGCGTTGAATTTCGCATGTTCTTTTTCGAGAGGCTCGATCATCTTGGACGATGCGTCGATGTACCACACTTTGCAGGTCGGATTTACTGCCGAAAGTTCGGACAACAGCCATCCCGTGCCTCCGCCCAATATCAGCACGTTGGCACCCTTGCGGGATGTCGGACAAATGAGCCGTCTGCGCGCGCCGCATGGCCGTTCCGAAAACCAAGGTGGACAGTTTATCATAGAACCCGGCAACGGAGTCGAAATTGTTCATTTGCTAGGAGATCAGTAAAAGCCCGGGAACAAAAAACACGGCATCCCCGATTAACCGATATAGATCATTTTTGGCCAACGGAGCTCTAAATATGAAAATGAGAAATAAAATGATATTCATGAGGCACAATATCAATACCGGCGTAGTGGTCGTGAACAAAATAATCTGGATCGCAGTAATCAGAAAATTAACGCCAAATAATCCATAGAGAAAAAAAATTGTCGTGCGCTTTCCCAACATTGTGACAAGTGAATTTTGTTTATCCCGCTGATCGAAATGCATGATCAAACCAGGAAAATAAAACGAGATTGGTCCAGGCGATCAGACCAAATTGAATAATCAGCAAGGCGTAGGTTATGTTCAACGTAATAGTTGTAATCGTGATGGATAGCAACAGCACGCCCCACGTGTAGAGAGACGCAATAAAAAATTCCTTTAGAAAACGAAGGTACTGTTGAACAATCAGGTAAATCATGACTATAGCAAATAGTATCAATCCCCATTCAAACACCTGGCGACGAATAAAAAAAATTGTGACAGCGTCCAATAAGATGGCTAAGCCCACAAAGACAGTCAACGTGTAAAAATATTGCTGATGGAACCGATGCCTTTGCGTAGAGGCGCTATGTTTTATTTTTTTTGCGTCGCGCAAATGATCAACCGTATAAATTATCCACACCGTAAGACCCAGCGCAAGCAGTCCATAAGGCTTGATTTGTACATTGAATATTTGGGCAAAGAACAGCGCGCTTATAACAGCTCCCGCAGCAATATCCAGGCTGAGTATATTGATATACTGATAAAACCGAAGTCCTGCCCGCATAAAAAAAGTCTCCTGATTTCAGGAGACTTCAAATTTATCACTTAAAAATAGCTTAGGCTGACTTAAGTGCTTCCGCACCACCAACAATTTCGAGGATCTCTTTTGTGATCGCCGCTTGTCGCGAGCGGTTATAGGCAAGCTTTAGCTCCTTTAAAAGCTCACCGGCATTTTCAGAAGCTTTATCCATCGCCGTCATCCGGGCAGCATGTTCTGCAGCATTTGATTCGAGAATTGCCCGATAAAGCTGAACATTCAGAAGCTGCGGTATTAGACCTGCCAGAAGCTCTTCTGCATTGGGCTCAAAAATATAATCCGGTGCATTAGCAACCGAAGATGACTCTAATGTTAGCGGCAAGAATTGCTCGACCTTTAAGATTTGCGTGGCAACATTCTTAAATTCGTTGTATACAATTTCCACCTTATCATATCCGCCTTTTTTAAAGGTGTCTATGATATGGTCGCCAGCCTTAGATGCATTCTCAAAACTCAATTGTCCGAAAATACCCCAATAGGAATCCTGGCAAGTGAATTTACGCTTTGTAAAGAATTCCATGGACCGCTTTCCCAAGGGCAAAATAGTGACGTTGCCTTTGCTAAATTGAGTTGCATACTTTTCCTGGGCCAGCTTCACTGCAGCTTTCAAGTACCGTGCTGTTGAAGGCACCGCACAAACCGCGATCGGAAGTGATGGCAACAATGAGTATTTTGTTTTCTGTACGTTTAGCGGCATACCAGTCGTTGTCATTATCCGAACCGATCGATGCCGTTAAATTTGAGACAATACCCTGCAACTTTCCAGCAAAAGGCCTGATCTGGTGGATCTTGTCCTGTGATCTTCGAAGCTTTGAAGCTGCGACCATACGCATAGCTTTCGTGATCTGTTGCGTAGAAATAACAGAGGTAATCCTATTCTTAACTTCTTTTAAACTTGGCATTCGGTCAAATCTATTAAGCTAAATTGCCCGCCACTTCCTGGGCGATTTTTTTAATCAATTCAACGTCTTGCTCCTCCAATTTACCAGCCCGGAAATTGTCGAGCACTTTTGTGTGTTGAGATTTGAGAATTAATAAGAAATCCTTTTCAAATTCTTTCACTTTTTCAACCGGCACTTTATCCAAAAATCCTCTGGTAGAGGCGAGAATGATGGCAACCTGCTCTTCCACCGGAACCGGTGCATAATTGAGGTTGCTTTAAGATCTCCTGATTCTTTCGTCCGCGGTCGATCGTCAGCTTTGTAGCAGCATCCAAATCAGAACCAAACTTAGAGAAGGCTTCCAATTCGCGGAATTGTGCCTGGTCAAGCTTCAACGTTCCAGCCACCTTCTTCATCGATTTGATTTGCGCTGATCCACCTACGCGTGAAACCGAAATACCAACGTTAATGGCGGGACGTATTCCCGAGTTAAACAAGTTTGATTCCAGGAATATCTGACCATCCGTAATGGAAATAACATTGGTCGGGATATATGCAGAAACGTCACCGGCCTGTGTTTCTATGATCGGAAGTGCTGTCAATGAACCACCACCTTTTACCAAATGCTTGATGGAAGGAGGAAGGTCATTCATGTTTCTTGCGATCTCATCATTATTGATGATTTTTGCCGCGCGCTCTAATAATCTTGAGTGAAGGTAGAAGATATCACCAGGATAAGCTTCGCGTCCCGGAGGCCTGCGCAACAACAAACAAACTTCACGATAGGCCACAGCCTGTTTTGACAAATCGTCGTAAATAACAAGCGCAGGAAGTCCTCCGTCACGAACAAATTCACCAATAGCCGCACCCGTAAATGGAGCGAAGTATTGAAGCGGAGCAGGGTCCGAAGCATTAGCTGCAACAATAACCGTATATTTCATCGCGCCACTTTTTTCCAACTGCAGCCGCTACGCTGGCGACGGTTGAGGCTTTCTGTCCGATTGCCACGTAGATACAATATACGGGCTGTCCCTGTTCATAAAATTCTTTCTGATTGATGATGGTATCAAGCGCGACGGCTGTTTTGCCGGTCTGACGGTCGCCAATGATCAACTCACGCTGGCCACGGCCGATGGGAATCATCGCGTCAATGGCTTTGATACCGGTTTGCAACGGTTCGTTTACTGGCTGACGGAAAATTACGCCCGGAGCTTTGCGTTCCAAAGGCATTTCATATAATTCACCCCCGATATGGTCCTTTTCCGTCGATCGGGTCACCCAAGGTGTTAATCACACGGCCGATCATACCATTGCCCACTTTAATGGAAGCAATCTTGCCGGTTCTTCGAACGGTATCACCTTCTTGAATACCTTTCGACTCTCCCATCAACACAGCGCCCACATTGTCTTCTTCAAGATTGAGCACCATCCCTTTTAGACCGTTCTCAAACTCGAGGTACTCACCCGCCTGCGCCTTTGTCAATCCATAAATACGAGCAACACCATCACCTACTGTTAGCACAGTTCCCACTTCTTCCAAATCCGCTCTGGTCTTCGCGCCAGCTAATTGTTCAATCAAAATAGCTGATACTTCTTCTGGTCTTATCTCTGCCATACTTATGAATATTATTGCTTATTAAGTTGTGTATTATTACTAAAATTCAACTGAAGAATTTTCAGTTTGTGTTTGATCGAAGAATCGATTTGTTGGCTTCCCGCATTCAAAATAAATCCTCCGATAATCGCCGGATCAACTTCTTCCTTCAGCTCCACTTTGGATTTGCCGATCACCTTCTTGGCAAGTGTCAGAATCTCTTCGCGTAATTCGTTATCTAACGGAACAGCTGTGACTAACCGAAGCCTTGCCAATACCCTTATGCTCGTTGTAAGCATTATGAAATTCTTTGGCGATAAGCGGTAATATCTCTTCACGATTTTTTTCGGTGATGATCCGAAATAATGACATCGTCAGGTCATTAAATCGACCACGAAAAAACGCTTCCAAAATATTTTTCTTTTTGTAATGCTTGATGATGGGACTTCTCAATACATTCACAAGTGGCCGATTTTCCGCCAACACTTTGTCAAATGATTATCATGTCCGCGTGCACTTCTTCCAAGCACGCCATTACTTACTGCAAGATTAAGCAGTGATTTGACATAACGCGAAACTGCCTTACTGTCGGCCATTGCTTAATTCAATTTTATATCTTTGATGTATTCTTGTGTGAGATTTTTTTGCGCTTTGTCGTCGGCCAGATTTTTTTGTAAAATTTTCCCAGCGATCTCAAGTGAGAGATTGGCAACCAACGCTCTTCACCTCTTTTAAAGCGGCCTACTTTCTCAGAATTAATAGCAATACGTGCATCCTCGATGATTCGGTCTGCAGCTTTTTTTGCATCTACTTGAGCTTCGTCCTTCATCCGGTTTGATGCTTCACGCGCATCGCGTAACATTTTTTCGCGTTCTTCGCGGGCATGTTTTAAAAGGTTCTCGTTGTCGGCTTTAAGCCTTGACATTTCGAGTCTCGCCTTTTCTGCTGTGTCAAGTGCCTCCTGAATAGATTGCTCTCGTTCCTTTAATGAATTTAGGATGGGTTTCCATGCCAGCTTTGCCAGCAGAAAAAACAAAAGCAGGAATATTATAAGTTGCCAAATGATGAGGCCCGTACCCGGTGTAAGAAGTTCCATATCGAATGAATATCTGGTGTAGTTTCAATTAATAAAGAAACTTGCCTGGCCCATTGCCAAAGCAAGTTCCTTGATTTTTTACGCTGTTGCGAACTGAGAGATCAGCAAGCAAATAACAAGCGCAAATAAGGCAGCCACCTCAATAAGAGCAGCAATGACAAGCATCGCACCCTGAATCTTCCCAGAAGCTTCAGGTTGACGAGCCATACCTTCCATCGCCGAGCCACCAATGCGACCGATACCAATTCCAGCGCCTATTGCAGCCAGACCAGCACCGATTCCAGCGCCCATTATTGCATAGCTGATGTCCAATAAAATAGCTAATAACATAAGTATAAAATAGTTAAGTGAAACAAACCCGACTCACGACCAGCGGCGGGGATATCTTTAATTCAGTTTAATGATGTTCATGTTCTGCCATTGCCATACCTATGTACAACGAGGAAAACAACATAAATACATAGGCCTGGATACCTGCAACCAATAATTCTATAAGACTTATAAATAATACCATTAACTCGTAGAACCTGCACCTACCCTAACGCTTTTAAAAATAAAGGCGAGGCTGATAAGACTCAGCAATACAATGTGGCCAGCTGTAATCGCGACAAAAAGACGAATCGTAAGTGAAAATGGCTTGGTGAAAATTCCAATGATTTCAACAGGAAGAATAATCAATGCGCAACGGAAGCGGCACTCCCGGCGTCCAGAAAATGTGGCCCCAGTATGCTTTGTTGCCATTGACGTTCGTGATGATAAATGTCAACACTGCCAGCGTCAACGTTACTGCAATATTTCCGGTCAGGTTTCCAGCACCGGGCAGCAATCCCAATAAGATTTCCAAAAAGAATAAAAAAGAAAAGTGTCAGCATGTAAGGCAAAAACTTTTCGTAATGATGACCAATGTTTGGCTTCACGATTTCATCGCGAACAAAAACAATGATCGGTTCGAAGAAAGACTGGATGCCCTGATGGCGCCTTTCCTTTATTTTTCTCGTATCCTTTTGCTACCGCCAAGAAGACAAACAGCAACAAAGCTGCATTGATGAACAGCATCGCCACATTTTTGGTTATGGAAAGGTCCAGGACAGCTTTATGTGATCGCCGATAAATAAATGTGATCATGATCCAATTTGTAGCCATTGTATTCTACCATGTTGTGATGTTCATCGTAAAAATGATGAGAGGAGAAAACATCCAGTCCTTTTTCCGAAGAATAGACGATAACAGGCAAGTAAATTGTGCCCCCGTGATCCCATAGATGCCATATATGGTCATCCAGAACGTGGTGGATGATCACCTCGCTGGCATCAAGCTTTTCTTCGCCGTTCAGCGTGTTCCTCCTGAGCCTGAAAAACCCATCACGGGAACCGTCAGGAAAAATAACAATAAAGGCTACGAAATTTTTTCTAAGAAGACTCAAAAATATGCTCATTCAGGGCTAATTTCAAGGTTTTTAAATCCGAGCGCAAAGGTATTAATTAATGCTCCAGAAAAAAATCTTTTAAAAAAAAATTGGCCTTGATTTAAGGCGCTATTAACGCTTGGATATTTTTTGATATAAAAAAGCTATTTCCAAGCCAGTAAAAATAAAATAGAGGATCATAAACCAAACGACATTGTTTGCCGCTCCTTGCCGATCCTCCATGATCATAAAAAAATTATAGGCCCCGTAGGCAAGGAGTTTCACGGCCATGGTCAGCAGGTATAACTGAATAAAAAAATCGGGTTTGTTGAACCTATAGAGATAGATATACAACAACCCACGTACCAAACAATAGAAAAGAATTGTCGTTTGAAAGAAAAATGACGGCAACGCAGTCGATCCAATGCGAATGCAGCCGATACCCAGGCGCCCGTGCTGAGCACCAGCGGCAACGATCAGCAGCGTGACGAAAAAACGGATCAAGGATTATCACGGTTAATTGATCTGTAAACCTGATACATCATTCCTCCGAACGCTGCAAGTCCAAAAAATAGCATAAAAGCCGGAAATTTGATATTCAGGTATTGATCAAGCTTGTAACCAAGCCATCCAAATACACCAATCGCGGCAAATAGCTGGAGCCCGAGGCTGCTGTATTTTAAATAGCTGTTATATGTTTTTAACTTCTTGTTGGGGGATGGCTCTTGTTAAGCCCATTATCGCCGATTTTAATATCTTTTATAACAGCACCCATTTTACATGTGCCATTGAATACAGCACCGGGTTCAACCACCATTTTACCAGTCAAGATATCACCATTAATAACGGCAGTAGCCTTTAAAACCAGAAGTTCGGAGATCTCGATCTTGCCTTTCACTTCACCTTCAATATCAGCATTCTGAGCCAGGATATTTCCATGGACCTGAGAACCATTTCCCAGCGCGACCTTAGATTTTGATTTTATATTTCCTGTTACTTTGCCTTCAATACGGATGTTGCCGTGGGTTTCGATGTTGCCTTCCAGGTAGGTACCTTTGCCGATGGTGTTGCTTGAGGTGCTGATTTCATCGGCGGCTCGTTTTTGTTCTTTCGATGTTAGCATGAGGTTCAAAGTTTAAAAAGTGACAAATTCTTCCGGGTTCAATGAGTTTCCATTGTACCACAATTCAAAATGAAGGTGAGGACCATTTGTGAGTTCCCCACTGTTGCCAACAATAGCGATAATTTCTCCTCCGTTGACAAAAGTACCAACTTTTTTCAAGAGTTGGGCATTGTGCTTATAGGTGGAAATCAGATTGCCCCGATGTTGCACCACGATAACATATCCTGAATCCTGTGTCCAGGATGAAAATATAACGGTGCCATCGGCTATACATTTTATCGGTTCGTTAGCTTTTGCGACTACATCCACACCCATATGGCCATTCTTCACATCGTATTGATCCGAGACGAAGCCTGTGATGGGGGAATAGAAAAATGTCTCCTGCAACTCCCTGTATTTGGAATTTGTAAGGGAGATGAGTGATAAATCGGATTTTTCGAAATCCTTACGAAATGCAGAATCAGTGGGGGTAGCTTTTAGCGTCGTAGGCTTTGCAAGGGGCTGTGCTTCGCCCTGTAATTGTTTCTGCCGGATCTTTGAAATTGATGGTATCTCCACTTAAAACGCGCTGAAAGTTTGCAATAAATTGATCCTTCTGGTCCACTTCAACACCAAGAGAATCTACTTTTAGTGCGAGTTCAAAAAGTTCCTGTCTCAAAACCATTTGTTCATGCTTCGGATCAAACCATTTTGCGAGAATCGTTTTGGACATGAAGAGACTTAACACAAACAGACCGGTAAATAGAATTACTGAAAAAAGAATTACTTTCGAATAGGTAAAACCCATGCTGGTTTTTTCAGCGAAATTCTCTTCGTTACGGATAATAAGTTGATACCGCGTGGTGAGCCAGTTCGATAATGTCTTTTTGGGTTTCAAAATATTCCGCTTTTTTACACAAAATTAGATATTCCAGGTTATTAAAATATGGAATGTAGGTTTTTTGCGTTTATCACATCACAAATCCATTTCGAACTTGAAAGGACTTTTTAATAATATATTCCTCCTGTGTTGCTTTATCGGAGTATGCGCATGTTCATCCGAAAAAAATACATGGACAAGCAAAGCCTATCACAATGCAACGGCGCATTACAACGGATATTATTATGCGAAAGAAGAAATCCGAAAAGTCGAAAAAACGCTCTGGGAAAGTTTGACGGACGACTATAACAAAATTTTACGGCTCCATCCAAAATTGGATACCGCCCTGGCCAAAGAGCTATGACAAAGAAATTCAGGAGGCCATTAAAATGGCATCCATCGCCATACAACGTCATCCCAATAGCAAATGGGTGGATGACTGCTACATTCTCGTGGCAAAAGCGCGTTTGTATAGCCTCGATTGGGGCAATGCCGTGCAAACACTAAAATGGGTTAATTCAAAAAGCAAGAACCCGGATGCCAAGCATAAAGCCATCATCCAATTGGTCACGAACTTTTACCGAACATCAGGAATTTAATAACGGCCAGGCAGCAATTGACTTTGTTGAAAAAGAAAAACTCAACAAGACCAATCGAAAAAATCTGCTGCTTGAAAAAGCATATTTTTATCAGGAACAGGAGGATTACGACCAAATGGTGCGAAATCTCACCGCAGTGCACCGACCTCTTAAAAAAGAAAGACAAGCCCGGCAGAATTTATTTCATCATCGGTCAGGTGTATCAAAAACTTGGGTTCGAATCCGAAGCCTATAACTACTACAGGAAATGCCTGGCGACCAATCCAGAATATGAAGTTGATTTTTATGCTCGCTTGTACCTAGCTCAGGTAACTGAAATATCACGGAGCAAAAACGTTAATGCAGCGCGCAAATCCTTCCGCAAGCTTTTAAAGGACAATAAGAATAAAGAATTCAAAGACAAAATTTATTATGAGATGGGCGTTTTTGAATTCAAACAAAAAAATCTCGATGAAGCCATCGCTAATTTTAACAAATCCATCCGTGAGGGAACAAATCGAAGAATTGATGGCGAAGCTTACTTACGGTTAGGTGAAATTTACTACGACACCTTGCGCAAATACGAGCTCTCACAAGCATATTACGACAGCGCGATCAACACGCCTGCCGAAAGATTATGAAGGTTACGCAGAAATTAAAGCACGGCAGGAAATTCTGGATGAGTTTGTAAAAAATCTAAACACCATTAAATGGCAGGACAGCCTCTTGGTACTGGCAACCTTGGATTCTGCAACCATTCGGATGAAAATCGACTCTTCATTTCAGGCAAAGAAAGCGATCGAGGAAGCAAACGCTGGCAAGAAAAAAAGGAAAAAATCGAACCGGATAGAAATTGTATCCAATGCCAACAGCGTATTTAATACAGGTGACGATGGCAATGAGGAAACAACAGATTGGTATTTCGGAAATCCTTCAGCCATGAGTTTAGGGCAATCTGAATTCAAGCGCATCTGGGGAAATGTTCCTCTTGAAGATAATTGGAGAAGGTCGCTCCGGTATACAGCTCCCGACGAGCACTATCCAAAGTCCTGCAGAGCAAGCAGGCCCTGCGGTTGCGACGGAAAATAAGGGCGAAGCAGCGGCGCCAGTCGATCCTGTCGCGGCAGAATACGACCGCATCAGCAACCAAATACCCCGAACAGAGGAACAGAAAAAAGAGGCGTTAAAGCTGATTGAAGATGCCTATTATAATCTGGGAGACATCTACTATTTCAAATTACTGGAAAAAGAGAATGCAGTAATCACTTATAATAAACTGCTTAGATCGTTTTCCGGAGACTGAATATGAACCGGAGATACTTTATAAGCTATACCTCTATTACAAGGAAATTGACGCATCGAAATCTGATGTTTATGCCTCACGCCTTAAAACTGAACATCCTAATTCGACATTTACCAAGATTCTCCTGAATCCAGATTTCTTAAAAGAATCTAGTCAGGCAGTTGAAAAACAAAAATTACTATACAAAAAAGCGTACGAACAATTCGAAAATCGAAGAATATGACTCAAGCCTTCAAACCATCAATGAGGCTTACGCAATTGGAGAAAACAGTTTTACACCAACCCTTGAGCTCTTAAAAATTCTTATTGCCGGTAAAACGGAAGATATAGTCAAGTATCAATATTTGTTAGGGGAATTCATCAAGGCACACAACGACGATGAAGTAGGAACGTATGCAAAAAAACTTTTGGAAGCGTCTCAAAACTTTCAAAAGAACCAGGAACAGAAGAAAGGCATTCAATACATCCGGTCTCTGGAAGAACCTCACTATTTTTTAATTGTTTATAAAAACGAAGAAAACATGAGTCTGCCAGCATCCTCTGCATTGGCAAAATTCAACGAAAATAATTTTAAGGATCTCAAACTTAAGACGAGCAATTTAGTGTTGAATGATATGTACACGTTGACTTTGGTTGCAGATTTACCGGGAATAACGTACCGCGCTTGATTACATAAAGACATTCAACGAAAAGCTCAGTACCCTTACCGAAATCCGAAACCATAAATTCCATAATTTTGTAATTACAAAAGACAATTTCGATATATTTTATCGAACAAAAGGCCTTGATGAGTACCTCAAATTCTTCGAAAGGAACTATCCTGCAGAAATTCAATAGCATCCTGCTGCTGAAAAGCAATGGTTTAAGAAAGTTAGTAAAAGCAATCTGGATTCTTTTCATTTGCTTTATCGTTGCCGTGCCGCTGTACGTCTATTCGGTGCAATTCGACCTCTTTGGCCTGTTCGGCGGGATGCCGAGCCTAAAGGCAATTGAAAACCCTGAGAATGACTTGTCGTCTGAACTGTTATCTGCGGATGGCGTGTCGCTCGGTCGCTATTTTACGCTATAACCGAAGCCAGGTCACCTATGATCAGCTTTCGCCTCATCTCGTAAATACATTGCTGTTTTCTGAAGATCACCGGTTCTATGATCACTCCGGGCTGGATTTTCAAGCGTATTTGCGAGTGTTTTACGGTATCGCCACATTCAATTCAGGCGCGAAGGGCGGAGGAAGTACTATCACGCAACAATTGGCAAAAAATCTTTATACACTAAATCCTGAGCTGGACGGTACGTTGGCAAAATTAGGTAAGATTCCCAGTCGGATTATTCAAAAGACAAAAGAGTGGATGATCGCGATTCACCTTGAGCGAAATTTTACAAAAGAAGAAATCATTGCGATGTATTTAAATACCAGTGATTTCAGTAGTAATGCGTATGGTATCAAGGTTGCCGCTGAAACCTACTTCGGCAAACAGCCCGATAGTTTAAATCTTGAGGAATCTGCCGTCTTGGTTGGCATGCTTCAGGCGCCATCATTTTATAACCCGAAAAGAAATCCGAACAATGCGCTATCAAAGCGGAATGAAGTTCTATTCAAACTTTTCAAACATGGTTATATAAAAACCAGGACTGAATACGAAGAGTTAAAATTACGTCCGATTGAGTTAAGGTATTCTGTTCAAAATCACAACGAAGGTTTAGCCACCTATTTCAGAACCGTGATTAAGAATGACCTGATGAAATGGTGTAAAGAGCATGGTTATGACCTCGAGGAATCCGGATTAAAAATCTATACCACGATCGATAGCCGCATGCAACGCTACGCGGAAGAAGCAGTTGCAGAAAGCATGAGGCCTCAGCAAAGAACTTTTGATAACCATTGGAAAAAACAAAATCCCTGGATTGATGAAGAAGGAAATGAGTTGCCAGGATTTCTGGATTCCAGAATTAAACGAACTGAAGCCTACAGAATCCTATTGAAAAAATATGGAAAGGATAGCGACTCCATAAAGTTCATGCTGAACGTGAAAAAGCCAATGACGATTTTTACGTGGAAGGGAGAGCGGGATACTTTGTTCAGTTCAATGGATTCCCTGAACTATTACAAGCGGTTTCTTAATGCGGGATTTATGTCCATGGATCCACAAACAGGAGCCATCAAGGCATGGGTAGGAGGTATCAATCACAAATATTTTAAATATGATCACGTTCGGCAGGGTACGCGTCAGCCAGGCTCAGCATTTAAGCCCTTTGTTTATGGCACGGCGATGGAGGCTGGCTACAATCCTTGCCTTAAACTTCAGGATGTTTCTCCAACGTTCAATGTTCCTGGCGGAACCTGGAGCCCACCTAACGCGGAAGGAGACAGAGGTACCGGTGAATGGTTGAATTTACGACAGGCACTGGCGCAAGTCCAAAAATTCGATTACAGCCCAGGTTCTTCAACGGGTAGGTGCTGAAAATGTGGTCGATTTCGCCAAGAGAGTTGGCATTAAAAGTCACCTGGATGCCTGTACCTTCACTTTGCCTGGGTGTGAGCGATGTTTCATTATACGAAATTGTAGGGGCCTACAGCACCTTTGTTAACCAGGGGATTCATACGGAACCTTTTTATATTTCACGCATCGAGGACAAAAATGGAAATGTCATCGAAAATTGTGTTCCCAAAACGCGGCAGGCAATTAATGAGCAAACCGCCTTCAAAATGGTTTACATGCTAATGGGTGGCGTTGAAGAGGCAGGCGGAACATCGGTTGGACTTCCCTATGATTTGAAAAAAGACAATGAAATTGGCGGGAAAACCGGAACAACCAATAACGCATCCGACGGGTGGTATATGGGCGTTACGCACAATTTGGTTTCAGGAGCTTGGGTAGGCGGAGACGAACGCAGCATCCACTACCGCGAATGGTCATTGGGCCAGGGTGGATCAACGGCAAGGCCTATTTGGGCAAAATATATGCTGAAGGTATATGCCGACCCAACGTTAGAATATAAGAAAGGACAATTCAGAAGACCTTCAGGCGGACTGGATATGACGATGGACTGCAAGGCCTATGAAACGCCGACGATACGGTCAACGATGACCATCCTGAAAACTGGGATCCTAATCTGTAGTTATGGCAGCGGATTTGGATGACCGGCTAAAGGAAGTCGTTCAGCGCTTACCCGACTCGCCAGGTGTTTATAAGTTTTATAATAAGGATGGCATTCTAATTTACATCGGCAAAGCGAAGAGCATTAAAAAGCGGGTTAGCAGTTATTTTTCAAAAAGCTCGGGCATAAATCGAAAGACACTAAGACTTGTTTCTGAAATCGTAAGTATCGATTACACCGTATCGAACACGGAGTTTGATGCGCTACTGCTTGAAAACAATTTCATTAAGCAGAATCAACCCAAGTACAACATCCTGCTGAAGGATGATAAAACTTTTCCCTATATCTGCATTTTAAAGGAACGATTCCCCAGAATTATTTACACGCGAAAATATTTGCCAGAACAAGGAGAATACTTTGGGCCGTATTCCAGTGTGGTGGCGATGAAAAATGTGCTGGAATTGACGCGGAAACTTTACTCCATCCGAACCTGCAGCTTATTGCTCAGCGAAACCAACATCGAGCAGAAGAAATTTAAGGTTTGTCTGGAGTATCACCTTGGAAACTGTAAAGGCCCCTGCGAGAATCTTTATGATGAAAAGTCATATCGCGAGGAAATCGAACAGGCCCGACATATTCTCAAAGGCAACATCAACATCGTCTATCAATATTTCATCAACCAGATGAAAACGGCTTCGGCCAATCTGGAATTTGAACGTGCGCAACGTTACAAGGAGAAATTGATACACTGGAACGATTTCAATCCAAATCACTCGTTGTAAACCGCGACCTCACCGATATCGATGTATTTACCATTACCAGCACCGAAGCATATGCCTATGTGAATTACCTACAGGTCAAGGAAGGCTCGATCATTTATTCGAAGACTGTAGAGCTGAAAAAAAAGCTCGACGAGTCTGACGAAGATCTGCTAAGCTTTTCTGTCTGGGAACTTCGGGAACAAACGAACAGTGATAACAACGTCATCTTTACCAACATCCCTATCGTTGTGCCGGAAAATAACATTGAAAATGTTGTTCCAAAGATCGGTGACAAGAAAAAACTGTTAGCCCTGTCGATCAAGAATGCACTGGAATTGAAGAAGGACAAGGAAATTCTGCGCGAAGGAAAAAAATCAAGACAAAAGGAAGTACTCATTACCCTGCAAAAAGATCTTGCAGCTCCAAAACTTACCCGATGTCATTGAATGCTTTGATAATTCAAATTTTCAGGGAACAACCCCCGTTGCATCCATGGTGCGGTTTGTTGATGGCAAACCTGAAAAAAAAGGTTATCGACATTTCAATATTAAAACCGTTGAAGGTCCCAATGATTTCGCCTCGATGAAGGAAATTGTTTGGCGACGGTATAAGCGAATACTTGACGAGTCAGCAAAACTTCCAGACTTGATTGTAGTTGATGGGGGCAAGGGTCAATTGAGCAGCGCCTGTGAGGCATTGAAAGAGCTTAACATTTATGGCCAGGTGCCCATCATCGGCATTGCAAAAAAACTGGAAGAAATTTATTATCCGGAAGATCCATTCCCGCTTCACATTAACAAAAAATCGCCAGGGCCTGTTGTTGCTGCAACAAATTCGGGATGAAGCACATCGGTTTGCCATTACATTCCATCGCCAAAAGCGAAGCAAAGGTCAATTGAAAACCGAGATTCAGGGATTGGAAGGCATTGGAGAAAAAACAGCATTGAAACTGTTAAAACACTTTAAGTCAGTCAAGAAAATTAAAGAGGCTTCCTTTGAAGATATTGAAAGATTGATCGGGAAGAAGAAAGCGGAGATCGTTAAGGGATAAAAATGAAGAAAAAGGGAGGTCTTGCGATCTCCCTTTTTTCATTAGATAAGCAATTTTTTAGAACTCCCACAAGTTGTGCTCTTTCTCCATGAGCATCATTTCTGTCCACTCACGAGCCCACACACCTTCATGGTAAGGTCTTCCGTTACCACGGTATGTATCATCGATCGTTTCATCATCAGGATTCTGAATCTTGTAAATCGATCCCTGGAATAATCTCAACAAAATGGCATCTGCAAAATTTTTGTTTTGCGCTGTGTTCTGTCTGTTAAACCAAACTGCTTTTGGAATATTGTTTCGGAACAGTTTTTCCAAATCCTTGTATTTAAACCATCCGAGTGACAGGTCAATTCCAGTAGTTGTCTTTGCTCCTGGAACGAGAATTTCAATACCCTGAATGTCATAGTACAACCGTGATCTTCTTCTGTCAAAAATAATATCCTCCATCAGGTGAAGTGTACTCATCTCGATGACTTGCGTATTCAAGACCGCTACCTTGCGTAGTTGCGGCCCAGTTGTCCACTGCATCTTCGCTTGGAGTAACGCCCTGGCTATCCTGAACAGCACGATAATTCCTGCCATTATGAGTCACTATATCATCCGTGTAGAAAGTCTGCGCTAGGATTCCATGCAGGAAAAGTTTGCGCTTGCTCAGCATACCAGACCTTCCAAGAAAATCTTCCTTGGAAAGTTTAGTGGTAAGCGAGTCATCCTTGATACACATCTGTTAGTTCACCAGATTTTACGGCATCAACGATGAGTTTGCTGATCTCACCATTCTTCGCAAAAAAACCTTTGTTCTGTTTTTCCCGCAAGTCGATGTTTCTCCACACTCTTACTTTGTAATGCTGCTCATACACAGGGATCGGATTGAGGGAATTCGGATTGTACTGAATCTCCAAGTCCTGAACTTCCTGTGCCATTACTCCGCTCATAGCAGAGGAAAGTAATGCTATGAATAGTGACTTTTTCATCATTTTAATTAATTGGAATCTGAATGATACCGCTTGAACCTTTAGGAACTACTTTTTCTTCTTCATCCTTGTAAGTTCTGCGCGATAACATCTTTAATGTCAATTATAATTCTATCGCCGGGTCTTGCCTGGCTAGTCCATGCACGAAGGTCCGGATTTTCGTTTGTAGCATTCATCCGTTGAACACCTGCTGTTCCACGACCCAAGATAACTTCCGCTCTTTTAATTCTGTAACGAGCATCTTTTGGAACTTCTTCCTTAAAATTTGCTTCTGGCTCAGCAACGATACGAAGTGCACCCATTTGGTTTGCACGTGATACCTTGTCTTAAGTCAACTGGATTGTTTCCAACGTAGGCTACGTAACGCGGATCCGGAACGTTCTTTACATCGAACCCTTGAGACCCAATATGAAGTACCACCGTTGCTTACAGCTACAGAGATCTTTCTTTGCTTTAGGGATAATGGTAACCCTTCCTGGTTTGTCACCCTTGATGATTTCCGCCGCGCCGCCCGCTGAAAATGCCGGGTTATAGTTTGTGCCAAGTGCAGGAACTTCAATGAACACTGTATTACCGCAATTCATATAAAGTGTTGGAGCATTACCCGTTGTTACACGGATTGTCGGCTGCGCCACTTCGTACTCAATGTTTTCTGTGAATGTTCTGATCGTTCATCTTGATTTCTGCCTTAAACGATTTCTTCGCGAATCCATTAGTATCATAATTACCACCTGATGCTACGAATTCAACCTTACCCATTTTAACACCGGTCTTGTCTTCAACGACATGGAAGTTTCGCCCCATCCTTATAGAACTCGGGAAGGATAGCAGTTGAAGATCCTGTTAAGAACATTTCTGCTTCATATTTTGCACCAGCAGCAACCACAGAAGATCTTGCTCTCACCATTGGAACAAACTGATCGAAGCTGATTCGATCGGCTCCGGCATCCTTCGCGAAGTTTATCTAAAGCGCGCGCTTCGTATTCCAAGTATCTCTGTTTCAGTCTGTGTAACCGAAGCTAATGCTGCGATAACAGGCGTGTTTTCAAATGTGAAAGTCAAATAGTCTTTGCGTACGTGGTCATCATCACCGGCAAACAATGGAATTTCCTTTGGAGGCTTAGCCAGCTTGTCAAATTCCTTTATACCTGAAAGTTCGCTGAGTTGTTTTACGTAATCATTCAATAGTTTTTCATATTTCTTACCTTCCTGATCTTTCGAGTTTCGGATCAATCATCATTGTAGCCACTTTTGAGCTATGATCATTGATAACATCCTCATTGACTTTGTCGGTACCGGATTGCTTCAGCATTCTTATTTTTAACGCGTCAATGTACTCAAGGGTACTTTTTGTAAGTTCTCTTACTTTTTGAGCTCTTTCTTTGGCGTCCAACAACCTTGGGGCTTTGGCTCTTACCAGCCTCGTCAATGATCAGCCGCCATTGTTTGTTCACTTTTCTTCTTACCATCCTCAATAAGACGTAGATAACGTTTCGTTGATGATCGCAAATTTCTCGAGTACCGCATTACTTACCTGGAGCGCAAGCAACGCAGTAAGCACGAGGTACATCATGCCTATCATTTTCTGACGCGGGGTTTCTTTTTTACCTGCCATGTTATAGTTCTTTTATTGTTAAACGTTAGAAACCTTGTATACATTATGCGTTCTGTCCGCCACCTTTCATGGCTGTAAGCATGCTGCCATACACCTTATTCAACGAAGTCAGATTATCGGTAAGCTTTCCTAAGTTCATTCGTAAACTTCGTGGTGTTATCGCCAACTTTAGAAAGTCCATTCATAGCACCAGTCAGGCTTTCATAGAACTTGTTCATGTTCTTAACATGGCTATCGGCGTCTTTCAATTCCATTTCATAAACAGAATTTAAGGCAGCCAGGTTCTTAGTTACTTTTTGCACTTGTGAATGATATTCTCCAGCATCTTTAGATGCTTCAGACATACTTGACACAGCCTTAATTGCCACGTCGTATGATTTATTCATTTCCAAAAGTTGAGTTGAAGCTTTCTTAACATTTCCTGCATAGTCATTGGTAGCAACCGCTGCATCAGAGAGGTTCGTCATCTTCTTAGCAGATTCGGCCAGGTTGTTCAACCCTTTGCCCAGGCTATCCAGAAGTTCCGGTCCAATCTTGGCTTTTTCCAACGATACGTCTAATTGCTGGGTTAATGAAACGCCAGGCTTGTTGGAAATCCTTGTTGGAACTGCAGGAGCTTCATAATCTTCTCCAAGTTCTGGATAAACTTTTGACCAATCCGGTTCTTGATGAGGCGGTTCAAAAGCACTTAGGAAAGAATATGATCGCTTCTGTTGTTAGTCCAATAAACAGCATTTGGTCAGCACCTTCGTAGTGGAGAATTTTGAATAAAGCACCAATAATTACGACTGCCGCACCAATACCATAAACTTTTGGCATTATGGTTTTGTAGAGAAGTTCAACAAATCCGCCTTTTTTCTTGCTCATTGTAGTGATGGTTTAAATTAATTGCCTTTTGATTAGTTAATAAATAAAAAATATAGAAGTTAAATCAAATTAAAATTCCTGACCAGAAGACCGGCCCAAGTGAGTCATTGCGCAACGGAAGCCGATATACGCACGGGTCGAATCTTTGAATTCGTAGGTTCTTGTTCCTGTTTCCAAATAGTAAGCAACATCTTTCCAGGAACCGCCACGCACTACCTTTTTAGGTGGAACTCGTGGATTGTATTTAGCGCTTTCAGGATTTGTTCTTGGGTCGATGTATTGAGGGTTCAAATCCCACACAGTAGGTACTGATGCAGGGTTGAAATCATCTAAGACACCATTCCGAAACATTTCCGGACATGTCGTATAAACCATAGTCATTTGGGAAGTACGCTTGAACAGGCGATGAGTATGCAAAACCATCGTCGTAGAAATTTCCACGACCAGGTTTGAAGTTCGCAAGCATACAACCTTTTGAGTTTCGGATATAAGGATTACCCCAAGGATACTTCGCCATATCGCGACCACCGCGGGCTGCATATTCCCACTCTGCTTCTGAAGGCAGGCGGAATGCCGGCATCGGGAAGTCACCTATACTTTTTCTGTAATCATTCAGGTAAGCAGTTCTCCATTGTCCGAAGAAAACAGCAGCATCCCAGTTAACACCTACAACTGGATAATCATCGTAGCCAGGGTGCCAGTAATAATAATCCTGAATAGGGTCACCCATGTGGTGAGCAAAATCCCTTACCCATGCAGCTGTGTCAGGATAATATTTTTGACGGAAAGTTTCCGCATCTACGGTTTCAAATCCCTCGATGCTACCGTTGTCCACCAGGAAAAAATTCGTGAACTGACGATACTCGTTATTCGTGATTTCGGTATCATCCATAAAGAATGAACCGATCGTGACTTGCTTATTGAAGTTGATTTGCGTCGATGCAGGATCTTCATCTGCCTGACCCATGTGGAATGTTCCGGCAGGAATTGGAACCATTCCGTAAGGAACAGTCATTACCCAACCCTCGCGTCCAGGAACACCAACAAGCTCACCTTGATCGCCCCGCCCTTTTTGCCGCCAAGGCCTAGTAATCCACAAGCGCTGACTCCAGCCCCTGCTAGAATTAAAAGTATTTTAGAAACAACTGTTTTATTCATACTTACTTTGCTCAGTTTGTCTACGCCAATTTTTACGTATTGAAAGTTAACCTATTATTCTCTTTATTTTTTTGAGAAACTGTCTACAAATTCCACAAATTCTTAATGATACCTTAATCAAATGTCGGTTAGTGCCTATACCGAGGGGTCCGAACGACTTTTTTACCGCTACCCGGATTGACCGGTAAGTCATAACTCAACATAACCTCAAGGAAAAGTTTTCCTTAGCAGCCTGGTCCTTTACTATGAAATCCACTGCTGTCCCAAGTTTTAAAGATTTGTCCTTTAAAAGACTGTATCCTAACAGTAAACTTGCAGCCTCTGATTGTCTAAACGCTAAACCTCCCCACATCGTATCTTTGATATAAGCAATTGCTGCTAAATCGAATTGAGTCTTATTTAGATCTGTTCTAACATTGGTGCTAAACTGTAGTTTTAGATCAAAACTGACTTCGTAAAAATATCCACCAGTAAAATTAATGTGATTCGCCAGGGCACCACGGACGCTGTCAGCGCCAAAATCAAATTGTGACCTTAGCAAGTGGTTAAACCCAACGCCTGCATAATATTTTTCGGTACGATAAAATATACCAAGACCAATGTCGGGTCTTACCTGTGATTCTTTGCCTTCAACAATTAAAGGATCTCCTTCTTGTATGTATCGATAATATTTTCCGTTGATCGTTTGCGAGTACATTCCAACCTTAATACCAAAGCTTAGTTTGTTTTCTTTTATACCTAAATGATAAGCATATGATACTTGCGCTTCGAGGTTATTTTGTGGTCCAAGTTTATCATTCAAAATATACACCCCAGCACCACTTCTTAATTTATAAATCGGAGTATTAAAACTTGCCATTGTTGTCGTCGGTGCTCCGCCATCTCCAAAGCTTGATTGATATCCTAACCACTGACTTCTGTGAATTGCTGAGAATCGAGTTACTCCATCTACACCCGCAAATGCCGGAGTCAAATACAAGTTGTTAAACATGTATTGCGTAAACAGGGCATCTTGCTGAGCAAAAGCGCATACCCCAAAAAGAGCAGCACGAGCGTATAAAAAGTCCGTTTCAGCATTAAGGTTAAAAAGTAGAATTTAAAGTAAGCGCTTTTTTACGACACTTTCAACAAATGTAATTAAAGTGTAATAAAATAGGCATCTTTATAAAATTCAAAGAATGAACCAGTTACTTGATGCCGTTTGCCTTCTTTATGTACAATTCTAAGGCCCCTGTCATGGAAGGTGCGTTGGGTAAAGGAGCCTCAATATCCAGTATCAAACCGGCATCCCGAACGGCCTTAGCGGTGGTTGGTCCAAACACCGCGATGCGCGTATTGTTTTGTTTAAATTCCGGAAAGTTTACAAACAAAGAATTTATACCGGAGGGGCTAAAGAAAGCAAGGATATCGTAAAACACTTCTTTCAAATCGGAAAGATTTGCTGCGACGGTGTGATAGATAATTGCTTCTGTGTAATTGTATCCTCCGTCTTTCAAAAAATCAGGAATATCGTTCTTACGAATATCGGAGCAGGGGAAAAGATACTTTTCATTTTTATGCTTCTTCAAAATTTCTAGAAGATCCTGCGCCGTCTTAAGTCCCGTAAAAATTTTTCGCTTGCGAATAACGATATATTTCTGGAGGTAATTGGAAGTCTGCTCCGAAATACAAAAATATTTCATCTCCGGAGGCATCTCGACTTTTAACTCCTGACAGATATGAAAAAAATGATCGACAGCATTTCTGCTGGTAAAGATTATTGCCGTGTGATTTAGAATATCAATTTTTTGCTTTCTGAACTCTTTTACAGGAACGGGTTCCACCTGAATGAAAGGCCTGAAATCAATTTTCAAATTGAATTTTTCGGCCAGTTTCAAATAAGGAGAGTTAGCATCAGCGGGGGCCTCTTGTGTCACTAGGATACTCTTTACTTTGCGCATCCTGTCAGTTGCAATTTCACTCATATCTACGCGTAACGAATCGGGCTAGTTGTAAAGAACCTTTATGGTAATTAGATAAGGGTATTAATTCTGTGGCACAAATGTACGAAAATAAATGAAACATGGAGTGCGTCATTCGTTTGCTCAATTTTAAAATAATGAGGAACATCCAGCCAACCAGAAGCCAGGAAATAATCTGCAGCAAAACGATATGGAAATTCTCATTCTGGCCGTGTAAAATAAAATATAAAAACAACAGTATTGTCAATGTGCCAAAGACCACCAGTAGCAGCCTTATCCAATTAAAAATATGGATACCCGCAATCTCTGTAAGGCCGAACATAATAGAAAGGCAATACACCAACACGACTTTCAAAAAAACGATGGTCAGGATAATTGCACTTAGTTTTATCCATAAAAACATGGCGCCTCCAAACGTGTCGGCTTGAAAGCCTAAGGCGACCACATAGTGTGAAGGGATGAACCTGAAAATAATCATCAGGTAGTATCCTATCATTAAACTGCAATACACATAAAACAAAATGTTGATACTGCTTGTGATGCGGGAATAGATTCTGGCTGTCTTCGCCTTCGCGCATGAAAAACATTTTAATGATCGAAAAGTAATCCGACGCTAATTTTGGGTTGAGCTGAACAACAACAATCAAAACGCTTACTAAGATTAACATTCCGACAATTACAAAATCGCGAAAAGAGGAAAAACGCATTGGCATTTCCACGTTCGCGCTTCGACAAATCCGGTGACCGCGTTAAGATGAGCGTCTGTAAACCACCCGCACGAATTTTTTCCTGATGAATTCCCACCAGCAATACCGGTGATTGAAAAGTTTGCTGTAAACTATCGATCGGCAGATCAAGCCGCGTATTTCGGGTTGTAAAAAGCTGACCATTTATAAAAATGGTCAATGGCTCGTTGCTGGCCACCCGCAACATATTGCCTGCGAATCTGGAAGGCTCCAGCGAGAAATATATCGTTTTAATCTCCCCTTCATTTGTCTTGAAAGGAACATAGCGCTCTCCCTTATAAATTTGCCATTCGGCTTTTAAATCTTTAACGATGGAATAATCCTGCGCCCAGAGCAAAGGCGTCAGCAGGAATGAAAGCACGAACAGTATAGATTTTGTTGATCTCATGAATGTTTCGGCAAAAATATCAGTTCTGTGTTGATATCCGAAATGCAATTATTTTTGTCGGACATGGCGGGCATCTATATTCATATTCCATTCTGCAAGCAAGCCTGCCATTATTGTGATTTCCATTTTTCGACCAATACGAGCAAGCAAGCCCAACTCCTTCAAGCCATCGGAAACGAGCTGCTCATTCAAAAGAATTACCTGGGTGAAGAAAAAATCAATACCCTGTATTTTGGCGGTGGCACACCTTCAATACTTTCAACAGACGAAGTAAACAATATCCTCGATATTATTTTCGGAAACTTCGATGTGGCACCATCGGCTGAGATCACCTTAGAAGCAAATCCCGATGATTTGGTTTCTGAAAAACTTGTCGCCTTTAAAAAAATAGGAATTAATCGCCTTAGCATCGGCATCCAATCTTTTGATGATGCTGTTCTAAAATTTCTAAATCGGGCGCACGATTCAAGATTGGCTACATCGAGTTTCCAGGATGCACGCGACGTGGGTTTTGAAAATATAAGTATTGATTTAATGTATGCGCTTCCCGGACAGGATTTGAAGGACTGGAAAAAAAATATTGACCGCGCATTAAGTCTTGGTCCGAATCATATTTCTGCTTATTCATTGACCATAGAAGAAAAAACTGTTTTCGGGAAATGGGCTGCCGATAAGAAAATCAAAGTCCGCAGTGATGATGCTTCGGCACAAGAACTTTTATTGCTGATCGAGGAACTGGAACGTGATGGATTTGAGCACTACGAGGTTTCGAATTTTTCAAAACCCGGTTATATTTCAAAACACAACAGCAGTTACTGGAAAGGTGAAAAATACCTGGGCGTAGGACCCAGCGCGCATTCTTACAATGGGATAAGCCGGCAATTCAACATCAGTAATAATCACCTTTACATCAATACCCTTGAATCGGGCCAGATTCCAGCGACCATTGAAATTTTGAGCCATGAAGATAAGGTGAATGAATACCTGCTAACTACACTGAGAACATCATGGGGAACGGACCTCAAAAAACTGTCAAATGAACACCAGTACGATTTGTTAACAATTCATGGCAATTATGTTCAAAAACTCGTTGAAAACGGGCATGCATTGCTATCGAATGAAACGCTTATATTGACGAAATCAGGCCGATTATTGGCAGACAAAATAGCCTCCGACCTGTTTATGATGACCTAGCCATGGGAATGCGGTGACTATGATCATTGAAGGGTTTGCTCAATTTTTGGTACCTTTCCATTACAATTGAACCCAATGCTATCCGTGGAAGAGAAAAAAGTACACATGCTGCTCAAATCTGTGATTTTCCATTATCATGGATTGGATGATCAGGAAAAAAAGGATCTTGACAACACCGCCGTCGCGCTGGACGCTCATGAAGAGTACCGGTGGGCGCTGGATTTCGTTGCCTCCGACTATATTACGGCATTTGATCGTGCCCGAATTTTTCTCAATAACATTATCGGTGACTATCAAAAAGAAAAGAGGATCGAATTGATCAACATGGTTTGGCAGGCCAATAATCTGAAGGGTTATGTAACGGAAATGGAGGCGACGGCGATGTTAAAACTTGCTAAAGATTGGAAGGTGCAAAAAGAATTGATTCAACTTGTTTTAAATTAAGATTAACATCAATTGTATTGAAATAAAAAAAGCGGGACTTGATCCCGCTTTTTTATTTGTTATTCTTTTTTCTCTTTTGACGAGGCCTTTGCCTTTTTCACTTTCACTGTAGGACATCTCCTTTTCCATCATAGTCAGCGAAGATCGTTCCTCCTTCTTCTATTTCGCCTTTCAGAATTTCCTCGGCTACGGGATCTTCCAAATATTTTTGAATGGCCCTGTTCAACGGACGGGCACCAAACTGATGATCATATCCTTTTTCAGCGAGAAAATCTTTTGCTTTGTCACTAAGCTCAACATTGTATCCGAGCTGAATGATTCGGTCGAAAAGTTTTTTAAGCGTGATATCAATGATCTTGTGAATATGCTCGCGCTGCAGTGAATTGAATACGATCAGATCATCCAATCTGTTTAGGAATTCAGGACTGAAGGCACGCTTCAATGCATTCTGAATCGTGCTCTTCATGTTCTCTTCATCGCTTTGCGCGCTTTGCAGCAGATGCAAAACCAATTCCTGATCCGAAATCTTTCAAATCACGAACACCAATATTTGAAGTCATGATGATGATGGTGTTTCTGAAATCAACTCTCCTGCCCAAACCATCTGTCAAAATTCCATCATCCAATACCTGCAACAAAATATTAAATACATCCGGGTGGCTTTTTCAATTTCATCCAGCAGTACAACAGAATAAGGTTTGCGTCTTACTTTTTCAGTAAGCTGTCCACCTTCTTCATATCCTACATATCCTGGAGGCGCACCGACCAAGTCGTGACACGGAGAATTTTTCCATGTATTCACTCATATCGATACGCATCAGTGAATCTTCTTTATCGAAAAGATAGGTTGCCAGAACTTTTGCCAATTCGGTTTTACCAACACCCGTTGGGCCAAGGAAAATAAAAGAACCAATTGGTTTTCTTGGGATCTTTCAATCCTACACGTGTGCGTTGAATTGCTTTCGTCAATTTCTTGATTGCTTCTTCCTGGCCGATTACCTTTGCCGTTGAGTTCGTCAGCCATGTTCAGAAGTTTGTTGCTTTCCTTCTGCGCAATGCGGTTTGTTGGTATACCAGTCATCATGCCGACCACTTCAGCAACATTGTCTTCGTTACGGTATATTTTTCAGTGCGGGTTTTTTCTTCCCATTTCGCCTTGCGATATCCAGTTGCTCGATCAGTTTCTTTTCGCGATCGCGAAGCTGAGCAGCTTCTTCATACTTCTGGCTTTTTACCACACGTTCTTTTCCTTCTTCACTTCTTCGATCGCTTCTTCGAACTTCACGATATCTTCAGGAACATGAATATTGTTGATGTGCACGCGTGCACCCGCTTCATCCAGTACATCGATGGCTTTGTCCGGTAAATACCGGTCGCTGATATATCGGTCAGAAAGTTTTACGCAAGCTTCAATCGCTTCCTTGGTGTAGATCACATGATGGTGATCTTCATATTTTTCTTTGATGTTTTCGAGAATCTGAATAGTCTCTTCCGGCGTAGTGGAATCTATCATTACCATTTGAAATCGTCGGGCAAGAGCACCATCTTTTTCAATGTATTGTCTGTATTCATCCAATGTGGTTGCACCAATGCATTGGATTTCTCCACGCGCCAGGGCGGGCTTGAACATATTGGAAGCATCCAGGGAACCCGATGCGCCACCGGCACCAACGATGGTATGAAGCTCGTCAATGAAGAGGATCACATCCGGAGATTTTTCCAGCTCGTTCATCACGGCTTTCATTCTTTCTTCAAACTGACCGCGGTATTTTGTACCAGCGACCAGGGAAGCCAGATCAAGCGTTACCACTCGTTTCCCGAATAAAACCCGGGAAACTTTTTTCTGAATGATGCGCAGGGCAAGGCCTTCAGCAATTGCAGTTTTACCTACACCCGGTTCACCGATAAGGATCGGATTGTTTTTCTTTCTGCGGGAAAGAATTTGCGCTACACGTTCAATTTCTTTTTCACGGCCAACGATAGGATCCAATCTGTTGTCTTCCGCCAGTCTGGTTAAGTCGCGGCCGAAGTTATCCAGCACAGGCGTACGGGATTTTTCAGCTCCCTTTTTCTCCTTGCCTGCGCCTCCTGCTCCTGCACCTCCAAATATTTTTGATGAGTCATCATCCGGATCATCTGTATCCTGAGACGCCATAGGCCCCTCATTTTGGTATTCTAACATCTCTTTAACAGTCTCGTAGTTGACATCAAATTTGTTGAGTATTTGTGTTCCCAGATTATCCTGATCGCGAAGTATGGAGAGCAAAAGATGCTCTGTACCGATGAGCTGTGCTTTAAAAATCTTAGCTTCCAGATAAGTGATTTTCAAAACTTTTTCTGACGCTTTCGTCAGGGGGATATTAGCCAGGTTTTTTATTTGGTGTGTGGCTGTGCCTTTTGAGATTTTTTCTATTTCGTTTCGAAGTTCATCCAGTGGCACGCCCAGTTTTTTCAGCACACCAACTGCAACGCCTTCGCCCTCCCGAACCATGCCCAATACCAGGTGTTCCGTGCCTATGTAATCGTGGCCAAGGCGTAACGCCTCTTCCCTGCTCAGTGAGATAACTTCCTTGACTCGATTGGAAAATTTTGCTTCCATAAGAAGTTTGATAAAAATGATTAATGTAAATGTAAAGTTTTTTGTGCGTTCAACGCTATTCAACCCGAAGATTTAATATCGATAAAAAAACACACCCGACTTTCTATTTGTTCATTTTCGGAATTGCTGAGTCTCGAACAATTTTCCCAGCTCCCGGTCCTACACAAAATACTAAATCGATTAGGCTCAAATTCTCTACAAACGTAGTGCCAAATACTTGATTATACATTACAGGGTAATAAAATTCATAACATTGATCCGATTTTTTTGGATTTACGGCAGATCGGAGGTCTAAAACGGGATTTGATACAACTTTGGTGTAATATTCCGTTTCCTTTATTGGCATATCCCATTTAAGCCAGTTAAGACACATTGACAGCAAAGTGTAGTTAAGTTCGTAAAGAAAACTCACTTTTTTGAACAAGGCTTCGTGCAGGTCGTGCGCATAATGCTCGAAGAACGGCGCCTTACCATAGGCCGACTGAACAGTACGCCAGTGGTTGTTTAGCCATTTCTGGGTAAAGTCTAAACGAACTTCAGTGATAACCACTTTCCCGTGTTTTGATGTTACGGGAACAATAAGATCTAATTCTCCGTTCGCCGTATTAAGCCTGACATCTGTTTCGATAGGTCTGCTTTACGAAATACTCGTAACGTTCAAGTAAAATCGTATCGCCTCGAGAGATCGCTGCAAAGTATGCGATCGAAGGAAGATAATGAGCTTCAATTAGGGCTGTCAATCGTGTTGTAGAAAGTTTTGAAGTTATTAGTATTGTACAAAAATTGAAAGTTATCTGGCTTCAAACCAAAACGTTATTAAATCGAGGGTCCCTGGTAACAGGTATTTTTGACTCCTGACCTTCAAACTTTTCCCGAACCAATAAAAACTAATTTCGTTTTATCCTGAGCCACCAAATTTCCGAATGAAAGAATTAAAATACCTCAATAAGTATCTGATTAAGTACAAATGGCATTTAATTCTGGGCACCCTATTCGTTATCATTTCAAACATTTTTCAGATTGTTCCAGGTCCTTTGGTGAGACTGTCCATTGATTTGGTGGTTGATAACATCCGGCGTTTACAAGACCTTTTCAGGAACGGAGCTGGAGGCCGATTTCTTCAAGGTTTTCGCTTTTGGTATCCTGATCTACGCTGGGCCTGATATTGCTTATGGCTCTTCTCCGGGGCATCTTTTTGTATTTCATGCGCCAGACCCTAATAGTGATGTCGAGACTGATTGAGTTCGACCTCAAAAATGAAATCTTTCAACATTACCAGGTACTTCCCCTTAGCTTTTACCGACGAAACAATACCGGGGACCTGATGAATCGGATCTCGGAAGATGTTGGAAGGGTTCGAATGTACCTGGGGCCCGCAATTATGTATGGCCTAACGCTGGCCACATTGTTCATGATGTTAATCCCTTTCATGTTTAAAATTAGCCCCCTGCTGACCTGGTATGCCTTGAGCCCCCTTCCGCTATTGTCCTTGAGTATCTTTTTGGTTAACAATAAAGTTGAAAGACGCGCCGAACAAATCCAGGAAAGCCAATCGAAACTTTCGACGTTTGTTCAGGAAGCCTTTAGCGGGATCAGGGTACTTGAAGTCCTTTAATCGCGAGCACGAGTCAGTCGGCCGGTTTGACGTCGAGACTGATCAATATCGAAAGCAATCTCTGAAGCTTACCAAGGTCCAATCGCTGTTCTTCCCCCTGATCATGGGCCTGATAGGCCTGAGCACAATCCTCACTGTGTATGCTGGTAGCGCCGAGGTTATCCGTGGAAATTTAACCTTTGGAAACATTGCTGAGTTTATCATTTACGTGAATCTTCTGACATGGCCCGTTACATCGTTGGGCTGGACCACCAGCCTTGTCCAGCGCGCTGAGGTTTCACAAAAAAGGATCAATGAATTTTTAAAAACCGAGACCAACATTGTTTCTGAAAAGGAATTAATGCACAGACATAAAAGGAAAGGTGGAGTTTAGAAACGTGAGCTTTACTTATCCTGATACCGGGATAAAAGCATTGCGGGATATTTCCTTTACCATTAATCCAGGTGAATCCCTGGCCATCATTGGAACGACGGGCTCGGGAAAAAGTACAGTATCCAATCTTGTTTCACGACTATACGACGTACGAGATGGAGAAATTTTAATCGACGATATTCCGATTACCCATTACAATGTGAATTCACTTCGAAGTCAGATTGGTTATGTTCCCCAGGATGTTTTCCTTTTCAGCGACACCATTTTTAACAACATCGGATTTGGTATAAAAAGTCCGGACGAGGCGAAAGTTGTTCAGGCAGCAAAGGATGCTGATGTGTATGAAAATATTGTGCAGATTCCCGCAAGGATTCAATACACGGGTAGGGGAGCGCGGGATAACCCTTTCAGGAGGACAAAAGCAACGCGTCTCTATCGCACGGGCCATTGTACGCGAACCTAAAATTCTGATGTTAGATGATGCACTATCAGCCGTTGACACGAAAACCGAGAACAATATTCTCAACAGCATGAAAAGGATTATGGAAGGAAGGACCACGATAATTATTTCTCATCGTGTTTCTTCTGCCAAGCTTGCCAACAAAATTATTGTGTTGATTGATGGACTTATTGCTGAAGAGGGGACCCATGAATCGCTGTTAATGAAGGATGGGTTATACAAAGAGCTTTTTGATAAGCAAGGACAACTGGACGTTGCAACTACGCCAGAGTCAGAATCAGAAAATGTATCGTAATCCAACGCCGCCTTCAAAACGGCTCCAGCCTGGATCCGCCTGGATATCTGTAAAGTATTCTAATTCCATAAAAGCAGAAATCGGGATTTTGAAATAGGCGTATTCGATACCCGCAACGGCCTGTGGCCCCATCGTTAGTCGTGACCGTGTTTATGCGTCCGAATTTCTTCTCGCCACCCATACTTTCCATGTACGTGTAATCGTATTGGATCTTGGTGCTTTTCCATTCCCATCCAAGACCCAAATAAAATTGCAGGCCGGGAGAAATCGGTTCAACATTCACGTGATAGAGGAGTTTTACCTCGCCGATCAAATCAGATTTTACTTTGTGCGTATAATATTCCAGTGAGTCTTCACCGTTGGCAAAAGTTTTTCTTTCGATCTCTTCGTAAAATTTTTCAGCAAAGTAGCGGTTGTAAAGTCCGCTGGAAGCTTTACCAAAATCAGCTACCACTGCAAATTTTTTATTGGCGTAATACTTATAGGTTAATGCGAAAGGATCACCCAACTTTATACCGATACCATGGTAGGGATATTTGCTATTTTCAAAAATCGGGCACACGGTTTTAGCTTTTGCTCCACGAACCCGTGTAGCATTATGATTGTAACGCTCGCGCGTATACATGCTTTTTCCGCCGTTGTAAATGCGTGCTTTTTGGGCCATTACGAACCCGGCACTAAAGAGGCAAAAAATCAATAAAATAACCTTTTTAAAAAAGTGCATTTGGCAGTAAATATACTGCATTTGCCGCGTAACTCCTTGAAACAAACCGCCGTTGAGCGAATTGTGCTTTAAACAAACTCCTTATACTGCATTTTGTGGAGTTGCGCATAAAACCCCTCCCGAATTAGCAATTCCTCGTGGCGTCCAACCTCTTTAATTTCACCATGGTCCAACACAATGATTTTATTGGCTTTTTGAATGGTGGAAAGCCGGTGGGCAATAACAATGGACGTCCGTCCACTCATCATTTTTCCAATTGCCTGCTGAATCATTTCCTCCGTTTCACTATCCACCGATGACGTAGCTTCATCCAACACCAAAATTTTCGGATTGTATACCATAGCGCGGATAAACGAGATCAACTGTCGCTGCCCTACCGACAGCGTTGCGCCACGTTCCATCACGTTATACTGAAGCTTTCCCGGGAGTCGTTCAATAAATTTTCTCGCGCCAACAACATCGGCAGCGTGCCACACCATTGCTTCCGTTACGTCTGGATTGCCAAGGGTGATATTTTTCAAAATGGTATCGGAAAACAGAAAAACATCCTGGAGCACAACACCAATATTTTTACGCAAGGCTCCTAATTCGTACTCCTCCATCGCCACTCCATCGACCTGAATCGATCCCCGATTGATTTCATAAAACCGGTTCAGCAAATTTATTATCGATGATTTGCCAGCACCTGTAGCACCCACCAACGCAATGGTTTCTCCGGGTTTGATATCGAGGTTAATGTCTTTCAAAACATACTCGGCATCATTGTAAGCAAACCACACATGGCTGAATTTTACTTCACCTCTAACATGTTCCGGCACATACGTTCCATTTTTTTGAATGTCGTCATTGGCATCCAACAAATTCAAAATACGCGATGAACTTACGATACCCATTTGAAGTGTATTGTATCGATCAGCAATCATTCGGATAGGTCTGAAGAACATTTGAATGTACATGATGAAAGCGATGAGCTTGCCTATAGTAATGCCGGTTTCCTCGTAGTTTATTACTCCCTTTGCGCCATACCAAACCAACAATCCAATGCCGGCAGCAGCAATAATTTCCGCCACGGGAAAATAAATTGAATAATACAGCACGGACCTTAAGTTGGCGCGTTTATGCTCCTCATTGATTTCATTGAATTTTTCGAATTCCCTTTTTTCACTTCCGAAAATCTGAACGATGTTCATTCCGGTAATATGCTCCTGAACAAACGTGTTTAGATTAGACACTGCGTTGCGGACATCATTAAATGTAACTTTTATTTTTTCCTTGAAAATGTAAGTGCTGATCAGCAGTAACGGTAAAGTAGACAAGCTCAGCAATGCCAAACGCCAATCCTGATAAAACATGAAACGCAAGAATAAAAATGATTTGCAGCAAGTCCCCCACCATCGCAGCAAGTCCTTCACTGAAAACATCGGATAACGTTTCAACATCCGAGATCGTGCGTGTAACCAATCTTCCAATTGGAGTTTTATCAAAAAATTTTAATCGAAGACCGATGATATGCTGATAAAGCTTCGACCTTATATCCCTGATCACCTGCTGCCCTAGCCATCCCGACAGATAAGTATGAATGTATTGTGCGATGGAATGAAAAATCAGTAAGCCCAGACAGTATGATCATCATTGAAACCATGCCCTGTAATCGCCAACAGCGACATCGTTATCCAGGGTATATTGGATAAGAAAGGGTCGCGTTGGGGCCAGAACACCTAATACGATAGTGAGTACAATTACACTAATAAACCTGCCTTTATACGGCATGACAAACCGCATCAGGCGTGAAAGCACCGACCAGTCAATAATGTTACCGCTGCTTACTTTTTCTTTCTCCACCTGGTTCGTTGATTGTTGATGAGTTGATTATACGTTGATTGCCTGTCTATCGGATAAAAACATTCGAGGGATATTTTACCTTTGTCAGATACAATCCGTATGGCGGTACATTTGCACCCGCTTTTTTCCGGTCTCTGCTTTGAATTATTAACTGAAATTCTTTCATCGATGTCTTTCCATTACCAACATTTAATAAAGTTCCTACTATTGCTCTAACCATGCCCCGAAGAAATCGGTTCGCCGTAATGGTAAAGACCAACAGATCTCCATCTTTTTTCCATTCAGCCTTCTTAATCTCACAAAGAAAGTGATTTACCTCGGTTTTCACTTTGCTAAAACATTCATAATCATGCTCGCCTAACAAAAAAGCAGCAGCCTCATTCATGCTTTCAACATCAATATTTTTAAAATAATGCCAGGCCAGCCCAATTAAGAGCGGATTCTTTTTCCGGGTTATTCTGTACTCATAGGTTCGTTCGATGGCATCATGTCTCGCGCTAATGTCAGGTTTCACCTCGCGAATCGAGTGAATCGCGATATCCGCGGGCAGAAAAGAATTTAACCGCTGGATAAGCATTTTCGAATCGAAATCTTTCTCAAGATCCACGTGGAAAAACTGTTGTTCACAATGTACCCCAGTATCGGTCCTTCCACTTCCAAAGATCTTTACCTCGCTTCTGAAAATCTTGCCGAGCACCTCTTCAACAACCGATTGGACACCGATGCCGGTTACCTGGCTTTGCCACCCTGCATAATTTTTTCCGTTGTAGGCAATCTCGAAGAAGTATCTCATTTTTATAGTTTCGAAGTTCGAGGTTTGAAGTTCGAAGTTTTGGGTTCTTGAGGTTTGAGGTTTGAAGTGGTTAGCATGTAACAACTTCGAACTTCGGCCAACTTCGAACTTCGAACTTCGAACCTAAACTTTTTAGTTACTTTGCGCCAAGTTAAAAGCAACACTTGTATGTGGCAAAGGATCCAAACTGTATTTCTCATTATTGCTATTATCAGCCTCATAGCCGCCATTTTTCTGCCGATCTGGACAAATAAAGATGCCGCCGGAAAAACGCATGTGTTGTACGCTTTGCATTATACGGTAATTGAAAATGACACCCGGACAACAAACTATTTTCCTTATTCGCTTACAGCAATATTCGCCGTTGCCTCAGCGACCGTCGCATTTATTGAAATTGGAAAATTTAAGAACCGTATGCTTCAGATGAAGTTAGGGGCGCTCAACTCCCTTTTTCTGGTAGCAACAATAGGACTGGCGTTATATTTCGCCAGTCAGATGATCAAGACCTACCAGGGGGGTCAATATGGATTAGGCATGTGGCTTCCAGGCATTGCTGTGCTTTGCAACCTGCTTTCAAATCGATTTATCAGAAAGGACGAAAAGCTGGTGCGCGATTCGGAAAGGCTACGAGTTTAGTTTCTAGTTTCTAGTTTGAAGTTTAAGGTTCGAAGTTGCTGCCGAATAAGCTGTATGCTGTACAGCTGATTGTGATCGCGCAATAGCCCACTAGTCGTATCTGCGAGCTCACGCATTCAGCTGACAGCAGACAGCTTCACTGGGCGGCAACTTCAAACTGGAAACTTGAAACTCGAAACTAACACTGCCATCCTGGCACTTCTATTCCACTTGGAATAACTTTTGAAATCCCTGCACCCACAGGGATTTTTATTCATTTGTGTCAAAAAACTAAACTTTCAACCTGAAAAAATAACAATATGGCAGCCGTAAAAGAGAAAGGCAACATCTCCATTCACACCGAGAATATTTTTCCAATCATTAAGAAATTCCTTTACTCCGATCACGAAATCTTTCTTCGTGAACTGGTGAGTAATGCGGTCGATGCAACCCAAAAATTGAAAAAACTTGCTTCGATTGGTGAATTCACAGGCGAACTGGGCGACCTGACCATAGAAGTCAAATTCGACAAAAAGAAAAAGACCATTACCGTTAGCGACAAGGGTATTGGCATGACCGCCGAAGAGATAAAAAAATACATCAATCAGATTGCATTTTCCGGTGCAACGGAATTTGTTGAAAAATTCAAAGATAAAGGCGACGCGAAAGATATTATCGGACGATTTGGTCTCGGTTTTTACTCAGCATTCATGGTGGCCGATAAAGTCGAAATTATTTCGCGATCGTATCAGGCCAGTGAAAACGAAGCCGCGCATTGGGAGTGTGATGGCTCTACCGAATTTGAACTTGACCGAAACCACAAAAAAAGATCGTGGCACCGATGTTATCCTTCACATCAACAGTGATTCGGAAGAATTTCTGGATGAATTTCGCATCAAAGGAATATTAGAAAAGTACTGCAAATTCTTGCCTGTTGAAATAAAATTCGGAACCAAGGAAGAAAGTGTTGAAGATGGCGTTGATAAAGACGATAAACCGAAATACAAAACCATTACGAAGGATCGGATCATCAACAATCCTTCTCCCCTTTGGACAAAATCACCGAAGGAATTAAAAGACGAAGACTATCTTAAGTTTTATAAAGAACTATATCCATTTTCGGAAGACCCGCTTTTCTGGATTCACCTGAATGTGGATTATCCTTTTAATCTTACCGGGATTCTCTACTTCCCAAAAGTGAAGAACGATTTCGAGATCCAAAAAAATAAAATTCAACTTTACTCGCGCCAGGTATTTATTACCGACGAAGTAAAAGATGTGGTGCCCGATTTCTTGATGATGCTTCATGGCGTCCTTGATTCTCCTGATATCCCGCTCAATGTTTCGCGCAGTTATTTGCAAAGTGATGCAAACGTAAAAAAGATCAGTCAGCACATTACAAAAAAAGTGGCGGATAAACTTTCTGACTTATTTAAGAAAGACCGGAAAGATTTTGAAAAGAAATGGGACGACATCAACATCTTTGTGAAGTATGGTATTATCAGCGATGAAAAATTCTACGAACGTGCCAAGGAATTCTCATTGTTGAAAAATGTCGATGATCAATATTTCACCTTTGACGAATACCGCGAAAAAGTAAAGGTAAATCAAACCGATAAAAATGATCAGGTGATTTATTTATATGCTTCCAACAAAGGAAAGCAAGATAGTTTTATCCAGGCTGCCAAGAACAAAGGATATGATGTGCTTAATTTGGATGGTGTGCTCGATAGTCACTTCATCAACACGCTGGAACAGAAACTGGAGAAATCGCATATCAAACGTGTAGATAGTGATACCCCTGACAAACTGATTGAGAAAGATCAAAAATCAGAAAGCGTTCTCAGCACGGAAGAACAGGAACAAATAAAGAGTCTCTTCGAAAAAGCCATCAATAACAAGAATATGACACTGGCTGTAGAAGCTATGGCGCCGGATGAACTGCCTGTGGTTATTACCATGAGCGAATTTATGCGTAGAATGAAAGATATGGCCAAGCTTGGTGGCGGAGGTTATGGTTTTATGGGAGCGATGCCTGACAATTACAATGTTGCTATCAATGGTAATCATCCTATTGTTCAAAAAATACTTAAGGCAGAAAGCGAAGACCAAAAAATTACCCTGGCAAAACAAGCCTATGATCTGGCGCTCCTTTCTCAAAATATGCTTACAGGAGCTGACCTGACAAATTTCATCAAGCGGAGCGTTGCGCTAACCGCCCAATAAGTTATTTAGTCGTCTGACCACTTCAAGTGGTCGGATCGACTTTTTACCACTATGAAGTGGTCGGACGACTTTTCTTCTAAATAATATTTTTTCGATAATTTCGTTGTTCTCAATCAATTCAAATTTATGCCATTGAAGTCCCTTTTACTACTGGCCTTAATGGGATCTGGTGTAGCCCTTTTCGCACAGGAAGGTGCGCCGGAAGAACAACGTTTTACCATTGATACACCTGCAAGCCTCGATTTTAAAAAAGAGGAAGATCCCGTAAGCGATAAAAAAAAGAAAAAAGTCAAGAAAAAGGTTTACTACGGAATCAAAACAAAAAAAGCCTTCACGCGGAAAGGACAGGGAGAGCGTATCACGTATGAACTTTTTTATGTCCTGAAAAAACCCGAGAAACCTCAAACCTTTGTTCGCGATATTTATTGGTATGACTACACCAGGCACGAAATCAGGAAGACAACGACTTTCGATCTTACGAAGGGAGTTTTATTACACGGTCCATACGAAAAGCGGCAGGGTGACGTCGTTTTAGAAAAAGGAATTTTTTACAAAGGTACCCGCCATGGCAGGTGGATGAAATATAATCGCGATAGCACGTTGGTTGATAAAGATCGATACTATCGCGGTTGGCCAAAGGAATCTTTGGTAAGCTATTACGATCCGCAAGAACGCAAACGCATGAAAGAGATGACCCCCATCGAATACGGCGAGAAAGAAGGCTACTATTATTTTTTTCACGAGAATGGTCAGCTTGCAGTACAAGGCGAATATCAATGGGATGAAAAAGTAGGAGATTGGACAGAGTATTATCCCAATGGAAAGCGAAAAAAAATAGTCACCTATCCTAAAGAACCGTTTGATGAAACCGTTAAGCCCTATGTAAAAGCAGAGTGGAACGATAAAGGGAAAGAGCTTTACCGAAATAATAAAATGGCGGCGAAGTAGTAGTTCGAGGTTTGAAGTTCGAGGTTTTCGAAATTTCTCCAAGATAGACTTGGCATTTGTTCACCACAGAGCCACGGAGTGCACAAAGGTTACACAGAGAATTGGTTTCTTTTCTTTGTGAAACTCTGTGCTCTTTGTGACTCTGTGGTTAAATTCCGTTGCGAAAAAGTTCGAGGTTTGAAGTTCGACTCAATTGGGTTCATCAGTTTGATTTTTTTATGCACCAAACAATCATGATACCAGACAAGCTCGCCATAGAACAGGCGCATAAGCGCATCGTTGATTACATTCAGTCAACGCCAGTCATGAGATCTTCCGGATTAGATGAAATGGCAGGTTGCAGTTTGTTCTTCAAATGTGAAAACTTTCAAAAGATTGGTGCTTTTAAAGCAAGGGGTGCCATGAATGCCGCGTTGTTGCTGCATGCTGAAGATCGGGCAAAAGGTATTGCCACACATTCGTCTGGAAATCACGCGCAGGCAGTGGCAAGGGCAGCAAAAATTCTAGGAATAAAATCCTATATCGTGATGCCCAATAATTCCTCTGAAATGAAAAGGAGAGGAGTTAAGGGTTATGGAGGAGAAATTTTTCTTTGTGAACCCACGCTTGAAGCGCGTGAAAAAACTTTAAAAGAGGTAATCAAAAAGACTGGCGCCACCGAAATCCATCCCTTTAATAACTATGATGTTATCGCGGGGCAGGCAACTGTAGCAAAGGAACTCATCGAAGAGGTTGGCAATCTGGATGTGATTGTTGCACCGGTCGGAGGTGGCGGTTTGCTGAGTGGCACTGCATTGGCAGCGAAATACTTTTCGCCGGCTACTCACGTGATTGGCGCCGAACCTGCAGGCGCAGACGATGCCTTCCGATCTATGCAGAGTGGGAAAATAGAACCCTCAGCGGCGAACTCCGTGGCCGATGGATTACTGACCTCACTTGGCGACAAGACTTTCCAGATCATTCAGAACGAAGTAAAGGAAATTATTACTGCCACCGACAAAGAAATTATTGCCGCTATGCGGTTGGTTTGGGAACGCCTAAAAATAGTCATTGAACCATCAGCAGCCGTACCGTTGGCCGTTGTCCTTAAAGCAAAGGAAAAATTTATAGGCCGACGCGTGGGTATTATTTTTTCTGGCGGAAATGTCGATTTGGAGAAAGCCTGTTCTCTTTTCTCGAACCATTCGTGAAAAAAAATTGCTAATTATTCTTCTTGAACTGATCAAATTTAGACGTTGTCGTTTTCTTGGGGAAAACGTTATTTCTCATCTCAACATCGGCCAGCTCAAAATTGGGATCAAGCAAAATATTCACAACCTCTTTATCCTTGATGAATACCTTGGTGATCACGTTTTCATTCAACCTCCAGACCTCAGCCGGTATTCGTTCAATTTCCTTTGAACCATCCTTAAAGGTCCATTCAATAACCAGGGGTGTGACAAGCCCGCCCACATTTTTGAATTTGATCTGATAAATGTTTTTGCCTTCTAATTTCTGACGGATCGCGTTATCATCCACGCGACTTTTAAATTCTCCTTGCAGATGCTCAGGTGTATTCAATAGGGTAAATTCTTCAGGGCCGTTGCTAAAATCATTGCCGTCGCCTTTTCCACCATTCGTTTCTGCTTCTAAATCCCCTCGTTTTACTTTTAACTTTTTCTTTTCCGGATCCACTGATTCAGATCGCAACTTGAACCATTTCACCTCCGCCATGTCGACATCTACATTATCATTGGTATAAAACCAACCTCGCCAAAACCAATCCAAATCCACTGCAGAAGCATCTTCCATGGAACGGAAAAAATCCGCAGGACCAGGATGTTTGAAGGCCCAACGCTGCGCATATTCTTTAAAAGCCTTATCAAATATTTCGGGTCCCATTACGGTTTCACGAAGTACTGTAAGCGCTGCCGAAGGCTTCGTGTAGGCATTGGCACCAAACTCACCAGGCCTCACGTCATCCGAAGACGTCATGATGGGCCGCATCTGACTTTTATCGCCTCTCATAAACGGCACTATTCCTTTTGGGGTGCCATGGGTCCCAAAAAGTTCAGGGTAACGCAACCGCACGGTCTCCTTTTCTAAAAAAGTATTTAGTCCTTCGTCCATCCATGACCATTGGCGCTCATCTGAATTTACGATCATGGGGAAAAAATTATGGCCGACCTCATGAACGACAACCTGAACAAGGTCGTACAATGTTTGTCTTCGAATAAGATCCATCCTTCTTGGGACGTTCACCATTGAAACAAATCATTGGGTATTCCATTCCCTGCTCCGCGCTATGTATCGAATAGGCTACGGGATATGGATATTCAAAAGTTCGTTGAGAATACAATTCCAAAGCATTCTTGATGGCTTTTGTAGATTCGCGCTCCCATAGCGGATTACCCTCTTTAGGGTATAGGGATTGCGCCAATGGCGTCTTGTCGCCAACCTTAACCGCCTGCGCATCCCAGATAAATTTCCGGGAACTGGCAAATGCAAAGTCGCGGACATTTTCAGCATAAAACTCCCACGTGGCTTTCTTCTCTGATCGTGTCTTTTCTTTCTCTCTGGCTTCTTTTTCCGTTACAATGAAAACCGGCGCATCAAAAGTTTTTTTGGCTTTTTCATACCGTTCCAATTGTTCCTTCGTCAATACAGCTTTCGGATTTTGAATGGTGCCTGTCGCGCCCACGATATGATCCGACGGCACGGTAATCTTCACACTATAGTTTCCGAACGTAAGGGCAAACTCACCCTGGCCGAGAAACTGTTTATTTTGCCAGCCTTCATAGTCATCATACACGCACATGCGCGGAAACCATTGGGCAAAAGTGTAAACGTAGTTGCCGTCTTCAGGAAAAAATTCATAACCTCCACGACCATCAAAAACCTGTCTGTTGTATTCGGTATAGCTCCAGTCAACAGAGAATGAAAACTTTTCTCCTGTTTTTAGCGCGGCCGGCAAGTCTATCCGCATCATGGTATTGTTAATGATGTAAGGAAGATTTTTTCCCGCAGCATCCTTCACCGATTTAATGGTGTATCCTCCTTTATAATCAGTGACGGTTATCCCGCTGGCGGTTCCGAAGAAGGAAGCAGGTATCGAATCTTTTACAGCACCGGTACTTGTTTGGTTCATGATGCTTTGATCTGCAAAAATATTCTGGTCCAGTTGAAGCCATAAAAATTTTAGCGACTCGGGGGCATTGTTATAATATGTTATGGTTTCCGAACCGGTCAGAACTTGAGTCTTATCATTGACCTCAGCATTGATTACATAGTCAGCCCGTTGCTGCCAATAGTTTGATCCCGGCGCGCCTGAACCTGTGCGATAAGAATTTGGTGTCGGAAGGATTTCTCCCAATTGCTCAAACTTCCCTTTCCATTGAGTTTGCGTGTTCCCATTGAAATACAGGATGACTAAAAATAAAATTATATACGAGTGCTCTCATTTGTTAGGTTAATGTACTCTGGTGATCCTAAATATGTCGAGAAAGATCACCAGGCATTCATGATTTGATACAATTTTAAAAATTTAATTCACACTCTTTTTAAAAGAGTCGAATTTCGATGGGGAACCAGTCCGCTTTGGAAATACATTGTCCTGTAAATCCACATCGGTTAATTCCTGATGTGGATCCAGCATTACCGTGGTCACTTCCTTATCTTTAATAAAAACCTTATTGACCTTCTTTTCATTTACCCGCCAAATTTCGGCCGGAATCCTTTCAATTTCCTTCGTCCCATCCGCATACGTCCATTGGATAATGACCGGCATGACCAATCCCCCTTTGTTAGAAATGGTGACTTCATAGATATTTTTATTTTCCAGTTTTTGCATGATCGCTTTATCATCTACGACGCTGCGAAATTCTCCATTAAGTCTTGGGTCAGTGGGCACCAGGCTAAACGGCTCCGGGCCATTGTTAAAGTTCTCATATTTTTTTTCGTCCTGACTTGAAGCAAGATCACCCTTCTTAATTTTCAATTCCTTTTTCTCTAATCCTTTTTCTTCCTTGCGCATCTTGAACCATTTCACCTGATCGATGGACTGATCACAATTGTCAGTGGTATAAAACCAACCCTTCCAGAACCAGTCCAGGTCGACGGCAGAAGCATCTTCCATCGTACGAAAGAAGTCGGCAGGTTTGGGATGTTTAAATGCCCAACGGTCTGCATATTCCTTAAATGCTTTATCAAAAAGGGCGGGCCCCATAATGGACTCGCGAAGGATGTATAAGGCCGTCGCAGCCTTTCCATATTGTTCGTCACCAAGTTTGATAACCTGGTCTGCAGTAGCCATCAGCGGGCGCTTCGAACTGCTTTCACCTTTCAGGTACGGAACCATCTCCGACGGAATACCGCGTGACCATTTGATGTCAGGATAACGTTCGAGTTCCGTAAGCAGCTGCACAAAACTATTAATGCCTTCATCCATCCACGCCGTCTGACGCTCATCGCTATTGATGATCATGGGGAAAAAATTATGTCCCACTTCGTGAACAATTACACCGATCATCTTTTGCCTGATGACTTGCAGAATAACTACCGTCTTTATTTGGACGGCCATAGTTAAAACAGATCATGGGATACTCCATACCGATGCTTGCCGTGTGAACCGAAATAGCAACAGGATACGGATAGTCAATGGTATAGCGTGAATAAACTTCCAAGGTATTTTTAACGGCTTTCGTAGACTCCTTTTCCCACAGCGGATTTCCTTCCTTCGGATAAAACGACATCGCCAACGTAGATTTATTTCCAAGCTTTACCGCTTGTGCATCCCAGATAAATTTACGGGAACTGGTAAAAGCAAAGTCCCTTACATTCTCTGCGTGAAATTCCCAGGTTTTTTTCTGCGTCGATTTTGTTTTTTCTTTTTCAACCGCTTCCGCCTGAGTAACAATAATTACGGGCTTGTCAAATGTGGTCTTTGCTTTTTCAAAACGCTCCAACTGGGTTTTTGAAAGTACGTCATTTGGGTTTTGAAGAATACCAGTAGCCCCTACGATGTGATCAGCAGGTGTTGTAATTTTTACCTTGTAATCTCCGAACGGCAATGTAAACTCGCCGGTTCCCAGAAATTGTTTGTTCTGCCAACCCTGGTAATCATCGTACACACACATGCGGGGGAAGAATTGAGCAATGGTATAAACGTAGTTACCATCTTCGGGAAAAAACTCCATTCCACTTCTTTGCCCAAAAATACTCCTGTCCACAATATTGTACGACCACGCTAGACCAAATGAATATTTTTGCCCTGGACGAAGCGGCTGTGGCAGATCCACCCGCATCATCGTATTGTTAATCGATGTAGGGAAGCGGCTTCCCGTTAGTCTCCGTAACACTTTTTATTTTGAATCCTGCATCGAAATCTGATACTTCCTTGGCATAAGTCTTTGCATTCGCCGAATCTTTGACGACATCTGTATTTGAATTGCCTAAGGTATTTTCTTTTGAAAGAATATTTTGATCCACCTGCAGCCACAGGTATTTCAAAACGTCGGGAGAATTATTTGTGTAGGTAATGGTTTCTGTGCCGGAAATGCTATTAGTAGGTTCGTGCAATTCTATGCTGATAACATAGTCTGCTTTTTGCTGCCAATACTTGGGGCCAGGTGCTCCGGAACCGGTTCGGTATTCATTCGGTGTTGGCAATGTCTGTCCGAGTTGTTCAAACTTCCCCTCCCACTTCGGGTCCCCTTGCGCAAGTGTGCCCAGCGCATAAAAGCTTACAACGGCGATCAATAAAAACTTCATACAATATGTTTAGGTTAATGAGTAATGAGTCAATTCAAAAAAAATCTATTCGAGCCAATACATGTTTTCTTTCATCAGCACCAGGGCAATTCCTGCAATTGCAGATGAGATAACCATTTTCCAATCCCTTCGGTTCAAACCAAATAAATCAACCAGGATAAATGCAGCTGCCATAAAAATCGCCACGATTACAATCTGGCCAAATTCAAGTCCCAGGTTAAAGGCAAAAAGCTGGGTAAGTATGCTTTCATCTCTTCCTAAAATAGAACGCAAATAGGAGGAGAAACCCAGCCCATGAATTAACCCAAAAAAGCCAGCAAAAAAATAATTCATCTGTACACTTCGGCTTGTAAGATTATTTTCGTTTTTAAACAAATTTGATACCGCTGTTATAAAAATCGTCAGCGGAATGAGAAATTCAATCAATTCAACTTTTACAGAAATAATTCGGAGTGTAGATAATGCAAGCGTGATAGAGTGTCCGATGGTAAATGCAGTGACCAGTATTAAAACCTGCTTCCACTCCCGCGTTAGGTAAAGGGCGCACAAAGCTACAACAAAAATTATATGATCATAACCATTCGCATAATCCAGAATATGACTTTTCCCCAATCCGAAATACAACTGAAATTCACTCATGAAATGTTAACGTCTTAAGGTCTCAAGTATACTAGATTATATCGTATTAAGCATTGATTTTAATTCGGTATTATTTTTGAAAAGCTATCTTGCGTGTATGATTTAAAAACATAAATGCTGGAGTTGCAATCGATTTTCTGCTTTTTCTGTGTCAGATTGCTCGTATCCTTTGTTCATCCTATTCACGTTTCGGTTACTGAAATTGAAATGGATGAAAAAGATAAGCGGCTTGAAATCATGATGCGAGTCTTCACCGATGACCTGGAGTTGACCCTTCGTAAAGCCACGAATCAACCCGAACTGGATCTGCTAAGTTTATCCGAAAAAGCCCGCGATGAAATAGTATCCAGTTACCTTAAAAACCACTTCAAAATTTCCCTGGATGGAAAGGCACAAAAAATTAACTACCTGGGACATGAGCAGGAAGATCCAGCCCTTATTTTTTATATCGAAGTCCCGAATGTTAAAAAGTGGAAAACCATTCAGATTCAAGACGACATTATTATGGAAATCCATGCCGATCAATCCAACCTGGTCCATGTAACTGTAAGGGAAAAAATCAGAAGCCTGCGACTGACAAAAAATAATCCTGTCGACAAACTCACGTTTGATTTCTAAAAAAATATCATCTTCGCGTGTATTTTATTAACAGTATGTACAAGAATTTTGTCCTATTCATTTTTTCGCTGCTGTTATTGGCATCCTGCAATTCAGAAAACGAAGAAGCCTGTGTGTTTCAACCTGAAGACGCACCTTCCATTTCTTTGGATTTCGAGATGCTGCAGGATTCGTTGGTAAATGTTCCATCGAAAAATGGCCTCGTAAAATTTTTAACACATCATCCCGCCCTTCGGGATTATATTTTTAGAAGGGCCGAATATCAGAATGATTCTGTCTTTGTCAACGAACTTTATAACCGGCTCACGAATCCACATATGGATACGTTAAATCTTGAAATAAAACGTGTATTTGGGGACGCCTCCGCGCTCAAAGAGCAATTTGAAAAAGCCTTTTCCAATCTGAAATATTATTATCCTGACTTTACACCTCCTAAAGTTCAAACGGTTATAACAGGCCTACTGGATAATGACCTGCTGGTCACTGACAGTTTGATCATCGTTAGCCTGGATTATTTTCTTGGACGTGATGCCAAATATCGTCCGAAGTTCTACGACTATCTTCTTCGTAAGTATGACCCCAACGATATTGTACCCTCGTGCATGCTGATCTATGGAATCAGTAACAAGTTCAACAAAAATCAACAAAGTGATCAAACGGTGCTGGCCGACATGATCACCTATGGAAAAGCATTTTATTTTGCCAAGCACATGTTGCCCTGCGAACCGGATAGTGTTTTCATCTGGTACACCCCTGAAGAAATAAGCGGGTCACGAAAAAATGAAGATTTGATCTGGGCGCGTTTCATTGAAAGTCAGGTGCTGTTTTCAACAAACAAAAAAGTAAAACAAGACTATCTGGGCGAACGGCCCGTCACTATTCAGGTGGGAGAAAAATGCCCGGGACGAATAGGTCAGTGGGTGGGTTGGAGAATAATCAACAAATACGCCGAAAGCCACCCCGATATCAATTTGCCTCATTTAATGGCTACCGAAGACGCTCAGAAAATTTTTAAGGAATCGAGATATAAACCGGGGTAGTTTCTAGTTTCGAGTTTGAAGTTTCTAGTTGTAGCGCTACACCGTTCGTGCAAAAAAAGATACTTTCGAGGTTGTTTGAAGTTCGAGGTTGTCGAAGGTATTTCCTGAAGTAGTACTTCGACAAAGGAAGCTGTAAACTGTCTGCTGTAAGCTGACCGCTAAAAGATGTTGAGACGCCCTTGACTTTCTCGCACAAACGTTATAGCGTTACAACTCGAAACTTTAAACTAGAAACTTCAAACTAAAAAAATCACAATGCGCAAAAAAATCGTAGCTGGCAACTGGAAGATGAATAAGACACTCGACGAGGCTAACATTCTCGCTTCGGAAGTAAAGGGTATGGTAGAGGACGAAGTAAAAGGTGGCACCATTGTCATTCTTTGTACCCCCTCGTTATTCCTCACACCCGTAAAAAATATTTTAGGCAATAATTCCAGAATTTTAGTGGGCGCTCAAAATTGCAGTGAGCACGAATCCGGCGCCTACACTGGTGAAATTTCCGCCGGCATGTTGAAATCCGCCAACGTACCCTACGTCATTTTAGGCCATAGCGAACGCAGGCAATACTTTGGAGAGAACGGCGCTTTACTTGCCAAGAAAGTTGACATCGCTTTAAAGCATAATCTTACGCCTATATTCTGTTGTGGCGAACCGCTTGAAGTGAGAGAAAGCAATGGACATGAAGCGTTGGTAAAAAAACAGGTGGAAGAGAGCCTTTTTCACCTGGATCCTGCCAGTGTACAAAAGGTTGTTATTGCTTATGAGCCCGTATGGGCTATTGGTACGGGTAAAACTGCCTCCGCTCAACAAGCACAAGATATGCATGCCGTTATCCGAAAACACCTTGCGTCAAAATACGGAAATGCGGTTGCCGATTCTATCTCAATTTTATACGGTGGAAGTGTAAATGCAGCAAATGCGAAAGAACTTTTTGCCTGTCCCGATGTAGACGGAGGGTTAGTTGGAGGTGCGTCCTTAAAATCAAGAGAGTTCACCGAAATCGCGAAATCATTTTAGACCCAATCTCCTCGTACCTCGTACCTCGTAACTCGTACCTCGTACTCCATGTCCTATCACTCACGCCTTCAAGTCACGTGCGATCCCGAATATATCGAGATTCTCATGGCAGAACTTGCGGAAGCCGGATTTGATACGTTTATGGAAACGGATAAAGGATTTGAGGCTTATGTCGAAATGGAAAATTACGACAAGGAGCAACTTCAGTACATCAAAGAAAAATACAGTGCTCAAACTCCCCTCACTTTTTCCCAAGACAGAATTCAAAAACAAAATTGGAATGAAGAATGGGAGAAAAATTATGAACCCATCGTGGTGGAGGATAAATGTCTGATTCGTGCTGACTTTCATAAGCCCGAAAAAAAATACCTGTACGAATTGATCATTACTCCTAAAATGTCGTTTGGGACGGGGCATCATCAGACAACCTACCTCATGATAAAAAATCAGATGGATATCGAACATCGTGGAAAGCGGGTGATGGATGCCGGATGTGGAACAGCCATTCTTTCTGTGATGGCATCAAAGCTGGGTGCAAAAGAGGTCGAAGCTTTTGACATCGATGAATGGAGTGTGAGCAATGGAAAAGATAATATAGACCTGAACGGATGTAAAAATATTCATCAGCAACAAGGAAAATTAAGCGAGCTAAACATTGCAGGATTATTCGATATCATTTTAGCCAACATCAATAAGAATGTATTGCTGGATGAAATAAAATTGTATAAAAAATACTTGAGCTCCGGAGGATTACTGTTTTTGAGTGGATTTTACGTTGACGATATTCCGGATTTAATATCAGAAGGTTTGAAACATAGTCTGCACGAATTGAAGCGCGACGAACGGGAAAACTGGGCAGCGTTGGTGCTGTCAACAGCTGATAAGTGTAAGTGGTAAGTAGTAAATAGTAAGAGGTGCCGGTAGCACTGGTGTCTGCGCTCAGAGTCATCTGTAAGTCGTAAGAGGTAATGCGTAAACGGTCGGAAGTTGCGGATCTGCATGCTTCTACCATCACTTGTACCATACTATTACTACTTACATCTTACCTGTTACTACTTACATTTTACTGAAACAGGCGGGCCCTGAAAGCTGTCCTACCGGACACCGATCACTGATTACCGCTTACCGATTACCACCAACCATGTGCCCCCAGGCACATCTCCAATAAAATAATTTATTCATAGGGAGTTTCTTCCATAGCTTCGATCCCTGTATATTTCTTTCGTCAATCAACACGCCTATGAAGCCAACCACTTTTACCAAACTCTCCGTGATGATGCTACTGGAATATTTTATCTGGGGATCCTGGTATGTGACGATGGGCACTTACATGTCGGAGTTTCTGGATTCGTCGGGAGTACAGATTGGAGCGGCGTATAGTGCATTGGCAATTGCAACCATGATCTCTCCGTTTTTTATCGGAATGGTGGCCGATCGGTTTTTTGCAGCCCAACGAATAATGGGAGTGCTTCATCTATTAGGGGGCGTCTTACTTTATTCAGCCACGCTGATTACCGACAATACCGCATTCTATTGGGTGATTGTCTTTTACTCTCTTGTTATACATGCCCACCATTGCGCTATCAAACAGTATCGCCTTTCATCAAATGACCGATCCGGGAAAACAATTTCCATGGATCAGAGTTTTTGGAACAGTCGGATGGATCGCTGCTGGATTGATGATCGCTGCCTTGTCGATTGAGAAAACACAGTTTACATTTCACATGGCCGCCATCGCCTCCGTTGCTTTAGGATTTATAAGTTTTATTTTGCCCAATACTCCGCCGAAAGGAAAACCTACAAGCACAAGCATACGCATCAACCCTAGGAGCTGATGCCTTCGTTTTATTCAAGGACAAGCCCTACCTGATTTTCTTTATCGCCGCCATTCTCGTTTGTATTCCGCTTGTCGTTCTATTATGGATTTGCCAACCTTTTTCTCAATGAAGTCAGGATGGAAAATGCCGCTGGTAAAATGATTCTCGGTCAGGTTTCGGAAGCGATGTTCATTCTTGCAATTCCATTTTTATTCAACAGCATTGGCGTAAAAAAAATGTTATTGCTGGGAATGACTGCCTGGATCCTTCGCTATGTTTGCTTTGCCTATGGAAATGTCGATGCCAATCTATGGATGTTATATGCGGGCATTATCCTTCATGGAATTTGTTATGATTTCTTTTTTGTGACGGGATACATGTATACCGAGAAAAAGGCAGGGGAAAAAATAAAAAATGCCGCGCAAGGTTTGTTCACGTTTGCAACGTATGGGGTAGGTATGTTTATCGGAACGTGGTTTTCCGGTTATACCACGGACCATTATACCGTCGATGGTGTTCATCAGTGGAAAGAAATTTGGTTTGTGCCTGCCTATATCGCCATAGCCGTTCTGCTTTATTTTATATTTTTCTTCAATGAGAAAACAGAAATCAAAAAAGCAGGCGTTTAGATATTTTAATAATTTTATAAACTCACACTAAAATTTATTGGGATATGAATATTGCAATGCTAGGTTCCGGATTTATTGGTCGATTTTATGCAGATTCCCTTCAGGGGTATAGAAGTAAGGATAAAATCGTAAGCATTTATTCGCGAAAAGAAGAAAGCACTAAGAAATTTGCGAAAGACTATAAGGTCGCTTTTGCGACCACCAATATGGAGGAAGCGATCAACAGGCCGGAAGTGGAAGTCGTTTGTATTTCCCTTCCCAATAATCTTCACGAAGAGGCCGTGATGTTGTGCTGCAAACATAAGAAGGCAGTGATCACAACAAAACCTCTGGGAAGAAATGCAGCGGAAGCAAGCGAATGCTGGAGGCTGTTGAAAAGGCTGGCATCTTCAATGGCTATCTTGAAGACCTGGTCTATACACCAAAATTTATCAAGGCATTTGAAAGCGTGAAGAATGGCGCGTTGGGAAGAATTCTCTGGGCAAAATCACGTGAAACCCATCCTGGTCCACACAGCGATTGGTTCTGGGATATCGAACAAGCTGGTGGAGGATGTATCCTTGACCTTGGATGTCATTGCGTTGAAATTACCCGGAGTTACATCGGGAAAGACATTAAGCCGGTGGAAGTGATGTGCTGGGCCGATACGCAGGTGAAACCCATCGATGCCGAAGATCACGCTATTGGACTTGTGAAATATGAAAATGGAGCCATCGGCCAGTTCGAAGTAAGCTGGACATTCCGCGGTGGGCTTGATTTACGCGATGAAGTGATGGGAACAGAAGGTACAATTTGGATCAACAGTTTTTTGCGGACCGGTTTTGAAATGTTTACGACCGGAAAAGCCGCGAGTTATGTTTCGGAAAAAGCAGAAAGCGATAAGGGATGGTTGTTCCCAGTAGGGGATGAGTTGAATGAATTGGGCTACAACCACATGTTCATGGATATGTTTGAGTCAATCGAACAAAAGAGGCAACCAAAGGAAACCTTTTACGATGGCTATGTCGTGAATTCGGTTTTAGATGCAGCCTATAAATCCGCCAAATCAAAACTGTGGGAGCCTGTCAACTTGACATCTGGCGAGGGAAAACCGGCGTGATGAAAGACAGCCACCTTCAGGAATATGATTCAGACCATTACCTGGTAAAAGAAGAAGTGACTCACTACGGCGCGAAGAAAGTGATATTAAAAAGTAAAAAGAGCGGCAAAATCGTAGAAAAAGTACTGGAATAATTAAAGCACCGCCTTCACGATTCCCCGCGAATTTTTCACTCAGCAATTTTCGTGAATATTTTGACTCTGCCAGCAAGCGACTCGCTTGCTGGTATTGTTTTAATAGATGGCCATCTGATACAAGAGGTTCTATTTTCTTAACAAATTCATCTGGTGATTTTGGGTTAATGTAAACGCCACATCTTTCTTTTTCAATTTCTTCTTTCACCCATCCTGCAAAATTGATGAGTATCAGTTTACCCGCCGCAAGTCCATCAAAATATTTGTTAGGCGATCCTGTTTCCAGAATTGGTACAGGTTTATAACAGATAAAAGTAGCGTCCGTGACATTCATTACTTCTTTTACCCCTTCACGATTTTGAAATGGAAGGATCGAAAAATTTTTCAATTGATATTGTTTGACGATACTTCTGAAAATATTCCAGCAACGCCCCATCGCCACACAACAGAAAATGCATGGGAAGGTTGTTTTCTGACACGCCCTGGCACATTCGATATAAAAATCCAGCCCGTTAGCCAGGCCTATGGCACCGATGTAGGAGACGACAAACTTATCTGCAACGTCAAATTTTTTAAGTAACACCACATCTTTTTCCACAGGTTTATAAAAATCGGTGTCAGCCATATTTGGAATGAGATGAACCGGTTTTCCCGGGATTTTTTCTCAACCGCTGCTTTGATCATCGGTGACAATGCCACATCACTGCGTCTGCGTGATCATAAATAAATTTTTCAAGGCTGTACAGAGACTTTTTGAAGAAATAATTTTTTACGAATCCCATTTGAATGGGTGCCTCGGGCCATAAGTCACCCACTTCAAAAAAATATTTTATTCCATACTTACGTTTAATCCAGAATGCTGCCAGTCCGATTGTGAGCGGAACTGAAATCGCATAACAAAGTTTTATATCTTGAATTTTTCCAGCCAGCCTGACGACACCGAAGTTATAGTGCAAAAAAGATTTGCTGCGTTTCCAAAAACCAAAGCGATTATCGTAAGTAACGGGTAAATAATGAATTTCTATTCCTTCAATATTCTCCACCTTATAGTGTTTCACCATTGTATCCGGTGATCACTACAACACCGATATTACGCTCCATCAGCGCCTTCGCCAAATAATATGAACGGAGTGCGCCGCCGGCCGTGGGAGTATTAAAATGTTGATGAAGAATCAGAACTTTCATGTGTTAATAATTTTTTCTTGATGGACACATGGAATTCGCCATACTCATTATCATACCTTTGGTTGATTGCAAAATCATGGCCATTTCACGGTGCAAAGAAAAGAATTGTTGTGTGTCTTCTGTTTATGCTGAAGTATTTTTTGCTTTGTAGAGAAATCTGGAACCGGAACTGACCGATGCTCCATTCGCTAAACATAACCCAATACCATTATGATCAAAAGAATTTTAACGTCAATCCTTCTGATTTCCATCCTTGCAACAGGCTTTGCCCAGACAAAACTTTTTAATGGAAAAGACTTAAAAGGATGGAAAGTCCATGGCACTGAAAAGTGGTATGTGGAAAACGGAGAGCTCATATGCGAAAGTGGTCCCGACAAACAATACGGTTACCTTGCCACCGACAAAGACTACAAGGATTTTGAACTTACGGTAGAATTCAAACAAGAGTCCAACGGTAACAGTGGTGTATTTTTTCACAGCTCCATCGACGGAACAAAAATTACGGGATGGCAGGCTGAAGTTGCGCCCAAGGGACACAGCACCGGTGGCATTTATGAGTCTTATGGAAGAGAATGGCTGATCAAGCCAGATCCCAGCCTGGATAATATACTAAAAGAAGGAGATTGGAATACCCTCACCGTTAAGGTGAAAGGAGATCTGGTAGAAACATTTCTCAACGGAACGAAGATGATCACGCTCAAGGATGAGAAAATTGGTGCAGCCAACGGAAAAATTGCGCTGCAGATACACGATGGCGGTGGTGTAAAAGTGCGCTGGCGCAAAGTGGAAATTAAGAAGCTCTAAAAAATAAAGCTCTCGCGATTTAACGCGAGAGCTTCATTCATTTCATGATGGGCGCTCCTGTAAAGTTTTGGAGTAGCTCAAAATAGAAAGCACCGTTCTTGAGGACGGTTCAATGCTGCGCTGCATCCATGTCTTTTTTCATGGAGCAAATTCCGCATAAAGCGACTGTAGTTCACTGTCGCGGATCAGGGCTTTGTCAATTCTCCTGCTCTCCTCCTCCGTAGTCTCGTGGTATAAATACCTGATCAAGTCCGTTTGGGTAAAAGTTTGTATCATAGGCTCTGTGTTTGATCATCTTCTTCCGCAGATTGATGAGCGCATACCGCATACGTCCTAATGCAGTATTGATACTCACGCCAGTGCGTTCGGCGATCTCCTGAAAACTCATCTGCAGGTAATGTCTCATAATGAGCACCTGCTTCTGCTCCACTGGCAGCTCTTTTATATAATCTCTGAGCTTTGTACGGGTGTCCCTGAAGATTTGTTTGTCTTCAGCGGATTCATCCGCAAAATCCATTGAGTTAAAAAGCCGGCTGCCGTCTTCCAATACCACTTCGGGATATCGTTTGTTCTTTCTAAAATTATCGATCGCCAGATTGTGGGCAATGCGACTTATCCAAGGCAGAAACTTGCCCTCCTCGTTGTACCGCCCACCACGAATGGTGTTGATGGCCTTTACGAAGGTCTCTTGCAATAGGTCTTCGGCGGTATACCTGTCTTTGACGATCAGGTAAATCGCAGTATAGATCCTTGATTTGTGTCGGTGTAGGAGCATTTCGAAAGCTTCATCGTTACCGTTTTGATAGAGCGACACTAGTTGGGAGTCGCTTAATCTGCTGTCAATCATTCTGTCTCACTTTTAGGTAACGTAGATGTCTCTCTCGATATTGTGTGGGGTTAATAGAACAAATTGGTTTGAAAAGATATCAATTTTTTTATCCAGAGCCAAAAAAAACTTAAAAAATTCTTGCCTGTCATGCAATTTGTTTAGCTAATTGCTCCAAATTCCAGTGTTCGAATATAGTATGGCCATTAGCAAGAAAAAAATTATTAAAAGTCTTGAAAATCTTTCCGACGATTTACTTGAATTGATACATCAGCAATATCCAAATGGTTATCAGGCAAGCATTTCGAGAATTACCAATGCAAAAAAAGAGCCGATTTTTGTTTTTCCATTAGACACCGAGGATGCTACCTATTTGATCAAGGTTCCGGTTACAAAAAACAGTTCTGGCGAGTACGATGTTGATTCAAAGGAGGAAGAGGATCTGGATAAAGGAGAAGATGGTTTTGATGCAGGAGATGATTTTGAAGCAGGAGCGAAGTGAGTGACGCAGATGCAGATTACGATGAAGAAGGCGGCGGCAGCCGCGGAAATCGTGAAGCCAGCTACGATCCCGATTTCGATACCTAGTTTTTTTGATTTGATTCCTCAAGGATCAAATCCTGTTTTAATCTTCTAATCTTGATTTACAATTCCGGCCATTTCAAATACTCAAAAATTTGAAATGAATTTGCCTGCTTGCGTTCGCGCGAATCGTAAATTCTTTAAGTTTATTGCGCTGCAACCAAACTTTAAATCTAAAAGCCAAGTTACCAAGAGGTAATTGAAAGAATAATTTTGAACACACCGGTGACCCAACAGTCTTTAGCCAAGGATTCTTTTTTAGATGAATTGGATCCAAAAGAATTTATCATAATAAAACGCGCCAGGGTTAATAACCTGAAAAACCTCAGTGTTGCCATTCCTCGCAATAAATTGGTGGTTATAACAGGACTTTCAGGATCTGGAAAATCGTCCCTTGCTTTTGATACGCTTTTTGCCGAAGGACAACGCATGTACGTAGAGAGTTTAAGTTCCTACGCCCGTCAATTCCTGGGACGGATGGAAAAACCGGAAGTCGATTACATCAAGGGTGTCTCTCCAGCCATTGCCATCGAACAAAAGGTTAACACACGAAATCCACGGTCAACCGTTGGCACTACCACTGAAATTTATGATTACCTGAAACTTTTGTTTGCGCAGAATTGGCAAAACCTATTCTCCAATCAGCGGAAAAGAAGTAAAACGAGATACAGTCACTCCGTGGTTGATGTCATCAATAAGCTCGCCGCCGGAACACGCGTTATGATTGCCTGCCCGCTGACCATAAAAAAGGGACGGAAACTTAACGACGAACTAAATCTCCTGCTCAGCAAAGGCTATGCGCGAATTTTAGTGAATGGTGAGGTGAAATTCATTGAAGAATTACTTAGTGGAGCCGCCGGCAGCCAAGGCAAAAGCAAAGACGTCCGCGAAAGATAAAATCGCAAAAGATTCTGTTTATGAAATTCTGATCGATCGGGCCAGTGTAAATCCAGAAGACGAAGACACGACGTTTCGCCTTTCCGATTCTGTTCAAACAGCTTTCTTTGAAGGAGAAGGTGATTGCATCGTCTACATTGAAGGAAAAGAAAAGGCGACTTTTTCCGATCGCTTCGAGCTTGATGGCATGACCTTTACAGAACCTTCTATAAATTTTTTCAGCTTCAACAACCCCTTTGGCGCATGTCAGACCTGCGAAGGTTTTGGAAAAATCATCGGCATTGATGAAGATCTGGTTATTCCCGACAAATCCCTTTCTGTTTACGAAGGAGCCATTGCGCCCTGGCGAAGTGAAACCATGGGCGAATGGCAAAAGCCTTTGTTGAAAAATGGGATCAAGTTTGATTTTCCCATTCACCGTCCCTACAATGAACTAACGCCAGAGCAGCAGCAATTGCTTTGGAATGGCAACGAACATTTTGATGGACTGCACGACTTTTTCAAATACCTCGCATCCAAAACACATAAAATTCAATATCGCGTATTGCTGTCCCGTTATCGGGGAAGAACTACCTGTCCGGACTGCAGAGGCACACGCCTGCGAAAAGATGCGCAGTATGTAAAAATCGCCAACACCTCCATCACGGATCTTGTCTTGCTGCCGATTGAAGACATGCTCACATTTTTCAACACGATTCGTGTTACCGACTACGATCGAAAAATTTCAGACCGCATTTTGAGTGAAATCAAATCGCGGCTGGAATACATGGATAAAGTCGGATTGGGCTATCTGACGCTCAACCGACTTACAGGCTACATTATCGGGTGGCGAATATCAACGCATCAAACTGGCAACCTCCCTGGGAAGCGCATTGGTGGGTTCTATGTATGTGCTGGATGAGCCGAGCATTGGTCTTGCATCCCAGAGACACTGACCGGATGGTAACTGTTCTAAAATCCCTGCGCGACCTGGGTAATACCGTGATTGTCGTGGAGCATGAAGAGGAAGTGATGCGTGCCGCCGATCAGATCATTGACATCGGACCTGATGCGGGTAGCCATGGCGGTGAGCTGGTATTCCAGGGATCGTTGAAAGAATTAAACGGCCATATAAAATCCCATACAACCGACTACCTCAGCGGAAAAGAAAAAATTCCCGTGCCCGCCACCCGGAGGAAGTGGAAATGACTCCATTACTGTGGTAGGCGCGAGAGAAAATAATCTAAAAAACCTCACCGTAAAATTTCCGCTGGGTATTTTAACTGTCGTGACCGGCGTAAGTGGTTCGGGGAAGTCGACACTTATCAAAAAAATATTGTGGCCCGCCGTGGGGCGCTTGAGCAGTTCGGTAGCGGAATCTCCGGGTAAGTACGACAAGCTGGAAGGCGATATGTCGCGGATCACCCAAGTGGAATTCGTAGATCAGAATCCCATTGGTAAATCGTCGCGCTCGAATCCGATCAGCTATGTAAAAGCTTATGATCTGATCCGTCAGTTGTATGCCGACCAACATATTTCAAAACAACGGGGCTATAAGCCTTCACACTTTTCATTTAACGTAGAGGGTGGACGCTGCGAGACTTGTCAGGGCGAAGGTGAGATCAAAGTCGAGATGCAGTTCATGGCCGACATTTACCTGAAGTGCGAAAGCTGTCACGGGAAACGTTTCAAACAGGAAGTTCTGGAAGTGGAACACAACGGCAAAAATATTGCGGACGTTCTTGACATGACGGTGGAGGAAGGCCTTGAATTCTTCCGCGACAAAAAAGGCATTTACGAAAAAATTGTACCGCTGAATGATGTGGGATTAGGGTATGTTAAGCTGGGCCAATCTTCGAATTCGTTGAGTGGTGGCGAAGCACAACGCGTGAAGCTTGCTTCTTTCCTCGGCAAAAATTCCACTGAAGGACACATCATGTTTATTTTTGATGAACCCACCACCGGGCTTCACTTTCACGACATCTTTAAATTATTGAAAGCGATAAACGCCCTGATCGATGTTGGACATAGTGTTATTATTATTGAGCACAACCTGGAAGTGATCAAATGTGCCGACTGGATTATTGATCTTGGTCCTGAAGGCGGCGAGAAAAAAGGTGGTTCGATTATGTTTGAAGGAAAACCTGAAGATATGGTGAAGAAAGGGAAGGGTTATACGGCGGAGTTTTTGAAGAAGAAGTTGGGAGGTTCATAAAGTTAGCGGCAACGTAGCGGTGAAGCTATTTATTCAAACACCAATTCTTGCAAACCGGTTTCAATCATTTACAAACGACAACAAACGGGTACTAACGCATAAATTAGTTTCTATCTAAAATGAGAGATTATTTTGGGGATTTACCTTTAATTGGCATTAAGGATATAAGAGGCGCAACGCCTATAAAAGAAATATACGCAATACGTATATATGGTTGTTGAACAAAACCTTCGGTAGTTTTGTAAATCTCGCCGATCGAACAATCATCTTGTAGATTGTGTACCTTCAGTCATAAACTTTAAATTTTATGACTATGGAAAAAAAACACTGAGGCAACAGATGTTGCAAGAGATGCAAATTAGGAACTACTCAGAACGTTCCATTATTAATTACATTCACTGTTTAAGTAGATTATCCATTTACTACAATTGTTCTCCTGATCGTTTGAGTTTAGATCAGGTCAAATCTTATCTCCATCATTGCGTGACTGAAAAGCGCGAGTCAACTTCCACGATCAATCAGATTATAAGTGCTGTAAAAATTCTCTTTGTGGATGTTCTTAAGCGTCCTTGGGAACCTGTTAATATTAAGAGACCACGAAGAGACAAAAAGCTTCCGGCAGTATTTTCTAAAGAAGAGATTACTACATTTTTTTCCGGCGTCAAAAATTTAAAGCACAAAGCGATCTTTGCCACCGCCTACGCTTCTGGATTACGAATTAGCGAAGTACGGATGCTTACGCCAATCGATATAGACAGTGATCGAATGCAGATATGTATTCGGAATGGTAAAGGCAGGAAAGATCGTTTCACCATACTTTCCATAAGGACGCTAGGCGTGCTTCGGGATTACTATCAAAAGTTTCGTCCGAAGAAATACCTATTTGAAGGCTACATTGCCGGAGAACCAATTAGCCATAGAACAATTCAAAAAGTATTTTCGACAGCAGTGGTAAAAGCAGGAATCACCAAAGCGGTATCTTTCCATAGCTTACGACATTCTTTTGCTACGCACTTACTGGAGCAAGGCACTAATCTGCGGATGATTCAACAACTACTGGGTCATAATTCTCTTCGGACAACTTCGGTTTATCTTCACTTAAGTTGCTTTGATCCAAAAGATGTAAGTAGCCCTTTTGATAATCTTTAAACATTAGTGTATGGAAAATTCCAGAGATAATGTTTTAGAATTGGCTACGGTTTTCAAACAGTATCAACATGGGTATGAAGACCAGTATAAATTGTGTTCAAGTCAGCGGAAGGCATACAATGCTATTATGCATTGCCGGACATCGGCATTAGGTTCACATCAGGTTGTTTGTGATAACTGTGGGCATATAAAAATAAGGTACAACTCATGTCGTAACAGGCATTGCCCCAAGTGTCAATATATAAAGCAATTGCTTTGGGTTGATAAACTAAAAAATCGTTTACTACCCACCCGGTACTTTCATATTGTATTCACAGTACCGCAATTTTTGAATGGACTTTTTTATATCAATCAACGAGCATGCTACGACATGCTATTTAAAGCATCAGCCTACGCTATTCAAAAGACAGCAGGCAATCCTGCTTTTCTAGGTGCGCAAAGCGGTAATGTTTCGGTGTTACATACTTGGGGTCAATCATTAAATTATCATCCTCATATACATATGTTAGTTCCTGCGGGAGGAATGGATCCTGACGGGCTACAATGGATAAATGCTTCCAAAAAATTCTTCGTACCTGTGAGTGCGCTTTCAAAAGTTTTCAGAGGAAAATGTTTTGAATTACTCCTCCAGGCTTTTAACAAGCAGATGCTGGTTGTTCCTCAAAAAGATGGTTTGTTGTATGATGACTTGAAAAGGTTGAAAGAAATGGTTTACAATAAACTGTGGAATGTACATATTAAGAAAACTTTTAAGGGTGCCAGCCAGGTGATTAGTTATCTGGGAAGGTATACCCACAGGGTGGCTATTAGTAACAGTAGACTTCTCTCCATACATAATAATCTTATTCGATTTCGTTGGAAAGATTATCGAGACAATCGACAGAAAATCATGGAGCTCAATGCAGTTTGCTTTATCGGACGTTTTCTTCAACACATATTACCCTGTGGCTACTATAAGATCCGTTACTATGGAATTTTCGCAGCAGTACATTCCAAAACAAGTATGTTGCAATGTTTTGCCCTGCTTGGAGCGGCACCTGGAATGTCGCAATATGAAGGTCTCTCCATGGTAGATGTATTGCGTCAAATAACGGGACATGATCTCATTAAATGTACTGAATGTAAAAAAGGAACGATGATTCCAATGCATATGTGGACTGGTATACCGGAGGATTCATAAAATAAAACGCACAAATCGTTCTTTGAAATGAAAGCTATCATCAATTTTGGAAAAAATCCATAAGGGCAGAAGTGTGCTCAAATCCCCTTGCAAGCAGAAATGTTTCACTCATAAAGTACAAATCAAATACGTCCACTCCCTGTGATAGCCGTTTTTTCCAATCAGAAGCCACTGAGAAACAACGAAGAATGCCCATAACAAACACGACGGTATCGTTCAACTATATTTTATACGAAATCCGGAAAGGCATCTAGCAAATGAAATTGTTCCATTTCATTGCTTATCTAACAGCAAAAACTTATTTTTTTGCTCGGATTTCGTATAAAACACTTTAATGTTGTGTGCCAGCCGCTTTAATGACATGAGGAGAATACTAATAGGACTGTTAATAATAATCTTGGGACTGACTGGTGTAAACCTATACAAGAGATTTACTGAGGACTCGGACTTCAAAGTTAAATTCCACATTTACAGTCAGAGGACAGCAAAACCAATTGAAATTCTATTTAGAAGAATACCGACTCTCTATGACACTATGATTGACGTTGAATCATTGAACCTTACAATAAAGAATTAAACCTATACAGAGTAAACAATGACATTTATGGAGGAACTCCTGACCTTACATTATGTGGTATATGACAAGGACAACGGAAAAATAAATGACTTAAAATCAAATTATCTATTCAGAAGAATTAAAGACCCTGACAACATTGACTTTGACACGATTGACTCATACTCCATTGACATTTCAACTTTTAAACAAATATTCGAGCCCCACTTAAAGACAAGTGAAGAAATTGCGGACAAGTATGCTGAACTTCTGACAAACACCTTAGACTCGACTTACTTCAAAAGAATAAAACAGAGCAGTGACATTGAACCAATTTTAAGTTCTCATAGAAAGACTCAATCTCCAATGATAGATGAGGACAAAACAATAACGGACTTTGGATTTATAAACCATATAGGTGACAATGAATTCTTATATTGGTTTTATGACAAAGGATTAATTAAAATTCAATTGGACTTTGAGGACGGACATTTGACAAATGTTAAAACTTTCAGACTAGGGAATTTAGGAGTTGAAATAAGACACCTGTAAAGCGGCCAGCGCACAATCGAGTAGACGGCCTCACCGGGTTTTTCGCCGGTGAGGTGCGCCTCTCACGCCACTGTACGTACGGATCTCGTATACAGCGGCTCATTAAGTTGTGGAGATACTTTTTCGTACCAGGTGAGCATAGACTCATAGCCTTTCCTGGCTAGTCTTTCCAGTGTGATGGTTGTCCCTAAGATCGGGCTTTGGGCGACTGCCCATCCACCCATTCTCGTTCTGCTCCACGCATAGGCCTGACCGTTGGAAACTCCCAAACGGATCAGGTTCTTCCTTCTTCGTTCAGGTTTCTTCCAGTCTTCCCAAATGCAGCACCTCAATCTGTTGCGCAGCCAACTGTCGATTTCTTTGAGTTTAGTTTGCATATTTGCCATGCGGAAATAATTAATCCACCCTCGTTGAATTTCTTTCAGTTTTGCAATGCGCTCCCGAAAAGTAATTGGAGCAGTTTTGCGGGTAACGGTTTTCAATTCCTGTTTGAGCGCTTTCCATTTTCTGTCCATCACAACCACCTGATATCTGCCTTTCTCCCCTTTCCTATACGTGGGTACAAATTTGTGACCCAGTATAGCGAACTGCACTGGTTTTCGTATGCCGCTTTTCTCGCGATTGATTGGTAGTTTAAATTTGTTCTTTAGGAACAGAAAAATACTATTACCAACTCTGCGTGCTGCCTTCTTACTCTTCATATAAATACTAAAGTCATCGGCATAGCGAACATAACGATGCCCTCTCTTCTCCAATTCCTTGTCCAACTCATGCAGCATGATATTGGAAAGTAACGGACTGAGCGGACTTCCCTGTGGAACGCCTTTGGTGCGCTTGGTCAGCCTTCCATCTATTTCGATCGGTGCTTTTAACCATTGGCGTATAAGGCGCAGGGTGATGGGACATTTCACCTTGCTATACAGCAGTTGCATCAGTATTCCATGATTTACTTCATCAAAGAAGCTTTTCAGGTCTATGTCTACAATGTAGTCGTAACCTTCATGAATGTTCTTCTGCGCTTGCTGCACAGCTTGGTGTGCATTGCGACCCGGACGGAATCCATAGCTGTGTTCCTTGAACTCCGGCTCAAATTTCAGACTGATCACCTGATGGGTCGCCTGTTGTAACAACCGGTCTACTACTGTAGGAATGCCAAGTAGACGTTTCTTTCCATTGCTCTTGGGTATTTCTACCCCTAGGATGGCCGCAGGATGATAACTTCCATTACATATCTCAGTGGCTATTGCTTTCAGGTGTATTTGAAGATATGGCGATAGGTCTTTTACAGACATGCCATCTACTCCAGCCGAACCTTTGTTCGACACCACCTCCTTGCATGCCCTGCGAATGTTTCTTGGGTTTAAAATCCTTTCAATCATCTTTTACGATTTTGTCTCTCTGTTCCGCTTATCATAAGGCTAGTACGCAACTCGGATTCTTCCTTTAGCATTGCTTACATCCTTACAGCATTTGGAACAACTTAATGTTTGTCCTTCATTGACGTGTGAGACCTCCGTAGTGCTTACGGCTCATTACTGTCAACTACTATGACTTCTGCTGACTTCTGCACGTCTAGTAAAACGAAACTAGATGCAGACCTCCCCAGGTAAGACGTTTATCCTTCGATCTATCGCTGCTACATCTACAATCTTAAGCTAATGTACCTGAAGGGCTTTGCTATGATGTGCTAGCTTACCCGCCTAAGATTGCCTCCTATGCAGTTTCTGTTCGTCAGTACAGATCTTTGCAGTCCTGCTTTCTTCAGTTCATCCCTCACGGAATACAACCTTGCAGCTTGCTAATGCGCATCGATACAGTGCACATAAGGGATTTGCACCCTTTGGATAATCCATTTATATTCCCCTCTGGAATATCAAACACGCCATACTGGGCGCACACAAAATGTATTAACCATTGCGGGGTGCAGTGCAAATTGTTAGTTTAGTTTTTCAATTAACGGCTTGTAACGTGGACAGTGATGCGCTTCGAAAACCCGCAACGTCACATACACGGGTCGTTGGTGGCAATGCCATTATGAAGAGAAAACTACTAATTATAACTCTTTTGATATTTAGTTGCTCGAAAGTTGAGCGGAACGAATTTATTGAGATCAATGACTTAGGGAAAACAGCTTACGGAACTATTATCTATAAGGTTTATCAAACGGGGGAGGAAATCTATCGGTACGAATTTTATCTATCTAGTGAAAATGACACGACAACGCTCTTCCAAGCATATTTGAAGGACATTCCCTATGAAAGTTTAAAGCTCCTGCTACAGGAAACTGAAGACACTATTAAACTTAAGTCAAACAGGGAACTTGGCGAACACGTAAAGGTATTAGATGATAAAACATTTATTTTGACTAGAAAAATTGATCCACTACAAGGTTATGGTTTTACCGTGCACGGAACATCGGGACAAATGACCCAAACAATGGTGTACGACGACAGCATAAGTACACTGACTGAATTGGAAATCTCAATTCACAAAAAAATCTGGAATTTAGCGGAGGTAGACAGTATAGCGAAGGACCTAAAAGACAAAGGAATATTGACATTTACAATTATCGAAGGCTATCCGAATGATTCGACTGATTATTTCACGGTTCGATTTGGACAAATTGCTGATGAAAATCTGCCGACCATCGCGTTTTATAGGGTAGACAATACATCAGATAATATAAGCAAAATGACCGGAACACGAACTAGTCAAAAGTAGAAATTCGGACGACGGCACTGCCACCAATAAATAAGGCTTCGCGTGGCCGGCACGGCCCAGCGTGAAGCCCGTGTTGCACGGAAGCTTCGGTAGCGGTAAGTTTTTTTGTAGTTATGGGGATTGATGTGAATCTAGCGTGTCATTTCTAACGGTATTGATATCTGCAGGCTGACGGAGCGGTTTAAATTGAGGACATTCAGCATTTGTTGATTGACCAAGAGTATCACTTCGTGTTAGTTATATTCCTTTATCTGATATTTAGCCAAAGCAGTAGCTAGTCATAGTCTTTTATGAGACTTGCTTGACCACATATTTTTCAATAAGATCCTTAATCATTTTCTCGTCAGGTGGTCCTCTTCTATCGAAATTACAAACGGTGACCATGGTAAGTTGCTTACAGTGGGGACAAGCATCGGGATTGTATCCAAGCCGTTCGATGCTGATCTGTTTCCAGTGTTTTTCTTCAGGATATTCATAGTCGCTCTCCAGGTTTGGAAGAAGTAAAGGCAGGACGTTTAACTTCCGGCTACTGCTCAGAATACCATAGTGACGAATACGCATAAACCCTTTTGGTAGAATGTGCATTGAAAACCTGCGGATGAATTCCATTACCTGTAAGGTCATCTCTTTGACTTTGCTTACATCGCGATAGTCTTTGTAACGAAATCTTACCACATCCTTTTGTATGTCGACAATACGATGATTAGAGATGGCTACTTTGTGGGTATATCTTCCCAGGTATTCGATCACATGTTTAGGACTTCCAAAAGGACGTTTGGCATACACCACCCATGGAGTATTGAATAAGGCATTATAAAAAACTGGTTCCAGTCCTTTGAACTGGCTACGAAGCGCAGCTACAAATCGAGCTCTGAATACCTGACTCATCGCTTTGACAGGGAAAAGATATTTTCCCTTACTGCGTGCAGGCTTCCACTTTCCGCTTGTGTTATACCACCTCCCGGCACAATGCAATGTAAGTGAGGATGGAGTGAAAGATTCTGTCCCCAGGTGTGGAGTATGGTGATCATTCCGGTATCAGCGCCCAGGTGTTTTTTGTCATGCGCAAAATTCCGCATGACACTCCAGGCAGTGTCAAAGAGGGTTTTGTACACTGCAGCAGGTTGAAACAAACAAAGTTTGTTAAGCGCTTCTGGCAGGGTAAAGACTACATGAAAATAAGTTGCTGGAAGCAACTCCGCTTCTCTTGCTTGTATCCACCGCTCACGTTGTATCTGCTGGCACTTAGGACAATGCCTGTTCCGGCAGGAGTTATAACTAATGCGGACATGACCGCAGGAAGAGCATAGATCTACATGACCACCCAAAGAGGCGGTTCTGCATCGCCTAATAGCATCCAGTGTACGCAGTTGCCAGGTATTGAATTGACCGGAGCGCAGGATTTCCTTCCAGTGTGAATTGATCACACCGGAGACTTCAAAAGCCGCACGCAAGGCTTACTACTGTTTTGAGTATAGCCTATCCAGAGGCGAGAATGGAGCCTGGCGTCCAGATTGTGCTACATGCAGATACACCATGGTGGTTTCAATGTGTGCGTGGCCCAGCAACTCTTTGATCGACACAATGTCAAGACCTTCTTCCAGCAAATGTGTGGCGTAAGTATGTCGAAGGGTATGCACAGTAACTTGTTTCTGAATACCACTTTTACGGGTAGCTTCACGAACTACCCATTGCACTCCTTTTTGAGAGAACCCTTCATGTTTATCTTTTCCATTGAAGAGCCATTTGTGAGGAACCTCTGAAGCAAGGTAGTTCTTGAGTCCACGACAAAGATTTTGACCGATTGGAAAATACCGATCTTTACGTCCTTTGCTTTGACGGACATGAATCATGTTGCGTTCGAAGTCGACATCTTTGATGAGCAGAGAACGGGCTTCGTGGCATCGTAGTCCGCAGCCATATAAAAGTCCCAGCAGAATTCGATGTTTGAGTAGCTCGGGGGTTTTTAAGCAAAGCCTTCATCTCACCAAGTGACAACACTACAGGCAGCTTGTTATCGCGTTGAATGGAAGGGAGTTGAATGGCCCGTGCGTCGCGACCTTCGCATCGAAATAAAAATCGGAGTCCGTAAACAGTGTGTTTGAAGAAAGACTCCGATGAGGTAGTGTTTCTTTTCTTGACCATCAGCAAATATTCTTCGATCTGCTCGATGTCGAGTTCAGAGGGAACCACGTTAAAATGCAACGCTACATGCGCAATGCATCGCATGTAATTGTTGAGCGTGCTCAGACTTTTCCCACTAACAATGATTTTCTTTTCGAGCTGTTTGTGAAGCTTTTTGAATCCGGTTACCTTAGCATCAGCGCGCTGAACTAAGGTAGTCTCTTGTTGTTTCATGATGTTCATAGCTGTATTGTTTATGTTTATTGCTATAAACAACTATGAAGTGCACAAGAGCTACCGAAGGTTTAGTGCAACAAAATGTATGCGTCATTTAAATTTTTATTATTTTTAACACCAAGGTAAATTTAAACGACACATACATCGACGTTGGCAGTAATAGGGCCCGGACAATTTAGTCATCTAACGGGTGACACTCTACAAACACAGATTTCCCGCGGGGACAAGTGAACAGCTTCGGGACAACTCGGACTTTCAAAAAACAAATAACGTTGGACAAACAAGAAATGAAGCGGCCGACCCTTCGCATTTTTAAGAAGAGTCGTCCTCCGAATTGCCCGCGCATTTGGCACATGCCATAGCCGCTCAAACCCATCGCGACACCAAAGCTATGGCAAGAGCCAAACCCAACCGCACAGCAATGATTATTAATTATCGTAATTTTATACCGTGAGGACTTTTAAAGACTTTAAATCATTCAACGAATACATTGGGTTGCCGACACCCTTGGACAATGACATCGACATTGGTTACTATGATGTTGCAAACATGAGGTTGAAATCAGACCCTGTGTCAGTTGACTTTTATCGTATCTCAATCAAAAGTAATTTCGTTGACAAATCAGCTCACGACTTTGATATCAAAAATCCCAAGCCAATAACTGCAGTTTTCTTTAATAGTCCAGAACGAGCAAACGGCTGGGATGTAGAACCTACATACAATGGAATGTATTTACAGTTTTCCAAGAAACTGATTGAAGAGAATAGATTTCTCTTCAAGAATTATCTTGACTATGGCGAACACGAAGCACTGCAATTGACAGAGAAAGAAGAACAAGAAATCAGAACCGTCTTTGGTTTAATGCTTAAATACTATGAAAGCAGAAAGGAAAATTTTGGAGTCTTACTTTCTTATGTTCATGTGTTAGTGTCTTTGGTTGAGTCATTTTATAAAAGACAGTTTTCCTCGAACCCAAAACAATACAATCCCATCGTATCGGAGTTTCAGCAACTACTATTAGAGTATTATAATCAGCCTGTTAAAAACATGCCGACTGTTCAGCATTTTGCGAATAAATTAGGAATGACAGCCAACTATTTAGGCGACATTATTAAACACTTTACTCAAAAGTCAGCTCTCGAAAACATTCATGATTTCGTGATTAAGAAAGCCAAAGAAATGCTGGAGACAAGAGACGATTTAAATAACACTGAAATAGCTTATGAACTTGGGTTCGAGTACCCTAATTACTTTGCCAAGTTTTTCAAAAAGCAAGTTGACCTAACTCCGAAAGAATATCGGTTAAAAGTAGCCGACAAGAGCCTTAATGAGCAACGTCTTTAAATAAGGTATTCCTCAATCAGTAATTTGTTTCCTTCTTTTTGGTAGTATTTACCCTTCTACCGTATTGTCGTCATCTACCTTTGTTTCATCAAAAATGAATGAAACATTAAAGACAAGAAAATGGCAGACACAAAAAAAGTATTGATTATCAATGCGCATTTGACGTATCCTAATTGGACAGAAGGGACTTTAAACAATGCATTTTTTCAAAGTGCAAAGGAATTCTTTACATCTAAATCTTACGAGGTTATAGAAACCACCATTGAAGATGGTTACAAACCCGAAGAAGAAGAACAAAAACACTTAGCGGCTGCCATCGTGATTTTGCAAATGCCAGTAAACTGGTTTGGCGCGCCTTGGATTTACAAAAAGTATGTTGACGAAGTATTCAACAGCGGACTTTTCAGTAAATCATTTCTTACTGGTGACGGAAGGACTAAAGATGACCCAACAAAGCAATACGGGACAGGTGGACTTTTACAGGGAAAGAATTTTATGATTTCCGCCACTTGGAATGCCCCTGCTGAAGCGTTTGATAATCTCTTTCAAAACTTAATGCAGGGAAAGAGCACAGCCGATCTTTTTCTTAATATCACAAGTAACTATCGCTTTTGTGGTTTCGAAATTATGAAGGGCTACAATTGCTTTGATATTTTCAGGAGAAATGATATTGCCAAAGACCTTGAAAACTATCCGAAACACTTGGACAAGGTTTTTGATTTACAAACTCTTTCTCCCAGGGCACACCTCCAAGAAAATTTAAACTAACCGTCATGGAAAGTAAAAATTCGCGAAGACAATTTATTCAGCAATCTGCTCTCTTGGGAGCAGGCATATTGCTTGCGGGGTCAACTCCAATTTATGGAGCAAATAATATTTACAATAAAGACAAATTGAAAATGAAAAAACGAAAAATTGGAACCTTAGAGGTTTCAGAATTGGGTGCTGGATGCATGAGTATTAGTGCAAACTATGGCCCACCTGCTGACAGGGGGCAAGGCATTAAGGTAATTCGGGAGCGTATGAAAAAGGTGTGACATTTTTTGACACAGCAGAAGTATATGGCCCTAATACAAATGAGGAACTTGTTGGAGAAGCGTTAGCGCCTTTTCGAGACAAAGTAGTTATCGCGACCAAATTTGGTTTCAACATTGAAGCTGGAGGTCTTAACAGTAAGCCCGAGCATATTAAGAAAGTGGTTGAAGCTTCACTTAAGCGACTAAAGACTGACCGTATTGACCTCTACTACCAACATAGAGTTGACCCGACTGTGCCAATTGAAGATGTTGCGAGTGCTATCAAAGAGCTTATCAAAGAAGGGAAAGTACTACATTTTGGCCTATCGGAAGCGAGTGCAAAAACTATAAATAGAGCGCACGCTGTTCAACCTGTTACAGCAGTTCAGACCGAATACTCTATCATGGAAAGAGACGTTGAAAAAAATGCCATCCTAAAAACTTGTGAAGAACTCGGAATCGGTTTTGTTCCTTGGGGACCTGTTGGAATGGGCTATCTAACAGGGACAATAGACGGCAATACAAAGCTTGACCCTAAGACAGATTTGCGTTCTGGATTTGACCGCTTCTCTCCAGAAAATTTAGTAGCGAATATGCCGATAATAGAACAATTGAGACAAATTGCTAAGAATGAAAACGCAACACCTTCGCAAGTCGCTCTTGCTTGGCTTCTGGCACAGAAACCATTTATTGTTCCAATCCCAGGTACGCGCAGCTCAGCGCATCTTAACGAGAACTTAGGCGCACTCAATGTAAAACTTTCGACCGCAGACCTTCGCGACATCGAGACAGCTTTTTCCAAAATAAAAGTGTACGGTGGACGAATGAATGAAATGCAAATGCAGGTTGTGGACAAGTGAAATCAAATTGTATTGTAAATATTTTGTAATCACAGCCACTAAATCGCACACACATTGTCTGGCCACACTTGCAACCCGCATCCAAAGCCAACCAAAGAGTGTGCTTGGTTTTTTGTAAGCCGACAATGCAGACAAGGAAAAATGCTCCACCGCACGACTGACTAAAAAGATTTATATAATTAACTCGGGACAAAAGACTCGGCTGCGAATGAAGTGTGGAGAAGGGCCCTACTACTGCCAATAACAGCTATAATACATATGCTATATTGTAGGTTCTTAACATGTGTGCTATTAAATTTCGACAGCAACGTGGGACAAAGATGTAGGTATTTATACGCATACGTCTTATAGCTAGGCGTTGAAGCACGGTATTCTTCTTGCCGCAGGAGGTCAGAAAAAAAACGGCGACGATAAACAAACTAATTATTCGCATGGATATTACCGTTTAAGTATTTGCAACGCATTTTGGTAATACACGCGGTTTAGTGTTTTCTCATCGAGGTCAAACCCATGACAAGGCCAGTGATAACTGAATATCCTCGATAAAAGTGTTCGTCGGCCGGATTCAAGAATACGGAAGGTACCTTTATACATATCCTCGTCCATACCCATGTCTGTTCCGTACACAAGTTTAGTAGCGTGCTCCTGATAGAATTTCTTCATATACCTTGGTATAGGCGCTGTCTCACCAAATCTGGCCGAAATGTCTGCGTAGAGATTAGGATATTTTTTTAGCAACCTTCCGATCATCGACAGGTCGGTTTCACAATTTGCAAAGTGACAGGCAATAAACGTTGTTCCGGGATTATCACGAACGGCATTCTCAAGCGTTCTCACCAGCGCGTTATGACCTAAAATGCCGCTGGCTGTACTATCGATCCGCCATTCAAACGCATTCATCAGTCCATCGTTTGTAGAATCCATTTTGTGATACATCCACTCCGGATTCGATACGTGAATACTGATCGGCATTTTAAGTTCTCCGCATTTTTTAAGCAGCGGTTTTAATTTGGGATCATCCATGTGAATGCCCTTGATCTTTGTAGGAAGGGAGTACATCTCACCATATCCTTTGTCGCCTAGCTCTCCAATACCTCTCGCACCTTTTTTGTAACAACGTTCAAGTTCTTTTATTCCCGCTTCAGGCCATGCCGATGTTCCGTAACCTGTATAGTCAAAACCACACCAGACCTCAAACAAGCTTCCGTACTTGGAATAGACTTGATAAATGGAATCAAATTTAGCGCCCGTTGACTTCGATAGAATAATAGTCTTCTCGATTTTTAACTCGCGCAACGTAGCAACCCAAGCTTCCAATTCCTTTTCTGTTTCTGCATATGCATGGGAATGCAGGTCGATAATCGGTGTAGACACCTTCCTGTTTTTCGTTACCGGAATTTTATAAATTGATTGTGGACGATAATTCTTAAGTAATAGTTCGTCGGGAGTTGATTGGGCTATACAGATATGCAACGATATCGATAAGCAAAGTAGTGTTAGCAGTAGTGGATTAGTCTTCATAATAAGTTAAGGTGTTATGATACGGAGTTTTTCTGCAATAAGATTTACAACCGACGATGTTGCTACTGGAAATACTTTTCGGAGATCAATCTCCTTCTTATTCTTTAAATAATAAGATAAAGAAAATATAGATGCTTACGTATAT
>CAVTZI010000046.1:0-17000 GCA_963739105.1 uncultured Bacteroidota bacterium | reverse complement strand
GAATATGAAAAAGGAATTTAGGGGGACAGATGGATCAGTTGGCTTCGTTTATGCGTGGGACGGTAACAAACAGGCTGGCAAAGGTGAACAAGAACTTAAAGGCATCAGCGAAGGAGAAAGAATCGATGTCGAAGTTCGTTTTATTAAACCCTTTGAAGGAATTGCCAAAACACCCTTTACAACAAAATCCATTTCGGAAAATGAAACGCTGGTGACATGGGGCATGACCAGCACTTTAAAATATCCCATGAACCTTATGTTGTTGTTCATGAACATGGATAAACTCCTGGGAAAGGATCTTGAGACAAGCCTGTTAACCTTGAAAAAAATTTTAGAAAAGAATTAACGCCTGAAAAAGTGTTTAATCCACAGGATGATGTTTCACGAAATGTTGATAGAATACCCACTCGAAAACAAACTGTCGTCCCTATGGGACTTCGGAAATTTACGCACGTATGTGCTACCAAACTGCCGTCCCTACGGGACTGATAATTTGCCTTCGCCGATGCAGGTTTTCTCGGAGAGAAGATCACTTCCCTTCAATTAACGGATTCGTCACATACTCTTCTTCCTTTAAGGTAGGCAGCTGAACGGATTTGATCTCCAACTCTTCCAGCAAAATAGCTTCCGGCACAATGTAAGAGCCACCTCCGCCCGTCTGGTTTAAGTTCTGAAAGTCAGGCGTGCTGAGGTTATGGGCAACGTACTTATCAGACGCACCCAAAATCCGTTTGAAGGTCTTAAAATTGATTTCTTCATAAAACGCATTACGCGCGAGTTCCTCTTTTCCATCTTTCAGCGAGACTTTGTAAACGTTCATCATCCCCATTAATGCAGGAGAATTTCTGATGATGTATGCATATTCAAGGCCTTCAGCTTTGGCTTTTGCCATAAGTTTCTCCTTTAGTTCTTTTTCAGAATTTTTTTGTGACGAAGTCACTTCCAAAACGCCAGGGCCGCCACTAAATCCATTGGCCCTCTGTGTCGAATTTGTTATCGTCCGATCGTTCAATAAATTTTTTAACACCCCATTTTCGACCACAATGAGCTCATCGGCGGGCACAATTCCTTCATCATCCACCTCAAACGATCCTGACAGACTTGTGCCGTTATACGATTTTAATTTTGGTTTAGCTTTGATCGTAAGGGACTCATGAAAAATGCTTTTGCCAATTTTTCCATCCATCAGAGGCTCCGCCTGATATTGAAAGCCGGTTAACCGTGGAATGGAATTGCTAGCCACAATGTTTTCTGGTCCGTTAAAAAGTACGTGGGAAAATACGTCCGCTACTACGGAGCCCATAAGCAAAACGGGACCGCTATACTCATCTTCAAATTTTGGAGTACTTAATTGCTGCTCAACATTGCCAATCATTTTCTCGATCTCATTTTTCAATTCATCTTCCGTGGGTAATTGGTCAGGTAAAAAAGTTTGATGAGAAATTTGATCCCATGCAAATTCGCCGTCTGCATTTTTGAGCTGGCCTACACACATGAAAGACGTTTCACGAAAGGGAATTTTTGCAACTACACCCTCGCTATTAACCATGTATTTATACCCTTCCGTAAATTGAACAATGACTGTCGAATTCTGGATTGACGGATGTTTGAGAAACAGGGCCGATAAATTTTTCAGCTTTTGCTCCCATTTTGATTTATCAAATGAATATGGCGTCAATGTGGAGATGAGTTTGACGGGCGTTCCTTTTGCAAATGAACGATGTGGAATATCCGATAAAGTTTTGCCGCTTTCCTTCAAGGTTTGTTGATGTCGTTGAAAATGCCGCGCAGCATCTCGGTATACTTTATCCGTGCTTGACCAAAGCGAACGCCTTATGCCCATGTAATCATCGTCGACAGGTAAATTTATTTCCAATGCTGTTGGCGCGCTGGTCAGGTTATCTTCAAGACTCTCATCGTTGAACGCATAGTCACCCACCAAAACCCGAGTGTTTGACTTAAAGCGAAAAGACTTTTCGGTCGAACGTACAATGGAGCCCAGCGTAGCCGCGATGGAGTAACTTTTTTGATCCTGTATCCCATACATGATAAAGAATGGCTTGTCATAATCGGGCAGCTTCAGTTCTTTCATATTTCGCGTAAGCTCATCCTGCATCGCTTTGAGTATGACGTCATCGGATTGTTCCTGGCCCAGCGCGAGTAAGCATAGGTGCTATAAGCAGGAGTAAAATATAATGAAAGAATCTTTTCATTTAATGTTGATTACAAGTTGCCTATTTATTAGCGGATGGCCGTTCAAGAATATTCTTTTCAATTTGAGCCATCGGTTTCTTCTGAGTTTCGATTCGTTTTACAAACAGAGAAGGCGAGATGGCTGTAACGGGAATGCTTCCTGATTCTGCTCCACAGAAACCGGTGAATACTTCATTTTTATCATCCGCTGCCTGGATGGCGGCAAACATGGCCAGCGGTGTTCCTATTAAATCAACGCCACGCACCAACTCATCGGGACGTCCGTCGGTATATACACGGTATACTTCCGTGGGAAATATATTAAAGGCATTGGGCATGTAGCGATTGGTGGTCGTAAAACCCCCGACAACGTCCATAAATAAATACCCATAAGGTTTGCGTAGCTTTTTGCATTCCGATACCAGCATCTTTCGCATCTGACTCATGGAAACTGACTTTGTGTTTTCAATAAGTAAGTTCGACTGTCTCGATACAGCTTCAGCGCCAGCTTGCGAGCGACCGTGTCCATTTGAATTAGAAAAATTTTCAATTGGCGTTCGGGACATGAGGAAGGTTTTCAAAATTCCATTCTCAACAACTTTTACCTTCTGTCCTACAATACCTTCGTCATCGAACTGATAATGGCCATTTAGCGGTTGGCCTTTAAAAGTGGCGAGTGTTGGATCGAATGTCACGCTCAAAGATTTTGGCAACACCTGCTCTTGTATTTTGCCCTTGAATGTTTGTCCATCATTCTTGTCTTTGAGACGATGACCTTCAACGCGGTGTCCGAAGATCTCATGAAAAAAAACGCCGGCAGCACGCGAATACAAAATGGCGGGTCCCGTGTATGGCTCTGCTACTGGCGCGGTACGCAAGAGATTTAATTTTGAAATCATCTTTTCTACATCCAGCAATACCGTTTCATCTGAAGGTAATTGAGAAGGCTCGAGGGCAAAGTATGATTGGTGAAGCGGTACGATGTCTCCATCCACAGCGCGGATTGAGCCGCGAATCGTAAGGTAAGCAAAGGTTCTGTTCTGAACGATGCGGGCACCCTCTGAAGTGATAAAGTATTTTCTTTCTGTACTTACCTCAAGCGAAGCTTCAGCGTCGATGATGTCCGAATATTTTGAAAATGGCGCAGTGAATTTTTTTATTTTTTCCGTCCAGGTGGGTGCGTCAAAAATGCTTTTGAAATCTTGAAGTGGAGGTGCGATAAAAACCTCAGCCTTCTCTTTGGAAAAATCGTCAATGGATTTTCCCTCAGTCTTGGGTGCATTTTTTAACGCCTTAAAATAATTGAGTGCCTGGCGATATGAATTTTGGGTTTGCTGCCAGAGAATCAATTTTATGGCTTCTGGCCTATTGTCCAAAGGTAATTCCACCGCGTCTTTGGCACCCGGCATGTCATATGCGTCGAAGTCCTCATAGTTGCTGATAGGATGCGAACTATCGAAACTATAGTCGCCCACTTTTAAGTCCGTTACCAGAATTCGAGATTGATCGGTATCGGAACCAACCAGACTTCCAAATGAAGAAGATAGGTAACCAGAATGGGTGTCGTAGATTCTATAGGCAAGGAAGTAAGGAGGTTGACTGAGCTTTTTGAATTCAGTCATCTCGCGATTCAACTCGGATTCAACAATCAACAAAAGGTCGTCTTTCTGTGCTTGCCCAAAACCGTTGCTAACAAAAAAAGGCAAGGCCAAAAAAAGTATTTTTCTCCTGTATAGAAAACTTAAAAAGTTTGGTGTTACATGTATCATGCTAAAAAAAGTAAGCTAAAATCGTAGTAATGTTCGGCGATTTGATCAGACACTTCTCCTTAATTCCCTCTCCATTCAATAAGTAACTTAAATTTTAAGATAAACAGCCTCGAACTCAAGGAAGATCAAAAATAATCACTTAATCAGATTTATAATAAACAGTCGTTGAAGAAAACCTTTATACATTATTCTAATACGATGATTTTAGTCGAATTGGTCATGGTTTCTGAGCGAAATTCGTACAAAATACAACCCTGCAACGGCTGCTTTCCCGCTATCATCCTTACCATTCCAATAGATAGTATTGATACCGGCCGAAGCCCGTTCATTCAATAATGTCTTAACATGCTGTCCTTGCGAATTATAAATGGCAACATCAGTGATTTCAGGTTTGCGAAGAAAGAATTCGATCCTTGATTCCGTGGAAATCGGGTTGGGATAAATCCTGACATCCATAATTTTTTTTCTTTCCTCAGCGTCGAGCACTTCTGGAATTTCTTCACCGGAAACTTCAATATCATCAAAGAAAAATTGAATACCGGTCAAGGCTTTTTGCTCAGCGACAATTTCAAAACGGTCAACCGCTGACCAGTCAAATTTATTTTCCGGGTTGAACCACGCATTATCCCACGAGCCTTTTTCCTGAAGCTCGCTCAAGGGAATGATAACCTGATGCCATTTATTATCCCAACTGGTCACTGTTTCATCAATAGTCTTTCCCATTCTCCACGGATGATCCGAACTCCCGGTTTTTGTATCCACAAATCGGATATCAAAACTTGATCCGGAAGAATTTCCGCGCACCCAGAAACTTATCTCAAAATCGTGATCTGGAAATAACGAAAGGTCTATGTTCGGATTAAAATCAAAACTTATTGCATCATATTGATTGACCCCGGTCCAATATGTGCAATATTGACCGTTCTGTTGGCTACCGCTATTGTAATAATCGAGCGTTCCAGTGTTGACACCATTCGTGGCGACAATTCCTTCTCCGACAAAGTCATCATATATGATAAATCCATTCCTCAGTGGCTTTATATAGAAGTCTTTTTGCGGCGGCACTACGAGATCAAGTGACGTTAGCAACGGCACATTCAAATCATAATCAAACAATTCATTTGAATTTTCCTCAAAAAGCCCGAAGCCACCCGTGTAATCCCATATCGTCCAGGGTATACCTTTTTGATCGAGATAATTTTTCACTTCCTTATACCATCCTACCCGATCCGTTTCCATGCTGTTAGGCATGTATACACCAAACTCTCCGCAAAATACAGGTACGTTACGGCTATTTTTAAAATTCACAGCAATATCCAGGAGCTGTTTTACTTTTGCCACCGTTCCGTCGCTCGCATAATTGTTGTAAGCGCCCTCGATCCAGGTGCCTTTAAGACTGTTTGGTAAGCCTGGCATAGACGAGGCTTTGTATGGAAAAGGCATGTTGCTTAGTGGAACCATCGAGGGTTCCACCCAACTGGCACCCTGGTGCGTAAATAAAAAAGGATCATAAAAATGAAATGTATAAATCAATTTGGTGTCTGTATAGTTTGGCAGATTGGCAAGGGTTGTATAGCTATTGTAATTCACACCACCGACGATGATTTGGTGCTTATCGTCTTCGTTCCGAATAGCGTCAATAACAGATTGCTGAATACTACCCCAGACGTTGTCCGCAATCCCGTGCGGTTCATTCAATACTTCATATAAAAGAAAATCAGATCGGCTTTTGTAACGATTGGCTAATTGAGGCCAAACTTTTATCAAAATATTCTCGATATCCGGACTGGTCGATACCGCGGGATCAAAGCTGTGATTGTCAAGAATTAAATAAATATTCAATTCCTCGCTCCAGTCTACTGCCTGATCGAGGAAATTGAGGAAAAGTGGATCTAACGTATAGTCTGGTGCGCCACTGGTCATGGCGTGCAGGTTGATCGGCAGGCGAATGACATCACACCCCAGGCTTTTAATATTTTGAAAATCCTTCTTCGTGAATTTTCTAAACTGAATCTGGCGAGGTGATGCCGCTTGAAACCAGTTGGTGAGATTTACGCCTTTGTGAAACGGAACCTGGGCACAAAGCGTGAAAGAACCAAAAATTATTAATAGAATAAATATACTCTTTGCTACCCCTGGATTCATCTGTTGCGCATCATCCCAAAGGTACTAAATATTCATTTCCCGTGGCACAGAGCTTACCGCTTTGCCGTTGTCGTTTCTGTTCTCCAAGACGTCGTGTGAAGCTGGGGCGGAAGTTACTTCCGTCCCTCGTTTATAACACCATTAACTTCTATGGAAGTTACTTCCATTTCACCGTACCTAATCGAGATATTCAACCTTGAGCAACCCGTTCATTCCGCAATAATCTCGCGCACTACTATAGATATAATCCTCCGGTTTGTCTACTACACCTTCCTTAACGGGATTTTCATGAACATAATCCACCTTTTGATCCATAACTTTACTCGAATATAATTCCACGGGATGATACTTCATCTTCCCAAAATTTATACTTCTGATGCTTACGACTGTTCGAAGCTGCTTGTGCAAAAATATTTAACATCCACACCTTACGACTCTCCGAAGGGTTATTTGCAATAGCGCGACAGATATGCACGGCGGTATACTTTTTCATGTCCCTGATAATGGAGCCAATTGTTTCAGTACCATTACGTCCAACTATAAGGTGAATGTGATTGGTCATCAGGCACCAGGCTATATAATTAAACCTTTTTCCTTTTGGCAGAATCGTAATGAGTCCAGGACAATGTCTTTATAGAGTTGTCTCGTAAAAACATCGACCCAACTTTCAACAGCAAACGTGACAAAGTGAGGGCTGTCCTGATCATGGACCTTGTATTTTTCACTCATAGCAACAACGGTAAGTATATTAATAAAGATACTCGAATGGAACTAAGTTCCACTTATCGAAATCAATTTCAACAGGGGACGGAAGTAATCTTCCGCCCCAGCACTAGGCATCATCCCAAAGGTACTAAATATTCATTTCCAACGGGGTCACTTGTTATTCTTATATGCTTTGTCCAAAAACATGTAACGTGCGTCGTCCTTAGCATCTACAGCCTTCGAAGTAACATCCAAAATCATAACCGGCGGTGTGTCATCGTTTGGTTCTGCTGCCGGCCATTGTGGAAGGATGCCTCCATTCGGATTTCCATATATGATGAAATTGGCGAAATAATTCTGCATGGTTTCGGATACCCTGTAGTCATCTTTTGTCCAGGCATATTCTTTTACCAGATCCAGGTTGCCCATGCAGTATTCAATTTCACAGGCGTGAGGAGCGCCCACTGGCTCGGGCATTTTCGGAGCATTTGATTTATCCACAGTTCCTCCGGCCAGACCTGATACCTTGCTCTGATCCACCAACGGAGGTCTTAATTTACTGTACAGGTAACGGTAAACGGGTTGGCTACTGTTCTTTCGATGAAGGTCGAACCACTTCCAGGTGCTGTACGCAATAAATCTATCGGACGCCAATGCTGTGGCAGACAGTTCGATTTCTTTCGGCGAACTGTACGGATAAAGTTTCAAGACTTCATCCGCCTGATCTGGGTAAACTTCCTTTACTTTTTTAACATAGTTTTCTTCCGTATACGGTTGCCCTTGCATAAACGCCGTCCCTGGAATCTCAGCCGAGTTCCATCCCAGGAGCAATGGAATTTGCGCCTGCTCTTTCGCGTTGAAAATTTCAGGAATAGATTTAGGATAGAAGAAATTGTCGATCACGGACAGGAAAGCCAAAACGTTTTGACTCCGTATAAATTTCATATATCTCGCGCGTTGGTAGTGCCCGAAGCTGAGCTAACGCAGGATATCCTGCTTTCTTTGCAAACTCCAATCCTGTTTTTTCTGCTTCTGCCAGCGGTACGGGTGCCAGCGTCGGATTGATGCCAGCCCCGCTTTCGCCGATGGCTCCATGTATTAGATCTTTTGACAACGGTGATGCCATTTGCGCACTTACGGAAATAGATCCCGCAGACTCTCCTGCAATCGTCACTTTTCTCGGGTTTCCGCCGAAGGCTGCAATATTTTTTTGAACCCATAATAGTCCGGCGTGCTGGTCTAACAGCCCATAGTTACCGGAGGCTTTTAAGGGAGATTCTTTTGTCAGTTCAGGATGCGAAAAAAATCCAAAAATATTCAATCGATAATTGACCGTTACAACGACGATTCCTTTTTTCGCCATGCTCGCGCCATCATATCGGGGTTCAGAACCATCGCCTGCGACAAAACCACCACCGTAAAAATATACCAGTACGGGTAGCCCAGCCGTATTCCGCTTAGCGGGCGTCCATACATTTAAATACAAACAATCCTCGCTCATGCCACTTGCGCGTGAATTCATATCACCAAAAACAATTGCCTGCACCGGTTTTGGGCCGAATGCCTTGGTGCTCAGAACGCCTTTCCAATTTTCAACGGGCTGAGGTTCTCTCCACCGGAGAATACCCACGGGAGGCTTTGCGAAAGGAATTCCAAAGTAAGTTTGAAGCCCGGTTCGTGTATCATACAGACCTTCAATGATACCATTTTGAGTTTTTGCCTGAACCGGAAAACCATCACTTTTTTGTGCCACAACGATCTCATTTAACATGAAAACAGCGCTTAGTACTAAGGTTGCGTTCATGATTCTAAATCGATATTTCATTATTGTCTCATTTTGTAACAATAATAATTAGCTTTTTCATCAATTGCCATTTATTTTTGAAAAAACGGTTTTTCGACAGTGTCAGAGTACATTCCGCACATTGCTTACGATTCGGTCATCTTCGGATTTTCAGGTGATCAACTCAAAATCCTGATCCTTGAATACCACAACACAGCGCTATTTGCCCTGCCCGGCGGCTTTGTAAAGGAGACGGAAGATCTAAACGACGCCGTCAGGCGAGGTCTGGAAGAGCGCACCGGCTTAAAAAATATCTACCTGGAACAGTTTTACACCTTTGGGAGTGTGAAGCGATATCAATCTGAGATCATGAAGACCATATTGGAAGCCAACGGTTTTGACTCGGCCGATGTGGAATATAATTGGATGCTGGATCGTTTTATTACGGTCGCCTATTATGCTTTGATAAATTATAAAGATGTGGTTCCTAAGCCCGACAATCTTTCCGATTCCTGCAAGTGGTATGCGATTGATCAGTTGCCGCCATTGATGCTGGATCACTCTGACATTGTAGCCAAGGCCATCAAAACCCTTCGGGAAAATCTTGACCGGAATTTAGTCGGCAGAAATCTGTTGCCAGAAAAATTCACCATGAAAGAATTGCAACAAGTGTATGAAGCTATTCTGGGTGTACAGTTACGGCGTACGACCTTTCAGCGTAAAATGCTTTCGATGGATCTTTTGCTTCGGCATGAAAAGCAATATTCTGGTAGAGCGCACAAGGCCCCGTTTCTCTATAGTTTTCGATCGGAGAAAATTTAAGGCTCCCGTCGAACTTTAACCGCAGAGGGCGCTGAGAAATACGCGCTGAGAAAATGCAGGAGAAATACAACGCTCGGATATTCTCTGCAAGTCTTCCTCAGCGTCTAACAAAAAAATTAGAATTATAAGTACTTTTCAGATTTACACAATAGACTACCAAGGCCTTTCCCTTCGTCATTCGACATTCGGCGTTCGACATTCTGAACCAGATAACTCCCAAGTTTCCACTTCGATTCAATAAACCCTCTTCTTCCCTTCCTTATCAAACTGCGAAATACTTATTCCATTCTTTTTTGCCAGTGCCTGAATGCCTGAATCATTATCATCCAAAAGAACAAATCCTGACCCATCCTCTGCCGCACCCAACTTGACTCTTATGTTGCCTTTTTCATCCCTTAATCTGAAAACAACTTCGCCATCCTTGTAGGCTTGAATGGTGACGCGTTTTGTTCCATTTTCATCGACTAACTCAAATTCCCTTACAGTAATCTTGTCAAAGGTCTCCTGACTTGGCCTTGATGCAACGAAAAGCATCACGATAATAATCAGCCCGAACATAAAAGTCGTGTTTGATTGCGTTTTCATAGTGTGTTAATTTTTTATTCGAACGAGTCTATGTTAAACGATACTAATGATGCTGATGATCAGCCTATTGCATTTTTCAAAATATTTTGACCTGATCTCCTGATCGGTTGCTTCTTCCAATAGGTCAAACTTCGCCATACCCACTCCAACGGACCAAATTGAAAGTAACGCAGCCAAAGGTGGCTAAATATGATCTGAAATATCCAGACTCCTAACACGACATAATACATTTCATATCGCTGCAGTTTGCCAAACAACCCAAAGCCTATCACCATAAAAAATCATTCCACACAAAAAGGATTGCATCAGGTAATTTGTAAATGCCATCTGCCCTACTGGCCGCATCATCGCAAATAACCAGTTAAACCATCCTGATTTATACATTAACATGATAAGTCCAAAAATACCCAGCGACCTAAATATTCTTGACAATTCATAGAACTCGAAATGTTCATTCTTAGTGATCAAGTAAAAATTAAATTGATGTTCGAACATGAGGCTGTAACCGAACATATGAAAGCGGCAAGCCAACGCCTAAACCTACTATGAAAAGAAGCCAATATGTTTTCGCAGGATGACCTCCCGTAATAATACCTGTCTTGTAAAATGCCATGCCAATGAACATGAATAAGAGTACGTCCCAAAAGAGAAAATGAAATACGCCGGCGGTTTCGCCTCTAAAACTTCGGGCGCTATGATCCTCATATAGCTCGCGTAACTTCCTAGCACTTTACGTTCATTTTTTTTGATATTCTTTTCCTTTGCCTTCCCTCGAGGTCTCCTCCTTTATGCCTTGCATTGCTTGAAGATCCTCTTTTTGAGTGTCAGTAAGTTTTACCTTTGTTGTATCAATAGCGGCCACCGCTTCACCTCTTTGAATCAACGCCCTTCTCCCGGTAAAAATTTACGTTTTCGCGTACCGTCATCATCAGGAGACATACGCCTGCCGCAATGAACAAAGCCTTGGGTGCAAGTCTCCGGAAAGGAAATAAAAGCATTCCGAAAATCGCATAGTGATAGAGAACATCCCAAAACCATAACAATATGTAAGCATTGAACAAACCAAATCCCAAAAGCCAGAGTTGCCGTCTAAAATAATATTCCGCAACCATCAGACCATCAACCTTTCTTTCCAGACGATTCAAAAAGAGAAGCATACCTGCGCCGAACAGCATCGTGAAGATCGCTCTCTGACTACCCTCCAGCACTAACTCGACGATGTAGTAAGCGTAAAAATTGGGTCCGCTTAGTTCATTGCGAATAGATGGATCCAATATTTGCATAAACGGCAAGGCGAACCCCGGAATATTCATCAACAAAATTCCACACAATGCAATGCCGCGAAGCGAATCCAGCAAAATGATTCGATCTGATTCTGAAACAGGAGCACCAATAAAGGTCGACGGGGAAGCAAGCGTTGTGGACGTCATGTGGTCGGTTTAAGGAGATGCATATAACTTACAATTAAATTTAGTCCGAAGGAAACTACTTTGCGTTCTTTCGAACAATTGGTAGCTATTTTTTATTGTTATACAAGACTTTCAATAACACATATGGTTGACTTAAATTTAAAACCGATTGGCACCGTGCAATCTGCTTTAATAAAAAGAGAGGATTGCCCACTACAGGGAGATGAAGGCGCGCCCGAAGCCTGGTTAAAGATTGATAAGGAATTTCTCCCCGGACTTCAAGGTCTGAAAGTTGGCAACGAAATTATTTTACTAACCTGGTTTCATTTGGGTGACCGCGAAGTGTTAAAATGTTATCCTAGAAATCAAATCAATTCGCCTCATGTGGGTGTATTTACAACCCGTTCGCCGGATCGTCCAAATCCGATTGGTTTACATCCAGTAAAAGTATTAGCCATTGAGCCCGGGCGTGTTAAGGTGTATCCGCTAGAGGCTCTCGATGGTACCCTGTTGCTGGATATCAAGCCAGTAATTCCCTCGACTATACCAAGCTGAGAAATTCGGATCTTTTAAACAGCTTCAACTTTCTTTAGCGGTTGAAATCCATTTTCAGCGTAGGCCTTCAGATTAGAGACCGATATTTTTAAGCTATCGTCCAGGAATGAAAATAACTCTGTAGAAACTTGCTTGTCAGGGCCCGGCAAAATTCGGGTCGCGATCAGGCAATTCCCTTCATTCGTTAGCCTAAAACGATACTCATAAATGACGCTGATATTCAACTCTTCGACTTTCACGATCTCTGAGTAGAAAATCTCGCCTTCTCTTTTGATCATCTTTATGGGAGAAACGCGGCCGCGAACGTCATTGAATATTAAGTAATGCACGCTACCAACGTAAACGTGTTCGCTTTCCGACTCTACCTTCTTTAAGTCATTCATCCAATAAATCCGGTTTGGCATATCTATCACCGCCATAAGTACCTCGTCGGGAGTGCCATTAATTTCCAACTCAAAACAAGGACGATCATCCGCCTGATATTCTACTTCAGGTACCGGCGGATCGGGTATTCTATTCTTTATTGGTTCTAGCAGCGCAAATTCATAATTGACTTTTCCAATAAATGGAAATTCATCAACGGATGATTGCCAGGCAAGGCCATGTTTGTCTGTATCCTTGGCGACTTGCTTTAAAAAATTCTCGGTAAATAAAATGTACTCGTCTGACGGCACGCTATTTTTCAAAATGCGATGCGCAATGATCATATCAAGGCCTGAAGCTTTTGTAAAGCGGTCAACTTTTATTTCCAGAAGACTTCCATAATGGGTTATAAATTTCAGGGATAAATTTATAAGGGCCTGGCAAGCGCCGCAGGGACAGACTGCCACCTTTTGTATAAATTTTCTTTTGTAGTGAAATGCCTCGAACATCTTCAGGCATAGGTCAAGGATTTCTTGTTTTGATGGAACCGTATCCTTTTTGTAAAGCAGTACAGCATCGCCTTCTACTTCCGAAATTTCAAAACTCTCGTCAACATTTTGAATGATCGTTTCCAGAAAGTCGCTGATAAGGTGAGAACCATGTTCGAGTTCCGTCACGGTCATAAACTGTGTGAACCCGCTGATATCGGGAATCAGAATGGTGGCATTCGTTACAGGCATACCGAAATTGCGTAACTATAGTAAAGATAAAAGTATTTTTAAGGTATCTTAATTTTTAAACATGAAGTTTATTCTTCCATACTATCTACTACGATGAGAAATATTTTGGTCGTACTTATTGCATTTTTTTCAATTCAGTTGGTCAGCGCCAAGCCTCCTGGTCATTGGCTGGGAATACTCAAAATAAAACCTATCACCTATCGCATATATCTTAAACTTACAGGACCTTCTGCTCAGCTTTTCATACTCAACCCAAAGGCAAATGAAATTCCGCTGGATACCTTGTTCTTTCGAAATGACTCACTATACTTTAACCGGAGTGATTTCTATTCAACATTCGAAGGAAAATACGCACTGGCGTCAAACACGATCACGGGATATTGGACCGACGATGGCCGTAAAAAACATCCTGTTACATTCCAACCTGTAAATCCCGATACCCTGTCGGGCCTGCGTCCTAAGGTTACGAAAACTTATGTACGGAAGAAGCCTGAGCAACGAAACGACGATTTGAAAATCGGTTCAGCGTCGGAGGCAAGGATCAACATCGACTTGTTGGATAGTTTGAGTTATCACATCATGCGCGAACAATTTCCCAACATACACTCGCTCCTGATTGCCCGAAACGGTTTCCTGATTTATGAAGATTATTTCTATGGATGGAAAGCAGATGACCTTTGGCTCATCCAATCGGCCACAAAAAGTTTCACCAGTGCATTGACGGGAATTGCCCTTTCTAAAAATGAAATAAAAAGTCTGGATGAGCCGATCTGCCGATATTTAGAAAAGTACAAAGACAAGGCGTGCAATGAGCAGAACCGAAATATTACCATTCGACAGTTGCTCAGCATGACCACCGGCTTAGACTGGAATGAACTCGAATTCGATTACTATGACGAACGGAATACTGCCAATCAGTGTGGCAAGGTCCGGGATCCCTTTGATTGCGTCTTATCAAGAAACAAAACAGATTCCTCCGAGCCCATTTTCGCTTACAACTCCATGAATCATCTTATGATGAATAAAATTCTCAGGAAATCAACTTCCATGAGAAATGAAAAGGAATTAAAGCAGCGTTTGTTGGATCCGTTGAAAATAGAAAAGGTCAATACAGGCAACGAAGATTTTGGTGTCATCGGTGATATCTCAATTACGCCCCGTGATATGGTAAAGTTCGGCTTGCTCTATCTCAATGACGGCGTCTGGAACGGAAAACAAATCATTCCCTCAAATTGGGTGAAAGAATCTACAACTTCGAAGATTCAAATTAACAGTGATGAAGGCTACGGATATTTTTGGTGGACTAAAAAGTTTAATTCAAATGGATCAACCATTGACACCTACTATGCCTGGGGCTATGGTGGCCAGTACATTTTTGTAGTCCCGTCGCTGAACCTTGTTGTCTCAATGACTGGCAGCAATTGGATAATGGATGAAAAAAAATACGCCTTTGAGATGATGGAGAAATACATCCTTCAGGCGTGCTATTGACAAATATTAACCATTGGAGTTGGCGACCTGGTCTTATCAGCAGGCACATCTGACCTTTGTTCCAAACATCCCGTGCGACCCTTCTGTATTATAACCATCTAACTTCCACCATTCAATTCCACCAATCAATTCTTTTACATTGAATCCTAAGGATGCAAGTTTAAGCGCGCCTTTTGTTGAAGCATTGCATCCAATGCCATCACAGTAGGTCACATAAAGTACATCCTTTCGAAGGGTCTTTGTATTTTCCTCATTCATGGTTCTGTGTGGAATGTTAATAGCGCCGGGAATGTGTTCCTTGGCAAAGGCGGCTGGTCGTCGTGCATCCACCGGCACTATTCTTTCACCGTTGTTCATGGCTTCGAACAGGTCAGACGGATCGATTTCGAACGCAAGTTTTGCTTCGTAGTGTTTTAATTGTGCAGTCATCATAATTTTGGGTTTGAACTCAACAAATGTGAAGAAACTGTTGCATCAACAAAAACGAAAAAATTTCATCAACATCATCGATCGCATTCATGCAGCAAAATCGAGATTTTTTACCACGGAGGCGCGGAGGCACGGAGGTTCGCAAAGGTTCATAAATTTGTTTCCTGACGATACCTTTCATCCTTTGTGAAACTTGTGCCTTGACGATTGTGGCAATGCATTTGTTGACTTATCGAGGCTTTTTACCGTGGCTCAACCGCGGTGTTTGCATTCGTGAAAGAAGTTTCATCGCATGGCAAATCAAAAATAATTCATCCAAAGCATTAGAAATTTTCATGCGCGATAATCCTGTCATAAGTTTAAATTTGCTTCCATAAGTAAGTCCCATGGAGATCAGACATCTGCGGCTCATCAAGGCCATTGTAGAAGAAGGAAGTATAACCAAGGCAATTGATAAACTGCATCTAACGCAATCTGCGTTAAGTCATCAATTAAAGGAAGCTGAATTCCAGCTTGGCACACCCATCTTTCATCGCATCAATAAAAAAATGGTGCTCACCAATGCTGGTGAAAAATTGTATGCGACGGCGAAAGATATTCTTCAAAAACTTTCGGACACGGAAACTGAAATAAAGAAAATGGTTTTTGGAGAAGCTGGAGAAATTCGTATCAGCACGGAATGTTATTCCAGCTATCACTGGCTTCCTTCGCTCATGCGCCAATTTCATTTATTGTATCCGAACGTCGAGCTGAAAATCGTCATGGAAGCAACGCACTATCCACTGGAAAAATTACTGGCCGGAAATCTTGATGTAGGACTTGTCACAGACGTTGTTAACGACGAGAACATCGAATACATAGAATTATTTCAGGATGAAATGGTTGCTGTTGTCAGTGGGATGCATGAATGGTGTGAAAGAAAATATGTGGAAGCAGAAGATTTTGCAAAAGAAAATCTATTCATCCATTCCTTACCGTTAAACACTGTGACCGTTCACGAAATGGTATTAAAACCTGCCAATGTAAAACCGAAAAAGATAACCGTGTTACCCATGACGGAAGCCTGCCTGGAAATGGTGAGGGCAGAAATGGGCATTATTGTTATGGCAAAGTGGGCGTTGAAGCCCTATCTCAACCTCTATAACGGCCATTTGAAAATGGTAAAGATCGGTAAACATGGCCTAAAGCGAACCCACTATATTGCCACGCTGAGAAATAAAGACAAGCCCGATTACTTCAAACACTTCATTGAATTTTTGCAACATGAAATCACGACGGCATGGAGTATTTGATTCGGGATTTCAGGAGAGTGATATTGGTCAGCTTATTGTTCTTTGCGCAAAACATGCTGCGCATGAACAGTCGGCCTATGATCGCACGGACAAAGAAGCGCTTTTTAAAAATGCTTTGCTCGCTGATAATCCTTCCCTGCACTGCTGGATTGTGATGGTGAAAAATGAATTCGCTGGATATGCGACCTTTACTTTTGATTTTTCCACCTGGGATGCGAGATATTATCTTCATCTTGACTGCATTTATCTGGAGGAAAAATTCAGAGGACTTGGAATCGGCGAAGAAATTATGGAACGATTGGTGGATGTTGCAAAGAACAAAAATTGTGTAAACCTTCAATGGCAAACTCCCGTTTTTAATGAAAGTGCCATTCGGTTTTATGAACGAATTGGCGGAAAGGCGCATGACAAAAAGCGATTCTTTATTTTTACTTAGTGGTGCAACCTTTTCTTTTTTTTCACACAATTCGTTGCGCACAAACGATCACCCATTATGTCAACGGTATTTGCAGAAATCACGATGTCCCTGGACGGCTACGTTGCGGGCGAAGATATTACCAGTCAGCAACCTATGGGTATTGGTGGCATCCGTCTTCATGAATGGATTTTTGATAAGAAAACACTTGCCGACAACAAACTGGTCGAAGAGTTTATGAATGAATCGGGCGCATTCATTGTGGGAAATCGTACCTACTCGACAGCTATAGACACTGGGTGGA
>CAVTZI010000045.1:0-97945 GCA_963739105.1 uncultured Bacteroidota bacterium | reverse complement strand
CATTTGGGATTTCTGGAGTTGATCTTGCCATATTATTTTAAGGCTTTACTGATTTCAGAATAAATAAGTGCTAAAATTGAAAGTATCAAAACAATGTAAAACATTATTAGACCTGCGCTAATAAGCTTAACGTTAGCTTCCGTGAGGCCAACTGCAATAGCATTTCGACTCAAAGTAGACCCCGATAATCCAAAGGATATTCCAAATAGTACCAAAATCGCTGCGATTCCTATACCCGTTCTAATAAGAGCTTTAGGTTCCTTGATCGAATTCAGTATTGGAAATATCACCGCTGCTGCTACTGCAATAAACAGCAGAACATAAAAGACATATAATCCGAGATCTAACATAGTATTCTTATTTAACAAGCTTATGCTTTACCAACAGATCTACCAAGGAGATTGAAGCATCTTCCATGCTGTTAACCAATCCGTCAATTTTTGATACAAGATAGTTGTACAATACTTGAAGCACCATACCCACGATAAGACCACCAACTGTTGTGATCAAGGCCACTTTCATACCACCCGCAACGATGGATGGAGAGATATCACCGGCTTTTTCAATCGTATCGAACGCGATAACCATCCCCACAACAGTTCCAAAGAAACCAAGCATGGGACCGAGTGAAATCATCAGCGAAATCCAGATAAGACCTCTTTCAAGTCTTCCCATTTCAACGCCACCGTAAGAAACAATTGATTTTTCAACCATGTCAATTCCTTCATGATAACGCATTAATCCTTGTGTAAAAATAGAAGCAACTGGACCGCGTGTGTTGCGTGTTACATCCAGCGCCGCATTGATGCCTCCTTTAGAGAGTGCATCTTCTATTTGGCCCAACAATTTTTTTGTATTCGTAGTTGCCAGATTGAGCGTGATGATTCTTTCAATCGAAATTGCCAATCCAATGATCATACAAATCAAAATTGGAGTCATGTATTCTGGCACCCCCGGCAATAAATTGATCTTTTAATACTTCATGGAAAGACTGATCTTCTTCTGCACAGGGGCCGATGTATCAGCCGTTGCAGTTTCATGGTGCTCAGCCGGCTGCCGCGGCTGCAGTTGAATCTTGACCATAAAGTGAAGAGGACGCCAGTACCCCTACAAGTGCGAGAATCGCGAATAATTTTTTCATAGTTAAAGGTTTAGTAGCATTGAAAGCGCCAAAATTAAACGTTTTGTCGATTTCTAAATACTTTTTACAAAATATTTCTGCTGGCGGCCTAGACTTATTTTTTTTAGGTTTATAATCGATTACACCAAATAAAGTCACAGGCTTTTGCCAACTTTCATGTAAAATATTGAAGTTCAAGATATAAAAGAAAAAGCCCCCGAAGTCCACGATGTAAAAAAACCTGCGCTTCGCTAACCGCGTGCCGCCAAAGCTTTAGCGGTGGCGCAAAAGCTTCGGCTGGCAAAGGTCCATTAAGCAAATCCAGATGTTGAGTTTTTTACCCCAGAATCGGTCAGCCTTTTACCACGAAAAAATTTCGCACGCTATTCGAAAGCACCTCTACTTACTTCCGGCCGCGGACGGCGTCCGCCGAAGCCCGCCACATACAAAAGCAAAGCCCGCCTACGCTAAAAGCTTCGGCGGGCGCAGGCGGAGAGGGCGGGATTCGAACCCGCGATACCGTTTCCAGTATACACACTTTCCAGGCGTGCTCCTTCAACCACTCGGACACCTCTCCTACATAGGTTATTGGAAATGGGCACAAAGAAATCAATAATTTAAGCCGATTGCAAGTCGTTACAGGGTCAATTCACCGGCCAGCGAAAGGCCAATCATAGTCTTCGCATTCGACGACCATATTCCCCTATCAATATCATCAACTTTGTTACCGCGGCTTCGGTGGTCATGTCAGCACCACTGATGACGCCTATCTGTTGCAATTTTTTGCTGGTCTCGTATCGCCCTTGAACCACCCGCCCTCCCGGACATTGGGAAACATTGACGACGATTATTCCTTTTTCAATTGCATTGCTCAGCTCCTCTATCAACCAGGGTAGCGTCGGGGCATTACCTGAACCATACGTTTCCAGAATCAAGGCTTTTAGCCCACTGCATTCACAACAGCACTGACAACATTTTTGCTGATTCCCGGAAATAATTTCAGAATGGCAATGTTGGTTTCAAATGTCGCCCGCAGGTTAAGGCTCGTCGGCTTGGAGGCGTCCGGATGACAGAGAAGTTATAATCGATCTTTACGCCCGCCTTTGCCAAGCGGCGGGTAGTTGCCCGAATCGAATGCATCAAATTGCATGCTTTCAACTTTCTTTGACCGATTGCCTCGCAAAAGCTCGTAGTCAAAATAAATACATACCTCGGGTACAATAGGCGCATCCTGATCACTGGCAGATGCAATGTCCAGGGCCGTAAGCAAATTTTCGCGAGCATCTGAACGAGGTTCGCTTATGGGCAATTGCGCACCTGTAAAAATAACGGGCTTATTCAGGCCATCAAGCATAAAGCTTAACGCCGAAGCGGTATACGCCATGGTATCCGTTCCATGTAACACAACAAAACCATCATGCTGATGATATTGATCAAAAATTACACTGCTAATGAGTTGCCAATGTTCAGGATTAATGTTTGAAGAATCGATGGGAGTCTCAAACGACACCGCAGTGATGTCCAGCGCCAGATTTTTCATGGTAGGCAATTGATCCAGGATGTATTCAAAGCTGAACGGCGTTAACACGCCGTCTTTGTCATAGCTCATACCAAATGTGCCGCCCGTATAAATAATCAGAATACGGGCACGTGCTTTTCCAGGCAACGCTGTATTAATACTTACTTTTTTTAGATTCATGATGCGTGATTGAAAAGATTCATGGCATTTTGAGTTGTTACGTTCCGAACCTCTTCGACGGATTTGTTCGTCACCGTCAGCCACCTTTGATGCAATTAACGGAATGTAGGCGGGCTCATTTCGTTTACCACGGTGTGGCACCGGGGCAAGATAAGGGCTATCAGTTTCCAACACCGTATTCTCCAAAGTAATTTCCCCCAGGACTTTATCCAATCCTCCATTTTTAAAAGTCACGACTCCTCCCAATCCAATGTAAAATCCAAGTTTAAAAATTTTTTTTGCTTGTTCGACGTTTCCTGAAAAACAATGAAAAATTCCCTTCAGGCTTCCGTCCTGGAGCTTCTCGATCATCTCGATCGTTTCGTTTAGACTTTCGCGACAATGTAACACGATTGGAATTCATATTTCTTGGCCCAATCATTTGAATGCCCAACGCTTCCTGCTGTTGCCCCCAAAATGTCTTGTCCCAATAAAGGTCCGTACCGATCTCCCCTATCGCAGAAAATTTTCGTTTGGAAAGCCAGTCTTCGATGAGGTAAAGTTCGCGTTCAAAATCCTTTTTGACTGAGCATGGATGAAGACCCATCATGGCGTGGCATTGTTTAGGCCAGCGATGCTCCACTTCCAACATTTTGTCAATCGTCGAATGATCTACATTCGGCATGAAAATTTTATCGACACGCTGCTCTTCACAACGGTGAAGCAAATCAGCAAGATCCATTTTAAACTCGTCGGCATAAATATGCGCGTGCGTATCAATATAAAAATCCATCGAATAGTCTCTGTGAAATTCAAATATCTGTAAGTGAAAGCATTCGTTCAAACAATATCACCCGAAAAGGTAGGAGACCTATTAATCTGTGATATATAACAATCTACATCAAGTACTTTCTAAAAATAATCACACCGATAATTACCGATAAGATAGAAACAATTAACACAGCCCCTGCTGCAATATCTTTTATTTTACCTGCCAATGGCTTGCGCTCAAGGGTGACAAGGTCGACAAGATTTTCCAGCGCCGTGTTCACTAATTCCAGTCCAATAACCATCGCGATACACAGCAAAATAATACACCATTCAGTGGCTGTGATCGTAAGGTAAAAGCCTGCGCCAACAACAATTATAGCAACACCTAATTGAAATTTCAGGTTTCGCTGATCCGCAATCCCTGACCAGAGTCCGTGGATCGCGTAGATAAAACTCCTGAGGAAGGCTCTCATCTTTTTACTGTTATTCGTTTATAGAATTGATGTTCAGTTGGTACACTATTAATAATAACGAAATCTCTCTCTAACTAATAGATGTTAATGGTCTGTCGTTTGACCTTTATTTGCCGATTCAAAAGTTTGTCCAACGCGTTTCGACAGTTCCTGCCGGCCCCCGTCTTTCGTGAATCCGGTGTATGATTTTGATTCCTCTAAAACAGCCTGCAAATTAAAATCATGCTTGCGGCACAGAATAAAAAACACCCTTCCGCTTCCATCGATCCGCCAGATACTCCTGTTCTGTCTGACCGGCGTCGGCACTAAAATTCCTTTCTTTCCCAATACCGCCAAATCCATTATGGTACTGTATCCGCTTCGCGCGATTACCAATGACGATTGGGAAATAACGTTTGTAAACCTTCACTGTTTAAAAACTCCACTTCATTTTCCCCGGAAGAACGAGTCGCTGAATAGACTCCCCTGATCATTAAGTATCGAAGACCAGAACTTCGCAGTTGCACGCTAACTTTCTCTGTGAAAATATTCCGCTGAGGCTCGGGCCCGAAAAAACACATACCAAATCGTACTTATGTTCTCCATTATTGACGTGAAGGAACCGGGACAATGGGCCGATGTGAGTAACACGATTGAAAGCATCGTCGTGCTCAGATAACTTACCCGATAGGCTCGTATCTCCTGTCGGCGTAGTCTGGAATCCAACAAGCCGAAAATTTTCCGATCAACCTTTATTAATCAGCCTAATCAATGGTTCAATCCATTTTAGACTATTCGGGCATTAAAATATTGAGCTGATGGGTCATAAATACCGACGGGATTTTTGAAGACCAGCATCCATAGCGATTGTCAGAAATGAGGAAATCAATTTCGTGGTCTTCGATGAGCGCTTCGATTTGCTGATGTTCCTTTCTTATGACGCCGGCAAACTTTGGTATCTGGCTCACCATTTTCCATATCATGCTTTGTGTCCTGGAATATACCGGACTGTATGCCGACAATGTGAAAAAAGTGAGATGAGGGAATTCATTTTTTAGCAGCAACAGGGAATCACCGCTTCCAGCAATAAGGACTGTACATCCCCGGTTTAGTAATTCCTGGATGATCGGAATACATCGGGTAGCATGACCTAAACCCCAATCTAGCGGCGTGACCAAGATCTTCTTCATGTTCTATTTAGTTTCTAGTTTCGAGTTTGAAGTTTGAAGTTGGGTCGAGGCTATCAACGCATGCTTGGCTACGCGCGAACCTCGAACCTCGAACTTCGAACTTCAAACTCTTAAAAGTAAAACCACGGTCTGCAAAGTATTCCAGATACCGAGGTAAAGCAAATACCAGATTCTTTTCAGCTTTAAAACTATCATGGAATACAACGATTGAACCCGAACGTGTAGCACCAATTGTATTCTTCAGGCACTTTTCAGGCGAAAGGTTTTTATTGTAATCGACCGAAAGTACATCCCACATGATAATGTGATAATCAGGCAAGGCTTTTATCTGATCGCGGGTGATCCGTCCATAAGGCGGACGAACAGAGCCTCACAGATCCTTCGCCAGTCCGATGTGCAGCGATTTCCTGTTCACATTTTTTAACATTCTTATGATAATCGTTGGCTTTGGTTTGCCATCCATTCAGGTGATTATAAGTATGATTGCCAATAGTGTGACCGTGACTAATGATTTGTTTGAATACTGTTTCGTGTTTTCGAATATTTTCGCCAATGCAAAAAAAAGTAGCATGGGCGCCGAACTTCTGCAATGTTTCCAAAACAAATTCTGTGGGACCAGACACGGGACCATCGTCGAAGGTAAGGTATAGTTCATTGCCCTGGGATGGCATTCTCCATATCAGCGATGGGTAAAACCACGGCAGGAAAAAAGGAGTGCGGTGAACCATTTAATTTAACCTATAAAATTCCTGCCTTCAGACAATTCATTGTCCTACACGGCACGAAAGAATCGTGATATCATCATGATAGCTATTGCGTCCCTTAAAATTATCCAACGCCACAATAATGTCCTGATGAATATCCTTCAAATCCTTTGTGTACGTTTCGTCCATTTCGAAATACTCCATCAGCCGTTCCATTCCAAATTCTTGCTGTGATTCATTAACGGTTTCCGTTAGTCCATCGGTAAAACAAAAAAGTAAAAAATCATCGAGATCTGTGAGAAATCCCTCATTCAGAAATGGAAGCGGGTGCATCGCGCCCAAAACGGTTGACCCTTCCTCCAACAGCCGAATTCCATTTTTCTTATCGACTAAAATAGGTGGATTGTGGCCAGAATTAACATACACCATCGTTTTCAGCCGGATGTCGTAAATGGCCGCAAAAAATGTGATAAACTTTTCACCTTTTGTGTTTTCAAGAACCTGAAAATTTAACGCTTCCACAATGTCGGTAAGGTTCGGCGTTTGCCGAAGCAATGTCCTCAACGAGGCCTGAAAGTTCGACATCATCAACGCTGCCGGTATTCCTTTGCCACTGACATCCGCCACACAAATCAAAAATTGATTTTTATTGATGGGAATGTAGTCGTAATAGTCACCTCCCACCATATCGTGCGGCAAATAGCTCGCCTCTATTTTCAATATTTCCGTATTGGGCAGTTTTTCGGGAAAAAGAAATTGTTGAACATCGCTGGCAATCTCAAGTTCCTTTCGAAAAGATTCCTGTTGCAATTGTTTCCGAACCAGTTTTTTATTTTCGATTGCAACGATGATGATGTTGCTTAATGCCTGAATGAATTTTATCCATCATCGTCATGATAGTCATCCTTTTCCAGCCCGCCAACAAAAACCAGGGCCAAGGTGTTGCCTTTGTGCGCAACGGGAATAATAAGATCAAAAACAGTAAAGTCACACGCTTCAAATTCCTTCAGATGCGTGATGTCCTGGATGGTTTTGAATGCCGGCAGTAAGTTCGCTTTATTAAAATGCTTTTTAGTTCCGAAGCTTACTTTGCAATTCCAGTCATCGTCCAGTACAAAAAGCGCTAACTTTTGGATATTGAGATTCGAACGAAGGGTAAAATTATAGATTTTATAGAGAGATTCTTCCGATAAATTATTGTTGATCGCCTGGGTTATCTCAAGCAACGCATTTAGTTCCAGTTCCTTAATTTCAAATTTGGCTTTGAGGGTCTGTTCGGTCATATACCGTAAAGTTAAACAGGATTAAAATGGATTATGAGTATTGAGGGCGTTTTTTCTCGGACGAGAGTGCCTCAGGCCTGAATATGAGGACTTAAATCTTTACCAGGTGTAGTACATTTTTACTATTTGATGACGGTGCTAAAACCAACCGACTTTAGCTTTCTTCCTTTCCATTCAAAAGTGCTAAAGGATGAAATTAACGCGATTGAAACGGCATAGATCGGATAAAAAATTTGGAGGAAAACAAATGCTGGCCATTTCCAGGGAACCTTTACGAACCTTGCAATTTTTTTTAAAAAAATTCCTTCAGCAATGAACTTTAAAAAAAATAGTGAAGCACCTAAGCCAACGCCGATCCAGCCCAGCGCGAGACCAACCGCTAACAGAAGCACAGACACCTGAAAACAAAAAATAAAAATTGCCAGAACGGCGTTCCAGGAAGAGACGTTATGTTTCCATTTGCCCGCCCAACGAACGCGTTGATGCACAAATTCTTTCAGATCCATGGACGCCGTCGTTTTAACAACTCCTTTACTATCCGATAAAAAGCAAATTCCTTTGGGATACAATTGAAAAATTTTCCGCATCAAAAATTCATCATCTCCAGAAGGGATGTGTAAATTGTTCGCATAGCCCCTACCTCAAAAAATACACCTTTTCGAAAAGCGAGATTGGCACCGTTACACATCGAAGGAACACCATACCACATGGTCGCAGCTCCTGTTCCGACAAGACTCAAAAATTCGTGTGACTGAAGCACAGAAAAAAATGAAGAGCCTTCAAGTTTCACGGCACCGAAAACCATTTTTGTATCATGGGCCTGAAAATATTTTTGCACAGCTTTAAGCCAATCCACTTTGACGCGGCAATCACCGTCAGTCGTCACAATGATTTCGCCACGGCTAGCATTGATCCCGGTTGTTAACGCCGCCTTTTTTCCTTCACCCCGACTGGCAAGAAACCTAAACCTTGCGTCCTGAGAAGTAAAATTTAAAACGATATCCGCAGTATTATCGCGAGAGCTATCGTTGACAACAATTACTTCAAAGTTTTGATAAGATTGATTTCGAATGTCTTCCAATAAATGAATAATGCCTGCTTGTTCATTTCGAACAGGAATGACGATGGAGAGCAAAGGATTCTCGTCGTGATCGGGAAAGACATGTCCTCGAACAGATTTATCCCAACCAACGGTTAGCAGTCCCACAAAAATAAGGTAGAAGAAAAAAAGTAAGATAATAATCAATGTCATGCGACTGCAATTTCAATAATTTATAAACGCTGCCTATCTTGAACCCGTGGGAAAAATGATAAAAGAAAGGATTATTCTCGGCCTGGATCCGGGCACCAATGTAATGGGTTACGGAATTATCATGGTACGGAAATCAAAAATTGACCTTTTTCAGTTTGGCGTCATTCACTTAAACAAATATGAAAGTCATGAACTTCGGCTGAAAAAGATTTTCGAGCGCGTATTAAGTCTCATTGATGATTTTCACCCTGATGAAGTAGCGCTGGAAGCACCTTTCTTTGGAAAGAATGTTCAATCCATGCTCAAATTGGGCAGAGCTCAAGGTGTGGCGATGTCTGCTGCCCTTTCACGCGAAATTCCCATTGTAGAGTATGCCCCGAAACGTGTGAAGCAGTCTGTAACGGGCAATGGCAATGCTTCCAAAGAACAAGTAGCCAGGATGTTAATGACCCTCTTTACGATCAAAGAACTGCCGAAGCTTTTAGACGCAACAGACGCCTTAGCAGTAGCTGTTTGCCATCACTTTCAAAAGGCAGAAATAAAAAGCAAGAGCAAATCGTGGGAAGCCTTCTTGAAGGATAATCCTTCCCGATTGAAAAGTTAGTATTGAATTATTTTAAGATACTTATCGATCCTTTTTTCTCTCAATACAATTTCCCAAAAGCCTGTAGAAATAAATTCCACTTGCAAGATTCGCTCCGCTCCAATCATTATTGTATTGAGGTGCACTGTATATAAGGCTTCCCCATCTGTTGAACACTTCGAAAGAGACAAGTCCTTTTATTTTTTCGTCTACTAAAAAACGTTCATTATATGGATCACCGTTTGGTGTAATTACATTCGGAATTGCTCCCTCAGTAAAATTAATTTTGGAAAAATTTATTGAACCTCGGACTTCTCCACATGCATTTTTAACTACGACCCAATACTGCCAAAATCGGTAACTTCGTAGGTAGGTAGTTTAGAACCATCTTGCCACGTAAAATCCAAACCTTCGGTATCACTTACCGGATTGAGAATCCTCGGACTAATAGTGCAAAGAACCTCATCCTCAGGAAACGCGATGTCTTTTGGAATTTTTTCAATAATAATATTAACGGTACCCGAAATGCTGCCACAACTTGAGGAGGCTTTAACCCAGTAACTACCGGTTTTAGTTACAACGATTTGAGGAGTATTTTGACCACTACTCCATTGAAATGAAATTTCTGGGTCGGTGATGCCTGTACTCAACGTGTGAGACGATGCGCCACATAAAACTTTATCTGCGCCGAGATTTAAGTTGACGGGAGTTCCAGGCAAAAAAATAAATTCGCTGCGTTGCAATTACTTTCAGCGGAAGACTAGCTGTCGTCCAGGCAGAGATACTATTGTCCGCTCTGCTAAATACTTCACATGATTCAGTGCCTTTGTAGGTGAGCGAAGCATCGAACAAATTATCGTCAGTCCCATTGCAACAAATACTCCAAAATACGGTTCATTTATGTCCGATAAATTCAGGCCTGCTGTTTGACTAGGTATACTATTTACAGAATAAAGGTGAATTCCTTCCGGGTTACCACGAATGTTATCGACAGCAATTTTATAATCATTATCAATTAGGGATAATGATTTGCCAGTCCATGTGTTAGTATAAGTAAAAACGCTCTGATCGCCCACCGGAGCGCCGGAGAAAACTCGTTTAGGGTTACCTTTTAATAGTCCATTAAAATGTTTTAGAGATTTATCGTTTAAAATATTTCCCGTGGTTTCATCAAAGGTCCAGTATCCGATCAGGCCGGGCTCTTGTCCGGTTAATTTCTTGCACATGGTCTGTCGAACCTGATTTTCCGTTAACGCATAGTTCCAGACCCGTAGTTCATCCATGATTCCCTTAAACCGATAAGTGATTCCGTTTTTGGATAAAAAGTATCTTCAACTTTTGCAACATCATTCGGGGGAATGCGGAGGCCATGGGCTGATCAGAGTCACCGGAAATCCGCCGCCAACGTTAAAGCCGTTAACATACAAATCAATGTCGTAAGCTCCTTTCATGACAGCGCATACATGATTCCATCTGCCTTTCATAAATGAAACCGGTGTCGTCTTCCCTTTACGGTATGCAGGAAGATTTTCACCACGACCATCACCATACTCGATAAATAAGGCAGTGGGTGTGGCAAAAACCAAAACCCATTATAGATCGGATCGGGGTTATCCTGGACTCACAAACACAGGGCCCGCAACAGTTGTTTCAGGGTCTATATAAATCCATGCAGAAACTGAAAACGGTAGGGACAGGTCATCATAAATGTTACCCAGATCAATATAATCATCGATCCCATCAAAACTAATGGCATGACCCGACCCTATATTATCGGTTTGACTATACAAAAAAGAAGGAAGAAAAAGAGAGAAGAAACACAAGAAAATACTACGCATAACTATTTTAAAATACAGCAAATATAACGGATTAATTTTTCAAAAAAAAGTTAACCTACTAATGCTAAATTTAACCTGAAATAACATTTTGCAATCAACAAATAAGCAAACGTTCATGAAGAGTATTCTGATTCTGGCCTTTTCTAATCTGAAGTCGGATGCTCGTGTAACACGTCAGGTTAACTTTATAAAAGATCACTACGACGTTACAGTTTTTTGCTTTGATGCCTATGACTCACCTGGCGTTAAAATTTATTAAAAGTCCAGCCGACAAAACTTACGTTTTTAAAAAAAGCCATATGCTCTATTTTCCTTCTTCTAGGGATGCATGACGTTGCTTATCGTATACTTTTCCCCTATCATAAACATGCTGCCGACCTGAACAAAGGATTTGATATGATATCACATCGCGAATATATAGAAAGCCTTCCACTAGCTTTTAAAATTTCGAATTCAAAATCTTAAAATTTTTTTTGACGCGCATGAGTACGCCCCACGGCAATTTAAGATAGATTATACTGGCGCATTTTTTTCAGGCGGTTCAACGTTTATCTATGCAACAGATACATTCCGAAAAGTGGATGGTATGTCAACCATAAATAATGGGCTAGCTAATGAATACGAAATTCACTTTGGAATAAAGCCAATTGTAATTACAAATGCAGCTAACTATTTTCAACTGTCTCCACAAAAAAATTCAAGAGGGAAACACGATTAAACTTGTGCATCATGGAATTTTTACTTTGTCACGTAGCCCCGACCTAATGGTCAAATCTTTTTAATACATTGGATGACAGATATCCCTCGATCTTATTTATATGTTGCCCGAAAATTCTTCAAAAAAAACCAGAGCATATTTTGAAGAATTTAAAAATAAGCATCGCGCACTGGAAGAATAAGAAGTCCGCCTGCGCTTAAAAGTTGGAAATTATAGCCTTTCTTAATAAGCATTACGACATGGGAATTATACTTGTGCCTCCCGTTAATTTTAATTATAAAAATGGCCTCCCTAACAAGCTATTCGACTGTATTCAAGCAAGAATGGGAATGGCAGTTGGTCCTTTAAAAGAAATCGCTCACATAACAGACAAATATAAAATTGGTATTGTATCAAAAGATTTCACTGCGCAAGGCTTCGCTCAAGAATTAAACAAGCTAACGACGGCAGATATCATGAAATTAAGGAAAACGCGCAACATGCGGCTGAGGAAATGAATTCGGATATTAACAAAGCTCTGTTACTCAAAATGCTTAGGCAATTATCCTAATTACTTTTTTTTAAACTTGAGATGTCCCTTGCTGGATTTCCGACTACAGTTTGCGATGGAGAAACGTTGCTTATCACAACCGCTCCCATTCCTATGGTCGCGTGATCATCGATGGTTAATTTATTAAGCACAGAGGCGGAGGGAGCTACCCAAACATTTTTTCCTACAACGACGCTTCCGGCAATCATGGCGTTAGCAATAATTAAAGAATTTTCACCAATCTCTACGCCCCGTGCGCAATGTGCACGAGATTATCAATCTTAGCATTTTTTCTTATTAGGGTACTACCTAAAACGGCTCTGTCTATTGCGCTATTATTACCGATCTCGACGTCATCTTCAATTACAACATTTCCGATGTGTGGAATCAGTTCAAATTGACCGCTTTCATTCTTTTCATAGCCAAAACCAACTCCGCCAATTGTATTATTGGCGCCGATTTTAACGCGGTTTCCAATTTTTGTTTTTCGTTTAATTACAGTGTTCGAATCGATGATGGTCTCGTCCACCAATTTCACAATCCCGTTCAACAATAACCCCGGAACCTATTGAAACGTTTTTGCCTAGTTTAACCGTTGGGTCAATTAAACTTTGGTTAGAAATCACGGGAAGTTCTTCTCTCCACAAAGAAGTTCTCGAGAATTTGCAAGAAATACTATCTCGGATTATTTACTAACAAATAAGTACAAGTCTGTTTAAAGTTATTCCTGGCTGCCGCACTACAAATAATTTTTCTCAAGATTTATTTCCTTTAATAAATCAATATTCTTTTCGGATATCCACATGATTTCCCCCTCATCAATATCTTTCTTCGTAGGCGAAACCACCGCTGTAATTACCTTATTAGTATTACCGATTACTTCTACAGCGGGAAGCCTATTTAAAATATCATTTAATTTTATCCCCATTACTTAAAATATTAATCTTATTACTTCAAAGGCCTCAGCATATTTATTGCCTATTTGAACACCTCTGGCAGTCGCTAGGGAATAAACAAATTCTTCAGAGATATAATCTCTGTGCTGCTGAGAAGCATATTCCTTTAGCGCTTCACATTTTTTTTTAATGTGTCTCTCTTCTAACTTAACAAAACAACTTGTACTAAAAGTCAAATTGTTCCAAATCAGCTCATACCCGAGAATTGTCTTTTGTTTGAATGCTCGGAGCCCTTCATGGGCTATAGTACTATGGTCCTGATGTATATCATTCAATGAAGGTAAAAGCACCAAGTCTGGATCTATTTGTCTACGAAGGCGAATCAGTTCTTCTAATATTTCTTGCCTTACATAATTAAGCTTGCGGACTTCGTAATTATATATTAGCAATCTTCACTGGCTATTCCTAGTTTAAGGGTAGCGTTTTTCACCTCAGTTTTCAGAATGTCCTTAGGAAAGCCCTCTGGTACTGATGTCTCCGCAGTCGAAAAAGCCGCATAAAAAACCTCCGCTCCAGATTCAATTAATCGTACAATCGTTCCACCAGCACCTAATTCACCATCATCTGTGTGAGGTGCAAGAACTAACACTTTTCCGTATCTACTGATGTCCATATTTATCTAATATTCCACAATCTAAAGTATAAATTCTTGCGTTTCATTGAAAATAAGAAAACTTTCCCTTACCGGTTTGAGCGCCGTAAAAATGATATAACACAAACTCAATTTACATTAATGAAAAAGAATTTGATACTCTTTTAACAACCGCTCATGCGAAAGCAATTTCATTACGGCTTCCTTATTATTCGCATTCTCAAGGCCATCAATCGATTTTAAACTTTCGAAAGGCAACCATTTCAATCCCGTAGCATCTAAATCCGGCAATGAAATATTTTTCGAGTTAAAAAAAACTGGCTTGCCGATGTACATCATCATTAAAATATTTCCATAGCCCTGTGGTCGAACGGTATTCATTATCAAGCCATCGAAGTCGACCCTAAAAAATTTAAATACTCTTCAAAAGCCATGTAACGATCCACAAATTCTACTTTACCATAATTAAACTTAATTTCGCTTTTTCAGAAAGGATATGTAGCGCTTGTCTCCATAGGAAACGGGAAGAGCAAATTCGGCCTGCACGTGATTATCTTCTAGAAATTGTACCGCATCGAGATGGTTGTTGGTCGGTGATCCAGAATTACCAAGGATAAGTGAACGCTTTTCTGGAGTTGTGACACTGATTGCAGCAATGGATCCAGTTGATCTATAGGGAAGCTGATTTTCATAAAAGAAAAATTTATGACTCAGCGTCGACGGGTAAGTGGTGTGAGGGCAAATTTATATTCCTCGTCCATCCAGGTAAGTACATTTTTTATTTTTGAGTATGCTCTTTGCCGGAAATGCACTTTGGGTCAACTTAATTTTCAAATTATAAAGCCGCTCTGCGCCTGACCGATTCTTTTTCACATATTTTGCCAGGTCATAGGTTCATAGCATAACTTGATCTAACGCTGGAAGATTGTACAGGTCACCACCCCAAACCATCCAATTAACTTCCCGAAATTTGATGTTTGGCAACCCATCGATAAACAGTGGTGTCAAATAATGCACGAATACTTTGTATATCGTCGAATGTGTCTCCTACCAATGACTGAAAATGATTGAGTATAAAGGGGGCAAAAGGAGATTGTGCTTTATGGATTTAAGGAATTGTCATTCGATCTTACAATGATCTTATTATTCTCCCATAGACCAAGTTCGTGCAGATTTTCACAAAATTTATTGATAAAAGTATTATCCGGGACAATGTGTAAGTTCATGGGCTACACATTCGTGGAAAATTTCAAGGTCGAAAGATTACTTCTTCGTCCACCTAACGTTGCTGCTGTCCTGAAGTGTCCACCCTTAAACTGCATACGCTTAATTATTTTGAACACGTAATATGATTCTGAATATCATATCAATCTCTTCCGTTGTAAGCGTATCAAAAAGTGGAAGGCAAAGGGCGCGTTTCGCGATGAAGTCTACAACTTCACATCGCGATTTCTGATGTATATAGGGCAAGTCCTCCAACGACGGAAAAAAATATCGCCTGGGGTGGATCCAATTTTGGTTCAAGCGTTTCAACTACTTTTACCAATAATTTTTCCTCATTAAAAATTACGGGATAATAAGCATAGTTGTATGTAACGTCCGGAAACGATGTAGGTTTATGTCCTTGGAACGTCTGGTGAGGAATTTATCGTAATGCGCCGACAAATTTTTCGGGTCGCAATAATCTGATCGACGTACTTCAAATTGACGAGCCCCATAGCCGCATGGAATTCCGAATTCTTTCCATTGATTCCCAATTCTGCAAAACGTTCAGGGCCATCGTGTCCAAAATTTCTAAGGTAGGCCATTCGTTTCAAAAGGTCCGGATCATTTGTTACCACTGCTCCTCCTTCCACCGTATGAAAAAGTTTCGTCGCATGAAAACTACAGGTGCTTATATCACCATATTCAAAAATTGATTTACCATTCAACCTCACACCGAAAGCATGGGCTCCATCATAAATAACCTTCAGGTTTTTTCTTTTTGCAATTTCATCGATGGCTACAACGTCACAGGGATTTCCGTATACATGCGTGGCAAGTATCGCGCAGGTATCAGGTTTGATAGCGTGCTTCTATTTTTGAGGGATCAATGTTGCAGGTACCCGGATCAATGTCGACAAATACGGGTTCACAACCCTCCCATACGATACTGCTGGTTGTAGCCACATATGAAAAAGGTGTGGTTATGATTTTACCTGTTAATCCAAGGGCCTTGATGGCAAGTTGTATGGCGATTGTCCCATTGGTTACAAAAAGCAAATGCTTGATCTTCAAATATTCCTTTAACGCGAGCTCCAGTTCATTGACCAAGGGACCGTTGTTTGTCAGCCAATTACGGGTCCAGATGCCTTGAAGGTATTTTTCGTATTCTTGAATCGGTGGAAGAAAGGGTTTCGTAACTGGTATCATTTAAGCGTACAAAGTAAGACTAATCGTATCGCAATGTTACAAATTTTATTCATCGGGACTGTAACGGATTGAGTAACTGAATTTCATTCCGGTATGCCCACCATAACAGGCCGACACAACTTACAAATAAACAAAGTGAATGGTATAAGGATAACTTTTACCCATCATCGGCTCCAACACAATGATCATTATAAATAAAATCATTGGCGCACCGACAATCTTGAAAAAATTAAACCGGAACCAAACATATCTTTATTCCGTTTCGAAGCAAAACTATTTCGATGCCGCGCCAGTCAACGCTGCTATGATAACGCCAAATACTCCAAACGAAGGCATAAGCAAAATCATCAAAATAATTTTAATAGCCGCCACGATAACGTAGATCGACTGGCAAGTGGTTTTGTGTATTTCAATATGCCATATGGCACCGTGAAATAAAGCCTCATCGTTCGAAAGAAATATATCGTTGCCAGAAATGGCAAGTAGGGAATTGTCTCCTGGTATGATGCTTATGCACAAATGTCTCGATGGCCCATGGGAAGCATGAGCACCCCCATACACGCTGATAGCATGATGATGGCAGTCAGTCCATGATAATACCTGTTTATATGCTGGGTTGACTGTTTTTCGTGCCTGATTCCATCACAGCGCTTACGACTTTTGGATAAAACGAATTGTGCAAGCTGTTCATTAATAATTCAAGCACAATCAAACATTGTGTTGCAAAAACATATACACCAACATCCGCAAGCGACAATATCAAAAGCATTACGATCCGATCAAAATAATTTATGATCCATTGAAGAATCTGATAAATAAAAGTGTAGGTATTAAAACCAAACGAAGATCGAAGCCAGGTAAAATCATACCGAAATCCAAATTCCCGAAAGATCCTTGCTAAAACCCAAATTCCAGCAATAATGGCTGCAAGCAACCTACCGACTACAGGCCCCATGAGCGAATTAGGGATAAAGTTCTAATCCGATGATCGTAAAGGATGCAATCATCGTGAATGACAAAACATTCGACCAAAAGAAAGTTTCGGGTTTCTCCCGGCTTTGCAATAAGCTGCTATGCACTTTAAACAGGCTTGAAATGCGCCCGCACCAACAGAAGCCAGGCCATAGGGAAAGAACGAAATATTTTTCCCGGGTAACGCAACCTTGAAACATTAAGTCACCCAAATTGTGAAGACCAGGACCAATGACAATTCCCGTAAGTCACCATAAAAATAAAAGCGGAACTAACGAATACAGAAAGTTTTTTGAAATCATTCTTGAACTCGTGGAAGTGTATGTAGAGCAGAAGTATCAAAACTAAATGTCACGATGATTTGAACGAGGAGTGAAAACACGAGGTAAATCGACAAAGCACCATACACTTCCGTTGATAGGTGATGAATATAAAACGGAAGTAGGATAAGGGCGCTTGCCATCGGCAAGGCTCCGGCCAGCGTGTAAATAATAGAACTCTTAATGAAGCTTTTACTAATCAACCTTTGCTGATTCAGACTGCAATTAAAGTGAATTATGACGAATGAAGATCAGAACAATTCAATTAATTCCTTTGTGATATTTTTTCTTGAGTACTTCAAAACTTCATCGTCCTAGGACAGTCGCGATTCCTTTATCTTCCAGGCTGAAAAACATTCCATAATTCTCATCTTCAATCGCTTTTCTGATTCTGACCTTCAATCATTTCACCTGCCCCGGTAGACGCTAGCAGTGCTGCTGCATCTCCACCTGCGGGTCCAACTCCCAGAATGGGTAACCCGGTGGCTAAGTACTCAAACAGTTTGCCGGGCATATAGCCTTCAGCGTCTTTATAACCGGTAAGAATTAATACCAACAGCGAGGATTTCCCATACATGGGGATCAATTGCTCATGGGTGACGGATGCAGTGTAAAGGTCGTGACGGACAAAAGCTCCTGATGATGCCAGTACAAAATCTTTAAACTGTGAGTGGACTTCACCGACGAAGTCAACGCGAAGCTTCGATTTGAACTCCGGATTGTCCGCCATTAGTTTTTCAATCACGGTCATAAGTGGTCTCGGATCGCATCTTTCATTTACGATGCCCACATGCCGAATGGTAAATTTCTCAGGCGATTGAACGACAAATGTTTTAAAATCTTCCTCATCATATCCATTGGTTAGCAATGTTACTTTTCTTTGTGCAAGAGCTTCAAATTTTCTAACGTAGAATGGAGTGATTGTTATAACCTTGTCAGCCGTTTTCAGAACTTTAACTTCCAAGCTTCCGATGAATGCTCTCGAATTGGCTCACTCACATTCAGGCTGTCGAGCAGTCCCCATTCACTCCAGGGGTCGCGGAAATCCGCCAACCATCGAAGGGATCGATTTTTATACTTCAACTTGTACCCTATCAGGTGAATGCTGTGGGGCGGTCCGGTAGTTATCACGGTTCTGATTCCATTTTCAACCCACTTAAAAATTTATCATTCTTCACTTTCTCATTTTTAATTATATATTTCATCCAAAACCTTTTATCTTATCTATCCAAAAATTAATCTTATATAATCCTTTATTTAATTCATATCTTCACATTTATTTTTTAATCTATTTCCATTCTCATTTTAAAAATTTTTTTCTTTTATCATCTTACCTTTCTTCCTTCACAACTTTTACACCTTCCTTTCCCCTTTACCATTTAATTTCTATTTATTATAAATCATCTTTTTTTCTTTTAATTCTTACATTTTATAAATTTTTTTTAATATATATTCCCTTTAAATTATTTTATTACCTTTCTACCTTTTTACCTTTTATAATCTCTTTTCCTATCCTACATTGACTCATCTATATTATTATCATTTTCATTCACATTTTAAATTATTTAATTATATAACCATTTAAATATTAATTTTATTTTTTCAAAATATTTTAACTCATATATTAACATTTATCTTTAAAAATCCATTTCTATTTATTTCATAAATATTCCTATAAAAATATCACTAAATAATTAATTTTATTATTCTTATCTTCTATTTTCATATATAACTTTAATTTCATTCTTATATCCTTAAATATTTATTATTAAATATTTTATTAATATTTCCTTTATCTACACATTCACCTTTATTTTACCTATACCATTACACTTATTTTACTCCCATTTTATATTCATCATTTATCAACTTAACTTTATTTACCTTAAACATCTACCTACTATTTCCTTTTCTTTTCCAAATCTTCTTCACTTTCATCTTTTAATATCTCTCTTACATTCATTTCCATTAATCAAAAATTATTTCAAAAAACTTTCCTTATTCTTTAACTCATCTTTTATTTTTATATCTATTACTTAATTTTATCCCTTTTCTTCAATCTTCGGCAAGGCAACCTTAAACATGAAGTCACCCAAGAGTGAAAAGGCTAAACCTATGACCAATCCCCGTGATCGCCATAAAAATAAAAGCTGAGCTCACGAATACGGAAAGTTTTTTGAAATCATTCTTGAACTCATGGAAATGAATGTACAGCGAAGTATCAAAGCTAAACGTGACGAAGATTTGGACAAGCAACGAAAATGCGAGGTAGATGTTTAAAGCACCATATAGTTCGGTTGATAAATGATGAATATAAAATGGGAGTAAAATCAGTGCACTGGCCATCGGCAACGCACCGGCCAGTGTGTAGATCACGGAACTCTTAATAAAACCTTTACTAATCAACCTTTACGGATTCAGACTGCAATTAAAGCTATTTATGACTCTTGAAGATCAGAATAATTCAATTAATTCCTTCGTGATATTTTTCCTGGAATATTTCTGAACTTCATCGACCTGGATTTTTATGCTCCCTGTACTCCATGCGGTAAAATATTCTAAAACCTTCAACTTAATCCTTTCCTGGTTCTCCCCTTCAATCATTTCACCCGCCCCTGCAACTGATAATAATCTTGCTGCATCTCCATTTGTAGGACCAGTGCCCATAACAGGCAAACCGGTTGCCAGGTACTCAAATAATTTACCGGGCATATATCCTTCAGCATCCTTATAACCTGTAAGAATTAATAGCAACAACGATGATTGCCCATACATTGAAATTAACTGGTCATGCGGAACGGAGGGTGTAAACGTTGTGACGGACGAAAGCTCCGATGAATCCAGAACAAAATTTTTAAAATGTGAATGAACCTCCCCCACAAAATCAATTTGCAGCTTCGACTTAAAATCCGGATTGTCCGCCATTAATTTTTGGATCGCCACCATAAACGGTTTTGGATCACATTTCTCATTCACAATGCCTACGTGACGAATGATGAATTTTTCAGTGGGTTGAATCACTAATGTTTTAAAATCGTCTTCATCATATCCGTTTGTAAGTAATGTAACCTTTCGTTGGGCAAGCGCTTCAAATCTTCTGACGTAAAAGGGTGTAATCGTTATGATTTTATCAGCACCTCGTCAGCACTTTTGCCTCCAATTTCCGATGGATACTTCGGATGGGCGCACTAACCTTCAAGACTATCGAGCAATCCCCATTCACTCCAGGGATCGCGAAAATCAGCCAGCCAACGGAGGGATGGATTTTTCTTTTTCAAATTATATCCGATCAGATGAATGCTATGAGGCGGTCCCGTCGTGATGATTGTTCGGATTCCATTTTCTTTCAAAAAATCATTGAGGAATTTTACCGACGGCCGGACCCAAAAAACGCGCGGGTCAGGGTATAAAAAAATTAGCACGTATAAAAGTGCTTATTCGCTGAAATAAGGAACTGGTTTTTTGTTGAGACAAAATCTGTAGGGCTTGCTGATTTTCTCTGACCCATCGCACCCGAGAGCTTCGAAAAAGACTCGTAAGGCTCCCAGATGGGAAAACGAATTACTTCCGCTTCAACGGGAACATCCTTCAACAAAGACTCATCACGAATTGCAAATGAGGGATTCTCCGGTGTAAAAACATATGGTTCCCACCCGAACTGAGGAAGGTACTTTACAAACTTAAGCCAGCGTTGAACGCCGCTTCCCCCACTCGGAGGCCAGTAGTATGCTATGATTAAAACTTTTTTACTCATTTTTTTCTAGAAAGTCGTCAGACCACTTGAAGTGGTCTGACGACTAATAAACTCGTATAATTTTTTCAATCTCATGACTTGAAAACCAATGCATATCTGCATCGCGCTTAAACCACGTAAGCTGACGTTTTGCATACCGCCTGGAGTTTCGTTTTAACAAGCGAACGGCTTCCTCCTTTTCATACTTACCATCGATAAAATCAAAAATCTCCTGATAACCAACCGTCTGCAAAGCTCGCCGATGTCTCTGCTCGTAGAGGTTTTTGGCTTCCTCAAACAAACCTTCTTTGATCATCATATCCATGCGTTCATCGATGCGACGGTAAAGATCTTCCCGCGGAAGTTCCAATCCAATTTTAACAATGGAGAACGGATGGACGATTTTATTTTTCGTGCGGAAAGATGCAATGGAAAAACCAGTCGCTAACTTTACCTCTAGCGCACGAATGAGGCGGTGGGGATTTTTTTGATCGATCTCCTGAAAATGTTCAGGGTCCAATTGTTGCATTTGACGCTGAAGCCATCCTATCCCATGGTGCTCATACTGTTGAATTAATTCTTCACGAACACCAACAGGAATTTCGGGAATATCGTCAAACCCTTCGCAAACAGCTTGTATGTAAAGGCCGGAGCCACCACAAAGTATTAAGAAGTCGTGCTGTTCAAAAAGCTTGGATATTAAAGCGAGGGCATCGCGGCCATATTGCGCAGCATCATAATCTTCCGTAATGGAATGGGTATTGATAAAGTGATGAGGATACCAAGCCCAATTCGGCTTCCGAGGGTTTTGCGGTACCAATGGTCAGTTCCTTAAAAATTTGGCGGGAATCAGCCGAAATAATCTCCGTCCGAAATGCCTGCGCAAGTTTTATAGCGACCGCCGTTTTGCCCACTGCCGTTGGCCCTGCAACAACAATTAACGTTTTGTTACTCTTCTCCAAGCCTGGAAAGATAGTTAAAAAGCTGTCAGCTTACAGCTTAGAGCCAACAGCTTGTGCGTGGTGGATTATGCCCGTATCCAGCGTGGTAATCCGTTTCGTGATGGACGATTTCCTCAAAATCCCGGCACTGCTTAATGAGCCAAAGACACCAAATTTTTCTTATCTTTCGCCCGTTAATTATTTGAATAAAGCATGATTAAATATACAATACCATTTCTGACCAAGCTGGAGGATATGATTGCCGAGTCTGACTATACGCTTCGGTACGAGAAAGGTAATTTTAAGTCAGGATATTGTGTTTTGAAGGATCAAAAAATCATCATCGTTAATAAATTTTATACGACTGAGGGTAAGATCAACGCGTTGATGGAAATTCTGAAGGGCATTGTGCTGGATGGCTCCCGTTTTACCGAAAAAAGTCAGAAACTCTACGAAGAACTTATTCAACAATTTCAAGCGGCTTAAAATGCCTGTGTCAGTTCTAATTTTAACCACCATTTCTGATAGTGGATTGAGTTCATGCGCTTGTTTTAAAATTAAGAGCGCATGAAAATTACATTTCTGGGAAGCGGTACATCACAGGGCGTTCCGGTGATCGGCTGTACCTGTGAAGTTTGTACATCCCTTGATTTTCGTGACAAACGACTACGGTCTTCCATTCACATAGAATTATCCCGTCAAAGTTTTGTCGTAGATACCGGTCCTGATTTCCGACAGCAGATGTTGCGCGAACGTGTAAAGCGAATCGATGCCGTTCTCTTTACCCACGCGCATCGTGACCATACAGCTGGCCTTGACGATGTCCGGGCCTATAATTTCATGCAGAAGATGGACATGCCGGTATATGGTACGCAGCCTGTATTGGATCAATTAAGAATTGAATATGCCTATGCATTCATGAAAGATACCTATCCGGGCATCCCACGATTATTGTTTCACCTCATTGACGACAAACCATTTTCCGTTAATGGAATCGAGGTTCTCCCGCTTCCAGTGATGCATTTGAAAATGCCCGTGCATGGCTTTCGGTTTGGAAACTTCAGCTATATCACGGATGCTAATTTTATTCCCGAAGAAACGTTTGAAAAACTAAAGGGGACAGAAATCCTGGTATTAAATGCCTTGCAACGTGAACCTCACATTTCGCATTTTAATTTGGTAGAAGCATTGCAAGTGATTGAAAAAATCAAAGCGAAGAAAACCTATCTTACACATATAAGCCATAAACTTGGCACCCATGCGGAGGTATCTAAAGAACTACCAGCGAATGTTATGTTGGCCTATGATGGGCTGCAGTTGAGACGTGGGATAGATCGTTATCCGTTATCCGTTATCCGGTCCGGTAGGAAGGAAATCAAGACAATCCAATATTGTATCAATAACTTGTGAAATATTTGTCCTATCACGTACGATTGAGCGGGACAACGGATAACTATTAACGGATAACGGATAACGGTCATGCACAATAACTACTACTTTCTTCGTCAGCTCACCCCAGCTTTGGAAAAGGCGATTAGATTGTCCGTTGTTTCCGAATGTTTTAGTCAGAACAAAGACGAATTGGTTGTCCGATTTGAACGACAGGATTCACCTTTTTTTATCAGAGCAAGTTTGTCGCCTTCTTTTTCTTGTTTGTCATTTCCCGAAAATTTTCATCGGGCGCGAAGAAATAGTATTGATCTCTTTGAAAAACTGATCGGACAACGTGTCGAAGGAATCCGACAGTATGAAAACGAAAGAAGCTTTACCATCAATTTCAGCAATAACATTTCGTTGCTTTTCAAGATGCATGGGAACAGGTCCAATGTTATTCTTTTTCAGGATGGCATTGTTGCCGAAATCTTTAAAAACAACATTCCCGAAGATGAGTCATTACGCTTGACTGATTTAGACAGGGTGATCGATTGGAGCTATGAAAATTTTGTACAACATCACCATCAATCGGAAAATCTCTACTTCACCTTTGGGAAAATTGTGTGGAAGTATCTGAAGGCTAAGAATTACGAAAACCTTTCAATGCAAGAACAATGGAAAGCCATCCTGCAGGTTCGCGATCAACTTAACAATCCAATTTACGCCATTCGGGAAGCGGCAGGCAAAATATTTTTTTCCCTGCTGGAGTTTGGCAAATTGATCAAAAAATTTGATGACCCTGTGCATGCGATTACATGAGTTCTTCATTTATTATACGCAGCAAGATTCCTTCGCAAAGGAAAAGACATCACTCATCTCGGAATTAAAATCCAAGCTTCATGCGTCAGAAAGTTATTCGGATAAAATCCGGAGCAAGCTCCATGAACTGGAAAAAGACAACAATTATAAAGTGTGGGCAGATCTATTGATGGCGAACTTACACGCTATCCCTGCGGGCACCGAGCGCGTGACTTTGCCAGACTTTTATCGCGACGATCATCCAACCGTGATAAAACTTAAAAGGGACATAAGTCCGCAAAAAAACGCCGCCATCTTTTACAGGAAAGCAAAGAATCAACACATTGAGATCACTCACCTGCAAAAAATTTTATCAAGCAAAGAGCAGGAAAAAGATACGCTCGCGCGTCAGCTGGAACAAATCGCAGCCGCTGAGGATATAAAAAATTTGCGAAAGATTACGGGGAACCTGGAAATAGCCCCAGAGAAAGAGAAGCAGGTGGCATCCCTACCCTATCGGGAAGTGGAATTTAATGGTTACAAAATCTGGATTGGAAAAAACGCTCAAAACAACGATACCCTTACCCTGAAGTATGGCTACAAAGAAGATCTTTGGCTCCACGCAAAAGATGTCGCGGGATCTCATGTGCTCATTAAGTATCAGTCAGGAAAAAACTTTCCAAAAGATGTCATTCAGCGCGCAGCCGAACTTGCAGCCTATTACTCAAAACGCAAAAATGAATCCCTATGTCCTGTTTCAGTGACACCGAAAAAATTGTGCGTAAAAGAAAAGGAGATCCGCCCGGTTTGGTGGTTGTTGAGCGTGAGGAGGTGTTGATGGTGGTGCCTTCTTTGAATGGTAATCGGTAATCAGTAATCGGTAATCGGTAGGTCGTAGTAACGAGAGTATGAGATCGCTTTGTGAAACGTTGGTTTAGAGACTGGTAGACTGATCAGTGATCAGTATCGAAGTCAAAGTTTTTGAAAGATTCGACGTAATCAGAAGCACATTGGTTACCAATCTAATACAGTGCCACAAAGTGTACTACTTACTAACTTACTACTTACTAACGAATTACCACCGATTACCGATTACCGATTACTGATTACCGATTACTTGACGATATTAATCTTTAACGTATTAGTCCTGGCTTTTTCATGAATTGGCATGCTGGCGAGAATGATAATAATATCGCCGGTTTTCACATGGCCATCACGTTTTAATGTGGCTTCAACATCCGATATGGTTTCATCTGTTGAATTTGTTTTATCGTAATAATATCCTTGAGAGCCCCACACGAGGTTGATTTTATTCAACAACGATGCGTTTGAAGTAAACACAAAAATATTAGCATTCGGTCTGTAAGCAGAAGATTGGAAGGCCGTATATCCTGACTGTGTCATTCCCACGATCGCCTTTGCCCCAACATCTTTTGCCAGTTTACAGGCTGCCAGCACGAAATTATCATGAATGTATTTTGGCGAGTTCTTTTCGACGTTCCTAAAGTGATAATAGATCTTTGGATTTTTTTCTACCGAAGCGACCGTGCGTACCATGCTGCGGATAACTTCCAATGGATATTTACCGGAAGCAGTCTCGGCCGATAGCATCAATGCATCCGCGCCATCCATTACAGCATTTGCTACATCGTTGGTTTCTGCCCGGGTCGGTCGAGGATTTTCAATCATGCTTTCCATCATTTGGGTAGCAACAATAACCGGTTTACCCGCTTTGTTGCATTTTTCCACCAGCATCTTTTGAACCATCGGCACTTCTTCCATCCATATTTCCACACCCAGGTCACCGCGTGCAACCATTACACCATCCGTTTCCGCGATGATCTCATCAATATTGCTTAAGGCTTCAGGCTTTTCAATTTTAGCAACGATACGCGCAGCCGACTTATGAGAATCGATAATAGCCCGCATCGATTGAATATCATATGCCTTTCTCACAAAAGATAAGGCGATCCAATCAACATCATTTTGAAGACCAAATTCAAGATCTTTCAAATCCTTTTCCGTAAGCGATGGAGCCGAAACTTTTGTAAACGGAAGGTTGATTCCTTTCCGGGATTTCAATAGATCCACCATATACAACTTCGGTCAGGACTTCGTCGTTTCGTACTTCTTTAACTTTCAATTCAATTTTTCCATCATCGATCAAGAATCATATCGCCTACCTTCACATCCTTTGGCAGGTTCTTATAGGAAGTGCTTACGATCTTATTATTGCCAAGTAGCTTCTTTGTGTGGTGATAATCAAATCCTGTCCGCGCTCAATGATCACGTTAGGTTCCATTTCATTTACGCGAATCTTCGGTCCCTGCAGATCTTGAAGCAAGCATATCTTGGTTCCCAACTCTTTATTCAGCTCTCTGACGTTTTGTATTACTTTGAGATGATCTTCGTGCGTGCCGTGGGAGAAGTTCAAGCGAAATACATCCACTCCTTCTTTAATCAACGCCCGGAGCATTTCTTTTGAATTTGAAGCTGGGCCGACAGTGGCAACAATTTTAGTCTTGTTGAACGATACTTTTTCTAGCATAGAGGTTTAAGGTAATACGTAATAATGAATGTGCGAACAGCTGCATGGCATGGCATCAAAAAATAAAATTCGATTTTGACTTCAGACCTTCCAGCGGAATAGAGGCAACGAACTGAATGGCGGTAATCGACTCTGATCCGTTGCATTAAATGGTGATGCGCATGCTGCTCTTCCATGGCGGCCAAAATTATAAAATCATAGTGAGGAAATTCAGGGATTAGAAAATACTTTCCGTTTTCTTGTTCACTAGGCCTATTTTTAAACAGTTTCAATCGATTGAGCTGTGTTTCGTGTGCATAAAAAGAAAAGCTTTTTTCCTCGTTATTTTTAAAACCTACCACCAAATCCTGCTGTTTAACCAGCTGAATACCCAAAGCCTGGTTGATTTCCCAGGCAAGTTTGTAGCCGCGAGCCGATGAAAGTATACCCAGCAACTCAAAATCAAATTCATATTCGATGACCAGTTTATTTTTTTTCATTTCAGGACCCTATCGAGGCGACTTTTCACTCGTTTGAGCAAGATCAAAAAAGTTTGACAATATTGCGGCAAATCTCTTTATTTGCACAGATTTTTAAATCATTAAACCGAAAAAACATGTCTGAAATTGCACAAAAAGTAAAACAGATCATCATCGAGAAACTTGGTGTTGAAGAATCTGAAGTTACTCCCGAAGCGAGCTTCACTAACGATCTTGGTGCTGACTCTCTCGACACCGTAGAGCTTATTATGGAGTTCGAAAAGGAATTCAATATCTCGATTCCTGACGATCAGGCTGAAAATATTTCAACTGTAGGCCAGGCAATTTCATACCTGGAGCAAAACGTGAAGAAATAATTGACTCCTTTCGCATTTTTATCACACCCCATTCAACATGACATTAAAACGAGTAGTCGTTACAGGACTTGGTGCACTCACTCCCATCGGAAATACGCTTCCAGGAATTCTGGGAACGGCCTGAAAGCTGGTAAAAGCGGAGCTGCGCCTATTACACGTTTTGATGCCACACTTTATAAAACCAAGTTCGCCTGCGAAGTAAAAAACTTTGATATCGGCAACTTCATGGATCGCAAAGAAGCACGCAAAATGGATCCATTTGCGCAGTATGCCATGGTTGCCGTTGATGAAGCTATTAAAGATTCAAACCTCCCGTTAGCTGAGCTTAATCCTGACCGCGTAGGGGTAATCTGGGGATCAGGTATCGGGGGGTTATTAACCTTTCAGGAAGAAGTTAAGACCTATGCCAAGAGGCGACGGTACCCCACGATTCAATCCATTCTTCATTCCAAAAATGATTCCTGACCTGAGCGCGGGTCATATCTCCATCAAATATGGCTTTCGGGGGCCCAACTTTGTAACTGTTTCGGCTTGCGCATCGTCCACCAATGCTATCTACGACGCCTTTACATTACCTCAGGTTGGGCAAAGCCGATATTATCGTCTCCGGCGGCTCGGAAGCGGCAGTTTGTGAAGCGGGTGTCGGCGGGTTTAATGCTATGCGAGCACTTTCGGAACGAAATGATTCCCCAGAAACAGCTCGCGGCCTTATGACAAAGATCGCGATGGGTTCGTCCTGGGCGAAGGTGCAGGCGCTTTGATCCTGGAAGAATATGAACACGCAAAAAAACGCGGCGCCAAAATTTATGGTGAAGTACTGGGTGGTGGAATGACGGCCGATGCATACCACATCACTGCTCCTCATCCTGAAGGGGCAGGAATTACCAAAGTAATGTACAATGCACTGGAAGAAGCCGGTGTCAAAGCCAGAAGAAGTAGATTACGTCAATACTCATGGCACCTCCACTCCCCTGGGCGACTTAGGAGAAATCAGGGCCATTCAAAAGGTGTTTGGGGAACATGCCTATAAAATGAATATAAGCTCCACTAAATCCATGACAGGTCATTTGCTGGGCGCTGCCGGAGCTATTGAAAGTATTGCCTGCCTGCTTGCAATTAATCAATCCATTATTCCTCCTACCATCAATCATTTCACCGATGATCCAGGCCTGGATCCAAAGCTCAATCTCACTTTTAATGAAGCACAGCAACGAAATGTAGATGTAGCGTTAAGCAATACATTTGGTTTCGGTGGCCATAATTTTTCCATTATTTTTAAGAAGCATAAGGTGTAATGATATCAACCCCTTCAATTAATTTAATGATGGAGAATTGTTAAATTAGCAGCCGTACTTTCAATGATTTGACGCTTGGTTTGGAAGATTCTTAAAATCCCGAAAGGAAAGTCGAAAATAGATAAGAAGCTGTTTGTCGGCTATTCACAACATTGCAGGATTTACTCCTTCTAATCTTGAACTTTATCGCCTCGCCACAGTACATAGTTCTATCGCCAAAGAAAATACGGCTTCTGGCTTCAAAGAATCAAATGAACGCCTGGAATATCTTGGCGATGCCATCCTCGGCGCTGCTGTAGCGGACTATCTTTTTAAGAAATTCCCCTTTAAGTCAGAAGGATTTCTTACCGAAATCCGATCCCGGATTGTTAATCGTGAAGCATTAAATCTGCTGGCACGAAAATTGGAGTCGCCAACATTGTTCAGTTCGATCAGAAAAATGCTCACCTTCAACAAGTGATCCTTGGTAATACGCTTGAGGCAATCGTGGGTGCGATCTACCTTGATAAAGGCTATTTGACGGACCAAAAAGTTTGTCATTGATAAACTGATCATTCCCAACTATGATGTTGAAGATCTGGTAAACTCAAATTCCAACTTCAAAAGTAAAATCATTGAATGGGCACAACGGGAGGGAAAGGAAGTCCGTTTCGAAATCCTAAACGTAAAAAAAGGTCGCAATCATAAAGAATTTACTGCACAAGTTCTCGTAAATAAGGAAGCTAAAGGAACGGCTATGGTAATAGTAAGAAAAAAGCCGAACAAGATGCCGCCTTCAAAACCTGTGAAATGCTGGATTTATTGGATGCGAGTTAAGCTGACAGCTCACAGTTACAGCTTACAGCTGACGACATGAAGAAAGCTTATGATTTTACTGATACTCAATACAACTGCAATAGCTGTAAGCTGTTATGCTGAAAGCTGAAAGCTTTAAAAAATGAAACTTAAAGTCGGTGGAGCTACTGTCAATCAGATTCCTATTGATTGGCGTAATAACTCTAAAAACATCATAGATGCGATACAGGAAGCCAAAAATCAAGGCATTAAAATTCTTTGCTTGCCTGAATTGTGTATTACGGGCTACGGATGTGAAGATTTATTCTTAAGTGACTGGCTTCCCCAACGGGCCTGGGAAGAACTTATCAACATCCGAAACTTTTGTGACAATATAACGGTAACCGTAGGACTACCCATTCGAATCGGCGAACTCACCTATAATGGCGCCTGTGTTATCAGCGACAAAAAAATTCTCGGAATCACGTTGAAGCAATTCCTGGCGAGAGACGGCGTACACTATGAACCCCGTTGGTTTGATCCATGGTTGCCTAACAAAACCACCATGATCATCCGTGGTGAAGAACTTATTCAGGTAGGAGATATCATTTACGAAGTCGAGGGTCTTCGATTTGGTTTTGAAATTTGTGAAGATGGATGGCGGGATGAAAATCGTCCCGGTTATAGGCTCTTCGAGCGGGGCGTTGACCTGATTCTAAATCCAAGCGCCAGCCATTTTGCAATGGTTAAAAGCTTACTTCGGGAGCAGGAAGTTGTCAGTCGAAGGATCGTCGCTGTTCAACTGTGTCTATGTATTCGCCAATTTGTTAGGCAATGAAGCGGGACGGATGATCTATGATGGTGATATTATTATTGGGCAGCGGGGAAAACTGGTTGCCGTCAACAAAAGATTTTCTTTTAAATCCTATAATGTATTAGGTACTGAGATAGACTTTAAGAATCCGGCGAAGACACAAGTTGTTGCCTTAACGGACAACAAGGAAAAAAATGAAGAGTTGACCCAAGCCATTTCTTTGGGATTGTTTGATTACATACGCAAGAGCAAAACCAATGGCTTTGTCCTCTCCTTAAGTGGGGGTGCTGATTCTTCGATGTGCGCCATCGTGGTCACGGAGATGGTTAAAAGGGCCTGGGATGAATTAGGATCTGCACAATTTTGCAAGACGCTCGGATTGCCCAAAATGGACACACTGGAAATCCGCTGTTAGCAAACTTCTTTCCTGCGCCTATCAGGGCACCGAAAATTCCTCGTCTACACACTTTCAATGCCGCCAAATTTTTGGCCGAATCTATAGGAGCGGAGTTTCATCATTGGAAAATTGATGAAGAGGTCCACATCTTATACGTCCAAAATTGAAAAAGCCATCGGTCGAAAACTCCAGTGGGAAACAGATGATATCACGCTTCAAAATATTCAAGCGCGTACGCGATCTCCGATTATCTGGATGCTGGCCAACACAAAACGCGCTGTGTTGCTGACCACCTCCAACAGAAGTGAAGGTGATCTGGGATATGCCACCATGGATGGCGATACGAGCGGAAGCTTTGCTCCGATCGCCGGACTAAGCAAGACTTTTATTATCCAATGGTTACGTTGGGCGGAAAAAGCACTGGATCAACCCGGACTCTCACTGGTAAATAACCTTCAGCCTACTGCAGAGCTCCGTCCCTTGGAAAGACAACAAACAGACGAGCAAGATCTGATGCCTTATCCGATCCTTGTAGAAATTGAAAGGCACGCTATCTTATACCGCAAGTCGCCAATAGAAGTTTATCATGCCATGAAGGGGAGTTATGAATCCAACCCGCTAAAGATTTACATTAAGAAATTCTTCCGATTATGGTCTGCCAACCAATGGAAAAGGGAGCGGCTGGCCCCCTCCTTGCACCTCGATGACCTGAATGTTGATCCCAGAACATGGTGCCGGTTTCCCATTCTGTCTTCAGCTTTTTTGGAAGAACTGGAACTTTTAGAGCAGATCTAACGAAAAAACATACTAAAAAACCCCAAAAATCGATCTTATATCAATGGATATCATTTAACGGATTATATTTGCCCCTTATGTCTATACTGAATTTTATTATTTGGAACGGAAGTCCTGAGATCTTTTCATACGGTAGCTTTTCCCTTCGTTGGTACGGATTGTTCTTCGCGTTAGGCTTTTTAATTAGCCAACAATTCATGTACTACTTTTATAAACAGGAAGGTAAGCCTGAAAAAGACGTTGACACCCTCACCATTTACATGGTCATTGCAACGATCATCGGCGCACGGCTTGGGCATGTTATTTTTTACCAACCCGAAATCATCACTGAAAATCCCCTTAGTATATTTTTGCCCTTTGAGTTCAGTCCATTCCGATTTACGGGATTGCAGGGTCTTGCCAGTCATGGAGCAACAATTGGAATTTTAAGTGCCCTGTGGATCTACAGTCGCAAGAAAAAACCGGGTCAGACCTTCCTCCAGGTTGTCGACAGAATTGTGATCGTGGTTGCTCTTACAGGAGCGTTAATCCGCCTGGGTAATTATTTTAATTCAGAAATTATAGGACTGCCGACTACAAAACCTTGGGGTGTCGTATTTGTCAATCGGTTTACGGAAGCCTTAACAGATGCAAGAGTCGATCGGGAGGGAATTGTTGAATCTGTTATTGTAAAACGAAATGACTCAATACCAGCGCCAAGTTCGAGCCGCGTTCCCCTGAATATTTATTTATTCTTCAAAAAAGGTGTTGCAGGCGATAAGCCACGAGACTTTACCGACTTCACAGCAAGAAATTTATTGGTGAATAGTTATTCTGAGTATTTTGACGCAGCGGGCGACAATACCAAAACCCGGGGACAAGTATTAACAGATGGAGATGTCGCCGCTCGTATTAGCACATTTGGAATCGCGCGCCATCCGGCGCAACTTTATGAATCGATTTCCTGTGTGTTTCTCTTCTTATTTTTGTTTTGGCTTTGGTCGCGGCAAAAACAAAATTTACCAGCAGGAAGATTACTTGGAATATTCTTGATATGGTGTTTTGGACTTCGATTTATTTTCGAGTTTTTAAAGGAAGTTCAGGAGCCCTTTGAGGAGGGCATGATCCTGAACATGGGACAAATTCTTAGCATACCGTGTGTAATTGCCGGAATTGTTATTCTGGCACTTTCCTATCGAAAAAAGAACACCGATATTAATGAATTGAAAAAGTAAATTTAAACTTGTTGGCACCTGTGGGAGTCTTAGCGGTACATGATGCGTGCGAATATCTTATGTGTCCTAATCTCAATCCTTGCTTCTGATCTTTTTGCGCAGCAAGAACAAATCGGCCTGCCCGAAATTGTAACTCAACTACCGATTTACACGAGGCCTGATTCGATAGGCCGTCTTATTTATATCAACCGTGTTTTCATAGTTGGAAACCGCATCACACGCGATCAAATAGTTTTACGAGAACTTACACTCCGACAGGGTGACGTTATCAATAGCCTCGACCTGCCGCTAATCCTGGAACGTGACAAAAAAAAACTAATCAATACCCGACTATTCAATACGGTCGAGATAAGACCACTGGAGTTGGAAGAAGGTCATATCGACTTGCTGATCGATCTTGAATGAACGTTGGTACACATTTCCCTCTCCGATCTTTGAATTATCAGACCGTAATTTCAATGAATGGTGGCAAACTTATGACCACGACCTCAGCCGGGTCAACTATGGACTTACGGTTGTATCAATTTAACATGCGCGGACGAAATGAAACCCTTAGACTGACTGCCCAATTCGGATTTCAACGGCGATTTGAATTGTCCTATCGCTTTCCTTATATCGATAAAAAGCAAAAGCATGGTCTTATTATAGACGCCGACTTTACCGAAACAAAAAACCTGGCCTTTCGCACTGTTGATCATCGACTTGAGTTTCTTAAGGACGGATGATATCTTGCGAACAACGCGGGGCGGTGGCATCACTTATACATACCGAAATTCCTTTTACGTATCCCACGCGCTTAAAGTTGAATACAGAAGCAACAATATCAATGACACCATTCCATCATTAAATTCGAATTATTACGGTAATGATAAAACTACCCAGCGATATGGCATGATAACGTACCAATTTATTTCTGACCATCGTGACTATGTTGGCTATCCCCTGCGCGGACATTATTTCACATTGCTTGCTTCAAAAGCGGGATCGCCGCCAAAGATGACTTAAATAAATGGGAAGCCAGCGTATCTTATTCCATATTCCTTGACCTTACGAAACAATTTCTACCTATCCAACAATATTATCGGTTACATCAGTACACCGGACGATGTTCCCTATGCCAACTATGGGGCTATGGGATACAGGAAGCAATTTGCGCGAGGTTATGAAATTTATGTTGTCGAGGGGACAACTTACGCTTTGAATAAACTGACATTAAAGAAACGAATTTTTCATAAAGTTTATCGGTGGAACCGAATGCCGATTTCCCAATTCAGACATATTCCGCTATCCATTTTCATAAAAACGTACTCAGATCTCGCCTATGTAAAAGCATATCCCAACTATGAAATCAGCAATCGTCTGGCCGACAAATTGTTGACGAGTGCAGGCGGCGGTGTTGATATTGTGGCCTCCTATGACACGGTCCTTCGGATTGAGTACACCTTCAACGGTGAAGGCGAAAATGGATTTTTCTTTCATATCAGAAAAGAATTTTGATCAAGAGTCGATCGATTATCTGGTTAAAATTGTTTCAGTTTCTTGATTTAATCTTTCGAATTACTTTATTTAAAATAGTCTTAAAAAACAACCGTTGTGTACCAGTATTATATTCGCCGTTGGCATGCTATTGCTATGCGCGTCAACTTCACCAGCCCAAAGCTCTTCTACATTAATTGGAGGTCGTGCGGGTGGATTGGCTTATTCTTCATCGTGTCTTGACGACGAGTGGTCAATCTTTAACAACATCGGCGGGCTCGCCAAAATTGAAAACACAACAGTTTCCTTTGCTTGCGATGCACAGCCGTCATTCAAGCCATTTAATAGGATGGCAGCAGTAATTGCTCTTCCATTAAACTTTGGTGTGGCCGGCGCAGGCGTATTTCGTTTTGGCGATCGCCTATACAGCGAACAGATTCTCGTGTTAGGTTTTAGCAACGAATTTGGTTTGGCATCGCTGGGCTTGAAAGTTAATTACATTCAGTACAAAGCTGAAGGTTATGGAACCAAAGGCGTATTTACCTTAAGCTTCGGCGGAATCGCCAAAATCACGGAAAAAATTTCCGTAGGAGCCCACATTATAAATCTAAATCAACCAAACCTGTCGACCCTTGAACACGAAAAGCTTACCACCATTTTAATCGTTGGCGGCGCTGTCAAACTCTCATCCCAAACGTTCATCACCACAGAGCTTGAAAAAGACTTGAGCTATCCTGTCAAATGGAAATCGGGTGTTGAATACCAGCCCTATAAAAAGTTTATATTCAGAACTGGCTTTCAGGTGAATCCTGCTGCAGCTTTTTTTGGATGTGGATTTCGTCCGAAAAAATTCAAGTTGGATTATTCCTATCAACATAATTTCTCGCTCGGATCAAGGCATCAGGCGACCGTGGGATATTTATTTGTTGCGCGGAAATGAGAATCTTACCATTCATCCTTTGTATCGCCGCAGCTATACGCGTTTGTGCCCAGGAATTTACGCGGAAAGAAATTGATGTTAGCCAGGTGGCCGACGAGCTTTATGGTCTGCCCGACGCCGATGTCAATTATGACGAACTCTATGAAAATCTGCTCCAACTCATTACGAGTCCTCTGAACTTAAATAAAGCAACCGCGGAGGATCTTCGCTTCATCAAACTTCTTTCAGAATCTCAAATCAATCAGCTACTGAACTACCGAAGAGAAAATGGAAACTTTATTTCCGTTTACGAATTACAGGCCGTTCCAGAATTTGATTTAGCAACCGTTCATAAAGTCGCTCCATTTGTAACTGTTCGAGACCAGCTCAACACGATTGATGCCTCACTTTTAAAGCGAATAAAAAAAGAAGGTGACAATTATCTTTTAGTGCGATATGAGCGTACCCTGCAAACCAAGAGTGGCTTTGAACATAAAGGGCCGGAAATTTCACAATTCAGGGGATCACCCGACAAATTATGCCTGCGGTTCCGGTCGAGCAGGCCAGGCGATTTCAGTATGGGATTTACGGCTGAAAAAGATCCAGGCGAAAAAATACTGTGGAGTCCCTCTACGCGATATTACGGCGCTGATTATTTTTCATACCACCTGCAACTTCAGAACAAAGGCAAATTAAAAAACCTGATTCTCGGTGACTATCAAACTCAATTTGGCCAAGGCCTTATGTTAGGAGGTATCTTAGGAATGGGTAAGGGTGGTGAAACCATTACAACGATAAGGCGAAGTAATATCGGGCTCCTGCCTTACACTTCTGCTTATGAAGGAGGAGCGATGCGTGGTATTGGATTTACCGTTAAAGCGACAGAACACTTGCAGGTTACAGGTTTTTTTTCCAAGGTCACGAAAGATGGTACACTTACCTCATATGATGAGGAGGAAAAAATTTCTGCTTTTCAGACAACAGGCTTTCATCGAAATGAAAATGAATTAGCGAAACGAAAAATTATTGGAGAAAAAAATTGGGGTACCATAATTCAGTACGATCACAGCGGTTTGAATGCGGGCATTATGTTTAATCAAACCGTTTTCAATGCAACTGTCCATCCCACGGCCTCTGCTTATAATCAATTTAATTTTCGGGGAAAGGTAAATCGAAACATTGGGCTGTACCTCAATTACACGGTTCAAAATGTTTCTTTCTTTGGTGAAATTGCGCGTTCGCTGCCAGGTGGTTTTGGAGGCAGTGCGGGTATCCTGGCCGGCCTTTCAACCAAGCTTGATTTATCCTTATTATACCGAAGCTATGGTAGGAATTTTTATACCTTTTATTCCAGCGGGTTTGCAGAAAACACCAATACGCAAAACGAGAAAGGCATCTATTGGGGATGGAAGTATACGTTCAATCGCAGGTACCGTGTGGCAGGATACGTGGATATCTTCAAGTTTCCATGGCTTCGGTTTAGGAGCTATGCACCTTCGACAGGTTACGAATGGTTATTGCGATTTGATTATGAGCCATCGCGTAAGGTCAAGATCTTTATTCAGGCACGGGAAGAATTGAAAAGCAGAAATGTGGAGGCTAATTCGTCAAATCAATACAAGCTTGATCGCGGTAAGAAAAAAAATTACTGGATAAATTTGGACTATTCGCCACATGCCATGCTGCGACTCAGGAGTCGCGCGCAACTGAGTACCTATACGATCAATAAAAAAGTTACCCAGGGTTTTGCCCTCTTGCAGGACTTGATTCTGGATGTTGGCAAATTAAAACTCACCATGCGTTACGCGATATTTGACACAGAAGATTACGACAACAGACAATATTCATACGAAAACGATGTTTGGCTGGCCTATTCGATACCGGCCTATAATGGTTCTGGCGTGCGAAAGATGGCGATTATAGAATATAAAGTGAACAAAACTATCAGCGTGTGGCTTCGTTACGCCCACATCCGGTATCAAAATTTGGAGTTCATCGGAAATGGTGTTGATCGTATTGAAGGAAATTGCAAAGATGATGTGAAGGCTCAGGTGGTGATTAAGTTTTAGCTCCGTTAATCGTTATCAGTTATCCGTTATCCGTTACGTTATCCGAGCCATCGCGCCACACCATTTTGATGAACAAAATTGTACTTTTGCTGCAGACCTTTCCACACGATTAACGATTAACGGATAACGATAACGATTAACGGATAACGGCTAACGACATGCACGCACTCAACCAAATAACCCCTGAAATTCTACTCTTAATGTGTGTGGGCGGTATTGCATTTATCCTCATCTTCAAAGCCATCTTTAGAAGTAAGAAGTAAGATTTATCATAAATAATAAGCTTCCCAGCAGTGTATTGCCGACTAACTACGCTTTTATTCGATGGGCTGGTTTCATTTTTTGCATATCCTGCGGTTATTTGATAGCATGAAATCAGGTCAAATTATCAACAGCGGTTTAAGTCATTTAATCAATACAAAAACAATTAAACTATAAACTATAAGCAGATGAAAAAGAATATAATATGCCTTCTTGTGATGATTTGTGCTAGCGGCATTGTTTCAGCCCAAACCACCAAGAAAGTTTTAGAACTTCCTGAATTCAAAGGCATCTACGTGAACTCTAATTATACAGTTTATCTAAAGCAAACGAACAAACAGGAAGTAACCGTAGAAGCATTAACGGAAATATTTGCTGTAAGTGAGTTCAAAGTTGAAAATGGAATTCTGATGATTAATGTTGATCGCAAACCAGAAAGTCCCAACAAAAGTATCTGGCAAAAAATAGATGATATCAAGCTTAATCCAACGATGAAGATATACGTCAGCGTAAAAAATTTAAATGACCTGCAGGTGAATGGCAACGGTAAGATCATCTCCGAGAATTCCATTGCTTCGGACTACATTACATTAGGTGTTGCTGGCGGCGGAAGTATGGATGTCGACTTAAAAGGCAACACGGTAAAAGCTGAACTAAGCGGAAGCGGCGTGATGACTGTAAAAGGTTATGCTACCTCCATGGATGCAGTTGTGAGCGGTTCAGGAACACTCGATGGTTACAATTGTGCGCTGGAGACCGCAAAAGCTAAGGTGAGTGGCCCCGGACTTTGCCAGCTTAACGTTACCAATAACATCGATGCCATGGTATTGGGTACCGGTCAGGTAAAACACAAAGGAAATACAAAAACCGCCCAGAAAAAGGTTTACGGCGCTGGTAGTATAGAGCGGGCGTATTGATCATTTTTGACCCTCTCAAAGGTTGTCCATAGTGGACTAAATGTGGCTTTAAGGCTCTAAAAAGGCCTTAAAGCACATCTTTTAGCATTTAGTCAAATTTTCTTATTACTTTTAACTGTTGATTGTCATTCTTTACTGTCCCTCTCACCCGTGCTTACGAGTAGTAGTAGCAGCCAAGTTTGTCAGTTGGCGCTAATTTAATTTTTCATTTACTTTATTTACCAATGAACATTTATGTTGCCAATATCCCTTTTAAGGCATCCGAACAGGAATTGAAGGGATTATTCGAAGAGTATGGCGAAGTATCTTCTGCCAAAATTGTTATGGACAAAGTTACACAGCGCAGCCGCGGTTTCGGATTTATCGAAATGTCGGATGACGCAAGTGCCCGTCAAGCTATCACTAGTTTAAACGGTTTCAATTTCCTGGGAAAGACCCTGGTGGTTAACGAAGCAAGACCTCGCACTGACGCTCCTCGTAGTGGAGGTGGCGGCTACAAAAGCGGTGGTGGCGGTGGCGGTTTTAACCGCAGAAGCAATAACGAATATTAATCCATCCGATATTGTAATTAAACTGCTCGACCAGAGCAGTTTTTTTTTGCCCATTTTTTAGCATTCGTGAATTTATTTGAAGATTTCCTCTACCGCTGTCGACGATGGAATTAAGTAAAACGCAAAAGATTCTACTTGGCATTTTCACCTTCCTGCCTTTTTTCATTTTTCCTTTTATTTTTTGGCAATTATTTGACGCGATATTGAACATTATAAAAATCAGCGAACTTGGTGAACCCGAGCCAAGGGAAATTCTGATTGAGGTATTCGCTTTTATTTTTCCCATCGCGCATGCTGGCATTCTGTAGCCTGGCGTTGCTTATTTTTTACATCGTTCATGCCGTCATCAATAAAAAACTTCAACCCGCCGAGCAACTGCTTTGGGTGCTCCTATTTATTTTCCTTGGCATAATTGCATTCCCGGTTTACTGGGTAATCCGAGTTTGGAATAACTCAAATAACCCTTGATTCTGAGCGAATAGTTTAGTAAACTTTGTAACACCAACAAACTTTTAACAATGAGTGTAATTACCAACCTGGAACGGTGGGGTAATAGCCATCGTCCTGGATTTCTTGATGTTTTTCGTTTTGCACTGGGAGCCTTTATCACTTATAAGGGGCTATACTTTATTACCCATATGCCAGAACTTGAAAATACCACGGCTGGCATCAACACGTATTTTGCGGGAACGACACTTGCTCATTACGTAATCTTTGCGCATATCCTTGGAGGTCCGCTGATATTCTTTGGTCTTTTTACCCGAATTGTCTGCTGTATTCAATTGCCAATTCTCATTGGAGCAGTGTTTATGGTAAATGCGCCCAAAGGCTTTCTGTCCATCGGACAGCACATGGAACTTTGGTCATCAATTGTTGTCTTGATTGGCTTGATAGTCTTCATGGTCTTTGGAGCTGGTCGTTATTCCATAGACGCTAAACGCAGAAAAGAGATGGAGGCAGCTAATCTGTAACACCATCTTTAACCTAAACCGGGGAGGCACCTGAATTTTCAGGTGCCTTTTTTGTTTTTCTTCCTATCTTCGGCCACTTTAAAATTCAGGTATGAACTATTTCATCGGCATTGATATTGGCACAGGAAGCTGCAAAGCAGTTGCCGTAAAAATTTCTGGTGAACCGCTACACGCCACGCAAGTCTCTTATCCCACTTACACTCCGGAACCCACCTACAGTGAACAGGCTCCAGAACTAATATGGCAAGCTTTTATAAAATGTGTCTTGCGTCTCGTTGACCATCTGAAAGCAACGCCAGCGGGAGTTGTGCTGAGCAGCGCCATGCATAGCGTTATTCCAGTAGATGAGAAAGGAAACCCGCTGATGAATATGATTACCTGGGCTGACAACAGGAGCGCTACCGTTGCAAAAACTTTACACGCCTCTCCATTAGGGGAAAAAATTTACAGCGAAACGGGCACTCCTATTCACGCGATGACCCCTGTGTGCAAAATCAAATGGCTAGGCGAAAATCAATCAGCACTGTTTAAAAAAACTTTCAAATTTATTTCCATAAAGGAATTTATTTGGTTCAAACTCTTTGGCGAGTACGAAGTAGACTATTCCATCGCCTCTGCCACAGGGATGTTTGATATCAGCAAGTTGACCTGGAACGAGAGCGCGCTGACGTATTGCGGAATTACACCTCAACAACTTTCTACGCCAGTTGAGGTGAATCATTGCCGCAGCGAACGACTATCCAATGACCTAAAAGCAGTCGAAGGAATTCCATTCTTTATCGGTGCCAGCGATGGCTGTATGGCCAACCTGGGAAGTTTTGCTGTTACACCAGGCGTTGCAGCACTAACAATCGGAACAAGCGGCGCTATTCGCGTTGCCAACACCAAGCCGACTGTAAATTTTAGGGCCATGACTTTCAATTATATCTTAACGAAAGATCTATTTATTTCCGGAGGTCCCATCAACAACGGTGGTGTTGTGCTGAAGTGGTACATCGAAGTATTTTTACAAAAAAAACTGAGTTCCTCCGACTTTGATGCGTTTCTGGATGAAATGAAAAGCATCAAGCCAGGTGCAGATGGCCTGATTTTTATGCCGTATTTACTGGGCGAACGTGCTCCCATATGGGATAGTGAAGCCAGTGGTGCTTTTTTTGGAATCCGGAATTTCCATACGCAAGCCCATTTTACCAGGGCCGTTGTAGAAGGTATTTCTATGGCCCTGTATAGTATTGCAGCCTCCATGGAGTCGACAGGACTGTCAATTGAGCGAGTGCACGTCAGTGGTGGGTTTGTACAATCTGAGGAGTGGCTTCAAATACTGGCAGATATTTTTAATAAAAAAATCTGTTTAATTAATGCTGAAGACGCGTCCGCTGTAGGAGCAGCGTACCTGGGTTTCAAATCGCTCAATCTTATCCGGGATTACCAAGATCTGAAACCAAAGCAAGACGCAACCTATACCCCCAACAAGGAAAATCATGCTGTTTATAAAAAGGCGTTCGCCATCTATGAAAATCTATACAAGAAATTGAAGGATGAAATGGAAATGCTTCTCGAGATCCGTTGACAATGTAGGGACGGATCATGATCCGTCCCTACATTGTTAGGCATTACCCCGTTTTAATTCAATGATCGTTAATTCCGGAGGCATTCCAATTCTCCCAGGATAACCGACGCATCCGAAGCCACGATTAACATAGATATATTGATTGCCTTCCTGGTAAAGACCGGCCCATTGTTTAAAGCGATATTGCGCAGGGCTCCAGCTGAAATTTCCAATGCTTACGCCAAGTTGATATCCATGTGTATGCCCTGCAAAAGTAATATCGATATCAGGAAACTCCGGACGTATTTGCGCATCCCAGTGCGTCGGATCATGGGACAGGAGAATTTTTACAGCCGCTTCGTCTGTATTGGCGTGTGCATCCTTTAGTTTTCCATATTTGGGGAACCTTAACGGTGGGCCTATTCCCCAGTTTTCCACGCCAAGGATCGCTAACTTCTCACCTTGCAATTCAATGATTCTGTTTTCATTCATTAGTAAATCATACCCCATCTGTCGATGGGCGGCAAGCATATCCTCGAAATTTTTTCTTTTTGCAGCGTCAGAAGGCCAGCCTCGGTAGTTACCATAATCATGATTGCCCGTCACGGAATAGACACCGTGAGGCGCTTTAATCTTATCGAATACGTTGATATAATCGTCTACTTCCTCCGTTTGCCCATTTACCAAATCGCCGGTAAAAAAAACAATATCCGGCTTTTCCTGCATGAGCATTTCAACACCTCCCTGAATAGCAGTTTTGTTAAAAAGTGATCCCGCATGAATATCTGAAAGCTGGCCGATCAAGATGCCATCAAATGACTTCGGAAGGTGTGGGAAGGTAAATGGTTCTGCGTCTGACCTGAAAGTTATGGGCCCCGTAGATAATTCCAAATGAAAGCGATGTAAGCGGTATGGCCCAGGAAACCAGCGCAGCCTTAGCAAAAAATTCGGAGCGGGAAATTCGTTCGACATTTTCCTCCGTTTGCGGATTACGTTTTCTTTTGTAAAATCTTTTAGAAAGATGGACACCACGTCGCAGGTCATCAACAATCAAGACCGCAATGAGAAATAGTTTTGAAAAGTATACGATACCCAGGGAAATAAGAATCCACTCCCTCAGTTTTTCGTTTGGAATACCAATGGTATTAAGCCAAACGAAAATGAACACTGTAAATGCAGTGATACTCCAATATAGGCCTCGCGTTGTGTGTTTGAGAATCTTGGTGAACCTGGACGTGGCTATTCGGATTGCCTGATACGCGTATATATCAATCACCACTAAAATAATCAGCGCAATCAGGGCTGATTTAATACGATACAAGGCTCCACTCATCCCGTAAAAATAAGCATTAGCGGAGCAATTAAGTTCAGGCGCGTTTTAATTCGATGATGGTCAGTTCCGGCGGCATTCCTATTCTACCAGGATAACCCAGGTAGCCAAATCCCCGGTTGACGTAAAGATATTGTGAGCCTTCCTGATATAAGCCCGCCCATTGCTTGTAAGCATATTGTGAGGGACTCCACTTAAAATTTCCCAGCTCAACGCCGAACTGAAATCCATGGGTATGGCCAGCAAACATCAAGTCAATGTCACCGATACAATGGTCTTACCTGTGCATCCCAATGACTCGGATCATGTGAAAGTAAAAGTTTTACGCTGGCCTCTTCCGTGCCTCGGTATGCCTCATCCAATTTTCCATATTTAGCAAATCCCCGTCCTCCCCAATTCTCGATTCCGATGATTGCGATTTTTTCTCCCCCTGATTCCAAAAAGCGATGCTGATTCATCAAGAGATCAAATCCCAACAGGCGATGTGCTTCTTTAAGGTCATTGAAATTCTTTTGCTTAGCCTCTGCGCTAGCCCATCGGTGATAATCGCCGTAATCGTGATTGCCGGTAATGGAGTACACGCCTAAAGGCGCTTTGAGTTTATTAAAAACATCGATATACTCCATCACTTCGGAGGCCTCATTATTGACCAGATCACCCGTAAAGAAAATTACATCGGGTTTCTCGGCCAGTACCATTTCAACCCCACCCCTAACGGCCTTTTTATTGAAAAAACTCCCGGAGTGTATGTCTGAAAGTTGAGCGATCTTTAAGCCGTCGAACGATGCGGGCAAATTCGGAAGCTTGACCGTCTGCCTTCTGACCCGATAATCGTGCGCCCCGGAAATAACGCCATACGCCATCGTTCCAAAAGGTATCGCTGCTGCCACCAACGCAGTCTTTGATAAAAATTCAGAACGCGTAATCGCTTCTCCAGGAAGGTTTTCACCTGAGGATTTGGTAAATAGACTAGCTACGTATTTTACCCCACGACCTATATCTTCGATAAATAAAATTGCTACTGCAAAAATTTTTGAGAAATAAACTGCAACAAGGCCTGTCAATACCCAATTTCTAAAACCTGCGCTGACTTTGTAGGGATCGCCAAACGTCCACCACAGCAATGCTAATATGCTCAGTACAGTCGGAACCCAAAATCCATATTGAGAAAAGTTCTTCCAAAAAGGTGTCCAGTTTTTACTCACGGTGACTACCGCCTGAAAAACATAGTAGTCGATGATCAGGAAGAAGAGCGTGAAAATAATCAATGTCATAATTCGTGGCTTCATAAAAAGAAAAGTCGTCTTCTTGGTAAGACGACTTTTCTTAGATTTTATTGTTACAATTTGCAGATAGCGTTAAGCTGTTGCGATCTTACCTTCTCCAACAACAACTTCAGGCCTGCGTTTAAAGATTCGCTCCTTCAGTTTGAATACGAGCAAGTACATCACTGGTACAAGGATCAGCGTCAGTACAGTTCCAAACAACAAGCCGAAAATCATTGTCCAGGACAAGAGGACCCCAGAATGCAACGTTATCACCGCCGAAGAAAATGTGGGGATTAAATTCGGTGAACAACGTCACGAAATCTATATTCAATCCTACCGCCAATGGGATCAGACCAATGGTGGCCGCAATGGTAGTCAACATAACGGGAGTCATACGTGTTTTTGCAGCTTCTGCAATGGCTTCCCGCAAAGGTCACGCCCTGCTTTACCAGCAGTTCGGTGAATTCGACGAGCAAGATTCCATTCCGCACAACGAGGCCAGCCAATGCCATCACACCTACACCCGTCATTACGATTGATATCTCCATTCTAAAGAGTGAAAACCCTATCAGAACACCGATGATACTAAATATTATTTCGGCGCCTATGATAAGCGGCTTGCCAACGGAGTTAAACTGAAGCACGAGTATCATAAAGATCAATCCAACCGCTAACGCAGCAGCAAGAAGTAAGAATGAAAATGTTTCTGCTTGTTCTTCCTGAGCACCGGTCATATCAACCGTAACACCGTCAGGGATGCTGAAGGATTCCATGTTTGCACGGATGTTTGCGTTGACCTCATTTTCATTAAAACCGCCCAGCACATTAGAGGATAGTGTGACAGTTCTTTTTTGATCGATCCGTCTGATACCAGCGTAGCTGCTCGAATATTCTGCAGTAGCAATCGCGGACAGCGGTACTTGTCTCACCTGGCCATTTTTGCTCATATCCTGGAAGGTAATCGGCAGGTTCATTAAAGTGTTTACATCATTTCGCTGATCTTGACGAATCCGCAACTGGATCGGATAATCATCATTTTCATCACGAAATCTAGACACTTCCGCGCCATAGACTGCTGTACCGAGCACTCTTCCAATGGATTGGGTGGAAATACCCTCTCGATTCGCTTTTTCGCGGTCTATCTTAATATTGATTTCGGGCTTATCGCTTTGAAAATCCGATTTTAATTCTTCTATGCCTGGGATCTGCAAAGAATCCAGGTATCGTTTCAAACGTCCTGACGTGCTCGCTAACAATTGAAAATTATCTCCGCTGATTTCAATGTTAATGGGCTTTCCCGTCGGAGGGCCACCTTGTTCCTGGTTAACAGAAACTTCAGCACCTTTTATTCCTTTTACAGCGTCACGGATTTTATCCATATATACTCTTGTGCTCTGTCCATCACGTTGTGAAAACTTCACGAACGCCACGGAGACTTTACCAAGGTGTGGACTGCCAATTGTTCCCCCTCCTTCCATCGGGTCTTCGCTTGCACCGATCGCCACGTTGGAAATAATCGATTCAACCATAGGGTTATCTTTTCCCACCACTTTGGTCACTCTTTCCTCCACAACATTTGTAACCGAGTCAGTAATTCGCTGATCCGTTCCGATCGGCATCCGGATGTATGCAAAGATGAAGTTAGGGTCGCCCTGCGGGAAAAATACGACAGGAGGTTTTCGGATTCCTGTAAATACGATCGAAAAAATAAAGAGGAATATCATACTGACAGCGATCCATATAGGACGATACCGTTGTACGCACCACGCTACCAGGTTCTTGTAACGAGCCTGTACGCGCGGCCAAACATTGGTCTGGAATCGAGTGATAACGCCAGCAATAAAGAAATGATGTAGCGCATAAATCACAAATAGGAAGACAATAAAATTACCGAACCCTTTTACGCCAATCAGATAGGACAACAGCGCTATCGAGCCAAAGACAATAGCCGTGATTTTAAATCCTTTTGTAACCGTGGTTTTTTGTTATGCTCGTGCTCATGCGGTTTCATAAAATCTGCTGCAAACACCGGATTGATAATGTAAGCTACCACCAGTGACGCCAACAGGGCGATGATCAAGGTAATCGGCAAGAACATCATGAATTTGCCAATCACACCTGGCCAAAATGCTAAGGGAACGAATGGTGCCAGTACCACCAATGTACCGGAAAATACAGGAATAAATATTTCACCTGCAGCAATCTTAGCAGCTTTCCGTATCGGCACTTTTCCATTGTCAAAAACACGGTGCGTGTTTTCAATAACCACAATAGCATCATCAACTACGATTCCAAGCGCAAGCAAAAATGAGAACAATGTCATCATGTTCAGTGTAAAACCAATTACAGGGAACCATAGAAACGCTATGAAGCTTGACAACGGCACTGAAAGACCGACAAATATTGCGTTTGTGGCACCCATGAAAAACATGAGTATTATCGTCACTAAAATAAAGCCTATAATGATTGTGTTGATAAGGTCATGAAGTGTTACGCGCGTATTATCGGATTGATCAGCCGTAATTGTTATGTCCAAACCTGGAGGCAATATTGACTCCTCATATTCCTTAACAATTGTGTTGATGGCATCTGATGCGAGAATGAGATTTTTCCCACTGCGTTTGATGACGTTAAGTGTCACGACGTTTTTATTGTCGAGCCGCGCAAAACTTTCCTGCTCTTTGTGCGTGTCAATGACTTCCGCAACATCTTTCAAGTAAACTTTCGCGCCCCGGATGGAACCCACAACGGTATTCGCAATTTCTTCCGCGTTGGTGTATTCACCACTAACGCTAAGTGAACGCTTTACACCACCCACCGCAAGCTGCCCACCGGGCACAATAACATTTTCACTTGCAATAGCTCCGAATACATCATTCAGACTCACGCCGGCCAATGCCGCTTTGTACAAATCCACGTTGATTTGTATTTCCCGATCCAACGCCCCGACTATATCTACTCTCCGGATCTCTTCCAGCGTCTCAATACGATCCTGCATTTGTTCAGCATATCGTTTTAACGTTTGAAGATCGTAGTCCCCGGCCAGGTTAATATTCATAATGGGAAGTTCCGAGATGTCGATTTCGTATACTTCAGGATTTTTCACCAAATCTTCTGGCAATTCCGGAACGGCGCGATTCACAGCATCCTGTACATCACGTTTAGCTTCCGTTACATCAATATCTGTATCAAATTCGATAATAACACTGGAAGTGTTTTGAACAGAATTACTGGTAATTTTTTTAATACCATTGATCGCCTTTACTTCTTTTTCAATTTCCTTCGTGATGAGATTTTCTACATCCTCGGGAGGCGCTCCCTGATAAATCGTGAGCACATATATTTGAGGAAATACAACTTCGGGAAAGCTTTCTTTTGGCAGTTTGTTATAGGTCCATATACCGGCTAAACAAATGAGCACAATAGCCACGTATATACTTACCTTATTATCGATCGCCCAACTGGTGGGCTTAAATTCTCTTTCGGTGTCTTGCATAATTGTAGAGTGTTAGGATAACAGGATGATGGGACCAATAGATCCCATCCCTTGTACTGCTATATTTTCAAAAATTCACCATCATTAAGTCCCTGGTATCCAAAAGTGACGACTTTGTCACCAGCGTTAAGTCCACTGACCTGAGCCTGACCGCCATAAACGCCTTCCACGCTAACTACCTTTTTACGGGCAACAGTATTCTTTCCATTTGATTCAGCTACGAACACTATTTTCTCACCATTGATATCCTGAACAACATTTATCGGCACCGCGATCGCCGCAGGTTCGGTGTGAAAGACAACCCTTATCACGCCACTCATGTTGGGGCGAAGGTTTGCCTCGGAAGGCAACGCTACCTCCACTGTGAACGTACGGGACAACGGATCAATTGTCCTACCGACAAACGTGACTTTCGATTCCAGGTCTTTCTTTAGCTCTGGGATTGTTACAATTACTTTATTGCCCTTCTGCACGTTGGTCACAAACGCTTCAGAAACATTTGCGGTAAGTTTCAACTCAGCTTGTATTTACGACGCGGAAAGCGGGTAGGCCAGGAGATACAGCCTCACCTATTTTTGCGGTGACCTCATCTACCGTACCATTAATGGGCGACTTGATGCGAAGCATTTCGATTTTGCTCCTGCAAAGATTCAATATGCCGTTCAAGCGTTTCTTTGTTGGTTTTTGCCTGCAAGTATTGAACTTCAGTTCCAATTTTCTGATCCCAAAGATTTTTTTGACGATCATATACTGATGTTGCAAGCTCTAATTGCGATTTCATTGATTCAATACTTCTTAAAATCACAGCATTGTCAATTTGTGCCAATGCTTGGCCTTTTGAAACCTGTTGACCTTCCTTTACATAAACAGCCATCACAACACCCGGCGATTTAGCACTAACCGAAATATTATCTTCCGCTTCAACGTGGCCTTGTGTTTGCACATAATGGTCAAACTTCGTCGCTTTAACTTCGGTCACAGCAACGTCCTTAGTTTTAATCTTAGCTTCGGTCGGATTTTCTTTGGCTATTTCTTTTTCTAACTGCACTACTTGTTTTGCAATCTCAGCCTGCTGCGCTTTTAATTTTTCAAGTTGCGCCTTCTTGTCATCAGGTGTTGCTGCGCTGCAGGCAGCCAGCAACGCGACAACCGCCACAACGGATAAACGGGTGTAAAAAGTAGAATTCATATAGGGTATATTTTTCATGGGAAGTACTTATTTAGTATTGGATGTTATATATTTTGAAGGATCGATTTTGGCAAACGCTATGTCAAGATCAATCTTGGAAACAATCGCATCAAACAACGCATTGTAATAGTTCACTTGTGATTCGCGCAAACTGCTCTCAGCGTCGATGACTTCAATATTAGAGCCAACGCCTTGCTCGTATTTAATTTTTGTAACACGTGCTACCTTTTCTGCTAAGTCCATATTCTCATCCTGTGATTTGAGTGTTTCAACAGCATTCTTAAACGTCACGGTATTTTGCTGAATGCTTAAGTCAATGCCCTGTTTCAGCGATGTAAAGCTATTTTGAGTTTTTATCAACGCAAGTTTAGCTTGCTGTATCTGATAGGTGCGTTGCAGTCCGCTAAAAATGGGCACACTTAATGTCACCCCGAAGGTCGAATAGCTATACCATTTATCAGGACCAATCACTCCATTGTCGCTGATGTTTGTATTGGTTTTAAAAATGCCGCCTATATCTGGTGATTGCGTGGAGTAACCCAAATTTGCAAAAGCGCGTAGGCTTGGTAAAGAATGAGAAGTCTGATTCTTAACGTCCAATTCCAACAACTGGCGTCGCGTGTCCAGGATCTTATATTCGATTCTGTTCTTGTAGTCCCAGCCTTCCTGATACTCGTCAAATAGTCTTTCGTTCACTTTCAATTCGCTGAGATCTCCTGAAACAGACAGCGGTTGTTCCATCGGAAAGTTCATCTGATACTTTAAGAGCACCATACTCAAGTTTTGAAGATTGACAAACTTTAACCGCTCCGATTTAAGGTTATTCAATGTTACCTGGATCCTGTCTACATCTATTGCCTCCGCAAATCCATTTTGATTTAGGGCACGCGTTGTGCGTAAAAGAGAATCCACCCGGGCAATATTGTTATCAAAAAGAGTGATCCTTTCGTTATTCACCAGTACGCTATAATATGCCTTCATCACCTTTTCAATAATCTCAATTTCAGTTTGTTCAGTTGTTTTGGCGGCAAGATCTTTATAGGTACCAGCAGCCTTTAACCCAACCAAATAAGTACTGCTAAACAAAAGTTGATCGATCGTTAAGGCGGCATTACCACCGCTTTTCAATTGAAAGAAATTTTGAGAGGCCACAATATCACTGCCAGTCAAGCCGGGAATATCCAAGTTTGGATTACCATCTTCATCCACGCCCGAAAAACCTTGCGCTGTACCATAGGTAGCAAAAAAGCGCGGGAGCTTTTGATTGTGCGTTATGCCAACCGACGCATCGACTTGAGGCAGTCCAAGGCCCACCAATTCCTTCACCCTTGCCTTGGCAATTTGTTCGTCCACACGAGCGTTTTTAATTCCCACAGTATTTTCCAACGCATGCGTTATACATTGGTCCAGGGAAAAAATCGTCGATGATCCGGATTGAGCATTCACCCAAGCAGGTGCTATAATTAAAATAAGAATGGTATAGGTTAGTCGTTTCATAGTAGTAGAGAGAGAGATTAATGATTAAGTCCGTTTGTAGTTTCTTTATACTTCTGATATAATTTTCTTCCTTTATCTGTAACGATTCCGTGCACAAAGTGATCGAAAATTTGCATTTGCACTTCCGCGATCTTAAATCGTGACGTTGGAAACACATTATCATCAAAAGGCAACTGTACTAGCTCAAGCCGCATAGCGGCAATGATTTCAACATTTAATTCCGGTCGATAGTGACCTTCTTCTATTCCTTGCTTCAAATTGCGTATCACCGATTCCCGAATGAATTTGTGTTTGTGATTCAGCCAAACACTCCAGGCTTTGGGATGATATTTCTGCAAATCGAATAACAAAGACGGATTCGTATCCTCCGTATTCTGCTTTAAACACCTGGAAATCTTTGCCAACTCATCAATCGCATTTTTGGAGTTCCTCGTGATCTCCAAAAATTGCGTTGCCATCGCTTCGATGTGTGATTGACAAGCCATCGATACGATGTCTTCTTTGTCCGCGAAATGTTGATAAAGCGTCTTTTTCGATACCGATAAATGACGCGATATGTCATCCATGGAGATGCTGCGTACGCCATATTTCATAAAAAGATTTTCTGCAGCCTTTAAAATCTTCTTTTTAATATCTAATTCTAGCTGTTCCATAAGGGGCTCAAAACTAAGGAAACTTTTAATATTACAAAAGTTTCCATAGTTTCCTTGAACGAATCAATGACGCACAGGTTTGCGTTTTCTGTTAAAATTTTGTGTGAAGTTTTTGTGAATGCATACCACAATCGTTTGAACCGCTGTTAACCCATTAACTATTGTAATGACACACGAGCCTGCTTCAAAATGGACAGTGTCAAAAAGAATATTTTTTTAGTTAGTCCTTGTCGGACGGCGAGCACCATTTTTCACGCATCTTTTTCTTAAATGCTTCACGTTCCTCAGGACTTAACGAAGACATTTTTTCATAAAAGCGCTGTTTCCAGTAACGTTGATGTACGCCTGGGCCGCCATAGCCATGGTGTCTTCCACCAATTCCAAAAAACAAAATTTTTGTAAGCACCAATAAACCAAGCGCTTGCCAATAAGATATGACAGGACCATTAAACAGAACAGGTACCAGCCAATTCCAAAGCAGATAAGTGATCCAGGCAAAAAAGAATATTGCCACCAAGACCGCTACTACACATTTCAAAAATATCGCACCCCGTTTCATAGCCCGTTAATTTTACATGTTGTCATAAAGTCGTTGTAATTTCTTGCGCAGTGAAAGAATAGCATATCGCTTACGCGACAAGAGTGTATTGATTGATACGTTTGTCTGTTCCGCGATCTCCCGAAAACTTCGTTCTTCGATCTCATTTAGGATAAATATTTCCCGCTGTTCCTCGGGCAGCTCATCCAGCGCATCCATGATGGCTTCCCAGATCGCCTCCCGCAGAAAAACATCTTCAGGGGTATTTCCAAAGTCCGGTAAGAATTTCCTGAAGGGTCAACGGCGCTCCATCGTCAGAACCTGAAAGAAGCTCCAGATCAGACCTCTTGGGCCGCGTGGAGTCTCTTCGATAACGGTCAATAATTTTGTTCCTGGCTACCGAAAATAACCATGAGGTTACACGATCGAGGGACTCAATGGTCTCATAACCAGCAACAAACTGATAGAATACGTCCTGAAGAATATCCTCAGCCTCCTCCAGCGTCGAAACCCGGTTACGAATAAATCCTAATAACCGATCCTTCTCCTTTAGAAAAGTTTGTTCTTTTATCTGCATGGCAAGGTCCATCGCTTTCCTTCACTTTGGCTACGTAGTCGATCTAAACGAAAGTTTTATTTTAAAAATTCTTTAATGATTATACGCTGGTTGCAACCAGGAGTCGTATTCCATGCTGAATTTGTTACCGAGTGGGTGCGAAAAGACGCATTGAAATGCCCAAAAAATAATTTGAACAGGATATCAAAAAACCTAGTTTTGAACAAACTCAACAGGCATACGTGAATTTATTACGTTCAGGGCAACAAATCGGATTTTTTCTAGGGCCCTTGTTATTTGTCATCCTTTGGGTAGCGCTACCCGATACTTTCATTTCTGCGGGCGCCAACAAGGTTCTGGCGGTGGCGGCCTGGATGGTTACCTGGTGGGTCGCGGAAGCCGTGCCGATTCCTGTGACTTCGTTTATACCACTCGTGTTGTTTCCATTGCTGGGTGTCTTGAAAATGCGGGAGGCGGCCGCACCTTATGCCAATCCTATTATTTTCCTTTTTTTAGGCGGCTTTATGATTGCCCTTGCTTTGGAAAAACATCGCCTTCATGAGCGCATCGCATTGAACCTCATTCGAATAACCGGAACCTCCGGAAATGGGATTATTCTGGGATTCATGATCGCTACGGGATTCATCAGCATGTGGATCAGCAATACAGCAACCGCTATGATGATGCTCCCCATTGCGCTCTCGGTAATTAATTTACTGAAAAGTAACGAGGGCGCTATGCCTCATGAACTTCCGAAACAAGAACGAAATTTCGCCATGGGACTTTTACTCATGGTTGGATATGCTGCTACATTAGGTGGATTGGCGACTATCATCGGGACGCCTCCTAATGTTGTTTTCGCAGGGCTTTTGGATGAATTCTATCATCAAAAACTTGATTTCGGAAAATGGATGCTAGTAGGCGTACCGGTAGCTGCACTGTTGCTGCTCAGCACCCACTTGATAATCACCCGCATACTTTTTCCAAATAATCTTTCAAAAGTTGAAGGGACGGATAATTTGATCAAAACGAAACTTGGCGAGATGGGAAAAATTTCAAAAGAAGAAAAACTCGTCATGACCATTTTTGGCTTGACTTCCTTCTTTTGGATCTTTCAACAAGCCTGGAATACCTACATTTTCAAGCAGGATTTACTGAACGACACGAACATCGCGATGACCGGCGGGCTGTTGATGTTTGTTGTTCCTGTTAGTATTCGCAAGATGCAATTCTTGTTAACATGGAAGGATACCGATCATCTGCAATGGGGAATTCTTTTCTTGTTTGGCGGCGGCCTTTGTCTGGCAGAAGGCTTGGAAAGTACGGGAATCATCCAAACCGTTGGCACGCTGGATCGCTGGACAAAGTTCTTTCAATATATGGCTGATTTTAGCCCTCATCGTCGCTACTGTGCTCCTTTCCGAGTTCATGAGTAATGTGGCGCTGGTTCAAATCTTTGTTCCGGTAATTTTCGGAATCGCGGATGGAATGAATGTCAACCCTATCCTTCTGGCCATGCCTGTGACCTTGGCGGCAAGCATTGGCTTTATGTTTCCTATCGCCACGCCTCCAAATGCTATTGTTTTCTCCAGTGGCTATATTCGCATGAAAGACATGGTCAAAGCCGGAATCTTGCTGGATCTTGTATCCATAATAATTTGTTTTCTAGCTTCCCTTACCCTGGTGAAATGGGTCTATGGCTGACCTGTCGATACAATTGTAGTTTATAAAGGATTCGAAACTTAAATAGTTTTTAAGGGTTTATTCGTTGGTATAATATCTGCTAACTTGTTGCGAATTATCGCGGTATAAAGCCATGCCGTATTCCAAAGAAAAACGACATCCGAATTCAGTGACAAGAAAGGTTCTGGCGGGGTTCCTGCTGGTCTTTGTCGCTATTCTATTGGCGTTGGGGATTACCCGTTTTGGCTTCCGGGAGATGATGTCTACTGTGGATCAATTGTCGGCACCCAATGAAAAGCTAAAAGCTTTAAATAGGATATTCCAGGAAATTACACGACTGGATCAATTACAACGCGCCGACGCGATCAAGAATCCTCAAAAGCCTTACGAAGCATTTCTTATTCAAGCAAAGTCGATGGTTGATAAGATCGATTCGCTTCGCCTGATGCCCTGGGACAGTGCGCAACAGAATAGGCTCCTTTCGATGAAGAATATTCTAAACAAGCGCAACAAACTTTTCATCTCCTATCTCAAACTGAAATCAGATCTGATTAACAATACCAGGATGTCTTATCGGCTGGACACCCTGTCAACAATCATTCGAAAGTGAAAAAGTTAAAGCGGACACGAATGTTGTGACTACAGAAAAGAAAGTTGTACAACTTACAAAAAGGATTCCGTGATCGAACAGAAAGATGAACGGTCCAGATTGGCCAAGCTCTTTAGCAAAAAGAAAAAAGCGCCAGACACTACGCAGTTCCACGTACAAGAAGAAACCAGTGTTACGATCGATACTTTATCCGTTGCGCGACAAAACAAAGCATTAGAAGAAGTGGGAAAAATTATGACGGCGCTTGACAAGGAGCAGCGCGCAGAAAGTAAAAAATTGATGGATCAGGAGTTAGCCCTTATCAATTCCAATAGTCTTTTCGTTACGCAGCTTCTGGGCATTCTACATGAAGTGGAAAATGAAGAGTTGTCCAAAATGCATCAAAATAATAATCGGGCGGTAGAAGTTGTTACGCAAAACATTTCGCAGGATCAGTATTTTGCTCCTGGTCTTTTTTCTAGGCGCTGCTTTGCTGGTCTATCTCATTTGGGTCGACATCACACGAAGCAACTACTATAAAGAACAATTAGAGAAAGCGAAAGAAGAAGCCGAAGAATTGAGCAAGATCAAGCAACGTTTCCTGGCCAACATGAGCCACGAAATAAGGACACCCCTTCAGTCGATCATTGGTTTTTCAGAGCAGCTCAAAAACTATCACGGCCCGCACCTGGAAGCAGTGGGCGCCATCAACAGTTCCTCCGAACATTTACTTCATATTGTAAATGAGGTATTGGACTACAGCCGGATCTCCTCTGGAAGTTTGTCGCTTGTGAAGGAACCCTTTACGTTATTCTCAGTCTTGAGAGAAGTGGAGTCGGCGATGCGCATTCAAGCAGAACGCAAACGCCTGACGCTGTTGCTCGATCTTGAGAAGGCTTCAGATTTTAATTTGGTAGGAGATGCATTCAGATTGCGTCAGATTTTATACAATTTAATCGGCAATGCCATCAAATTTACTGCGAAGGGTTATGTAAAAATAACGCTGAAAACAAAGGAAGATGAAACGGATGTACGGTGTACCTTCGAAATAATGGATACCGGTATCGGTATACGCGAGGAAGACCTGAAAAAGATTTTCAATCAATTTGAGCAAGCCAGTTCTTTCATCGCTCGAAATTTTGGTGGCACTGGCTTGGGTCTCACCATCGTCAAATCGCTGGTGGAAGCACAGGGCGGAACGTTGAATGTTACCAGCCAACCCGGACAAGGCTCAATGTTTCAGGTTGATATCAGATTTGAAAAACTCCTTGAAAAATCCATTCAACCAAAAGCCCTTCCCCAGCTGGGCACCGCTTCATTTTCCGGAAAAGTCATTGTCGTGGACGATGATGCTATGATTCTAAAGTTGTGCAGTCTCATTCTCAAAAAGAACAAAATTGATTTCATTACCTATAATGACGCGGGTAAGCTGATACATCAGGATCCTGATCCGGAGGTGAACTACATCTTTATGGATATTCGCATGCCCAAGATCAATGGTATAGAACTTTGTCACGCTCTTCGGAAAAAATACAGCAACGAAACAGTTTTTGTCGCGCTGACGGCCCATGTTTTTTCGCAAGAAAAACAACAGTTGATAGACGAAGGATTTAATACCATTTTATCGAAACCCTTTCGTGAAGAAGAATTGCTTCAGCGTTTTAGGCTTAAAAATCCAAGAGCAAAAAGTTTCAGACGATACAAATTACGCAGACCTCGATTTTTCCATGTTAAGGAAAGTTACCATGGGAGATGAATCGTTGTTTCAATCTATTCTTTTACAATTCCAGGAAGAAACAGAAACTGATCTGCAACGCCTGCACGAAGGCTTGAAGAATCCAGAAGCTCAAGTGCTTCGGGAAATTGTACATAAACTTGCCGGTCGAATCGGGCAAATGGGAGCCTTCAGATTGTCGGCGAAACTTCATGACATTGAAAATGAAATTGTTGAAGGGTCAGCCATTTCAACATTAGTAGATGAAATCATTGAAGCCAGGGACGAAGTGGAAAAATTGATGCATTCCATCCGGTTCAGTTCACTTCAGTCGAATTGAGGGAGTAATTTATTCAATCCCGTATTTTTCTATTTTCAGATATAGCGTTTTCCGGTCGATGTTAAGGATCCGGGCTGCTTTGGATTTATTGAACCGAACCTCATGAAGGGTTTTGATGATCATTTCCTTTTCCTGCGTCTCTTGCAGCGCTTTCAAATCGTAGATCTGCGGATTGTCAGCAGCGGTTTTTTGAGGTGGATTTCTAACAGTATCCAACATTTCAGTTGGCAATGCGCTTACTTTAATGAAGTCTCCATTGGTGAGAAGCACAGCGCGTTTGATCACATTCTTCATTTCCCGGAGATTTCCAGGCCATTCATATTGGCGAAAAATTTCGTCGACCTGAGGGTCAAATCCCAGCACATTACGGTTTAGCTCCTGATTTGCCAATTCTCTGAAAAAATGCAAAAACTCCTCAAGATCTTCCCGGCGTTCACGGACTGGCGGGACATTTAATTTAAATTCATTTATCCGGTGATATAAATCTTCCCGGAAGAGTCCTTTTTTGACAGCCTCTGAAAGATCATCGTTGGTCGCCGTAACAATGCGCACGTCTATCTTGATTTCCTTGTTACTGCCAACAGGCTGAATGACCCGTTCCTGAATCGCTCTCAGCAGCTTTACTTGCACCTCGTATGAAAGATTTCCTACTTCATCCAGAAACAGCGTCCCCTTGTGGGCCTCTTCAAACTGCCCTACTTTATCCTGAATTGCGCCCGTGAATGAGCCCTTCGCATGACCAAACAGTTCGCTGGCCGCCAATTCCTTGGAAATCGCCCCACAATCCACAGCAACGAAAGGAGCTTTAGACCTCGGGCTGAGTCTATGCATTGTCCTTGCAATATTTTCTTTACCCGTCCCACTTTCTCCTTCAATGATGACAGACATGTCCGTTGGCGCCACCAGTCGGACATATTCATATAATTTGCGAGAACCAGCGCTGGTACCTTCCACAAATTTTTTGGTCATTGGCGCGCGTTCAGGCTCTCCATTTTTTTCCTTTTTCAAGGCCTGTTGCACCAGCATCAGCAATTCATCGGGATTGACAGGCTTCGTGATGTACTCATAGGCGCCCATTTTCATGGCTTTGACAGCAGTACGGATGTCAGAAAAGCTCGTCATGATGATTACCGGGACGTGCAGGGAAATTTTCTTGATATCCGCTAAAACATCCATTCCCGTCATGTCGGGCAAGCGATAGTCCAGCAGAACGAGATCAACTTTGCTTGAACCAAAAGCTTTCAGGCCGTCCAGCCCTTTGTGGCAAACGGACACCGAAAATCCATTTTTCGTTAGAAATCCATCAAGAATTCTGGAGAAGGTTAAATCGTCCTCAATTACTAAGATGCGCGCCATAATTGGGGCCAAAATAAAAAAGAAAGCTGGAATATTTCCCAGCTTTCTCTTTTGATTTACAAGTTGTTAAAAGTCAATAGAATGCTTTATGACTTAGCCTTCTACCTTGCCGTCCTTGCTAAATTTAACGGTCTTAGTTTCAGCTCCATTCTTTAATTGAACTTCATAAGAATCAGTTGATTTTACGTGATAAGCTGCATCAATCAACCATCCACGATATTCTTGAGCTTCAAGTGATTTCTTTACAGCTTCAGGAAGTTCTTCTGATTTGATTTTGGTCTTATCGTCTTGATCTACAGCTGCAGGTGCAGGTGCAGGAGCAACAGCTTCAGTAGCCTTATTGCTTTCTTGAGGAGGAGTAGCTTCTTGAGCGTTTGCTAGAGCAACACTTCCCAACAGAGCTAGAGAGGCAAACATTAGTTTTTTCATGATAAATAAAAAATTTAGTTGAACATTAGTTTTTTCTCTAATTGACCAATGCTGTGCCAGCAGGGACACATCAATTAAACTTCTGTTTTTCAGTGACTTAAAAAATCAAAAAATCTGCTTGTGAAAAAAAGTTGTAGAACGATTCTACAAGATGAGATTATCGTTCTACAAAAAAGGGCTGATTTATTATCAGCCTCTTTGTCTACGCAAAAAAAACTTTCCGAAAGTTTAAACTTTCGGAAAGCTGTTCGAATTAGTGTGGAAAATTGTTGGTGATCAGGTCGGGCGTAGCCCGTGATCATTTTTTTTCTGCTCGTCTCATCTTTCTTTCCTCGATGAGGTAAGATGTTCCCAACCCAACGCCGCCGCAAATAAAAAGCATGGAGAAATAGGCTACTTCTTCCATATCATATGTACGATCGAGAAAATGTCCCAATAAAAGGCCCACCCCCGCTCCGATCAGCAGCAACGCGAATCTCAGGGACCACGAAGTATTTAAAGGCTTTCTTTTCCACGGCGAAGAGTTTGGGATCCAGCCCTTTTTCGATCATGGCCATACGCTCGATATTTCCATATTTCCGGAGGTATATAACCATCACGTAAGCCCCGATGATTGCTATGATTGACCATTAATATTCCTAAGATTGCAGGCGCCATATATTTATTTTTTTTGTTGAATTTGCTGCTATGACGCCGCGTTTTGGAACGCGGTTACACAAACCCTAAAAAATTTGATCATTTATTCCGTCCTGGAATTCGAACCTATTTCTGCCCAAAGCTGTAACTTCCTCGGAAAAGATGGCGTCCAAGCACTGTCATGACGAACGATCCGGAGCATTCACGTATTGAAAGGATTCTGGCCGGTGAGCAACACTTATATGCCGAAATGGTGGATAAGTATAAAAGCTATGCGTATACCATAGCGCAAAAAATCCTTCAGAACAGGCCAGATGCGGAGGAGGCAACGCAGGATGCTTTCATCAAGGCTTACCATCATTTGAAGGGGTTCAACCAGCAGTCGAAATTTTCGACCTGGTTATATCGAATTGTTTTTAATACTGCGATCAGTTACAAGCGCAAAAACAAACAACAATTTCAAAGCCTTGAAAATACATTTGTTGAATATCGGGGAGAAGGTGAAGGAATGTTAGAGAAAACCGACCGGAAGAAATTTCTTAATCTCGCCATGGCGAAACTTAATGAAGCTGACCGGACCGCCCTTACGTTTGTTCTATTTGGAAGAATTTTCTCTGGAAGAAATTGCAGAGATCACGGGAATGCAAGCAAATACTGCAAAGGTTCGTATTCACCGGGCGCGACTGCGCCTGGCGGATGAACTGAAAAATATATTAAATAAAGAAGCCTTAACTTTGTAGGAATATGAGAAAGGTATCAGAATCTGTAGAGGAAATGTTGTTGGATTATCTCGATGGTAATCTTACCAAAGCTGACAAGGAGAAAGTTGAAAAAAACCTTCAGGAAATTCCTGCATGGCGGGCACGTTATGAGGAGCTTCGTTCAGTAAACTCAGTATTGGCTGAGACTATGATTGAGCAGCCCTCCAAAAATTTCACCGCTTCCGTCATGAGCAAGCTGAATCTATATCAGGCTCCTCGTAGTTTTTCCCTATGGAACTCAGTTCTTTTATTGGCAGGCGTTTTGGTTGCCGTTGGTATTACCACCGTTTTATTAGCCGGCGGGCTTTATGATAATTCAAATACCAGCATTGACTTAAATCAGATCGAGATTCCAAAACAAATCATCAAAACCCCTTTGCCATCTTTTGAATTTAGTGGCAAAATTATGGTCAATATCATCATCATCCTCAATCTTGCGATAGCGTGGATCGTGCTTGACCGCGCCATCTTAAAACCTTTCTTTCAGCGGAGAATGCAAGCGGGCCATTAATTTTTGATTGCGAGATTTCTTGTTACCTTGTTTAGCTATCAGCTTTCAGTTTTCAGCTTACAGTTTGCTGCATCATAAGCTGAGAGCATAAGCTGTAAGCTGACAACTGTAAACTGTAAACTTCAAGAATGACACGATCAGCCGCCCCATTCCGGAATGCCATTGTAGCCGCCCTGGGCGGTTTTCTTTTTGGCTTTGATACTGCTGTCATTTCTGGTGTTGAGAAATCCATCCAGCACCTTTGGATGTTGGGCGATGTTGCGCATGGTTTTACCGTTGCTTCAGCTTTGATCGGAACAGTGCTGGGTTCCCTGGTAGCAGGGTATCCGGCGGAAAAATATGGAAGGCGGAGAGTCCTTCAAGCCATCGGGCTCCTTTACTTAGTTACCTCTCTGGTGACGGCCCTTACTTCATCCTGGGAACTTTTTGTTTTCTTTCGTTTTCTCGGCGGTATTGGTGTAGGCGCATCGTCGGTGGTGGGACCTATGTATATTTCTGAAATCTCCCCGGCGCACAATCGAGGAAGGCTAGTGGCATTATTTCAGTTCAACGTAGTAAGCGGTATCCTTATCGCTTTTGTCTCCAACTATCTCCTTTTTGGTATTGGCGAAGAAGCCTGGCGATGGATGCTTGGTGTTCAGGCATTTCCGGCATTCCTTTTCTTCACATTGGTTTTTCTTGTACCGGAAAGTCCACGGTGGCTGGTTAAAAGCAATCAAATTGACGAGGCAAAAAAAGTATTTGGTGAGATTGGCGAGTCCGATCCGAATACTGCCGTAAAAACCATTCTTGAGTCGCTTCACTACGAAGAAGGGATGACCAAGGAAAGTGTCTTCAACGGGCGTTACAACAAGCCTATACTTTATGTAGTCGCGCTGGCCATGTTCAATCAGTTGTCAGGTATTAATGCGATCATGTATTATGCTCCCCGGATTTTTGAGATGACAGGTTTAGCGAAAGACACAGCTTTGTTGCAAGCCGTATCGATTGGTGTTACCAATATGATTTTTACACTGCTAGCGATCTCGGTCATTGACAAGTTTGGACGAAAGACCCTGCTCATCGTGGGCTCGTTTGGGATGGTCTTGTTTCTGGGATTGGTGGCCCGTGCATTTTACACCCAGGATTTTGGCGGATATGACGTGATGTTCTACCTCGTCGGATTCATAGCTTTCTTTGCTTTCTCGCAGGGCGCAGTGATCTGGGTGTTTATGTCAGAAATTTTCCCGAATAAAGTTCGATCACAAGGGCAGACCTTAGGAAGCTTTACACATTGGATCATGGCAGCCGTTATTTCCTGGACATTTCCTGTGTTGGCTGAATCTGAGAATGGTGGATTTTACTCCTTCTTGTTATTTACTTTTATGATGTTTGTGCACGGAATTTTCGTGTGGAAAGTACTACCTGAAACAAAAGGGAAATCATTGGAAGGTATTCAACGTGACTTGGGGATTCACTGACTTAATTTTAAAGCCCGGAATCCTTTTTTTCCTTGGCTTCCGGACAATCGATCTTCCAGTCTTTTGCTAATGCTGCAGTTCCTTCCTTTACTTTTTTTATCATCTCATCTTTCTTGTTGCTGAATTTACAACCGATATCAACATGCCTGTATTTCGCTCCATTAATAATGAAATTATAATGACATGTATTGGAAGCTTTGTGCGTTTTGTAACAAACAAACTCAACATTTTCGTCTTGATATTTGGAAGAACCGGCAGAAAAAATTATCAACAGTACAACACTGAGGATGGCTTGTATTTTCATGGGGGATATTCGATTTTGAGTAAAGGTAAAAACAAGCTTGATGCCACAAAATAAAAAGGCCCAGGGAATTCCTGAGCCTTTTTTTATCATAGAAATGCTATATCAATACCTGTAATAATCCGGTTTGAACGGACCTTTTGTTTCAACGCCAATGTATTTGGCCTGTGCAGGTGACAACTCTTCCAACTCCACTCCTATTTTCTTGAGGTGAAGGCGGGCAACTTTTTCATCCAAATGTTTCGGGAGCATATAAACTTTGTTTTCATATTTACCTGTATTGGTCCAAAGTTCAAGCTGCGCCAGCGTTTGATTGGTAAACGAGTTTGACATTACAAAAGAAGGGTGACCCATAGCACAACCCAGATTAACCAACCGACCTTCTGCTAACAGAATTATTTCCCGTCCATTTTTCAAAGTATAAATGTCGACCTGCGGTTTGACGGTATCTTTTTTACCGTTCTTGGTTAACCATGCAACATCGATCTCATTATCAAAGTGACCTATGTTACAAACAATGGTCTTGTCTTTCATGCTTGAGAAATGACGATCTACCACGATCCCAAAGTTACCTGTAGCAGTAACAACGATGTCGGCATCTTTTACCGCGTCATCCATTTTCTTTACTGCATAACCATCCATGGCAGCCTGAAGGGCACAAATCGGATCAATCTCCGTTACAATAACACGGGCACCTGCACCACGCAAAGACGCCGCTGAACCCTTTCCAACATCACCATATCCCGCTACAACGGCGACCTTACCCGCAATCATAACGTCTGTCGCTCTTCTGATGGCATCCACACAGGATTCCTTGCAACCGTATTTATTGTCAAACTTCGATTTCGTTACCGAGTCATTGATGTTAATGGCTGGCAATGGAAGTTTGCCATTGTTCATACGCTCGATCAAGCGGTGAACGCCCGTGGTCGTTTCTTCTGAAATTCCTTTGATTTCGGCCACCAACTCCGGAAAGCGGTCCAATACCATATTGGTAAGGTCTCCACCGTCATCCAAAATCATATTCAAAGCCTTGCCTCCCTTAAATGCATGAAGGGTCTGTTCTATACACCAGTCAAATTCTGTTTCATTCATGCCCTTCCAGGCATATACTGGAATACCGGCAGCTGCAATAGCCGCGGCGGCATGATCCTGTGTAGAAAAGATATTACAAGATGACCAGCTTACCTCAGCGCCTAATTCAACCAGCGTCTCGATAAGAACAGCCGTTTGAATCGTCATGTGAAGGCAACCTGCGATACGTGCACCCTTTAAAGGTTTTTGTTTGCCATACTCCTCACGTGTGGCCATTAGGCCCGGCATTTCTGCTTCAGCCAATTTAATTTCTTTGCGTCCCCACTCAGCGAGGGAAAGGTCTTTGACCTTGAAGGTTAAGTTTTTGTCAACTGTCATTTTTCAATTTATTTGAAGGTGCAAAAATAGGATAAAGGCCTGAAAATGCATAACCTGTTTTGGTATTCCACGATTTATTCAAGGCTTTCAGCGCCAAACGCACGAATCTCCCTATTTCTTCTTTTTGGGGGCTTGTTGAGGCGCCTGGATCAAGTCGGTTTGCTTAATAATCGAGGTCCAAAGGCTGGCCTGGCCGTCGTCGACCCGAGTCCAAATCGGTACGATAACTCCTTTGTGAGCAGAAATGCTGCTATAGCTCGCTGTCAACGTGGAATCGGAGGGATTAAATGGCGTTTCACTGATTTTTACATTTTTAAAAGAAGTTCCACTGTCAGTTGAATATGCCAGGTAAACATCGGTTTGATTGTCTTCATAATTGCCGCGGTCAAAATAGACAACGTAAATGAACCCTGTACTTTGATCCATTGTCATCCAGGGTGAGTATTGATGTCGCTTGTTTTTGTCGTCACCCAATTTCATTGGACTGGTCCAGTTATCCCCAAAATTGGTGGAACGCATGAACCAAATATCCGTATCATTTTCACCATTGCGCTGATCCGCCCAAACCAAATAAAGACGTTCCCTGGGCTGGACTCTTGCTTTGATTGATCATGAGTACCGGCATTCCATTGCAACGATCATAACCTGGAACTTTCATATCCCAGCCGCCGTGCTGTTGGCCGACGGCAATATCATTTGTCAACCACAGCCCGCCGCCACTAAAAGAGCGATCAAGAAAAATTTTGTTTTGATTGCTCCAGGTTACAAAAGCTTTACCATCTACGCCGATGGCCGGCATTGCGCCCTCAGCCGAGTTGTCATCGTCCTTACAGTTGCCCGGCGTCTGTGAAATTTGTATCGGTTTGCTCCATTTTTTGCCATTGGCGGAACTGCTTAACAAAATATTCGACTGACAATTTTCATCATCACTGCCAAATGCGTCGAACTGCGTCCATGCAACCCATACGTTATCCTTTGAATCAACAGTTGCACGCGGTCTATATTGCTGTTTTGAATTTACGCCTATGGGTGCACCGGCTTCCCAAGTCTTTCCCCCATCCCCTGAAATGTGACAGAGAATTTGGTCCATGCCTTTTGCATTTTTCGCACCTTCGGCTGTGGGAACAGACAAGTGGAAGGAATAAATATTACCCTTGTCGTCAGATATCAGAACAGGATTGGCGACAGCACCATCAGGAGAGTTGACCTTCACCGTTTGCCATGTCACGCCTCCATCCACGGTATAATAAAAATTATTCGACGAAGATGCCGCGATGATATTATTGGGATTTTTTTTGTTTATGGTAATGGTGGCTTCACATTTTTGATGCGTTGATGAAGCATCCTCCAGTTTAATGTTCTTGAATTGTGCGAAGCATGTTGAACAGGCAAATAAGAAAACAAGTAAACACTTAACCATGCGCGTCATTGATTGTATGATTTTTAACAAAAATAAAAAGTATTCTCACTTGTGAAAGAAAAAGCAACGCATCAACGCATTAAGATGTCGTTTATGGAACGGTCAGGATAATTTAGCCGAGTGACAGAATTTTGTCGTTTCTTAAACTTTTAAAATCCTGTTTTTTCGTTTCCTTTGCTGGGTAAAATTGATGAATAATCACGTTTCCAAAGGCTGTTAGTTTAAATCCATAACTAAACAAAATTTCGTAACGCAGTATGAAAAATGTTTTAGCAATTGTGTTTGTTTCCTTGTGTACTTTCTGTTTTGGCGCAAAAAATCAAGTTGGCTGAAGGTAGCTTAGGTCCATTAAAAGGACAAACGTCCATTAAAACCGAATTTAAATACGATATGTCCGTTGGAAAATTCGACAAGGAGGATGACTACATCGCGCAAAAGAAAAAAGAGCTAAACGAAAAAGAACCAGGCCGTGGGGATACCTGGGAAAAAAATTGGAAGTCCGAAAGGCAGGATCGGTTTGAGCCTCAGTTTCGTGAATTATTTTCCAAACATTCTGCAATGTCCACGACAGGTGATAACGCGAAATACACATTGATTTTTAAGACAGTACATACTGAGCCCGGATTTAATGTTCATGAAAAGAGTCAAACCTGCATACATTGATGCAGAAGCCTGGATCGTTGACGCCAATAATCCAAACAAAGTAGTTGCAAAGATAACCATCAAAAAAGTGCTGGGCCGGGATGTTATTGGGTTTGATTACGAAACCGGAGTTCGTCTTCAGGAAGCATACGCGAAAGCTGGAAAAGAACTCGGTGGATTTATCCGGAAGAATGCGAATAAGTAACGTAGGCTCTATACTCTGTATATCATATAAGTCAGGCGAACGCCTGACTTTTTTTGTTTTTTTGCACCTCAACTTGTTGACTTTTTCCTCATAATACCCGCCTGATTTTTTCCAACTTTTATAGCCAACGTGGCAATAAATGCCTTTATTTCTCGTTTTTCGAGGTTTTCAGTAGTTCGCAATAATTGGTTTTAACTCTTGCCCATGCTTTGCTAAAGGTCTACTCAAGAACTTAAAACTCACTATTATGATTAGGAAATTAGTATTTGGATTAGCCATAGCTGGCGCATTTTGGAGCTGCGATACAAAAGAAAAACAACGCCTTCAAACTCAAGTTGATTCACTAAGAACTGAACTTCATGCAAGCCAGCAAACTGCACAAACTCTACAAGAGATTGGTGTATTGATTGATTCAATTGATGCGAATCGTCAATTGTTAAGAACAGATGTTGTTGAAGGAACTTCTTATGCGGACTATAAGAGCCGTTTGCAAGACATCAACACACACATCAAGGAAACACAGGCAAAAATCGCCACCCTTGAAAAATCTGTTAAGTCTACTAAGGGACAGTATGCTACAACCATCAAGAGGTTAAAAGCTGATCTTGAGTTGAGCACGCAACAAATCGCGGCACTACAAACTGAAGTAGAAAAAATGCGCGGTGAAAATGAGTCGCTTGCTATGACCGTATCTCAACGTGACTCTGCGATCACACAAAATCTTGAAACCATCAAGATGAAAGAGCAGGATGTAGCCAACCTGGAAACGCAAGTTGTAGACATCAATGCAAAATCTAAAGCAAGCCAAGCTGATTTATACTTCGCACAAGCTCAAGCGTTAGAAACCGCAGCAGAACGGACTAAGTTTGCTCCTAAGAAAAAGAAAGAAACAAAACGCGAAGCGCTTGAACTCTATAAACTGTCATTGTCTTTAGGTAAAACTGATGCCCAAAGTAAAATTGACGAATTAGAAAAAGACCTTAGTTAAAAATAGTTTTACTGTAGGTGAAAAGGATGGTCTGAAAAGGTCATCCTTTTTATTTTTTCCGTTGGCCGGATTGAAGCTCTTTAGGAACGCAATCATCGTTCGATAATAACAACGGCGCAGGCTACTGCCTGCAAATGTGAAAGCGATAAATGTATAATATTCCATCCGTTCTTCTCAGCCTGAATCTTAAAATCGCCACCCAAATTAAGATAAGGTTTGCCATTACTGTCGTTTATGATTTCAATTTTTGATAGGTCACTACCCAACAGCAGGCCTAATCCAGTCGCTTTTAGAAAGGCTTCTTTCGCAGCAAACCGTGCGGCGTAGTTCTCGGCTTTTCGATTCGCTTCGCAGAATTCAATCTCGCCCGCGGAAAAAACTTTTTCCCTAAAGCCATTATTTTTATCGACTTTTTCGAGAACCCGATCTACTTCGATCATATCGATGCCTATTCCTACAATCATTTTAGATTTTCTTTACATTTTTTAAGATTTTTTTCCATATGGTGGCGCTCCTGCATCGTGGCGACTTCTTTCGTCAATCCAAGTTCATACAAAGGAACAGCCTTTGACCACATTTTATGGTCAAAATAATAATCCGCAGCAAGCATGTACGCATGGTATGAATTAGGATTCCACTTGATCAAACTATCGGGTTGAAGGTCTTTCTTCGGATTAAAAGGAAATCGATACGGACTAAATTTTACATAGTCACGATATTGAGACGTCAGCAAAAAAGAGTCAGCCGGAATAGTAAGATCCTGTTCATAAACTTCGCGATTTTCAGTTGCGTCATACGCAAAAACTTTTTCCAAATCGTAACAAACAAATTTGCCAAGCTGCCAAGGCGATGTCGAAACCCACATTAATTTTTTTTCGGGCTGAAAAATAACCGCATGGTGAGCGACCAACTGGTTGATTGCTTTTTCGTTTCCCAGGCCGATATCCTGATCTCTTAATCCCCGCTGATCACGAAGAATAGCTGCTGTTTTCTCAATCGAATTTGTTTTGTTGCGTGCTAATAATTCTGCCACTCGTTTTAAGCGGTAGGGCGATGCGCTTGTTCGTTCGTGTATCTGATTCAATTGTGTCATTCCCAAGTGTTGTCCTAGAAAATGATTGGTGCTGAGAATATAATTTTCGCGAGCCTCAACAAAATCGATGGCCTCCGGTGTCTTTTCAATGATCGAGGCCTTTCCGTCCTTTGCTGACCCAATCAAAAAAGATTCAGAGACAAACATTTTTCGTTTTTCCACAATATCATAGGCTTCTTGAATTGTAGATGCGTATTGAAGAATCTCGCGCGTCACCAAGGTTACCGGCGTCGCCGAGGCAGTAGGCACGTCGGATTTTGCAGCATTAATAGTGACGGTTAGGCCTTGATCATTCATTCCCGAAAGAACTCCCGTCATACCACCAAACGTTACCATCATGAATTTATAACCTTTTGATGGTTTATAGAATGCTATGATTTTATCGCGCGCGAAATCATCGCCCACATAAAAATCAAAATTGCGCCCGATGATTAAAGTAGAATCTTCGGATTTGTTTCCCCACGTTGCAAATGCTGTGCATCCCACCAAAGACATATTTTGCAGCGCATGCCCGATGTCATGGGCAGCATGATAATTTAGAATGCGTTGATAGGGAGATGCTATGCCATCAAACTTCGCGCGACGCGGAATATGAAACACCCAGGATTTCAAGCTGGTATTCCTCTATTACATTAGCCTGTAAGTCTCGATTGAACCAACCAACAAAATACTTGAGAATTTCTAAATAAAAATCCGAAGGCACCAAACGGTGAATCTGTTCCGTAAAAACCTCTTCCTGATGCTCAACTAGTTCGCGCGTAAGTTTGCCATTTGCGGCACCACGTTCAAACGGCTCTCCTTCAACATACAATTCATACAGTCCACTTTCACTCTTTCTGAACCAATTGTTGTCCATTTTAAATAACCCGTATCGACTTCGACAACATCCTTGTTTAGTGCCTGCAACGACTCGGGTACTGGCGCGTGTACCGTGGCAACAGCGCGAATATAAATTACCAGCACAACGATCGTCAGCAAGAAGATCGCTACTATCCACGCAAGCCATTTAACTGTCTTTCTGAGCATCGTGGATCTTTTCAAGCATATAATCCATTCCTAAAATTTGTGAGCAGGTAAGCACAGCACTGACTGTAACGCCCAATACACCATGCAGATTTAGATTTTGACCAGTAAGCAGTAAGTTGTGAATTTTTGTTCGTGGCGATATAAATGATTTCAACGGATCACGATAGTCCTTTGTCAGTCCATACAAAGATCCATCATCCGTACCGATATAATCGCGCGCTGAAAGCGGCGTGGCTGTAGTGTATGACTTAATACAAGATTTAAATCCCGGAAATTGCCTTTCGACGACATCAAAAAGAATTTCGGCTTTCTCCTTTTTAAACGCTTCGTAATCGTCTCCCCTACTCGTTTCATTGGAGACGGTATTAAAAGTATTCTCCCATTTTTTTACGTCTTCAAACCGCATGTATGCCATCACCGTTACACCTTCCGTGTACTCCTCGTCGTGCGCAGACGTGGTAAAAAACAAAGCAAACCCCAATGGCCAGTTTTCCTGCGTATAATTTAAAACGCCCCATGGATCTTCCTGCTCAAAATAATAGTAATTATGGTTTAGATGTTTGAATGAATCTTTCTTCATCACCACATTCGCATAAAACGTTGAAATCGAATTTTCCAAACTTTTGATTCGATTTCTATAAGCCTTCTTGATGATGGGGCTTTCAATCATGTCAAGCGTTTGCGAAGGATGAATATTTGAAATAAACGTTTTTCCATAATAACGAACGCCCTTATCTGATTCAACATACGTGACCAGGCCTCCCTCCTCCTGAAATTTGAGGACCTTAACATGTTTTATAATTTTTCCTCCATTTGCATGGATCTCGCGCGACAAATATTTTGAGATTTGCGAACCTCCATCGATGAATCGATAGGAACTCTCGATGTAGCTGTTAACGATAAGAGCATGCACATAAAATGGAGTTTTATAGGCAGCACCGGCATACAACAAATTATTTCCCGCCAGTACATTTTGAAGTTTCTTATTGGGTGTAAGCGACTCGATGAAAGTCTTTGTATCCATTTCCAAGGCCGTCATTTTTTCAAAGAGACCACCACCACTTCTTAAATTATAGAGCGGAAATTTGTCACATACTTCCTTGATAACCTTGCAAAAAGTGCGGAGCGTTTCCTCCTCCCCTGGAAATTCTTTGCCTAACGTTTGAATAAAATTTTCATATCCCTGTGCAAACTTATAAACCACGGGATCGCCCTCAAAAACAATAGCATCAAAAACATCTTCATCCATCTTTCCTCAACTTAAGCTTATCCATGATGCCTAAGTATTTAAAAAGCTGATAAAGATTTTGCCCTTTGTCCAGGCCTCCTACGTAATGTACCCCTGAATCAAAAATTACCCGGTCGCGAACATAAGTCTGAAGGTTGCCACCAATCTGTTTGTTCTTTTCAAGGACGCAGACTTTATAGCCTTCCTTAGCGAGAATGGTTCCGCAAGCCAGGCCCCCTAATCCACTCCCCACAATTACGATATCATACTGTTCAGCCATTCTTTACACAAGGTTATTAATGATAAGAAAACGATCATTCAATCCTTATTTTTCCGGATTACAAAAATAACATTAGAAGTATATTTTGCATCATCGTCGATCTCCATAGAGAGGCCATTTTGGATTGCTATTCTCTTAATGGTTTCTCCCGACAAAAAATTCAATGCGTTGATCGATTTATTGAATTTCAAGAGTTTTACGCTAAAAAACTCAGTCAGCCGAGTTCCCTTGTGCCGGGCTTTAAGGTCTGTATTTCCTTCTCTAACCAACAAGACTCCGCCTGGTTTAAGTGCATCCATAGTTCGTTGGAGCAACGTTTCCTGCGCTTCATGACTTAGATAATGCAACACATCACTGATTACAATCCCATCGTATTTTTCCAGGGGAAAGCGCGTAACGTCTGCGCAATAAAAATTCAACCTGTCGCTTTTTAAAAAGCCGTGCTTCGCTACATCAATTTTTTCCTCGTCATAATCCACCCCGGTTATGATTCTTTGGTCCGATAAAAATTGCAGCATATAACACAAAAAACCATAACCACATCCCAGGTCTAAAATTTGGCCATGCTTTGGCAGAAGTTGATGAAAGGGCAAATAATATTTTTCAAGCCTAAGCTTGACGCGCATATAATGTTCCAGCACAGGCCCCTTGTAAATGTAATTGGAAATAAGCTTGGTGGAAAAATATCGGGGTGTCTCAAGCTCTTCTTTCGATGACGCGTACTCCTGTTTAAAATATTTGCTGATTTTCTTCGTTCGCTCGGCATAGCCATCACCGAAATTAGCATCACCGATCTCAATAGGAGGAAGAAATTTAAGCGTAAGGTGACTGGCATTCAGATAAAAGCTGCCTTTGGGTATTGCCTCGGCGGCGCCGTGAATAAGAAGGGGCTGGATCGAAAGCTGAAACTTTTCTGCGAGGTAAAAAGCGCCCTTGTGAAAACGCCCGATGCTACCATCCTTAGAGCGTGTACCCTCAGGAAAAATAACAACTGAGTAACCTTCCCGAATCCTATCTTCTAATCCTTCAATATCATGTTCCGCTCCTTCGCTGACAGGATAATATTCCGCCAGTCGCACGACCCCTCCGAAAACGGGGGAATTCCAAACCCACTTATTGGTGACCAAAATAAGTTTAGGATGCAGCATAACCGTCAGGAGAATGTCGAGGAAGGAGGTGTGATTTGCAATGATTACCCGTGCCGTTGCAAATGTATTTCGATTACGTCCGATTACTTTTTTTGGAATGCTGGGTTCCAGATAAATTACTGAGCGGGCAGCGACTCTGAGCAAGTGATGGAACCAGGTTTTCATTACTTTTTTACCAAATGGCATAAGTCTGAATATCCATCCCACCAGGGTCAATAATAGTGCCCCAGAGACAAAAAAAGAATAACCAAAAATGGTTCGGACAATCCCGTAAAACGTTCTGGGCCTTAAACCCCTTTTAACCCGGTCCGTTACCAGCCATCGAAATAAAAATGGCTCTATCGTCTGAGACATAATAAAGACACAAGAGATTCCAATAATGGATATCGCGGCAATTGAACGCAGGGCTGGATGCTCCGCAAAAATAAGTACGCCAAGACCGGCAATTGTCGTAACCGCGGACAGGAAAATAGAAGTGCGTATAGACGACAGGTTTGTCCTGCCCACCTTGTATTCCTGAATCAGCCCGTCCATTGTAAAAATGCTATAGTCATCGCCCAATCCAAAAATAAAAGTGGAGACCATGATATTAACGATGTTAAATTCAATTCCCACCAACGCCATAATGCCCAATATCCATATCCATGTAATCAACATCGGAACAAAAGTGATCAGTGTCAATTCAATACGGCCGTATAAAAGAAACAAAGCAAAAAAGACCAGTACCGCAGTGAACGTGACAATAAAATTGAAATCAGCGTTGACGTACTCTACAAACAGATTGGTGAGCATCTGCCGGTCAAATGCATGCGCCGGAGAATGTTGCAATCGGTCATATAAGGTTTGTTTGTTGGCAGGATTCACATTTGCCAACGAAATCACCGTTACACCATCTTTTTCAATGATGTAGTCATCAAAAAATGCGGCGCGAATCTGGCCCATCACAGATGCACTAGCAACCTGGTAATCCCTGGATAGAAGCGTCTCAAAATTGTGAATAATCTGATCTGAAAATTTCAACTCCGCACCTTTTCGCCGAACCCCATTCACTACTTTATCCTTTCTTTCCGGAGTCCAGTAGTCATTCCATCTGCGAATGCGAATTTCCTGCAGCGAATCTGAAATCAAAAATGTCGAAACCGTAGCGTATTTATTAATGAGATTCTCTGATTTCATCGCCTTCAGCACAGGTGCTACGCGCTCGTTCTTTTTTAAGGCTGATTGCAAATCAGCTCCGTCCGATACGACGTAAACGGATGTCAGTGAAGATTGATTGATGGTTTCCAGGCGGCGCTGGGCCTCCCTTGTCTCAGGTTGCATGAAGTTCAATTTGCTCACGTCACTATTGAACTTGACGTCCCGTGCAAAAAATAAAAAAACTGGTGTCGCCAGCAATATAATTATTTCGATGTACCGGTTTGATTCAAAAAAAGCAGAAAACGAAATTCGTTCCATCCATCCCTCGCGCGAATGTGAAGAAAATAATTTCTCTGGGATGAACTGCGGTAAAAAAATCAACGAGCACAACGCAGCCCCGATCAAGCTAAACCCGGCAAACAATCCCACATCGCGAAGAACTGCTGCATTTGCAAATTGAAGGCAAAAAAAAGCAATTACGGTCGTTGCACTTCCGATCGTCATGGGCCTGACTAAATCTTTAATTACTTCCTTAACGTCATTGGTATGCTTAAGGTGAGATAAAAAGTGGAGTGAATAGTTAACGGCAATACCCAAAATCACGGAGCCTGCAGCAATTGCCAAGATGGAAATTGATCCTTTCAGCAAATAGATACAGCATAGAGAAAACAAGGCGCCAAAAACAACTGGAATAAATATTAAAAAAGGCACGCGCTTTTTCCGGAAGAATCCGACCAGAAATATTGCCAGGAAAATTACCACCAGGCTAACCGTAAGTATAGAATCTCTCCTAAGCTGTTGAGCGTTACCCACGGCCACTACTGGCGCTCCAAAATAAGATACCTGAAGCTCAGGATGGCGATGTGAAAGTTCCTGGATCAATTCATCCAATTGATTAACAAACCGGGAGTTGTTTCCTGTCTCGTTCGGAGGAAACGCCGGCGAGACAAAAAATATGAGATGTCTGTGATCCTTTGTAAGTATATATCCATCATAGAGTTCAAAATTTTCATCGTATTGAAGCTGCTTCAATTTTTGAAGGGCTAGAAATGAAAATCCCAAAGGATCTTTTACAACTATTTTTTTTACGACCACGCCGGCTGGTGAAATCAATTGTCGATAGTTACTCATCAACACTTTTTCAATATTTTCAGGCTGCGTAATAGAATCAAGCTTTACATAATCCTGCTCGTCTAAAAAAATGGGGAGGTATTCATAGATTGTGTTGAAAAGGCTCATCACCTTCTCGTCATCGATCTGCGTGGTCATTTGTTTGATGAAGGGCTTCAAATCAGCCTGCATTCGCGTGGCCAGAGACCCTGCAAAGTTAACAAGGCTGTCGGGCTCAGGAGCCGTGCTGCTATCCCTAACGGAAACCATTACGACGATACGTTCAACAAACTTCGAATTTTGAAAAACGTAATTAAGTCTTTCTACTCTTTCGTCGTCAGGAAAAAATTTTGTAATATCTTCTTCGAGCGTGATACTGGATGCACCAAAACCGAGTAGCCCAAGCGTAGCCAGGAAGAGGCTCCAAAAGAGAAGTCTCCTTCGTAGAAAAAAATCATAAAGTGATAAAAAGATCGTTGCCATTGCTCAGACTTTCTGTCGCTTGAAAATTTTCAATCCGATGTATGTAGTTCCTCCAAAAACAATCCCCGCGATACAAGCCAATGTAACCGCCCCTAAAACATATTGAATGAGACTGGCTTGCATCATTTCAAAAGTAATCTCCCGGCTAAATGATATATCGCTGAGCATTCTCTCCCATCCAAATCGATCCCGTCAGGTGACTTAAAAATAAAATGAACGGTATCATGGGAGGAATGCTGATGTTAGCGGCTAGTATAAACAATACTTTATTTAACCTTAGGAGAAACGCCAATGGTATACCGACCGCCAGTTGAAAGCCCCATATCGGGACGATACCCATAAAAACGCCAAAGGCTACGGAGCAGGCTTTTGTCCAATCCGTTTCAAGTGGATCGAAGAGTTGATCATAGAGCGCTTGTCGGAATTTTTTTTTTTAAGCCCCCGGAAGAAGTCGCGTGGCTTAATGTAAAGCAATGCAATAATGACAAGAAAAGTATTGAGGATGCTGATTCGTGTGAAATCTTTAAAGGGTCTGAAGTGGGAAACCCGATTCTCTTTATCAGCATAATATACGCGCACAGGAACTTCGGTGATTTCTATTCCCCGCCATGCCGACATCACCAGCACCTCAATTTCGAACTCAAATTTGCGCGTGATAAAATTGGTATTGTTCAGCAGCTTAACCGGATAGAGGCGATAGCCGCTTTGGGTGTCGCTCATCGTCAGTCCAGTTTCAAACCAAAACCAGAAATTGGAAAATTTATGTCCAAAGCTGCTCTTGCCAGGTACACTGGCCTGATCCATGTTGCGCGCGCCAATTATTATAGCTGCGGGATGGTCCTCGAGTTTTGCCAGGAATTTATGAAGATCATCTGCAAAGTGCTGCCCGTCGGAATCAATAGTGATGGCATAATCATATCCTGATTTGACAGCGTGCCGAAAACCAGTTCGCAAGGCATAACCCTTACCTTTATTTTGCGGATAGCTGACAAGGTTGATCTGCGGAAATTGCTGAAGCACTGTCAACGTGCTGTCTGTTGAACCATCATTGACAACGATGATCTGGTTCGTAAACGCCAGCAGGCTGCTCAATACTTTTCCCAATGTTCGTTCATTGTTGTATGTGGGCACCAGCACACATACTTTCTTTTGCTTGAACATCTCACGGGAATCTGCAGGTATCATCAGGCAGTTTGAAGCGTCGCTTTTAATTTAAAAAATGTTACCGTTGCGGAAAAGAGAGTAGCGTTGATCGAAAATTTGCCAGCGTCTTCCGTGTAGTTAATCGTCACCTCCACATCGGCATTTTGTTCTGGATTGATAACGGAAAGAAATTTCATATTATCAGCTTCCGTTATTTTCAATGTCTTATTGGAATTTACCTGCATAATTTCCCGAACAATTTGCAGCATACATACCCCGGGCACGACCGGCAATCCAGGAAAGTGGCCTTCCAGAATCCGATGCTTTTTATTGATCGAAATGGTAGCCTTGACAACTCCAGGCGTTGACGTTTTTTGTTGTATGGTATAAAAATCGTTGAGCAGAATCATTCTTTTTCGAATCGGGTGAGGTTTATCTGCATGTTGAACGTGTAATGAACCAATTCAATTTTGTCCGGAGCCGGGTATTGCTGACCCTTTAAATGAACAGTTACTTTTCGTTTTCGGGAAGAACCCAATTCCAGTCTGCGCAAAGAAGCACAATCTTTACTGGTAATAAAATAGGCTATTTCTTTTTTTTGCTTAGCGCCGAAAAAAACTTCCTCATTCATGGTATAGGTTTGATACGTTGCGCCACGGAAGGGCAATCCCAAAATTAGCTCGAAGTCCTTTCGCAACGTCTGAATAACAGGCTTTTTATCCAATTGCTTGATAATGTTATAAACTTTGAAGCTTCTTTCTCTTGTGAATCCAAAATCAAAAAATGTGACTCCTGCTTCATTGGTAAAAACGACCCGATACGAGCTGTCGGGCATATTTTTAATGAGCAGCAATCCACTGATGTGCTTCCCGACAACATCAACGCTGGCGTGATACCAGGATGTATTGAATTGATTTGGGACAAGTTTTGAAATACAATCTGTGTTGGTTTCAACAGCTTCCATGTACCGGTAATCTGATGCACAGCTCCAGCAAAAAATGCATGAAACGCTAAAGAGCAAATACCGCATCAGCGACTTGTTCATTTAATCTCTTATTCTTGAAGGAAATAATCGTTTTATCACCCTGCCGGTTCATTCATTTCGATGGAATTTACAGAATAATCATGCTTATCTACCCTGAGCACAATAGTTTGAAAAAATTCACGGAGCGCTTTTGAGACAGGAGTCATTTCCAGTAAAAATACTTTATCATCCTCAAAAACTTTTGTAGTAAAATCTTTGCTGTCCAGAATAGTTCCCTGAACACAATCAATCATGATCCGGTTGACCTGTTGAAACAGTTTGTTTGATTTTACATTTATTTTATTTTCCTTTTCATTATCACGCACCAACATCTTATCTCCATCCATGATCATGAGATAAACAAAAGGTTTTAAATACTCGATTCTTACCCTATTATTCCTTTTGAACCAAAACTTTCCCGATGAGGTAATTTTTTCAGTAAGTGCTGTCAAGGTTTTTTCCTGCGTGAAATCGCTGGTGATAGAAACAACCTTTGCAGATTCTATTGCAAATTTTTTTTTAAATCCTGTCAGATCTGCTAATGGGTTTGTATCCATCATATTGAGCCGAAGCAACATTGGAACAATATAAAAAAGCAACAATCAATAAAACGGACACGCTGAAATCCTTAGGCATATGCTTTCTCCTTCAATAATTCATCTACCCTTACAACTTTCAATCCAAGCTTTGCAACGTGGTCCAAAAATTTAGGAAGTATTTCCAATGTTGCGGCGCTATAGTCGTGAAATAAAATCACGTCACCGCCTTTTAATGATCTTGTAACTCGTTCAAATAAAACAGAACCATTTTTTGTAACCGTATCAAACGAACGGATGCTCCAGCCGATCGTTTTATATCCGCGTTTCTTTACCGCAGATGCTACCATTGGATTTGTTACGCCAAATGGAGGCCTGAAAAAATTCGGCTTTTTATGAATCACGTTTTCTATTGCAGAATCGGTTTCAATTAATTCTATCGCAATTTTCTCCGGCAATTGCAAATCAAAAAGGGCGCCGTGCCAATAACTATGATTCCCGATTAAATGTCCGGCATCATAAATTCTCTTCGTTAGGGCAGGATAATCGTTCACTCTGTTTCCAATGCAAAAGAAAGCGGCGGGAACTTTATAAGTTGATAAGACATCCAGAATTTTATCCGTCATGACGGGGATTGGCCCATCGTCAAATGTGATGGCTATTTTGTTCGATGTCCGATCACCTTGATATTTTACTGGCATAAAAAACTCGGCTGACAAAACAGCGGCACCATAGGCCTGAATATTTAAATAAATAATCGCGACCAAAGCATACCACCAAGGAGATAAAATATTACCCCAATCGAATGCCACCAAAAGGAGAATAATGACTAAAAAAATAATATTGACTGTCTTTGCCTTTAGCATGCCCGTAGTAAAATCAATGAATGATGTGTCCCAAAATAAGGATTATAAATCAAGACCCGCTTTAAAGGCCTGTTTGTATTCCTAGAAACAACGGCATCAGGGATGTGGTTCTCCTGAATAATTTTTGCCGCCAGCCAAAGGGCAAATGCGGACGCTGTGGGGTATTCTCCGCTCAAATGTTTAAATAATCCTATTGAGCTGTCCGCAAAATACATATGCGAAATTTCATCTATTTTGCTATCCGATTTCCCATCCCCACTCTTTCCCAGCACCACGAAATCAATATCGGTATTTTTTAAGGAAGCAGCTTCTAAAAATGATGTTATCTCTTCCTTTAGCGCGGCGTCCTTTGGTTTGTACAACATCTTAACTGCTTCAATGCATACCCGTTCGCCGTCACTTTTTTCGCCGGACAGTACGAAATAAGCTGCACCTTCACCGTTGACGGTGCCCGCACCGGGTCGCTCAAAGAGGCTCAGGTTATTTCCTTCATTTTTGAAAATTCCGAACCGCTTTTGCAACGCATGACTGATCGGGGTAATTTCATCAACACCTCCCACAAGCATTGATTGCGATGGTGAATCTTTTAATTCCAAAAGCGCGTCGAGCAGGGCGCTTTCAAATGAAAAAGCACCCTGTGTGTAGGTTTGGTTATAGCCCTGGCATTGTAGCAACAACGCTATCTGCGAACCTATCGTATTGTGCGTAGATTGAATAAACGGGGTGGGATTGAGAGCGTACTCCTTGTTCTCAATCATCTTGTTCAGGAAGATTCCTGTATCATCCAGGCATCCATATGCTGTACCGGTAATAATACCGTTGGGAACGGCAATACCAGCTTGCTTTAAGGCCATCGACCCGGCAGCTACGCCCATCTTAATAATTCGACTCATTCGCCGAAGTTGCTTTGGATCGATATATTTGGAATAGTCAGGTTCGTGGCAGGAGAGTTTGTCCCCCGGATAGGCCAAAGGTTGGTCAAGCAATCCATTTTCGTCCCAGGTTTTCTGAGGTGAAATGTTTCCCATGCCTTTGATGTATACTGACATTGACGTTATCCGTTAATCGTTAATCGTTAATCGTTAATCGTTCGTTTTTGGAGAATATAATGGAAGAACAATTTCCGCCGAAGCCAAAGGAGTTGCTCATCACATGATTTATTTTAATTCCTTCTTCGAATGTCCTTTGGGGAGTGATATTGATTTCAGGAATTGGCGTTTCAAATCGAAGGTTGGGAAATACACATTGTTTTTCAATTGCCAGGATTGAAAACACCGCTTCAATTCCACCACTCGCACCCAATGTATGGCCCGTAAAAGCTTTTGTGGAACTCAGCTTAGGATAATTTTGGCCATATATTCTCGTTATCGCCGTTCCTTCCGACAAATCATTGTTCAATGTGCCGGTCCCGTGAAGGTTAATGTAATCAATGTCATTTGGGTCTAAAGCACCCATTGCCAATGCCTTTTGCATTGCGCCAAATGATCCCCTTCCCTCGGGCGACGATGCTGTTTGGTGATGGGCGTCATTCGTATTGGCGTAGCCATTTACATAGGCTATCGATTTTTTTCTCTCAGCATTTTTCACGCGATCGGAAATAATCACCACAAACCCAGCACCTTCACCGAGATTCAGACCACTGCGTCCCGCATCAAACGGTCGACAAGGTTGAGCATCAAGAATCATCAAACTATTGAATCCATTTAATGTAAATTTTGAAAGTGCATCTGTTCCACCAGCGATGACCACATCAAGTTGGTTATGTTTAATTAGCCGGGCGCCCAGCGCAATGGCATTGACTGAAGATGAACAAGCTGTGTTGATCGTAGAAATAAAACCATCGATTCCTAAATCATCGGCGATTAGTTCCGTTGACCTTCCACATTCATGGTTGACGATTTCCCGAAGCCTTCCTTTGGATGCATCAATTTTGAAATCATTGAAAAAATTTTCTGTCTTATCCATTCCTCCGACCGTTGTCGCAGAAATAAGTCCTGTGCGCCACCTTTTCAAATCAATTCCGGCGTTCGCGACGGCTTCACGCGCAGCATGAATTCCCAGTAAAGCGGTGCGCGTAATATGGCGTTGTTGAGCAAGCTTTTTACACAGCAATTCATTGGAAAGTTTCACCTCCCCCACCGGCAGTTTGTCACGATAAATGGAATCGAATAGTGTAATATGGCCGATTCCTGAGGTTTGATTTTTAAAAGACTGCAGTGTTTCTTCCACGGACAGTCCAATTGCCGAAATTACTCCAACGCCTGCAACGTGAACACGGTCTTCCAAATTATTTTGGTTGATTAGCCTTGATATATTCTGCAATGGTTTTCACAGACTTGAATATCTGTGGTCCATCTTGCGGATTGGTAAGCTTGATGTTATAATGCTGCTGGAGCAACACAATCAACTCCAATGCATCTATTGAATCCAATCCTAATCCATCAACAAACAGAGGCTGATCATCACCAATATCTTCTGGTTTGAGATGCTTCAAATTCAACGCTTCTATGATTTGCCTTTTGAGATCAGCCATTAACTGTTCCATATTCTTTCAACTGATAAAGTTTTTGAAGTTGAACCACCGAATGCACCGGCGCGTTCTCTCGTTCCTTTTTTTCCGCCAAATATAAGAAAACATCGTGTTGAGCACCCATTACATCCACCCAGCCCGCAATACAGGCTTGCGTTTTTTCGGATGCCATGACGGTTTCTACATACTGATGCATTTGCATTGCATCAAATTGGGGCCATACAAAAAAAGCATTTTCACCCTTAATGCCATTTCGTATGCAAATTTCGCCAGCAACAATGTTTGCCAATGTATAGACGAACAGCGCAGGACTTGCCATTGTTTTCATGGACTCAAAGTAGCGGATATCCGTATCCAGGCTCGCGTGGGCGTTTGATAAAATTACCGCCACCTGTTCCGGCTTGTATTCCGCACGAAGTGGAATATCTTTTAAGAGCATTTCCGCCGCTAAAAATCCCAATTTTGACGAAGCATCCATCTTGTAAAACTTGGGATAATTCAGCGCTAGTGCCTGAAATGCACTATCTAAAAAATCATCCAGCGACCCACGCAAATCACGGCAAAACAATTCCCCCTGGCGGAAGATTGCACGATTGCGGATGTGGGCGTGGCTGGTGATGTAGGTCATTTTTGAGAGGTAATCGGTAATCAGTAATCGGTGGTCGGTAATCGGTAAGTGAGTAAGTTAGTGAAGATGTAAGATGTAGGAGTAAATAGTAATCGGTGATCGGTGATTGCGTGAATGACTTTCATAACCATTTCAATTTCTTACAAACCTCTGCGACTACCGGTAACCTCGAACCTCAAACTTCAAACCTCGAACTACAAAGCAGATAACTTTTCCTGCACGTCGATTAGCTTCGCGAGTCGTTTCAACCCCGAAGCATGATCCCTAACGTATGGATTGCTTTGGTCCCAAACGTATCCAGCCAATACTGAACAGATTTGTCGCTTGATTTCGGGATCAGGATTTTTAGAAAAGAAAATCTTCTCCAACGTCCCATCATACCACGCCATAACAAAAGTGCGAAACGTGTCGACACCTTGCCTGATGAAGTTGGTGTAATCGGTATCCCAATCAATTTTTTCACCTTTCAATTTTCGAATCACAAGCTTGCTTGCCAGGTGGCTCGATACCGTTGCAAACATTACACCTGAGGAAAATATCGGATCTAAGAACTCCGTCACATTTCCAGTCAGCACAAATCCTTTTCCATAGAATTTATCGGTTGTTGCTGACCATGCTTCCAGCTTTCGAGGTTCGAATACCCAGTCTACATCACCGAAACGTTTCTTGAGATAAGGATTTCCATTAATGAAGATTTTATATTGCTCAGTCAGATCTGAAGGCAACGTTGCAAAAAAGTCGTAGCCCCCTACAAATCCTAAGGAAGTTACCCCCGTTGAAAAAGGAATAATCCACGTCCACACTCCGGGCGCATACATGACAGCAATAATACGATTCGGTTCATCGTGATCATTGCGATGAACATCCTGAACGTGCGCAAAAACAGCCTTGCGAGGATCGAGGTTAGAGGGTTTGTCCAAATTAAATAACCGCGGAATCACCCTTCCATATCCACTGGCATCGACAATATAACGCGCAGAAATTTTTTCCGTTGAACCGTCCTTTCGTTGCACTGTGGTTGCGGAACTTTCATCTTCAAAAAATTCGATGGCAGTAACCGTTGTTTCAAAATTCACCGGCACACCCATCTTTTCCACTTCGGTTATCAAGGTAAGATCAAATTCAGCACGTTGAACCTGCCATGTCCAGGTCCACCCTTTAGAAAACTGATCCGAAAAATTAAAATCAGATACTTTATCACCTTTCATGAATTTTGCGCCAAATTTTTCCTGGAATTTTTTGGCCTTTATAGCATCTAAAAATTTTGCATCTTCCAAAACCTCCATACAGCGCGGCAACAAACTTTCACCAATCACAAATCGGGGAAACTTTTCCCGTTCCACTACTCTAACAGAAAAACCTGCCTGATGAAGCATCGAAGCAGATACTGATCCTGCGGGTCCCGCGCCAATTACTAAAACATCAATCTTTTCGCTCATTTCGTTCTTTATTTATTTTGTGGGGACGGATGATGCATTCCGTCCTTACATTTTATTTACAAATTAATAATGTGTGGCTTACGCCGATATAATCTTTTTGATCCATTACTTCTAATCCTGCCCGTTCTACCAGTTGGATAAAGACCTTCGAGTCATACATCTGGCTATTTCCGTTCGCCATCACAGTAAAATATAATGACGTTTGTTGAAGCGAAAATGCCGATGCCTCAAATCGTTGACGATCCCAGAATGTTTCCAGGATAAAAATACGTCCTCCGGGATTTAAAGCTTTTTTGCATCGTTTAAGAATTGAAACTATCTCGTCATCTGAAAAACAATCTAAAAACTGACTCATCCAAATGGCATCAAATCCCGTGGGAAACTTTTGTGATTCATCCAGGATATTAGTGGGATGAAATGAAATTCGATCACCAAAACCTTTTTTTTGAATTTGTTCTCTTGCCGTTTCCACATATCCCGGCAAATCCATTATGGTAATTTCAACATCCGGATCGAATTCAAAACTTTGCATCGACCATTTGCCAGTGTTTCCTCCGATGTCCAGTAATTTCTTTGGCTTAAATTCATAGACGTGCGGCAATGCTTCCGGAAAGGCATGGTCGGAATAATAATGATCGAACGAAAACCAACTTGTCTTTGCCTTGTCGGGAAGATTGGTGGACAAAGCCTCATAAATTGTATTCCACTTTCCGAATACTTTCAGACCTTCAGGCTTTTCGTTTTTAATGCTTTCTTCCAAAAAGTACATTCCATTGTAACACACATCATGGGTAAAATCCATGTTCACCTTTGTGAGTTCATCATGAAGAATGAAGTATGTTGTTTTCGTGATTTTATATTTACCATCCTTCAGTATCAAGAGGCCAATGCCCAATGCAGCTTCCACTAACACCCGTACTCCATAGGATGGAAGTTTAATCTGCTTGCTGATCTCCTCCAGGGTAATCCCGGCACGATTGGATTCCACCAGCGATAAAATTCCACTGTCGCGCAGCACACGAGTAGCTTGAAATACAAATGGCGCGAACGTGATCCATTGTGCTTCTTCTTTTGCTTGTAACGCTGAAAGTTTTTCGTCTTCAAAAAAATTCATGATTTCAAATTATATTCCTTTTGTAAAATTATTGCTGCATTGCATCCTCCAAAACCCGATGCGGTTTTCAGGCATGTTTTCAAGACTCTGGATTCTCTTTTCTTTATGACATTTACTGTTTGCGTCACGCCAACCGATTCGAACCCAGCGGTAGGAATAAGCTCATCTTCCTTTAGACTTTGCGCGCTTATAATGGTTTCAACAATTCCCGCAGCACCCAGTGTGTGACCATAGTATCCCTTTAAACTGTTCAGCGGCGTTTCTTTCAAATTCATCAGGTTAAATGCCTTAGCTTCCATTTCATCATTGTAAAGTGTAGCCGTACCGTGGGCTGAAATAAAATCGATGTCCTTGCTGGTCATTCCGGCTTCTTCAAGGGCCTGTTGAATAGCAAAACCAAGTTCTTCGCCTGTGCGGGAAGGTCCTGATATGTGATTTGCATCGTTGCTAAGTCCGCCGCCAACGATCCTTACATTCGATTTTTCTGAATTCAAATTCAGGACGGCTCGAAAGCAAAACACCCGCAGCACATTCACCAAGATTGATTCCTTTTCGCTTGGCATCAAATGGCCGGCACTGCTCGGGACTCAACGCTTGCAAACTTTGAAAGCCGGAGATTATAAATTGGCTTAGCACATCTGCACCGACCACGATCGCGTGTTCATATTGCTCACTTTCAACGAGGCGTTTTGCCACCAGCAATGCCATAACACCCGAAATGCACGCATTGGAAATCACCAAATGTTTTTTAAATCCAAAAGCGCTGGCCAGATAAGCTGCAGTTTCATGCAAGTGAATACGGGGATGATCGGCCCGGCCCTCTTCTAAAAAAGAAATATTACCCTTTGTCGTAGAAAGAATGAATATCGTACGATCTGAATCCACAGCAATCTTAGCGATCAATTGCTGAATAACATTTTTGGAAAGCTCTTCAAATTTAGAAGCGGATGCATCTTGTCTGACATTTTCAACAAGTCCAACGTAGAAGGGTGCCGGGCTTAAGTTGTTATTCTGAATTGTCCGTAACCCTGAAATTCCTTTTTTGATATTTTCGTAGTTCTCCTCTGTCGTTAGTCCTAACGGTGACACAATACTATCAGCAACTATCCAGACTTTCTTCATCGCGTCAAACGAAGTTATGTTTCTTTCTCCATGCCTCAAAAAAAGGAGGAATGGTAAGTTGAAGTTCAAATGTTTTAGCGTCTACGAAAACCTGGCTTGATGAACCCGTGGCAATCGCAGTACCGTGCTGGGTATCAAAAATTTTATATTTGAAATTAAGTTTGGCCGCCTGTGTATTCATGTAAGAAGTCTCTACCATGATCGTGTCTCCATAACGCAATGGTTTTTTAAAATCACATTGGATTGAAACCACCGGGACGGCTAGGCTATTTCTATAAAAATCGAGATAGGAGATTCCATAGGATTTTCCAAAATCTTCCCGCGCATCCTCAAAGTACCGTACATAGTGACCATGCCAAACTATCCCTAATGGATCAGCTTCGTTAAATCGGACTGTAATTTCGGTTTTGTGTTTCATTAAGCTTAAAGCTAGAAAGCTTACAGCGGACAGCTGTACACAGCTGAATGCTGTCATGCTTTATGCTGTCAGCTTATCCGTGTTTTTTTCGCCAGTTTTCAAATTCTTTTTTCTTAATCTTTGCCAGGACGCCATTCACTGAACCTGCCCAGAAATTGCGCATACCGAAGCCGCTGGGTGGAGCTGTCAGACGTTCTGTGAACAAAACTTCTTTACTGCCCATGTTTACGAACGTTACCCAAAATGATCCTTCTTCAATAATCTTATTGAAACTTTCAACATTAAACATCAAGCCGATCCCAGACTTCCCTTTAAAATCATAGCTGGAAATTATTTCCTCAACTTGTGAGCGGTTTAAATGGACATGATCTTTGCCCTCAGCGGAAATCATGGCCAGAACATCGAGTTCAGCGTTGTGTTCGTTCGTAACCTCAATCTCATTGTCCACCGTTTTCCTTTGAATAGCCGCTGCAACATTGTATTTGTCGGCTTCGGTGATCATCAATTCGTTCATGGCATCTATTAGGTGGCGAATGTCCGACTCAGATCCCAATCGCTCCCGGTCGCCGATAAATTTTGCCCCACTGAAATCCAGGCCGAGCCAGGTAACTTCAGTACTGGGGTTAAATACATCAGCTTTGTCCTGGCCAAAAACGGGTAAAGTCAGCAAAATTGAAAGCATAAAAACAATCGGCTTGAGCTTCATATTAACTATGTTTTAGGATTTATTTTGGCAAAGATTCTCATCTCGCAGGAACATAACAAATTTCCCTCTTGCTCAACACGTCCTTCGACGACCGTCACATCCAATACTTTATTTGTCACTCTCACGGATGTTGTAATGCGTGTATTCTGTTTTGGGAGCGCCTGAATCTTCAGGTCTTTAACAGCTGCAATGTAGCCAATGGGTATAGGAATATTTTTCAACGAACATTGGTATCCAACATGCATAGCGGCAGTCTGCGCAATATTTTCTACGAGGCCAGGTTCTGCAAAAAATTCATTTGAAACAAAAATTTGTCGGGTTCAATGGCCAGTTGAGTCACTGCGTGACCATCGTCGGCCTCCACCAACTGCGTGGACCATTACGATGGGATGTCGCTGGGGAATGTATTTGGTGATATCGTCGCGTGTCGCTAACATTATTTTTGCCAAAAGTTATAATAATTAAACCACTGTTCCGGATACATTTTGACTTTTTGTTCCAGCTCGCGTACAAAGGTCGAAGTCAGACGTGAAATGAAATTATCTTTCGATTCGATCCTCCTGACGTGTTAGAATGGGGCTTCCAAAAAAATGATAATGTTTTTTCGTTTCCTTAAAAGCAAAAACAATAGAGACCGGTACTCTGAAACTTGCAGCCAGCAAAAACGGCCCGAGGGGAAATTGAGCCTCTTCACCCAGTAGCAAGCTGAGTTTTGTTTTATTTCCTTCCAGGAACCGATCGGCATGCAGACATATCAGTTCATTTTTTTGCAATGCTTCGCCCATAGCATAGACGTGGGATATGTCTTCCTTGATCAAAATGATATTTACTTTGTGTCCGCCTGTTACGCGTTCAAGGTAGTCCTTGATTTGCTGATGCTCTCCATCGAACATGACGACATTAATGCGTGTATTCAAACGCTTCAACAAATGTCCTGCAGCTTCCCAGTTCCCCACGTGAGCACTCAGCAAAATTCCACCTTTGCCTCCTCTTACGATTTCCCGAAGATTTTCTTCGCCATCAAAGTCATAGGTGAATTTATTTTCGATCCCGGCCATGACGATTATTTTGTCCAGCAACGTTTGACCGAAAACATAATAGTTCCGATAAATCTTCACGATGGACGTGAGAACACCATATTTGTGGCGATCGACGAAAATATCGATAGATGTGCCGAGTCGAATTCCAGGAGAATAAGAAATAATAAAAGGCAACGAAGCGCAGTACAAAATAGGCGATGTTTACGCCGAATGTCCTGATAATAAACACAAAAATCCGGTAACCCAGAGGAGTTCCCTTGGATTTTCCTTGCCACTGCGGCATGTTAGGAAGGAACTTTCGTTTCTAATCGATTGATGACGTAATCGTAGAAGCTCTGAAACGTACTGATATTCGCGAAATCCTCGGGTTTTACCTTAAAACCGAATTGACTTTCGATAACGACAACCAGATCAATGTAATCCAGACTGTCCAGTTCTAACGTCTCCCGAAGGTTTGCTTCAGACGTAATCTTCTCTGGCTCTACCTCAAATTCATCAATTAAAAAATCATTGATTTTCTCTATGATAGTTGTTGTTTCCATTTACGAATTTCTCCACTTTTTAATAATCAAAGTCGAATTTGTTCCTCCAAATCCAAAAGAATTTGACAAAAATACATCAATATTTTTATTCATTGTCTTGGCGATGATGTTAAGCTTCCCAGAATCTTCATCAGGTGTTTCAAAATTAATGTTTGGGGCAATGAATGAATCTCTCATCATCAGCAGGGAATAAACAATTTCACTTGCACCGGCCATCCAGCACTCATGTCCTGTCATCGATTTGGTAGAGCTGACAGGAGTATTCGCTTCCCCAAAAACCTCAAAAATTGCCTTTGCTTCGCTTGCATCACCAGCTGGTGTTGAGGTTGCGTGGGCATTCACATAATCTATTTCTGATGCTTTCAATCCTGAATTTTTCATGGCCATTCGCAGCGATCGCGAGGGCCCTTGTACGCTTGGATTTGAAATATGTTCGCCATTTGATGAAAATCCATATCCAATCACCTCGCCTAGAATTTTGGCACCGCGGCGTTGAGCGGATTCCAGGCTTTCAACAATCACCGTTGCAGCACCACCGCTTGGTACCAGTCCATCGCGATGTTTGTCAAAAGGTCTTGAAGCCGCTGTTGGCATCATTTTCCCGAACTGAAAATGCACCAAGCGCGTCAAAATTTCCCATCGAGTACTTATTCGTTTCCTGCGCCCCACCACAAATAATGCAATCTTGCATTCCATTCCGGATGAACATCGAAGCAAGCCCTATAGCGTGCGATCCGCTCGCACACGCCGCGCTCACCGTAAAGTTCACACCTTTCAGCCGGAAGATGGTCGCCAGATTCATGTTGACCGTGGAATTAAGCACCTGAAAGACATTTCCAGACCCCACCATCATGGTATCTTTTTTCTCCCGGATAATATCTATTGCCTCTATAACAGGTTGAGCAGAACTATCATTCCCGTAGATGATCCCAATTTCGTTTTTATCGATGTAATCCTGGTCAATTCCAGCCTGCTGCAAGGCCTCTGTTGTTGACATGTAGGCATATTCGCCCTGTTCGGGAAGCATTACCCGGGCTCTCCGATCAAGGATTCCTTTCAGCTGTGGTCTTTCCACAAAACCTGTCAGGCTTGAACGATATCCCATCTCCTTACGCTTCGGATCCAGAACTATTCCTGATTTCCCTTCATACAATGACTGACGGACTTCTGACAGGTTTTTGCCGATGCAAGAATAAATTCCAGTACCTGTGATAACAACTCTATTCATCAATAAATCCTGTAAAAAATCGGTATCTCCCGAGCGTTTAGGCATTTAACAAGAGTACAAAAATATGTTTAAAATTGGTGATTCGCATAAATCTGGAGTGCAAAGTCGTTTTTCATAGGCACCCTCGTAAGAATTGGATAGAAACGTGAAGATTTTCAAGATCGTTCTTGGCAGAAAAAATATTTTTGAAATTTTACGAATATAATCCTCCGTTTATTGACAAGACATTGCCCGTGATATAGGAGGCTTTCGGAGAGGCCAAGAAAACCACTGCATCCGCCACTTCCTCCGGTTCACCAAATCGCTTCATGGGAATTAGTCCTTTTAACTCCTGTTCGTTCAGATCTTGCGTCATATCCGTTCGAATAAAACCTGGTGCCACAGCATTTACCGTCACACCCCTTCGCGCCACTTCTTGTGCCAACGCTTTTGTCGCCCCGATTACGCCGGCCTTTGCCGCAGAGTAGTTTGTTTGACCCGGCATTCCCTTGAGTCCGGAAAGAGACACAACATTTACAATCCGTCCATACTTACTTGCTAACATACCATTCAGCACCTGTCTGGTAACGTAGTAAAATGCATCCAAGCTAGATCCTAAAACATTTTTCCATTGTTCTTCTGTCATCCATATCATTAAGGCATCCTCGCGGATACCAGCATTATTGACCAACACTTCAATGGGAGTTTCTTTATTTTTTTCCACCCACCCACCAAGAATCGAATCCACCTCATTTTTGTTCGAAACATCAAACTTCAGCAACTCAGCCTGTACATTTTTTTGACGTACCATCTCAGCCGTTTTATTTGCTTCGGCCTCGTTACTCTTATAATTTATTATAATGTTGTACCCCTGCTCAGCAAGTTTAATACAAATGGCCCTTCCAATTCCGCGCGAGCCTCCGGTTACTAATGCATACTTCATGGTGTCGTGTGTTTAAGAGTTGTTTGAGTTTGACAACTTTCCGAAAGTTTTTAAACTTTCGGAAAGTTTTGCTCGAAGTTACTTTCGCGAAGTTCTACGTCAACGGCGTGGTCGACCCCAATTTGATCAAATATTTTCTGATGGCTTGAATATCGTTATACCTGGGCTTGTCTTCGACAATTGGTGGTACCAAGTGCCCGCACTTCGTCAAAAAATTTGTGGGTAAAAGAAGACATTCGGGTGTTGTATTTCAGGTAATCGATGGCCTGTGCCAACGCAAGCGTTTGAACTGCCAGTACATCAAAACTATTGTCGATCACCTTTCGCGTCATCAGCGCGGCATTGCAGCCCATGCTCACAATGTCCTGGTTATCGTTGTTGTTCGAGATGCTGTGCAAATACATAGGAAATGAAAGCGTCTGATTCTCAGCTACAGTGGAGGTAGCTGTGAACTGCATACCCTGCAATCCCAAATTCAATCCGAGCTTGCCCAGATTGATGAATGGAGGAAGTTTTTGATTTAGCTTATCATTCAACAAGTAATTCAGCTGGCGTTCTGACAGCATGGAAAGTTTTGTCATGACAATTTTCAGCTTGTCCATTGCCAGCGAAACATAATCACCATGAAAATTTCCGCCGTGATAAACCATTTCTTTTTCGTGATCAATCACCGGATTATCATTCACTGAATTCACTTCATCTTCCAATACCCGTTGGACTTCGAATAATGTGTCGTAAACCGGACCCAGAATTTGCGGAACACAACGAAGCGAATAATATTCCTGAACTTTGTCTGTGAAGACAGCTTCTTCAATCTTCCTGTGATATAAATGTTCAGGACGTTTCCGAATTAATTTGCTATCGGCAAGAAGAGTCCTGATGACTTCAGCTACTTTTGATTGACCTTTGTGATGCTTAACGTGATTCAGCTCGAAGGAAAAATGATCATCAAAAGATTTCATCAATTCGTTTGTGATCGCCGAAAGCATGATAGAGCACACCAACAAATAACGGGCATGAATGATATTTGACATGCCCACGCCTGTCATCGCTGATGTTCCATTCATTAATGCTAACCCTTCGCGAAGGTGAACTTCCAGCGGCTTAATATTTTTGGATTGATATACTTCTTTTGCGGGTCGCCATGCACCATCCGTCAAAACTTCACCTTCGCCAATTAAGTTTAGCGCCAAGTGGGCCAACTGCACCAAATCACCGCTTGCACCTACACCTCCTCTTTCGAAAATACACGCGGAGATTTTTTCATTCAGCAAATCACGAAGTATTGTCACTGTCGTGGGATGCACACCCGATGCACCCTGCATTAAGCTATTTAATCTCGCGAGCATTGTAGCGCGGGATAAATCTTCTCCTATCGGCTGTCCTGCTCCGGAACTGTGACTTCTTATCAAATTATATTGAAGTTGACGCTGGTCCTCATCACTGATCTTATATTGAGCCATCGGCCCAAGACCAGTATTGATGCCATAGATGATTTTATTGTGTGAATAGGCTTTCAGAAACGTAAAGTTCCTTTCAACCTTTTCCAAGGCACCGGAATCCAATTCGATTTTTTCTCCGGCGTAGAGTACTTTTTCAAAATCATTGGCCGACAGTCTTTGCTGTCCAACTTTAATCATAAGCAGTAGAAATTAACGGGCTAAATCAAATTGTCGCAAAAATAGCAAATAATTGGTGTCAAGTTGCAAGTTTCAAATTTCGGGGTGAAACGAAACAACTTCCCGAAAGTTTAAAACTTTCGGGAAGTTAAGGAAGGAAGTTAACGAAGAAGGGTCACGAACGGCCTATTGGTTTTTACTTATCGTGACAATTGCTGCCAATGAGAAAAAGCCTCTCAGAGGAGGCCTTCAAGAATTTCAAAATTTTTTAAACCTTATGCAGCTAAGGCATCACGACGGCGTCGATAACGTGTATTACACCGTTAGATTGGTACACATCGTAAGTAGAAATATTGGCGATGTTCCCTTTTTCATCCTTAAGAATGACATTTTTTGGACCATTCATGATCGCCCAAAGTGTGCCTCCGTTAACGGTTTTCAATTCAGCTTTTCCTTTTCCGGCTTTGATCGCTTTCGCGATGGCATCAGAATCCAGCTTTCCAGGAATCACATGGTAAGTCAACACAGATGTCAGCATCGCCTTGCTTTCCGGCTTCAATAAATTCTCGACAGTACCATCAGGAAGTTTTGCAAAAGCCTCGTTGGTCGGCGCAAAAACTGTAAATGGGCCCTTTCCTTTTAAGGTTTCCACCAGGCCTGCTGCTGTGACGGCGGCTACTAACGTTGTGTGATCTTTTGAATGGATGGCATTGTCAATGATATCTTTGGCAGGATACATTTGTTCTCCTCCAACCCAAACGGTCTGTGCCTTCGTCATGACAAAGCAAACGCCCACGAAAGCGAGCATTAAAATAGTTTTTTTCATAAGTGAGTTTGTTTTTAATCTACCTCACTTACGACACGGCCAATCAAGCTGGATTTCGATAAAAATAATTTTGGTTCGTTATACCGGATGGGAAAAATTCGCGCACCTACTTTGACATAAGAACTGCCTCGTCCACAATAAAATTGACGTGATCAAGATTATCAATGTTGAGTTTTAATTTGCCCTTAACGGTGATGAGATCGTCGACATCAAATTTCAGAGACTGTTTTGTAAAATTTACTTCGGCAATAGACTCGGGACCTCCACCGCCACAAAAAAAACACTGACTCATCGGAAACTTGGAGATAATAATATAGTTGCCGTCCTCCGGGGCAAAAGGAACATAGTAACCTTCAATGGTAATTTCTTTTCCTACCATGGCTTTTAGGTCGGGAGGAAAGTTCGGATAGAAAAGATACTCCCCTAACTTTTCATTGAACTTCGATTCAAACTTTGTCTTTGCGAACAGATCCCATGCATTTGGTTTGACCTGACCATACAGACTGGTAAATCCAATAAGCATATGCAACGCATATCATCCATCTTTTGTGCCCAAGGTCATGTTCAAGCCTCCTGTCGCAGGCATGTGTTGAGGTTATTCGCATATATATCAATATTCAATTCCCTGCCAGTACGCTTGAAATATCCGTTCGATAAGCCTGGACGGCCGGTATCAGCGCGCATAGCAATCCCAATAGCAAAGATCCGCCCAAAATTATCCATTCTTCGGAATAGAAAATAATACCGGTAATTCCTGCCTTTTGGGTTTGTTCGACCATGGCAGACAAAATCATCAATACTCCATGCCCCAGGAGCAAGCCAATCAGGCAGCCTAGTAATGTCAATAAGCCGCCTTCGGTTAAAATAGAAACAACAAGTTTTGAGCGGGATGCACCCATTGATCGCATAACGGCCATATCGTAACGTCTTTCCTTTAATGAATTGTAAAGTGCAATGAATATGCTGAGGCCCGAAATCAAAATCAGGACGTAAGCAAAAGCCATGATCACATCTACACCGACGCCTAGAATTGAAAACAGACGAGCAGTTTCAAAGGCTGGAGATGCTGCTTGAAGACTGCTTTGGGCATTCACAATTCTCGGAAGCTGAACCGCTGCCATTGGCGACCGGTACTTAATAAGCAAGGAGGTTATTTCCTTAACGGAATCATCGGCTGCAACGGAGGGAACCAGCGACGAAAACTTCGTTGCCGAATCCTTCACATTAGGATGCGCCACTGAGTCCGTCGATGTTTCATGCATTTCCCAAATACTTTCGACGTTTGTAAGAATCAAATTATCCAGCACCGTATTGGTTTTTCGCATGATACCTTTTACAACATACTGGTGCTCATTGTGCGCATGGCCTTCCTGCGTAAGACCATGTGCACTGGTGAATTCGTCATTCAATTGAAGGTTGGCGAAGGCCGCCACGTTGGAACCGATCGTTACCTCCAGATTATTTTTCCACCATGTACCCTGGGCAAGTTGTGCCTGGTAGAGTTCGGCGAAGCGAATATTTGTTCCGATAATTCGATACGAATTGTAACTATCACCCAGCGCCAACGGTATGGCTGCCTTTATTAATCGGTTCTTTGAAATTCTATCGGCCTCCTTTAGTTTGATATTTCCCGTGGGAAAATCAACATGAAAGATATTGCACAAAATGAGCTGCAGCGGACTACCTTTCGCTCCGATGACAAGATCAATTCCTTTGGAATTTTCAGTGATCTTTTGGTCCAGCTGATTTTTAAATAATAACAGAATCGTTATAACAGCAATCCCAAGTGCAAGCAAAACGATGTTGATCGCCGTGTTCAGCGGTCTTGCTTTGAGATAACTCCATACGAGGATGAAAATGTTCATTAGCCGTTATCCGTTAATCAGTTATCAGTTAATCGTTATCCGTTGCCGGGAGCTGATCTCATCTAGAACTTCAAAAATTCCCTTCATAATTTTAATGCTTCAAGATTATTTTTCTTTCAATCCTGTCCTTTACACGTTGGTCGTGCGTTGCAATGAGTAAAGTCGATTGATTTTTGTTGGCCACATCGATAAGCAGAGAAATAACATTATCACAATGCCTATCGTCCAGCGCAGACGTTGGTTCATCCGCAAAAATGATGGAAGGCTTGTTAATGACGGCGCGGGCTATCGCAACACGTTGGGCCTGCCCCTGGCTCAAGTGAGAAATATTACTTTTTCGCTTGTCAGCAATTCCAAGACCGCGTAACACTTCCTCCATTCGCGCAGCATGAAGTGGTAGTGCTGCTAAATAGGAATGCATCATGAGGTTTTGCTCTACCGTCAGTGCGCTGATCAGGTGATTGCGTTGAAAAATAAATCCTATGTTTTGGCCCCTGAATTTATCCAACCTGTGTTCACTCAATGTTTCCAGTGCCACATCGTTAATGCGGATGGAACCTGAATAATTGCGAAGGAGTCCACCCAGTAAGTGGAGCAGCGTTGTTTTTCCACTTCCTGATTCGCCCAGCAATAAAAAATGCTCGCCGCTCTTCACGGTAAAATCCGGGAACGAGATAGCCGGAGCCGATGAAAATTTATAAGAAAGACCGGAAACTGAAACCATGCGCTATTTTTAGGCGCCGGCAAAATAGGAAACCATTACGGTTTATCCTCTTTTATTTATGTCAGGTTTTCAAAATTTTAACACTATCATAACCCATGCTACCGGTCATCAACAAGTGTCCTCACGTCGGTTGCATAATTTCCACGGAGCCCTTACATTGATAACTGAATGCCACGGGTATGTCACAAGACCTCAATATGATAAGGATAGCATTTCTATTTACTTGTATTGCTTTCGTTTCGTGTGAAAAGGATTCAGCGAAGGATGGACCAACAAAAGGATCCTGATCCAGGAAAAATCACGAAGAGTGAAAAAAATGTTTCAGAGCGCTTCCTCCGGATCGATGGTACGTTGGACACGCTTCGCCAATATGAACTCGGCAAAGATCTTTTCGGAAAATTTTTTCAGGAACGGGCGGAGTTTTATATCATTGAAAATCCGAATAAAACCATCTACAATCATCCCGTTAAGTCAATTACATTGTATTTTCTCGATGGAAAATTATCGAAAACAAAATACGAACTCGACGCTGATATTTCAGATGACCTGATTCACAGCTATGGGACCTTTACAATTAAAGGTTATGATAGTATTACCCGGCGCCTGTTCAAGACAGAAAAAATTGTCGACAGGGTGAATAATAAAAAAATACTCAATAAAAATCTTGTCAACTACGAATTGAAATGGGAGATGAGTTCGAAATTCATCTATACAAGGGTTGACAAGTCTGGTCCAAAGGTTAGATATGAATACATCGAATCTCTTAAAAATTATGACGCGAAGTTCAGGGGGGTTGAGCGAGCGTTTTAAGTTCGAGGTTCGAAGTTTGAAGTTCGAGGTTTTCGAAGTTCCTCCAAGATAACTTGAGTATTGTTCACCACAGAGCCACGGAGTGCACAAAGGTTACACGGAGAATTGCTTTCTTCCTTTGTGAAACTTTGTGCACTTTGTGGCTCTGTGGTTAAAAAAGGTCGAGGTTCGAGGTTGACCCAGAATAAAGCTGTGAACTGTGCGCTGTAAGCTGAAAGCCAGATGGCCCAACTCACCCTCGACGCACTAACGTTGAAGCTCGTACGTCCTAGCTTTCTGCCTTCGGCTTTAAGCTTTAAGCTTTTTATACTATTTTCAAAGAACTAAACCACGACCTATGAAATACCTGGCCATTTGTTTGCTACTGATAGCATCCTTTTCCTGTGCAAAAAAAGAAAATGACACGAACGTCAGCAGCTTCTATAGGCTCGATCGAAAGAATCGATCCCGGCGTTTGATGCAATCGTGAAGGCAGACGCGCAGATCGAGATTCTCGCAGATGGATTTGAATGGAGCGAAGGTCCCTTATGGATCGAAGATCAAAAAGCCTTGTTGTTCTCCGACGTGCCGACGAACATCGTTTACAAATGGACCGAAGAAAAAGGAAAGGAAACTTATCTGACACCCTCCGGAAGAACGGGATCACTGCCGTATGGCGACGAGCCAGGATCAAATGGATTGATACTTAGTAACGACGGCAAACTCGTCCTTTGCCAGCATGGTGACCGGCGCGTGGCGATCATGGATGCGCCGTTGACCGCACCTGAGCCGAAATTTATTTCACTTGTCGACAATTACCAGGGAAAAAAGTTTAACAGTCCAAATGACGCTGTCTTTAACAGCAAAGGCGACCTGTTCCTAACGGACCCTCCATACGGCCTGCCAAAAAAAGGCGAAGATCCTACCAAAGAGCTGCCATTCCAAGGGGTATATAAGGTTACCAATGGTGCCTTGAAAATTATTACGGATACAATTACCCGACCCAATGGCATTGATTTATTCCCCGACGAAAAAACTTTGCTCGTGGCAAACTCAGATCCCGATAAGGCAAAATGGTATGCATTTGATCTGCTGGAAAACGACTCAGTCGCCAACGCAAGAATTTTTTACGATGCCAGTGAAATTGCTAAAACAGAAAAGGGTCTACCTGACGGATTGAAGATCGACAAACAAGGGAACGTATTTGCTACCGGACCTGGCGGAGTCTGGGTTTTCAACAGCGATGGCAAGGTGCTTGGTAAAATTAAAATCTCTGAATTAACCTCTAACTGTGCTTTGTCGCCAGATGAGAAAACGCTTTATGTTACTGCGGATCGATATGTCCTTAGAATAAAGTTAAGAGACTAACGCCAGAGAAAACATTCTTTTGAAAAATGGCTGATAAAACATAATTTTGTAATCTAAGATATGCTTTGCGCCACAAATTCTGATGGTGTTTTACCAAATTGCTTTTGAAAACATTTGGTAAAATATGAAGGATCATTGAATCCTACCATGAACGCAACCTCTGCGATACTTCCAACCTGGTATTGTAGTAACTCAGCGGCTCTTTTTAGTCGCATAATACGGATAAAATCTCCCGGAGATTGGTCGGTAAGGGCCTTGAGTTTACGATGCAACTGCGTGCGGCTCATGCCTGCTTCCCTGCAGAAAGCTTCCACCCCAAAATCCGAATCCCCCATGTGTTCCTCCATGATCTGCATGACGTGCTGCAGTAATTTCTCATCCATGGAAGTGATCGCAATGGAGGCAGGCTGCAAGTGTAATCTCCCGGCTAAATCGCTCTCTTAACTTCTTGCGCCCTTCTATCAGGTTTTTGATACGGACCAAAAGTTCAGCTGCCTCAAAAGGTTTGATGACGTAATCATCAGCGCCTGTTTCCAAGCCTTCTATTTTACTTTCACCACTTGCCTTAGCAGTGAGCATAATTACGGGAATATGATCCGTTTTTTTATCGCGCTTCAATTTGCGGCAGAGTTCCACACCATCCATTTTTGGCATCATTACATCACTAAGGATCAAGTCAGGTATGTTTCAACGGCTAGGCTATATCCTTCTTCACCATCACCAGCCTCTATAACGTTATATTACGGATGCAGGTTTTCACGAATGAAATGACGTATGTCTGCGTTGTCCTCCACTATGAGTATCAAAGCAGCACCTTCTGTGACGGGCGCCGATAAATCGCCAACTTCGTATCCAGTATCTTTGAGTGGATGTACTTTGTTGGTCCTTTTCCAATGTATTTTCAGCAATGACTATCTCCTCCAATTTGCTACCAGCAACGGCAGGCGCACAGTGAAGCAAGCGCCTTCTCCTGGGTCACTTTCGGCTACAACTTCACCTGAATGGAGCTCCACCAATTCCCGCACCAACGCCAGGCCTATACCACTCCCTTGGGGCTCCCGTGTATAGAAGTATCTGTCTGGTAAAAACGGTCAAATACCTTTTCGAAGCTGATCTTTTGATATACCTATACCGTTATCCTTCACCTTCAGTTCCAGCATGTTTACTTTTGATGATTGATTATCGTTTGTGGAAATAGTCGAAGGAGTCTGATCTTTTGACTTGAGCAAATAGGCCGATACAGTAATCTTCCCACCTTTTGGTGTAAACTTAAATGCATTGGACAGCAGGTTGGTGACTATCTTTTCCAGTTTGTCGGCATCAAAATAAAGTACCGGATTATCAGTCGGATACTTAAAATGATATTGGATCTGCTTGCTTTCCGCCAGGGAAGTAAATGAAAGTACTATAATTTT
>CAVTZI010000044.1:0-106495 GCA_963739105.1 uncultured Bacteroidota bacterium | reverse complement strand
ATCCCCACTAGCCGTTTATGCGAACATTTGTAATTCTCTGTCTGTGCCGCTGTCGTTCCCCTGTTTTTGCCAGATTTCCTCCATTCAACAAAAAGCATTAAACAGCTACGTCGATTATGCCAATCAATCGGCTGAAGAAGTTACCGCTACGGTAAAAAGTATCATCGCTTATTATCCCACGATACATCAGCAAAAATCATGGGGAACGCTGAGATTTAGCTGCCCGGTACAACTGGATGATTATTATTGGAACAATGCGACCAATCAAACAAAGTCACTGCCTGCTGCGATGACGGTTACAGCGAATGCAAAGCTTAAAGATCTACATTCGGCAGCGGAAAAAATTGATGTCGCGTGCAAGGCACTCGACACCTATCATAAACTTGAAGATTATAAGAGAGATGATTTCGCTAAAGCTCAAACGCTGATCAGTGAACTTCAGATCCTGGTGGCCGATTACAGGAAAAAACAAAATGCATTGCAGCTTGAATTAGAAGCTGGGTATAAAAAATTAACCGCTGCCTCTGCCCAAAATGCTTATTACAAAGCGGACGAAATGATGCGTGCGCAGGTGGCAAGGGAAAGAGCATTTCTCGATTTATGGACTTTCAATATTAAAGAAGATGTACATACGGGATGGCCTGTTGAAAAATTGGAGCAGAGTATATTGGACACCGATGCGCAATTAAATGCTTTACAAAAGTTCAAGCCGTCGTTACAATATCCGGCGTCTAGCATGTGGACCAGCTTTCAAAGTTCGTTGGGTTCGGTCCTCAGTACAAAAAGGAATGGCCTCGATGAATACAATTTTGAAGCGAAAAAATCGGACAAACATTCGAACGATGTTTATCTAGGCCTGATTAATTATGTTAATGGAACATTGGTATCGGATTATAACATGTTTTTGCAATACGCCGAGCAAAATAATTATCGAGGGTTGAAATTGATCAACTACGTTCCCGGATTTGAAATCCGGGTGCAAGAAAAAGTTGTGGATGTGGAGGTGAAAAAATTCAATGATATTCCCCGTAAGGCGGTTTCAGTTGTGCCCTTTAAAACAGCGATTTCAAAACCCGTTTATCAGTCGCTCTCCAATTACATCATCTACATCAATGAAATGTGGAGCCAGACAAGAAGATTACAGGCAACGCTGGGAAGTTTTAATTCTTCTGCGGCCTATTATAAAACATTAGAAACGTATACCCGTACCGGGGGAATGTCTTTTAAATATGAAGATTTTCAAGTTCCACTATCAAGTTATCAAAAAGCTGTCGCTGATAGTAAAGTCTTCCCTCCAGGCATTGCAAAATCCTTAAATGACCAGGCCGAGGTTTTGCTGAATATTCTAAAGGAGATGGATGATCTTAGTGCCTCGCTTGAAATTGAGACTAAAGAAAAAAGATATGAGAAAGATCGCTTGAAAAAAGTATACGAGATTCTGGAACGTCAAAAGGTTTTGTTTGATGTATGGGATGAACGAAAAGAATTGCTCTATCAGGATGTTCGTACCGTCTATGAAGCCTATTCGCCTTTGAATACAACGAATTCCTGGTATGTATCCGGCAAAGCCCTGCAACAGTTAACCGACCTGGATCACGAGGGCGTGTTCAAGGCAAAAGCATTTTACAAAAGCGACCCGTCCATCACTATCCCTACAGAAAAGATTGATGAAAAATTACGGGAAGTAATTTCAAAAGAGTATGATAACATGAAGGGAATTCAGAAGATTGGCAGGAACAACGGTCTTTGTCCCTATACACCGTATGAAGATCTTCCGGAATCATCCAAGTCATTGAGTGAGGCATTGCATAAAGTCAAACCTTCAACCGCATCACGCTACCAACATCCTTATTATTATGTAGTATATCATTACAATGATATTGTTGACGATTATAATAAGTTCTGTGAGTTGTCGAAGGAAATTCTCCTTTTAAAAACGGTTAAACAACCTGAATTATTCCAGGTGGAGTATCCGAAAGCTAAATCGGAAACGTCGAGTATCTCAAAAGGAGCCGACGACGGCCCAGGAGGTGACACCAGTTGTCGCCGCTACAACGGTACAGCAAGCCGATGTGAAAGCTGTTGAATCAAAGGAGCAGCCGGTGCGTGTTGTTGAAAAAACTACCGTGCTACACGACACGGTGTACATCGAAAGGAGGGACACAGTCTACCTGCCAGAACCAGGTGGAAACTTGCGATCGATGGAAGGATACGCCACCAACAATATGATTTTGTTGTTGGATGTCTCTGGTTCTATGAATACACCGGAAAAGCTTCCCCTTCTAAAAAAGTCCGTGCTTGATTTACTTTCTATGATGCGGCAAGAAGATCAAGTTTCTATTATCGCCTTTTCGGGAAAACCAAAGACGTTATTAGCAGCAACATCATTTAAAGAGGAACAAAAAATTAAAGACGCCATCAACGATTTGAAATCTGCGGGAAAAACTGATGGAAACGCCGGAGTGAGGCTGGCCTATAAGGTAGCCGATGAGAATTACATTCGCGGTGGCAACAACAGAATTATTCTGGCGACGGATGGTGAATTCGGATTGAACGAAGAGACTCGCCAGTTAATAGAAAAATTTTCGAAAGAAGATATTTTTCTTTCGGTCTTTAACTTTGGAAAGGGAGCAGGAGCATCTAAAACGCTCGAGCACCTGGCGGATTTAGGGAAAGGAAATTACCGATACATTTCAAAACAGAATGTTGACCTGCAGTTGATCGGAGAAGCAAAAGCGAAAAAGAAATAGAGTGCGCCGACAAACGACTTCCTGAACCGCTCGTTTTTAACAAACCGATGTATCTACGTGAAAAATTGCGCAGGTGAAAGGGCTGTTAATTCGAGATCTTCCGTCGAGATTCACCTACCCACTTACAAACGACAACAAATGGTTACAACGCGATGCAGTAGCTTTTGTCAAGATTCTGAATTTTTTAGATATTTTACCATCCAGATCACCTTTCACACAAAATGGAGATATACGTAATACGTATATTAGGTTGTTGTGGCTCATTGCCAGTCATTAAAAAACTTTCCCAAAATATTTGTAAATTTAGCTTATGACAACAAAGGAAATAAAATCTGAGATTCAGAAAACTTTGGACAACATACCTGAGACTGTACTTCAGGATATTCTAGACTATTTGAAATTGATTCAAGGTAAATCGGTTGACAAAATAAAACTCAGTAAGAATCTTCGGGACATATTAACAGAGGATAAAGAGCTACTTGAAAGATTGGCTAAATGATAACTCTGAAAGAAGTTGAGAGTATCCATGAAGTTCTAATAGATAAATTCGGGGGATCCAAAGGGATTAGGGACCGAGGAATTTTAGAATCAGCGATAAATAGGCCTTTCCAGACATTCGATCAGAATGAGTTGTACCCACTCCCTGTTGACAAAGCTGCGGCAATTTTTGAGAGTATAATTTCAAACCATCCATTCGTAGATGGAAATAAGCGGACAGCATACGTTTTGATGAGATTAATTCTCCTAGAAAATGGCCTTGATATTTATGCTAACAAAGATGAAAGGTATGAGTTCGTTATTAGTGCAGCGAAAGGGGAAATAAAGTTTGATGGGATCAGAGAATGGTTGGTTAATAACACACGGCAAGGCAACGAGCCACAACATCATATATAAATCATATGCGGGTTCATTCAGCTATCATCACTTCTGCAATAAATTATTCAGAGGCGACTGAAAGTGCTGCGCATTTAAGCCGCATACGCTTTATATATTAATCGTTAGCAGTAATGTTTTCCTGGACCCATGACAACAAAACGAATAATTATTTTTCTTTCAGTTTATTTGACGTACTATTTATGTAGCGGACAAATCAACATTTTGGACAGCTGCGGAGTGAACTCTATACGACAATTGAATCAATACGAAATCACAATCGTAGATAGCCTACTTTTTTCTCCCTATCAGACAAAAAAGTCGGGAGTAATAGACCCGAAGAATGGATTTAATTTTAAAGATAAGAAGATAGCGTTTTTCTCTTGCACTACGAATTCAAACACAAATGGAGACGGGTTATTATCAAAAAAAGAATTCTTTGGACTCTTTAAACCTGCTTTTACCGGGCATGCAGGAATTGGACTTATTGTTTTCAGTGAAAATGAAAAAAGGGAATCAAAGGGATTTGACGCTGTGATAATTGTTGACTGCCCTTATGACCGTTTGATGACGAAAGATTTAATCTCGAAGATGATTAAGAAATATGATTAGAAAAAAATTGGCGGTAATTTTTTAAAAGAAAGTGAGTGAATTCAATGTTTCGAAAATTAGAAATTGGCCAGAAAAGTATTTTAATTTTTTCATTCATAGCATTATCGAACATTTACTAATGCACAAGAAAAACCAAATCGAAGCGAAACGTATTCGGAAGCTTATAAAAAATATTTAAGTGCTACTTGTCCAATCACAAAAGACAGCATTCAACATTTTGTATATTTTTCACGAGATAGAGAATTGATTATTGACCACCCTTTTCTTTTTCATCCTATGTTTAAAGGGGCTCAAATAATGTATTCGTGGAGAGACTTTGAGCCTCAAAAAGGACAGTATGACTTTTTGATTTTAAAGAAGGACTATGAGTATCTTAAAAAATATAACAAAAAGATATTTATCCAGATACAAGACGTCACCTTCAATCCAAACTATAAGGCAATTCCTGAATATTTATTTACTGATGAATATGGAGGCGGTGCCGTATTGGAATATGATGATAAAGGAAAACCTAGTGGTTGGGTTGCAAAACGTTGGAATAAAAAAGTAAGAGAACGATTTGCATTACTTCTCCAGGCTTTGGGAAATGAATTTGATGGAAAGATAGAGGGTATAAATCTTCAAGAAACAGCAATTGAAGTAAGTCCAAAAATAGATGCAAGTTTTTCTGAACAGGGCTATATTAATGGATTAAAAGAAAATATGTTTGCTTTGAAAAAATCGTTTCGGACATCAACAACTATGATATATGCGAATTTTACGCCAGGAGAATGGCTGCCGTGGAATGACAAAGGATACCTTCGTAGTATCTACCAATACGGTGAAGAAATCGGTGTTGGGCTTGGAGGTCCAGACTTAATGGTAACAAGGAAAGGTCAGCTCAACCATGGTCTTGCTTTAATGCACGAAGGACACTTTACAGTTCCGCTTGGGATTGCCGTACAAGACGGTAATTATATCGGTAAGACTGGTGCTGATTCAGATTACGATGAAAATAACAATAAAGGACAAGAATCACGAAAAAATATTGTCCCATTATTGCATGGTTTTGCAAAAGATTTTTTGAAAGTAAGTTACATGTTTTGGGCAAATCAGGAACCCTATTTTAAAGAAGACGTAATGTCTTGCCTTTCGAGAGATTAGGAAGTAAAAAATACTGAATACAGAGCTCGATTTAGAAAAAAACCACCGCCAGGAAAATGCATAATCCATTTTTCGCCTATCCACTTACAAATGACAACAAATGTTACAAGGCGATGCAGCGGCCTTTTGTCAGGATTCTGAAATTGGCCGCGTTTTGTGTTTTCGGAAAGTTTTATATATTATTTGTAATTATTCAGTCATGTTTAATAGCCGTAGAGAATTTATTCGGAACTCATGTCTATTATCGAGTGCAATAGGACTTAAGGTACCATCTGCTTTACATGAAAGATATCCCGTCAACCAAGACGGCGACAGATTGGTTCTCTTAGGCACTCAAGGGGGTCCATTCGTTCGTTTCTATAAGCAGACACCTTCTGCCAATCTTATTATGTATAAAGATGTACCCTTTGTCATCGACACAGGTTATGGAGTGACTTTCAAATTGAGGGAAGCTGGTATTAGCCTGCCAGCTCTAAAACATATTTTCATAACGCATCACCATTCCGACCATAATCTTGAACTAGGCCCTTTATTGTACAATTCTTGGCTTGCTGGCCTAAGAGAACGTATTGATGTGTACGCGCCCGTTGGCTTAAAATCCATGCTACATAATTACTGGGAATCTAATCGTTTTGACATCGATACAAGGATCAAGGATGAGGGGCGTCCGGATATAAGAGAACTTGTGATAAGCCATGAAATTGCGGAAGGTGTAGTCATATCAAATTCAGATTTTGAAGTTAGTGCAATGAAGAATATTCACCCTCCGGTTGACGAGAGTTATGCTTTCAAATTTAAACTTGGAGAAAAGATTGTAGTTTTTTCAGGCGATACAGCCTATTGTCCTGCGCTTACCAAATTCGCTTCTAGGGCCGATTATCTTGTTCATGAAGTTATGTATAGGCCGGCCGTTGATGAAATGCTAAAAAGAAGGCCAAACGCAACAAAATTAAAAGCAAGTATACTATCGCATCATACTTCTGCGGAAGACGTAGGAAAGGTTGCCCAGCAAGCGAATGTAAAAACACTTGTTTTAAATCATTTTGTACCTGCAGATGATATTAACCTGACTGACGAAATATGGATTAATGCTGTGCAAAGTACCTTTTCAGGAAATATCGTGGTTGGAAAAGATCTAATGCAATTTCCGTTGTGACCGCTTGATGAGCAAGATGCGAGAACCAAAGAAAAAAGGCAGGTGGCGCTAACAATGCATATGACCAAAGGCGAGGTTCAGTTTAAGTCTAAATATTTATCTTCGTCCTACGCTTGCTAACGGCGTGCAGATTCGACTTCTAATATCCACGGCTGATTATATACGAGCTTGTGCGTCATGCGTGTCTGATAAAAAAATACAGAGTAAATAATAAATTGTTTTTTGTAAATTTTGACTGACAAATAACATATGCTCATGACAGAGAAATTGCAGGTAATCTTAAAAGTTTTAACGCTAGCAGAAAGACTAAAATTCGAATTGCGTCATAGTTATACTTCCAACGGTAGACAAGAAAGTGTAGCCGAACACACTTGGAGAATGTCTTTAATGGCGGTTTTAATTGAACCTTTACTAACAAAGAAAGTTGACATAGCTCGACTTTTAAAAATGATTATAATCCATGACTTGGTCGAAGCAGAGGCGAAGGACGTTTCTGCGCTTGACATCTTACGAAATCCTGAAATCAAAATTCAAAAAATTGAGCGAGAAAAGAAAGCCATAGAAAATTTAAGAGCCTCTCTCATCGATATCAACGGACAGGAAATTTATGATCTTTTTTATGAGTTTGAAGACAAAATTACTTATGAATCTAAAGTTGCAAACGCACTTGATAAATTAGAAGTACAATTGCAACATAATCATGCTGACATTTCAACGTGGGAGGAAATAGAGTATGACATGAGTTTTATGATGGATAAACATACAGAATTTGATGAGACCATTTCAATTTTAAGGCAACTGATCGAAGAAAATGCAGAAATGAAAATGAAATCTGCGGGAATCAACACAGAATTAGTGAAAGCAAGAATAAAGAAGAATTAGCATATGGCGACTAAGATAATTATTGACACGGATCCAGGTGTTGATGATGCCATGGCTATTCAATTCGCTTTAGGTTCAGAAGAATTTGAAATTGTAGGGTTGACGACTGTTTTTGGAAATGTAGACATAGACACCGTAACAACAAATGCGTTAAGGCTCTTACACTTAGCAAACAGAAATGACATTCCAGTTGCAAAGGGCGCTTCTAAGCCACTCAATAGAGAATTTAGCGGTGGTGTACCATTTGTACATGGAAATGATGGACAAGGAAATACATGGAAGCCTGTAAGTCCATTATTTCCTATAAAAAGTACTGCAGTTGAATTTATTATTGAAACAATTTTAAAATTCCCAAACGAAATAACAATTGCGGCTATCGGCCCATTGACAAATCTTGCGTTGGCTATAGAACAGCAGCCTGAAATACAAAATTTTGTTAAGGAAATTGTCATTATGGGCGGAAACGCTTTTTGTTCGGGAAACGCGACACCTGCTGCCGAAGCTAACATCTTATCTGACCCTGAAGCTGCAGATGCAGTATTTGGAGCTGCTTGGCCAATCACGATGGTTGGTTTAGATGTGACTCACAAAACAATTCTACGTAAAGATGTTTTAAGCGAACTATCAAAATTTGATTCTCCGATTAATCAACAGGTTACTTCAGCTTATATCTTTTATCAGGACTTTTTTATTAAAACAAATAAAATCGAAGGAACCTACGTTCATGACTCTTCTGTTTTTGCATACTTGATTAATAAGCAGCTTTATAAAACAATTAAATGTCCCATAAGGGTAGAAACTATTGAAAGTATCAGCAGGGGAAAAACTTGGCCATCATTAGGGGAATCCGACCATGAGGAAGGGGATGCCCTGGTACCTTGGAAGAATAGACCTAAAATTAACATTTGCGTAGATGTTGACAGCGATGGTGTCCTTGAACTATTGAAAAATCGACTAAATCCACAGTCAAAAATAATTTGACAAAATTCCACAAGAATAAAGCACGAACGCATAACAAGTGTTGTGTCAGCTTGGGGCGTAATGTTAATTCATCCCGTCTGGTAGCCCGGAGCTTTGCTCCGGGCTACCAGGATTGCGTCCCTTCGGGACTTCGAAGCGGCAACTTCCCGTACTCGTCCTCAACTTCCCGAAAGTTTTAAACTTTCGGGAAGTTTTTCATTTCTGTATGTACTTCGAATAAATCCGCTCAAAGATTTTTTCTTCAAATTTTCTTTGATCAATGTTTAACACTTTTTGAACATCACCCTGATTTTTAATCAGGTTTATCACCGCATCAAATCCCCACAGATCTTTGATTGCCTCGATCACCACAAAACCTAGCATGTATTCCATTCCCTGGTCAAGGGAAGCTAAAGACGGAAAGTCTTTTTTCTTGATGTTCTCGAATTCATTAGGATCGAAGAACCATCCGGCCTCGTACTGTGCCACACCTTCCCATAACCAATTCGGATTATTGGGCGAATAGTCGACATTCAAATGAACGCAATGGGTAAATTCATGTGGGGCTGCATAGGTCAACATCCAACGCTCAGGGCCAGCGTTGTTTGGGGAAACCATTCGAATATCGTCTTTGCCAAACGCGGTTGCCAGAACCTGGTCGGGAGCTCCTGGAAAATTTATGCCCTTGTGAAAACTTTCCAGGTCAGGATATATTCTCACCGTGACCATTGGTATCTTCTCTAACTTAAAGTCATGCAGTATCCTGGTATAATTTTTTTCCATGTCCATCGCGATGGTGTCTGCAATGCCAGCGTCAACACCACTATATCGCAAAAGAAAATGGTCAGTCGATTTCTGAAACGTGAGGAGGGAGTCCATGGCAACACTTAATAGCTCAACGTTGTCCGCGATCTTTTTCCCTTTAAAGGCTCCTTGCTCTGCTCCCGTGCTCACTTCAACCACCTGACCGTTGTCTTCCGCAAAAACAAAGAACTGATCCTTAAAAACCTTGGATTGAAATTTATTTTTCCCTCGGTACTCGAGGTCCTGAATGGGAGCTCCGGGTACAACCAAAACCAAGCGGCCATTTTGTAAAGCGAATTGGATGACATTTCCGTCCATTTCATATTTTCCCACATACCGGGCATGCGGATTGGGATCCTGTGTTTTTCTTTCCGCCTGAGCGGGACTGGGTTGTGCCTTCAAGGATAGGACGTAAAACGTAATTAGTGGAATCAATAAGCCTCTTTGCATTTTCTGATGTTTTGATTTAAAGCAAAAAAAGCCTTTATCCTGATAAAATGCGCCTCAATGGGTAGAATGTTTCAAACTTTCGGGAAGTTATCCATAAACTTGCTGTAACATCTTACCGACCTTCGCGTCTTGAATTTGAATTTGACTGAATGAATCTTGAAGCTTTTCAAAACCGGGTTTTACCTGTCAAAAACAAGCTTTTTCGATTTGCCCTGAAGTTTTTGGGCAATGAAGAGGAGGCCAAGGATATTGTGCAGGAAGTATTTATCCGGGTTTGGAATGGGCGTGAGCAGATGAATGAGGTTCAGAACTGGGAGGCTTGGTGCATGCGCATCACGAAAAACCTTTCCCTCGACCGCATTCGTTCCGTGACCCGCAGGCACACGCAGCCCATCGAAGATGGGTACCATGTCTTGCAGGAAACCTTATCGCCCCATGAGTCAACAGAAATAAAAGAGAGCATGAATCGAATTGATCAATTTATTGCGGCATTACCTGAAAAACAACGTCAGGTAATACACCTTCGAGATGTGGAAGGATATAGCTACAATGAGATCTGTGAGATTTTGGAACTGGACATGAACCAGGTAAAAGTTAATCTTTTCAGGGCACGGAACGCAGTACGCGAAAAACTTATAAAGATCAATGCGTATGGACTCTAAGAACATGGAAGACCTGCTGAAAAAATATTGGGACTGCGAAACGACGCTCGAAGAAGAAAAGCAGCTGCGCGAATATTTCGGCGGAAACAATATACCTGACCAATGGAAAGACACCGCGGCCTTGTTCCGATATTTTGAAGAGACTAAAAAAAAATCGCTGAACGATTTGGCGTTCGAAAGCCAGGTCATACATAAGATTCATGCTCCTAAAAAAAGCAAGATTGGTAAGACTCGTATATAATACCATGCGAATTGCCGCTGGCCTTGCCGTTGTCCTTGCAGCGACGTGGTTTATTCGGAATGAGAGTTCGGGAAACCACTCCCCAGGCAGTTGTCGATACTTATGACGATCCAAAGCTTGCCTTTGAAGAAACAAAAAAAGCCTTGCTCATGATCTCTAAAAGTTTTGGAACAGCCGAAGAACAGGCACGAAAGATCAATATGTTCAACGAAGCACAGGAAGAAATTCAAAGAGAAAACTGATGCTTGAAATTTCTTCACACACGATTCACACCAATAGAACTCGATTTAAACGAATTAAGATTTTTAAAAAATTAGATATGAAAAAGTTAATTGTAGCGGGAGCATTACTGATTGTAATGAATGGAGCATTTGCTCAGGATGCCATCTCAAAATTCTTCAGCAAGTATCAAACGGATGAATCCTTTAGTGCGGTGACGGTGTCGAGCAAAATGTTTGGACTATTTACCAACATGGAAGCCGATACGCCGGAGGACAAAGAGATTTTGGAAGCTATCAGTAAATTAAAGGGATTAAAGATCCTGGCGAAGGAAGATGCGCGAACTGCACGCGCACTTTATAAGGAAGCTTTTACATTGATTCCTGTTAAAGAGTATGAAGAGCTGATGGCGGTTCGCACCGACGACAAAGACATGAAATTCTTTATTAAGGAAACTGGCGGAAAAATTTCTGAACTCCTGATGGTCGTGGGTGGCAACGAACAGTTCATGGTCATGAGTTTGTTTGGTGAAATTGATCTGAAACAAATTGCGCGGATCGGGAAAAAGATGGATGTGAAGGGTCTTGAGCACCTGGAGAAAATGAACGACGGAGATAAAAAACATTGATCATTTACGGTGCTGATTGCGCAAGCAATTGGCACCATTTACATTCGTAAGTAACTAATACACGATCTTAACGTTGCAGCAAATATGAAGTACACAATTCTCGCTCTTATGATGGTGCTTGCCCTCACCGGCCAGGCACAAAGCAAAACCACCGAAAAGCTTGACAAGAGATACGACGAAGCTCTTTCACTTTTCTTTTACAACAACACGTTGCGCATGATCAATCAGACTGATGATAAGGAATTTGATGCGCTGATCAAGGATATTGAGAAGATGAAATTTCTCATTATCAAAAAAGAAGATTTCGGAAAGGAAGATTATAAAAAACTGATCAGCGATTACAAATCGGAATCATTTGAAGAGATGATGACAAGTCGTCACGACGGAAAAAATTTTGATGTGTATATGAAAGACGGGAAATCGAAAGGCATGATCGTCGCCGTTAACGACTCCGAAAATTTGTATGTGCTTGATATTGTTGGCAGCATTCCGTTAAATAAAGTAACGACGCTCTTTAAAGAAATTGATGAAAGCACGGAAATCGGAAAAAGAATTCAGGAGTTTGCGAAACATGAACATTAATTTGTAATTACTCTCTTACTGAGTCGACATATTGGAGTAAATTTAAAATTAAGTGGAAACAGTTTTATCCATCAGCAACCTCACTAAAAAATTCGGTCGGTTAACAGCGGTCAATAATTTGAATCTCGAAGTAAAACGAGGTCAGGTTTTCGGCATGCTGGGTCCGAACGGCAGCGGAAAAACTACGACACTCGGCATGCTGATGAGTGTGATCAATCCAACTTCCGGATCGTACAGTTGGTTTGGTGAAGCTCCTACCCATCACGTCAGAAAGAAAATCGGAGCGGTATTGGAACATCCGATTTTTTATCCCTATCTCAGCGGCCAAAAAAATCTTGAGCTGAATGCCATGATCAAGCAATGTCCGGTGGAAAATATTCCGAATGTATTGGCACTTGGTCGAATTGACTGACCGAAGAGATGATAAATACAAAACCTATTCACTGGGGATGAAGCAACGGCTGGCAATTGCTTCGGCATTGTTGAATGATCCCACTGTGTTAATTCTGGATGAACCTACCAATGGACTTGATCCCATGGGGATCGCAGAGATCCGTGAGTTGATCAAAAAAATTGCCGCCAATGGAAAGACCATCATACTGGCAAGTCACCTGCTGGATGAGGTCCAAAAAGTTTGTTCGCATTTCGCTATTCTGAGAAAAGGAAACCTGATTCATTGCGGTCCGGTAGAGGAAGTGAGTAAAGGAACCGAGACCATCGAAGTTCGCGCGGATGCTGAGCGCCTGAATGAACTGCTGATGAAGTTTGGAGGTACATCATCGGTTGCGCGTGAAAACGGATATTACCAGGTCACCCTCCGCGATAATTTTCACGGCAAAGATTTGAATAAATTTTTATTTGAAAACGGTGTGGTGGCAGATCACCTGGTGACGAAGAAAAAAAGCCTGGAGAAAATGTTTTTGGAAATATTGGCGGAAGCAAACCATTAACAGATGTTGCATTTACTGAAAATAGATCTGAAAAAAATGACGAGCTACCGCACGTTTTGGGTGGTGTGCGGATTGTATTTTTTAACATTAGGATTTGGTGCGGCCAGTGGCATGGAATTTTTGAAGTGGCTGGCGAATTTGTTCGATAACTTCGGGGAAAAATTAAATATCGACCAGAATTCCCCTATATCATTTTCCGGACGTTTGGATGAATCTCATTTGGTTTGGCGGATTGTTGAAAGTTGTATTGGCCATTATGGTCGTGATATCCATAACAAATGAATTTACCTATCGCACCCTTCGTCAAAATATTATCGATGGACTAAGTCGTACAGAGTTTTTGATTTCAAAGATTCTTACCAATGTTTTACTAAGCCTGATGAGCGTGGCGATGATTTTTTTGATCGGCCTGGTTACAGGAATGATTTATAGTCCGTCGATTGAGATAAATCAAATACTTACCGATCTGGAATTTTTCCTCGCTTACTTCCTTGAAATATTTTTCTTTCTGTCCTATGCATTGATGCTGGGTATTTTGATTCAGCGATCCGGTCTCACCATCATTTTTTTGCTGCTGTCTCAAATGATTGAATCCATCATTACAGCAAATCTTGATGACTATGTTCCGGGCGTGATACCTTATTTTCCAATGCGTTCGATCTGGAACTTAATCGATTTTCCGTTGCCGCGATATGCATTTCAGGAGATTAGGGATTATATCACCTTTGCTTCCGTGATCACGGTCGTAGCGTGGACCACTGCATTCAATTATTTCAGCTATCTTAAATTGACGCGCTCGGATGTTTAAGTCATTCTCATTCCTGGAAAGGTAACTTTTCTCATACCGATATTTCGATCAATGCGCTTTTGAAACGGTCGAATGACGGGCTTTTTTTACGCGAAAAACAGCCTATTTTTGAGGGAGAATTCGCAACGACGATCGACCCCCATAGGTATCAGTCGTCGATCGTATTGCATCCACGACGATTAGAATTCCCGCTGCCTCCTAAAAATTTTGTCCCTTTACTGGTAAAATTGAACAGCTATGAAAACGAAATTTTTGTTTTTGATCGGTCTGTCAACACTTCTTTTTCAATGTAGTACAGAGGAAGATGTAACAAAAAAATCGCCATTGTGGGGTGTTGAGTTTTCTGAGGAGAGCACTGCTACTTTTGTTCAAGGTGCCCTTGAACAACAAAATGCGGGACCAAAAGTAACTTATATTGCGAATGCCGGTGCCCTTCGTCAAACGGATGTAGACGGTGTGTACACCATTTCTTTTACATTCGAAAATGGTGAATCTTTAGAACTCGCTGTCACGAAAAAAACCGCAGATTATAACTATCATTTCCCGGGTGTGGAGTCAGAAAATCAGCTGATCTCTGCGATCTTCAACGGCGATGCCCTGGACCTGAAAGAGAGCGCTGTTTCCATTCAGCCACATCAGGAAGAGAACAAATTCCATATTGTCACCAATATGCATACGCTCAATGCAGGGGATTTTAATGGAACGCTTACGAGAATTCCGTTGCTGAAGTAATTCAAATCCCTGCGACCTCAAACGGGAAGCGTAAGCATTGCATTTTCCGGGCGTTTGTGAATCATGGATAGTTTGTTCATGAAAGAAACTTCGATCATGAACACACCAAAATCCTCGACAACTTTTCCCTTGATCTCATAAAACCCTCTGCCACGGAAGGGGTATCGGCTTGCGATGTCAGGAAAATGAACGGTATCAAATACCTCACCATTGTAATCGTAAAACGTCCCGAAATGCATGGCTTCGCCTTTCATCGTGGTGGTGTCTTTTGTCGTCACGCAATATCCCACCATGTGGACGTGCTGATGTAGTTTTTTGGATAAACCTTCGGCACGCGTATCGCCACGCTCTGGATCGGAAATAAGTGCGAAGGGATTTCCTATCGGAAATCCCAAAAGTTCCATTTCATCGTAGGCATCTTCCAACGCATTTCGCTGTAAGATCGGCAACGGATATTCCTTTGGTTCCGTATCAAACAGATCCACGGTGGTTTTATTTCGTGATTTCGAATTGCTGAAATACAACATTGCAGCCCATAAAAGTTGTTGCTTGGTTTTGCCCGTGAATCGGAATGCACCGATCCGTATCAGGATGCGAACCTGCTCCAGGCCAAGGGTGATCCTGCGCAAAAAATTATCCAGGCTTTTGTACTCCCCATTCTCGTGCCGCTCGATTGCAATTTGCGTGGCCACCTTACTTTCCAGACTTTTCAAGTGAATAAATCCAATATAAATTTGACTGCCATAGATAGTGGTAAGGTATTCGCTGAGGTTAACGCACGGCGCTTCAATCTGTGCGCCGTTCATCCGGGCTTCGTGAAAATAAAATTCGGTTCTGTAGAATCCTCCAAAGTTGTTGATCACGCCCACCATGAATTCAAGCGGAAAATGAGCTTTGAGATACAGGCTTTGATAGCTCTCAACCGCATAGCTGGCAGAATGGCCTTTTGCAAAAGAGTAGCCGGCGAAACTTTCGATTTCATACCAAACCCGGTCGATTACTTTTTGGTCATATCCTTTCTGCGTGACAATTGTGAAAGAACTGGTCACGCACGTGTTGAAATTCTTCGCGCGAACGATATTTGCCTGACATGCCGCGGCGTAATACGTCGGCCTGCGTAAGGGTGAGGCCCGCAAAATGATGCGCGACGCGTATCACGTCTTCCTGGTACACCATTACGCCGTAAGTCTCTTTCATAAGCTCATCCATGACGGGATGAATGACTTCATAGGTGCCGCCATTTTTTACCCTGTGAAAACGTTCGATGTATGCCTTCATCATGCCCGAGCTCGCGACTCCCGGACGAATGATCGAGCTGGCCGCGACGAGTGTCAGGTAATTGTCGCAGCGTAATTTTCCTAACAACATGCGCATCGCGGGCGATTCAACATAAAAACATCCCATGGCTTTGCTCTGCCGCATGAGGTCTTTTATTTTTTCGTCATTCTTAAAATCTCTAAAACGATTGATGTCAACGTCAATCCCCTTATTTCTTTTAACCTGTTTAACGGTTTCTTTGATGTGTCCCAATCCCCGTTGACTCAGAATGTCAAACTTGTAAATACCAAAGTCTTCGGCGTTGTGCATTTCGAAATGTGAAACGGGAAGCCCCTTGGGTGGGAGGTCGGTAGCCGTGTAGTGATAGATGGACTTTTCGGTGATCAGAACTCCACCAGCGTGAATGGACATGTACGCTGGTAATTCCCTTTCGATAATATAAGCGGCATAGGTGTGGATCAGCTTCCAGATATGGTCACGATTAATTCGTTCCTTTCTGCTTTCAACGAGCTCATCAATTTCTTCTTTGGGTAGCCCAAATACCTTTCCCAATTCGCGCAGAACAGATTTGCTCTGATAGGTAACATGCGTGCCTAAAAGGCAAACGTGATCAGGACCATATTTATTGAAAATATATTCATAGATGGCGTCGCGGTTATCCCATGAAAAATCGATATCGAAATCAGGAGGTGAGGTACGCTCTTCATTCAGGAACCGTTCAAAGTAAAGGTCAAGTTCAATCGGGTCAACATTGGTTATTCCCAGACAGTACGCGACGGTGCTGTTGGCTCCGCTTCCTCTTCCTACAAAATCAAATCCTTGCCGTTTGGCATAATTGATCAGGTCGTAGGTGATCAGGTAGTAGGCCGTGAAGTTTTTATTTTCAATGATGGCCAGCTCTTTTTCAATGCGTTCGTTCCATATGGTTTTATCATTTCCATATCGCAGGGTAAAACCCTTCAGGGTTTCTGCGCGAAGGTAATCCAGGTCTTCTTTTTTATTCCCTTTATAAAATTTCTTGTTTTTATCCTCGTGCTGGTTGCAGGTGATTGAGCATTGTTGAAGTAGATTTTCGGTATTGATAATTAATTCGGGATATCCCGAAAACCATTCTTTGATTTCTGTCAAAGGCAACATAAATTCTTCTTTCCGGGCTTGCTGATGTTCCGCCAGCTTGCTGAGCAAAGTATTGTGAGCAACACAACGGAGTAACCGGTGTACATTGTGATCCTTGTAAACCAATTTACCCTCTTTTTTTTCCGGCGGCAGAAAGGTCACGGGGTGAAGAATAACAAACCTGTGGCTGAATTCATTTCTTGAAGGGTGAATAGCAAAGGAATTAAGCTCATGCTTTCCAACGCCGATGTATTCATACGATCTTAGCGCCTCTGCTTCAATTTTTCCAAAAGGATAGATGAAAAAAACCTCGTGCAGCTCAGGAGCTCGCGCTGTAAACGAACGATCTTCCCGATTTTGGTGAGATAAGAATTTGTTTAGGGCTTCAAATCCCTCATTGTTTTTGGCGATACCGATGTAGAGCAATTCATCTTCTTTTCTGAATTCAATGCCGACGGCGATATCCAGATCATAAGGTTCCTTTCCGAATTTTGTAACACCATTTTTGTACTCGCGATTCTTGGCGCATATTCGCAGCATCTCCATATAGGAGGCTGTGTTGTGTATTTCAGTTAAGACAAGTTTATGTACTCCACAACGTTTTGCTTCATTGAACAGCCCCTCGATCGGAAGCGTCCCATATTTAAAACTGAAGCCGGTGTGACAATTGAGGTACATGCGCTGTAATTTCTTTCAAAGTAGGGACGCAAAATTTTGCGTCCCTACTGTTAGTTACAGTGATGAAGAAAACATTATGTCCCGGTAGTGTGCCCATCGCTTACCGGCCCGCGCCAGTACCGTTATGCGGTCGCAGAGAAAATGCTGACTGTAGTGAAAATCTTTTAGGTACAGCCACGTCTTCAGAAAATCTTCAGGTTGCATATTTCTGGCGATTGAAATGTGTGGTGTATAGTTTATGTCTTCTTTCACCACCTTTTCAAAAATATCCTGGATGAGGTATTTGTTGACAATGTCGAGATATACCGTGCGGTTTGGTCCATGATGAAAAAAATTCAGGTTTTTAATGAAAGATGTTAAAGGGCTCGAAGTCCATGGCTTTCGATTCTACGAATCGAATGATCTCATCAAAATGTTTTTTGTCATCGAATTTGAATAAGGAAATTTGGCCTTGGTATATCGATCCTCTAATTCGTGACCTACTAAAAACTGGACATCATCTTTTAATACCGACACATCGCTCATGATATGAGGTGGCGGTGAAATAACGAAAAATAATTCCCGGACTTCTTCACTGATTTTTACGGTTAGGGGCTTCATATCGATTGCGTTTTTGTTTTGTTCAATTATTATTTTTCTAGGACACAATCATCATTTCAAATTCCCTTTGAACATATTCATCTGCATTCTTACCCGGCGTCCAACGCCCAGGGTGGTGGCGCGGATCAATTTTTCAACGCCATGTTTGTGTTTGATATGATCGATGGCTTCGTAGAGATTGATCGTTTCAGCCGTGTCATCAAACAAACTGATCTGATGATTACCATGTACCAATCCGCTGAGGCGGACTCCGACCAATCGAATGAGCATTCTTCGGTTGTAAAGCTTATTGAATAGCTCGGTAACGATCGCGCAGCAAGACATGATCCGACGACGTGTAAGGAATCTGAATTTGTTTCGTTTCGGTATCGAAGTTTGAGTAACGGATTTTAACCGTGACGCACGACGCCAGCTTTTGTTGATCGCGGAGTTGAAACGCCACTTTTTCGATCATGGCAATCAGCAGGGATTTTAACCGTTTTACATCAATGGTATCTTCCTCGAAGGTGCATTCCGTTGAAATGGATTTTTGTTCCATGTAGGGAACCACCGGAGAATCGTCGATGCCGTGTGCTTTATTCCAGAGGCTGATACCATTCTTTCCAAAGGCGCTAATTAAAAATTTCAGCGGCATCTCACGCAACGTGGCCACTGTACGTACGCCCATATCATACAAAAATGCTGAGGTCTGTTTTCCGACCATGGGAATTTTATCGACCGCCAGTGGCGCCAGAAATGCTTTTTCTGTTCCGGCGGGGATATGTTCTTCTGCATTGGGTTTAAATTCCCCCGTGGCAACCTTGGATACGAGCTTGTTTACCGACATCCCAAGTGAAATAGGCAAGTTGGTTTCCTTCATTATTTTTTTTCGCAACTCCACGGCCCATTTAAAGGCACCGAAGTAGCGATCCATGCCGCTGGCGTCTATATAAAACTCATCGATCGAAGATTTCTCGAACATGGGAGCGGAATCCGCAATAATATCCGTAACCAGGTGGGACGCAACGCTGTAAGCCTCGACGTCACCTGATATCACAGTAGCGTCTGGGCATATCTGAAGCGCCAGGTACATGGGCATTGCGGAGTGAACACCAAACTTGCGCGCTTCATAGCTGCATGCAGCGACGACGCCGCGGCGGCTGCTTCCACCAACAATTAAGGGTTTCCCTTTTAAGAAAGGGTTGCGTTGACATTCTACGGCAACAAAAAATGCATCGAGATCCAGGTGTATGATGTTCCGCTCCATGATGCTAAATAACTAAAAATATTAGTCGAATGTTTGGAATTTAAACTAATTATTTTAGTTTTGTAATGTTGATGCCATAACGAACCCGTCCCGCCTCTTACCACATTAGGTAGGAGGGCGGATTAGGGTTATGCGAACCTGGAGCTGAACAAAATTTTGAATGTTGAATGACTTAGTATTTACATTGATAGAATTCGAAACCGAAAACGCTTTACCTTTCAAAGCACTAACAATACCGATAACTTCGAACTTCAACCTCGAACCTTAAACCTCGAAACCTCGAACTAAACTAGAAACTATAAACTAGAAACTCGAAATGCCCATCGTAAATAAAAACCTGAAATTTCTTCGCGTTCAACAAGGCCTGACGCAAAAGCAGCTAGCCGAAAAGTTGGGTTTGAAACAAGCTGCTATCGGGGCATACGAAGAGGAACGGGCAACGCCTCCGCTGGCGTCCTTGCTCGACATCATGAAGATCTTTAATGTCAACCTTGATGATCTCGTCAAGTATGATTTAAGCCAGATCTCGGAAAAGGAAAGGAAGGGTGATGGCCTCAGGTAAGAGGGAAGTACTGGCGATAACCGTTGACAGCAACAATAAAGAAAATGTAGAACTTGTCTCGCACAAAGCATCGGCGGGCTATTTGTCGGGGTATCAGGATACAGAATTTGTAAAAGATCTTCCCAAGATCAGCATGCCGGTGTTGCCAAAAAATAAAACCTATCGTGCCTTTGAAATACAGGGCGACTCGATGCTGCCGGTTCAACCTGGGAGCATCATTTTTGGGGAGTATGTGGAAAATATTGGGCCGTTAAAAAATGGAAAACTCTACATCCTGGTAACGAAACAGGATGGAATCGTTTTTAAGCGAGTTTTCAATTTTACCAAGGACGAGGGAAAACTATTATTGGTTTCGGATAACCGTCAATACGAGCCATATTCGATTGAAGCTAGTGATGTGCTTGAACTCTGGAGTGCAAAAGCTTTTTTCTCCAATCAATTTCCTGATCTTCAGAATAATACCGTCACGTTGGATCATTGGCCCATACGGTGATCTCCCTTCAGTCGGAGGTACAGCGGTTGAAAAAAGAAAAATAGGAGGGACCCAGCCAGCGGGACGCGATGCTTCGCGTCCCACTGGCCTGAGTATTAGTGCCGAAGGCGGGACTCGAACCCGCATAGCTTGCGCCACACGCCCCTGAAACGTGCGTGTCTACCAATTTCACCACTTCGGCATAATGTATTTCATCAGGTCACCATTCTTTCCATGCTTTCAGACGAATCAGAAATGCTGGATGTTGGTGATTTTCAACTCTTAAGCAAAGTCAGCAAGTATTTGCATCCGAGCTTGCGCGCGAGGCTTCTCCTCCGCCATGAGGGCTACAAATGTAAAAACATTTCCCAAAACATTTCTTTCATTTTTGGTTGGCCCTAATCGCGAACGATATTCTGAACGCGCCGACTGGACTGATAATTACAAAACGATCCCTGAAGAATGACTGGACAACTTACCATCAATGGGTATTGATTTCCACACTGGAAATATTAAGGTTGCGTTATTTCTTCAAAAACAAAATATTAAGCTATGGTACTCGTTTTGCAATCGATAATTCTGTAAATTTTACTCTATGGAAAACGTACATCCTCTCGTTGAAGTTCTGATTTATTTCGCCCTCGGGTTAGTTGTAGCCTTTGTGGTTATTCCGTTGTTCATTATGGCAACTGGCAGAACCAGACGGTAGATAATAAACCGGATTCCTTTTGGTGATCTCATGCTTGGGTTCATAATAGAAATTGCGCTCTAAATCCTGGCAACGGGAAAACAATCCTAGCGAATCACCCGCTTCGCGGCTACGTACACAAGAACGCGAATTATCATTTTCGATAATTCTCTCAACACCCGCTTAAAAAAATAAAGCCCGGAAATAGCTAAATTCCCGGACTGCAATTGATTAAAAATACACGTGCCCAGGACTGGACTCGAACCAGCACACCGGTTAAGGCACTACCACCTCAAAGTAGCGTGTCTACCAATTTCACCACCTGGGCAAAGTATCTGTGTGTGAGTGTGAAAGCCCTGCCAAGGCAGTTGAGGGCGACAAAAGTAGCAACGTTTTATACATTAACAAAGGTTTTATACAAATCGGGCCACCCAAACCCCTGCTGCCAAGGCCAAAATTCCCCCAACTATGCTTAAGGAGATATACAGTAAGAGAGTCCCAACAAATTTTTCCTGCATCAGGCTAAAATTCTCCAGGGCAAAGGCAGAGAACGTGGTAAATCCCCCGCAAAAACCGACACCGAGGAATAGCCTACCGTTTTCAGTTAACCCTGCTTTACGAAGGGCAATCATGTAGATTATTCCTAATAAAAATGATCCGAGAATGTTAACTGTCAACGTTCCGTATGGAAATGCCGGGCTCAGCTTGTCATCGACGAATTTAGCCGTTACGTACCGTGCCACGCTTCCAAGAAAGCCGCCCAGCCCGATGATTAGAAGTTTATACGCGCTCATCTGTAATAAAACTTTACGTCAATATTTTTTTGAAACTAAAACCCTCGATTTCCAAGGTAGAAAATTAAACTTTATTGATGGTAACCTAACTCCTCAGTTTGCTTCCAATAATGAGTAATGAGTTCCCTTGGGAGTGGTGATTTTAAACCGGAAAAGGTTGTCTGAAATTTTTTCAGTTTGGTCCACGACGAAATAGGATACCTCACTGGGTTTTGTTGTTACCAGATTTAACTTCCTGGCCTCGCCCTTTTCATCGATTTCAGCAATTGCAACGTACATGTTTTTTTCTTTCAGCATCCACGCTTTTTGCTCAGCTAATGGATTGAGATTGAAATTCTCGTTCACATCGTTGTAAACGATATAAACTTTGTTGTTGTGCTGGAAAAAATAGTGGCCAATGAGATGCGACGCCGTGCCTTGCCGTTGAAACTTTCTGACCAGTTTATCCCATTGCTCCTTTCCAGAATCGTTGATACAAATTACATTCGTTGGGGAGCTATAGAAGATTTCGCTGGACCTTCCAGGCTCACCAAATTTCATTGGGTGTTGCACAACCTGGGCTTCAATCGAAAAGACAATATTTCCGTTGTTCATTTTCTCAATCCCTACTATTCCGAAATTATTGTCCTTGTACCCCAGAACCGTCGCCTTTTTAAATTCCTCTGAAATGGGTTCGGTCGCAAATTGTTCAGGCTTCAACGTTGCGAGATTGATTTTGTAGACTCGATATCCCATCTCCTTTTTCTTAGTATACATACATCCAATGACCGGCTCATTCCTTTCCAGAAGCGTCATGTTGAAATTGAAAATGTCGATCCCTTCCTCTTTTGGAAAATAGTTAACTTGATGTTGTTGTGTTTTGATCGAATATACAATGACAAAATGATCGGCATCCTCACGCTTCCTGGAGAAATAGCCTCCAATATAAAAATATCCATCGCGCGTCGCTCCAACGGATTGGACGACCAGATCTTCGGTTTTAAGGCCAAAACTTTTAGACCATAACGGCTTAAAGGTGTTGCTGAAAGAGCTTACCTGAATTTTATCCTCATGGTATGCAATCAATATAATTTGGTCCGATCCTTTAGGCAAAAAAATTTGTGAAGTGAGCTTGAAAAGTCGCCAATAACTGCGGCTCACCTTGGGGAACTAAATCTGCATTTATTTCCTGAACCCACGCCTTGCTTTCCTTTTCCTTGCCCGTCGTGTATAACGCATAGAATTTATTATTAATGTTTGCGAATTGGGTAGAATACAACGCACCACTAACATTTTTGATTTCAAAGTTTTTTATGGTCGTTTCGTTAACATAGTCTTTTAACAATTCAAATCCCGGTTTATCGTCCCCCCAGTATTAGTGGTAGGACGTATGTGACAGTGTATCAAAGTGGGCGGTCATTAATTTTTCTATCCCATATTTTTTATCATAGTGATTAAGCTTTTTCTCGCTCGGCTTGCCATGGACAAACTTCAACGTTTGTGCTGACAGGCTAGTAGCAACTAAAATGAGATGGATAAAAAGAATGAATCTTATCATGGTTAACTTTTTTAACGGAGCAAAAAAGCAAAAAAAAATGATGCTACGTCTGACAGGTATGATTTCAAGTGAAATGCAAGAAATATGGTTATTGTGATTAGATAAACAGGTATTTTGAATACTCCAAAATCCTCACTTGAAGTGTCCTTTTAATTTTGCAGAATTGGTAACCTTCAATGAATTCTGCCTTCCAGTGGCCGTGGCAAATAGCACGGCCGGATTACGTGCATTTAAATGCGTAATTAAAGGCTTGATTTTTTTCACTTCCACTAAATTTGTTGGTCAGCCTCTATTTATCGCAACTCAAACAGAGGATTCAAAAGAGCCGGACCTTGACAGCAAAATCAAACGCATTAATTTATTATCATGACGAACGCATCAAAAATTATCATTTTCAGTTATGTCCTAATAATCATGACTGCCGCCATAAGCTGCAAACAGGAAAAAGTTGATCATGCAATACATGCGGATAAAAAAGACAGTGTGAAATTACTTTCCAGCGGATTTGTTTTTGAGCCCGGACAATCATTTGCCCAGTGCCACGCATCTACCGTGTTGCATATACGCAATGGAAATTTTCTAGTCGCCTGGTTCGGAGGAACACATGAAAAACATGATGATGTGGGTATCTGGTTGTCGAAGGGAAAGCCTGGCCAGTGGTCAGCGCCCGTTGAGATAGCCAAAATAAGAGAAGACGCACACTGGAATCCGGTGTTGTTTCACGGCAACGATGGGAATATCATACTTTATTTTAAAGTAGGGAAAACTATAGATCGTTGGGAAACCTGGTACAAAGTATCCGCTGATGAAGGTGAGACCTGGAGCGAAGCCAAAGAACTTGTTGCTGGGGACAAGGGCGGAGGGGCCCTGTGAGAAATAAACCGATTATTTTATCTGATGGAACATGGTTAGCCCCGGCATCCAATGAGACCAAGGAAATCTGGAATGCATTCGTGGATCGCAGTGAGGACCAGGGTAAGTCGTGGACAGCCTTGCCTTTCCTTTCTATCAACAGAGATTCTATCACCGAAGAAGGTGTGATACAACCGGCGTTATGGGAATCCTCAAATGGCAATGTTCACATGTTGTTACGAAGTTCGGCGGGCTTTATTTGTCGAAGCGACTCAAAGGATTTCGGCAAATCCTGGTCGCCGGTCTATAAAACTACTTTGCCGAATCCAAACAGCGGTATTGACGTGACAAAGCTGGATGATGGCACGCTCGTTCTTGCCTATAACCCTGATGACAAAAACTGGGGAGAAAGAAACCCAATGACATTGGCGGTATCTAATGACAACGGTGCAACATGGCCAGTGACAATGGATATCGAGAAAGGAATAAAGGGCGATGAATTCTCTTATCCTTCAATCATCCATTTTGGGGATAGTGTTGCTGTTACCTATACCTGGAAGCGGCAACGTATTGCTTTTTGGATGGGGAAAGTCGATTGAATTCTTGAAATCAACCGAAACAAGAACCGACAAGAATGAGATTAACACGCAGCAGGTCTTTAATGGTTGGTCATTGAAATCCATCCATTTCGATTTCGGCCACCTAGTTATGCTATCGGACACTTCTTACTGGCAAAACCATCGTATTAACCTGTATTTGGCCAAGCAGGATGGTCTGACTTTTGTCACAACTGCCCTGTCGATTCAAACTTATGATCAAAAGCTATATCACCGTCGCATTCCGGAATCTGCTTAAAACAAAGAGCTTTACGTTCATCAACATCTCAGGACTTGCTGTCGGAATGGCGACTGCTATTCTCATTCTCGCGTGGATATACAACGAAGCAAGCTTCGATCAATTCCATCAGAACAAACAGCACGTTTATCAGGCCTACAACCGCGGCATTATGGATGGCAAACTCCAATGCTGGCCAAACACACCCAAGGTTTTGGGACCAACCCTGAAAAGCGAATTTGCAGATGTCGATGCCGTTGCGCGAGGTTATAGCAGGTGGTTTGTTACTATCGCAGAGGACCGAAAGGTGTCTAGCAAAGCGCTCATCACAGATCCCAGCTTCCTGAAAATATTTAGCTTTCCCTTAGCGGAAGGCGATGTAAATACGGTACTTAACGATGGCTACTCCATCGTCGTAACAAAGAAAATGGCACTCAAGATGTTTGACACCGTAGACGCGCTTGGCAAAGACATCAAAATTGACAATGAGTTTTATCACGTTACCGGAATTCTCGAAGATCTTCCGACCAATACAGATTTCGATTTCGAATATTTACTCTCCTGGGAGTATATGCGCAGAACGGGTGACGACGAAGTCAATTGGGGGAACAATGGTATTTTCACTTTCGTCATGTTGAAAGACGGGGTCAAAGGTGAATTGATGAACGAGAAAATTAAAGACATCACCATTCGTCATAGCAACGGCATTGTAAAAGAAGAAATTTTCCTTCACCCACTCGATCGCTGGCACCTTTATTCACGATTTGAAAATGGGGTAGCTACAGGAGGCCGAATTGAAATGATTCGTCTCTTTGGCATCATAGGAATATTTGTATTGCTTGTTGCCTGCATCAATTTTATGAACTTAAGCACGGCCCGAAGCGAAAAACGCGCAAAGGAAGTCGGTGTCAGAAAAGTAGCAGGCGCCGGCAGAAATTCCCTCATCTGGCAATTTCTCATTGAATCCATTGTGCTGGCGTCGATCGCAGGCTTCATTGGGATTGTGCTGATACAAGTGGCGTTACCTTTTTTCAATACGCTCATCGGCCAGACGGTCGAAATACCTTTTGCAGAACCAGGATTCTGGGTCGCCCTCTTCATTTTCATCGCGACGACGGGAGTGGTGGCTGGGAGCTATCCGGCTTTCTTTTTGTCTTCGTTCAGACCCGTGCTGGTGCTTAAAGGAACTTTTAAAAAACGCGTCGGGCGGCTCAATCCAAGAAAACTACTCGTCGTTACGCAGTTTACTTTTGCCGTCATGTTGATCATCTCAACGATGATAGTAATGGAACAGATAAAATTCACACAATCAAGGGAACGTGGATACAAAAGTGAAAGGCTCGTCTACCACTGGCTAACGGGTGACCTGGACAAAAACTATTCCTCGCTAAAAAACGAGTTGATCCAGTCTGGCGTTGCCTCAAACGTGACAAAAACGTTATCGCCCCTGAGTACGATCATTAGTGATACCTGGGACCTTGAATGGGCAGGCAAGGTGCCTGGAGACAAAACGGATTTCCAACGGCTTTCGGTTGACGGAGAACTTGTTCAAACCGCGTCCCTCACCCTTGTCCAAGGCCGTGACATCGATCTGCAAAAGTATACCACAGATTCTACGGCAATGCTCATCAACGAGGCTGCGGCCAAAGCATTTGGTTTTGCAGATCCTATTGGTCAAACAATCAAGGAAACAGATGGAACTGTATATCATATCGTCGGCGTTGTGAAAGATTTTATCACGGGATCACCACATGAAACTATTAGGCCTTTGATCATGGGTGGTGTCAAGGGAAATGGATTCAACGTCATCAACTTCAGACTGCAGGACAATCTGGATACCTACGAAGCTGTCACAAAAGCGCAAACAATCTTTCAGAAATATAATCCCGAGTACCCTTTTGAATATCACTTCGCTGACGAAGATTATGCCACCAAATTTGAAGATAACAAGCGAACGGCTACGCTCGTTTCCGTTTTCACCATCCTCACCATTTTCATCTCTTGCCTCGGTTTATTCGGACTTGCTAACTACATGGCAGAAACCCGTGTGAAAGAAATTGGAATCCGAAAAGTATTGGGTGCGTCTGTGATCAGAATAACGACGTTGATCTCTAGAGATTTCGTATCACTTGTAATGATTGCTATTTTGATCGGATCACCACTCGCCTGGTACACAATGGACACTTGGCTGGCGGGATTTGCCTATAGAACAACCATGGAATGGTGGACATTTTTTATTGCTGGGTCATTGTGCTTGATGCTGGCGATCGTTACCGTTGGTTATCAATCCATTAAAGCTGCCATGGAGAATCCGGTGAAGTGCCTGCGAATGGAATAAGGTTGGGGAATTAATACTAAACCTCAACATCGAAAACTTACGTGGGAGGCAAGGATCACTTTTTTTCAACCATGATGGCCATGATGGCGCTGCTGACTGAAGATTCCGATATTCGGTTTTTCGTTTCTGTAAACCTGGAATTTTCTGTGCTGGTGGAATTTACGCGAACACTATCGCCGACATGATATTGGAAAATATTGTCAAAAATATTTGAGCCTGCCCATTGGAATTAAAAAACAAAAATCGCATCCATTCATGATTTTTCAAGTGGTGATTCAAACTATCTTCCACCTGCCTGGATAATTTTCCGTAACTTAATTCACACACCAAAAAACCTTTTTCGTTCTTGCTTCTCACCACAACAATATCGAATCAACTTTTGCTGAAAAGTTATAGTTCGAGACTACAGGATGTGAGACTATCTCGCATCTAGAGCAATTCATCTTCTGTTTTCAAAAGTAGTCTTGCACCAGTCAGCCAATACTAATAGAGCTGGGTGCACAACGATGATCGACGAACGTTTCATTGATTTAAGTCATTTGCCTTAAAAAGCAAATACTAATCCAAAAGGAGACAGGCGTCGGTTTACAGGTTGTATTTAACCGCGAAGAAAATAAAAAATTAAAGCAGACGTCCGCAGGAGCACTTTAATTGCAGGCGGCGGAATTCGAAATCGCGTCCGCTTTACTAAATTTTCGTGACTACGGCCGGGTTTTTTGCACAAAATGTGATAATTAAGAGCCGAGAATGGGATTTGAACCCACGACCTGCTGTTTACGAAACAGCTGCTCTACCGCTGAGCTATCTCGGCAATCTAATACGCGAATCTAATTTATTTATTTAGAAATGATAATCGCAAACATCAAGAATGGCGGTCTATTGGACCATGAGAAGCGATTCCACCCGCTAAGCTATCCAACCTCGAACTTCAAACCTCAAACCTCGAACTTTAATAGATAAAACTTAAACTAAGTAAAAACCGTTAGTCGTTAACATATATTTAACTCATATATACGCCACCTACATATAAATGGGGATTTCTATTTCGGGCGGAGTTATATAATTTTAATGATCAATAGATTGTTCCACTAAAACCCTGAATAATATGTCACTTAGACTAGGCGATGTTGCTCCTGATTTTACCGCACAAACAACGGAAGGCACCATCAAATTTCACGAATGGTTAGGAAATAGCTGGGGTGTCCTTTTCTCTCACCCTGCAGATTTTACACCTGTATGTACTACTGAACTTGGAGAAGTAGCCAAACTGCGTTCCCAATTTGATAAGCGCGATGTTAAGGTAATGGCCATTAGTGCTGACCCACTGGACTCGCATACGAAATGGATCGGAGATATCAACGAAACTCAAAATACTGTCGTGAACTATCCGTTAATCGCGGATCCTGAATTTAAGATTGCTAATTTGTATGGAATGGTTCACCCGAATGTAGACAAGTTTACCGTTCGTTCGGTGTTTATTATCGGTCCGGATAAAAAGATCAAATTGATGATCACTTATCCTGCTTCAACGGGAAGAAATTTTGACGAGATTTTGCGTGTCATCGACAGCTTACAGCTTACTGCTAAATACAGTGTCGCTACGCCTGCGAATTGGAAACATGGCGAGGATGTTATTATTACCGCGGCCGTTAAAGATGAAGATGTCCCGGCTAAATTTCCAAAGGGCCACAAACGAATAAAACCTTATTTAAGAACTACCCCTCAACCAAATTTGTAGTTGAGAGACACATCCCCCAATAATGCTCCACTGAATTTTTTCATGGAGCATTATTTTTTTCAGTCGGGCAGATCAATACCTTAGGTGTGAAAATTTAGCCGCATGCCAAAAGCATCAATTGCAGCTCACTTGCGCGACATTTTGATCTTACCGTTTTCTGTTACCGTGCTTATTCCATACTTCATCTATGACGGCCATGATGACCGGATACCGGAAACCATTTTCTTAAAAATCCTGGGTATCATAATCGGATGCGCAGGACTGTTTTTATTTTTCTATACTGTATTCCTTTTTAAAAACATTGGTAAGGGAACGCTCGCTCCCTGGAGTGAAAAACAAAAACTGGTCGTAGTCGGCCCGTATCGCTACTGCAGAAATCCAATGATTTCCGGCGTACTTTTTATTCTCATCGGTGAAGCGCTGATTCTTCATTCCCTACCCATTTTGATTTGGGCTGGATGTTTTTTTGTGATTAATACCATTTACTTTCTCGTATCCGAGGAGCCAGGGTTGGAGAAGAAATTTGGTGACGATTATAGGCTGTACAAGAAGCATGTCTCGCGTTGGCTCCCGAGAATAACGCCCTATCGGGATAATTCACCCGACGCCTAAAAATCGCTCCCGATGGAAATTAATGGGTTCAAATTAAACCTGTTGCCATCTTTATTCGTATAAAACAAACTTGAGATTGGTATTTTTTAACCGAGACAAACCTATAGGTCAGGCGTTATTTTCCTACTGCAAACGATAACAACGTCGTATTTTTTTGGCTGAGCAGCAGGAGATTGTATAAAAAGTAATTGAAAATAAAAAATAAAAATATAGGGGTAATCGACCCTTTAATTGTCATATCAAAAAATGAACGTTATGAAAAATAAAGCGGATGTATTGACTACGACCAATAATTATTTGAAACAATTTTATGTAGCCCAGTTGAATTTAAATCGCCTTATTTACGAGGAAAGGTTGCAAAAACGTGTTCAAAAAAATAAACGATACCTTTTCAAACTTCAATGGGTAGATCAAAGCGCTTTGCCATTATAGGCGGAGGAATTGGCGGGCTGAGTTTAGCAATCGCCATGCAGCGAAAAGGGTTTCAGGTTACCGTATATGAAAACGCCCCCTCCATCAAGCCACTAGGTGCAGGGTTGGGTCTGGCCGCTAATGCAGTCCGGGCTTTTATGGAAATCGGCATTAGCGAAGACGTGTTAGAAGCCGGTGCCGTTCTGAAAAAGATATCGATAAAAAATCAACAGGGAAAGGTCTTAGCGACAACAGATTCCGAAAAGATCAGCAGGAAATATAATGTTGTAAACAATTTTACCATTCATCGTGCAGACCTTCATGACGTCTTATTGCGTCATCTAAACGAAGGCAGCTTACAACTTGGCAGAGGATGCACGGATTTTGTTCAAAATGCGTCAGAAGTTAAAATCACTTTTCAGGATGGATCTTCCGCTACGGCGGATTATGTGATTGCCTGTGATGGGGTGCACTCCTTGTTCAGAAAGAAATTATTGCCGGAAAGTCTTCCGCGTTATGCCGGGTATACCTGCTGGCGGGCCGTCATTGACGATCTCCCACCATCATTAGATTTAAATGAGACATCAGAAACCTGGGGCGCGGGTGGTCGATTTGGAATTGCCCCGTTAACCAACAACCGGTTATACTGGTTTGCTTGTGTGAATGCTAACGAAAACGATCAACAGAAAAGTGCTTACGGTGTTAAAGAGCTTTTGAAGCATTTTGCTGAGTTTCATTCACCCATACCAGAAATATTGCGGAACACAAAAGATCACCAATTAATTTGGAACGATATTGTTGATATCAAACCCTTGAAGCAGTTTGCCTTCGGAAAAATTTTATTGATGGGCGATGCGGCTCATGCTACAACCCCCAACATGGGGCAAGGCGCTTGTATGGCGATTGAAGATGCTGCCATTCTTGCCAACATGCTTTCAGATAGTCGCTCCGTTGATGAAACATTTCTTGCTTTTGAACGGAAACGAATTCACCGGACGACCACCATCGTGAAAGAATCCTGGCAGCTGGGCCGGATCGCACAATGGGAAAATAAATTACTCATAACGTTACGAGATGCGCTTCTGCGTTTGACACCGCCTTCCGTTGCTGAAAAGCAAATAAGATTTATTCAAAATGTAAGCTTCCAGTAGTAGGCCTTCCATCAAACTTTACAGCATCTTACGTTTTAACTTATTCACGTTTAAAATATCTATCGCGTACCACAAAACGCGTTAGCATTTCCACTCATTTCGAAATAACCAGGTTACGGGTCATTTAGAAATGCGATAAGTCGCCATCAACATACGCCGCAGTGAAAATTATTCTTTACATTAGTTAATGTAAATATTCACTGCCTTATGAAATCCGCCTGGCGAAATCTGTTGAAGCACAAGACTTACATGCTCATCAACCTATTTGGTCTTACCTTGGGACTTTCCGTGAGCATATTTATTTTGCTCTTTGTTCGTGATGAATTCAACTATGATAAGTTCCTGGCGGGATATGAGCAGATATGCAGGATTCAGTTTTCAGTAACTACCGATGACGGCAAAGAAGAATGGGCAACGACGGAAGGATTCATCATTCCTATGATGACTTCTCATTTTCCTGAGATTGAAGCTTCAACACGCCTACTTAAATACGATGAAGAAATTTTCCTGAAAACTGAAACGGAGAAATTTGCCCAGGATGGATTCCTTGCTGTTGACTCGACTTTTTTCCAGGTATTTCCTTTTGAATTTATTTATGGGGACCGGCAAACTGCGCTGAACACGCCCCAGTGGAATTGTGATTACCCGGTCAGTTGCAAAAAAATTTTTTGGTGATATTGATCCCATTGGTAAAATTCTGACTGCCGACTTTGGAGACTTGACGGTGAATGGGGTCATAGAAGATGTTCCGAAATCCAGTCATTTTCATTTTAAGATTGCATATCCCTTAAAATCCTGGTGGAAGACGATCGACGAAGGCACGAGGTGCGTTTGCTGTCTATTCCTATCTTCGCCTAAGAAGTACGACAACACCTGCAGAATTCCAGTCCAAGAACTTGAAAGATTGGTACAACCGTTATGGATATACGATGATGACGGAAAGCTTACCGCGGCAAGCGGACCTCCTGTAACGCTCTCGGCAGTGCCTATTCAAGAGATACATTTGCAAAGTCATGCCGAAAAAGAATTTGAAGCGAATGGCCAACTGCAATTGGTCTATATTTTTATTGGTGTTGGAATATTTCTCATTGTAATAGCCACGATCAACTACGTGAACTTATCGAACGCGATCGCGATAAAAAGAGCAAAAGAAGTTGCGATCCGGAAAACCATTGGGGCTTCTCAACAAAAACTTTTTGTGAATTTTATTTTCGAATCCTATGCATTCACGTTGGTGGCATTTGTGCTGGCCATAGCTATTGTCATCATTCTTTTGCCGGAGTTCAATTCCTTTACGGGAAAACAACTCGAACTGGAATTATTCCTCCATAGTGAGTTGATCGTATTGCTGTTCGTTGCCTGGTTAGCGTTGGGATTTCTGTCGGGCCTTTATCCTGCCACCATCTTATCTTCTTTCGATCCGGTGCAGGCGTTGAAATCTGGCATTAGTGGTAAGGCCACGGGTAAATTTTCACTCTATTTTCGCAAAGGATTAATTGTCTCACAGTTTACCATATCCGCATTCATGATTGTGGGTGCCATAACGATTCAACGACAATTGAATTTTATTGATAGCAGGAATGTGGGGTTCAACAAAAATAATGTGATCGTGCTTCCCTTGACTGGCGATGCCAGAAGAAAAACGGATGTCTTAAAAAATGAAATCAACCGGGTACGAGGAGTTGAAGCGTGTGCGGCGACTTCTGTGGTGCCGGGCAAGCGGGTGATGTTTCTTGGCGTAAGGGTTCCGGCGTTGGCCGGAACAGTTGCAGAAGATGGCTCGACCGATGGCTCGCGTGCGATGAGGGTGATGGGGGTCGACGCTGACTTTATAAAAAGTCTGGGACTCAATATCATTGACGGCCGGGATTTTACACCGAACAGTGTGGCTGATTCTGCCGGTGCGTTTATTCTAAACGAAGCTGCCGTGCGTGAATTCAAACTGAAAGATCCTGTGGGAAGTGCCTTTGAGTATACGTTTACCGAAGTTCCTAAGGTCGGCAAGGTGATCGGCGTAGTAAAAGATTTTAATTTTGCCTCAGTACATGCTACGGTAGAACCCTGTGATGATCCACATTTTTCCACCGATATATACAACCCTGTGCGTAAGAGTGGACGGCAATAATTTAACGGCTACCTTGAATGAATTGGAAGAAGCATGGGAAAGTGTAACCTCATTTCCCTTCAGCTATCAGTTTCTGGATTCGAGCTACGATGCCATGTATAAAACAGAACGCTCAACAGGACAGATCATCACCTCATTCACGGTGCTCGCGCTGATCATTGCCGGGCTGGGACTTTTTGGTATCGTTTCATTTTTTGTTTCGCAACGGACGAAGGAAGTCGGCGTGCGGAAAGTGTTTGGAGCCTCACATCTTTCTCTTGTTAATATTTTATCGCGTGAATATGTGATGATGGCTATCGTGGGAAACCTCGTTGCTATTTATCCGGCGTACCTCATTGTCAACCAATGGCTACAACAATTTGCTTATCATATCGACCTATCATTCATGTCATTTCTCGTAGCCTTCCTGCTTTGTGAGTTGTTTGCTTTCGTATCCATTATCTTTGTGATTATGCGAACGGTTCGGGTCAATCCCGCTTCGATACTAAGGCACGAATGAAAATGCCACAAAGACACTAAGACACGAAGTTTCACTAAGGTCCTTTGTGTACCTTTGAGTCTTAGTGCCTTCGTGGCAAAAATGTTTCACTTTTAATAATATTACATACAACCCATGCGTTACCGTACTGCGACAATAGAAGATCTGGATCGATTGCTAAAACTATATCAAGCTGTTGCCCGTACGGAAGGTGGCATTGCGAGACTCGAGCATGAAATCACGCCAGACTACATCAGCAGTTTTTTGGAAAAGAGTCTGGCGGCAGGGTTGATCATCGTGGGAGAAAATCCGGATGACGAAAATGAACTCGTCGCCGAGATCCACGCATATAAACCAGGCATCCAGGTTTTTGATCACGTCTTAAGCGACCTTACCATTGTCGTTCATCCGAACTTCCAGAGAAAAAAACTCGGGCGAACCATCCTTACAATTTTTTTGGAGGAGATTGGACGAAACCGGCCGGATATTGGAAGAGTTGAATTGATCGCGCGTGAAAGCAATGAAAAAGCAATTGCCCTGTACCAATCGTTGGGATTTCTTATTGAGGGTAGGTTGGAGATGAGAATAAGAACAACCGACAGACACTATGAAGCCGATATTCCCATGGGCTGGCAAAATCCGAATTATGAGTTCTAGTAGTCTAACAGTCAGTGGCTGACCACTTAAAGTGGTCGGACGACTAAATAAGATACTCGAACAGATTCTCGTTTTGATTCACGAGTGTATAGTTCAGCGAATGACTATCCATGCGTGTAATCAGCGCATTAAAGTCATCTTTTGATTTTACTTCAATGCCGATCAATGCCGGTCCGCTTTCCTTGTTGTTTTTCTGAATGAATTCAAAACGTACGATATCATCGTTCGGACCGAGGATATGATTGACAAATTCTTTTAATGCTCCCGGGCGCTGAGCAAAACGAATGATGAAATAATGCTTAAGTCCTTCGTACAAGAGTGAGCGCTCTTTGATCTCCTGCATCCTGTCGATGTCGTTGTTGCCACCGCTAAGAATGCATACTACTTTTTTTCCTTTGATCTGCTCCGCATATTGATCCAAGGCTGCGATGGATAGTGCGCCTGCAGGTTCCGCAACAATAGCATCCTCGTTGTACAGTTGTAAGATTGTTGAGCTGGCTTTTCCTTCCGGTACCAACAACATATCAGAAAGCGCGTCCTTGCAAAGTTCAAAAGTTAAATCTCCTACTTTTTTTACGGCAGCGCCATCGACAAAACGTTGGATCTTGTCCAGCACAACAGGTTTGCCGGCTTTTAGTGCCTCCTTCATCGAAGGAGCGCCTTGGGGTTCTACACCAATGATTTTTGTCTGAGGTGACAACAATTTGAAATATTGTCCGACACCTGCGCATAGACCTCCGCCGCCGATGGGGATAAAAATGAAATCGATGTTGGATAGGTCGTCGAGAATTTCTTTTCCAACCGTTCCTTGTCCTTCAATTACTTTCGGATGATCAAAGGGAGGAATGAACACCATGTTATTGAGTTCGGTGAACTCCAATGCATGCGTCTGGCATTCATCGAACGTGTCGCCGATCAACACAATTTCAATGTTGTTTCCACCAAACATTTTTACCTGGTTGATCTTTTGTTTCGGTGTGATTGCCGGCATGTAGATCACACCGCGAATGTCCAGATGTTTACAGGCGAATGCAACACCTTGCGCATGATTACCGGCACTGGCACAGACGACGCCGCGCTTGCGCTGCTCATCGTTCAGGCTTTGTATCAGATTATAAGCTCCCCTGATTTTATACGACCGTACCACCTGAAGGTCTTCGCGTTTCACGTATACTTCCGCGTGAAATTTCTCAGACAACTTTCCGTGATACTGCAACGGCGTTTTTAGGACAACAGCTTTTAACGCATCTGCCGCGGCGTTGATATTGAGCTTATATGTTTGGGTTGTGATAGACATTGTTATAAAACGAATTCTTTGCGCCTTGGCGTCTTTGCGGTTAAAATTTTACCGCAGAGACGCGAAGGCGCAAAGGTTTTAATTGATCATGCTTGCTTCTACGGTAGCTTTTTCTGGTCTGAGCTTGCGCACTGCAGCGCCAGCTTGCCAGAGCTCGCTTTCGCGAAGTTCTTTTAATTCTTCCGCCAGCTTTTCACGATAGTCTGGCTTGCTGCAGGTTTCAATCGTGCGTTTTGCTTCTTGTCCTGTTGCTACACTTTTATACAATTCCTGGAAAACAGGAAGTGTTGCAGCTTTGAATTTTTTCTTCCAGTCAAGCGCACCGCGTTGTGCAGTAGTGGAACAGTTGGCGTACATCCAGTCCATACCATTTTCTGCAACCAGTGGCATAAGACTTTGTGTAAGTTCTTCTACTGTTTCGTTGAATGCTTCAGAAGGAGAGTGTCCATTTGCGCGAAGCACTTCGTATTGGGCTTCAAAGATCCCGGCGATAGCGCCCATCAATGTACCACGTTCGCCAGTCAGGTCAGAATAAACTTCTTTTTTGAAATCAGTTTCAAAGAGATAGCCAGATCCTACGCCAATACCCAAGGCAATGGCTTTGTCTTTAGCTTTGCCCGTTGCATCCTGAAACACAGCATAGCTTGAATTGATACCTTTTCCTTGCAAGAACAAACGGCGTACAGAAGTTCCGGAGCCTTTTGGTGCTGCGAGGATAACATCGACCTCCGCAGGAGGAATGATACCTGTTTGATCTTTGAAAGTGATACCAAATCCGTGAGAGAAGTATAACGTCTTATCCTTTGGTCAAATAAGGTTTGATCGTTGGCCACAATGCAATCTGACCAGCATCAGAAAGAAGGAACTGAATGATCGTTCCGCGTTTTGCAGCTTCTTCAATATCAAACAATGTTTCGCCTGGAACCCATCCGTGCTCGACAGCTTTGTTCCAGGTTTTGGAGTTTTTGCGTTGGCCGACAATTACTTTAAAGCCGTTATCACGGAGGTTTAATGCCTGTGCAGGTCCTTGCACGCCATAGCCGATAATAGCGATCGTTTCATTTTTTAAAATGTCGAGCGCTTTTTCCATGGGGAATTCTTCGCGTGTTACAACTTCTTCAATAGTGCCTCCAAAATTGATCTTTGCCATGATTTTATTTAGTTTTTTAGTTTGTTGTATTAAGCTTAAAGTAGAAAGCTAAAAGCTGAAAGCTTTGTGTTCCCACAGCTTTCTGCTTTAAGCTTTCAGCTTTAAGCTACTTTCTTATTATTCCGGTTACTTAATTCAAAATACAGTTCGCTTCCGGGATAGTACGACGCTTGTTCCACTTCGATCAGTTTTTCAAGTTGATGTTTAACTTTTTCCATCATGTCGGAGGTTGTATAAACCAACAAGATTGCGCCACCTCTTGTGAAGTCCTCTTCATTTTCGTGGGCAATCAATTTTTTTATACGCACTCTGCGACGGTTCAGGACATTTACAATTCTGTTGAGAATTGAAAAATTATTGTCTGAATGAATTTCAAGTGTGAAGTTTTGTTTCATAACGCTTCTGTTAAAATCTTTTTTTATTTCTTGGGTGCCTCCAACAATACTTCTGCAACACCAGCGCCGGCAGGTACCATGGGGAACACATTATCTTCTTTTCCTACAACAGCTTCTAGGAAATATGGCGTAGTTGCCTCCAGCATTTCCTTTATTGCCCCTTGCAGGTCTTCCCGTTTCTCCACTTTGCGAGCCGGAATGCTATAGGCCTCTGCTATCTTTACGAAATCAGGATTCGCCATTTCCGTAAAGGAGTATCTTTTTTCATGGAAGAGTTGCTGCCACTGACGAACCATTCCCAGGAAGTTATTATTGAGCACTAAAATCTTCACGGGAATTTTATACTGCATGATGGTACCTAATTCCTGAATGGTCATTTGATAACCACCATCACCGATGACGGCGACAACTTGTTTTTCAGGTATACCTAGCTTTGCACCCATGGCTGCTGGTAATGCAAAACCCATGGTGCCCGCGCCACCAGACGTTACGTTGGTGCGTGGATTTTTATATTTATAGTAGCGGGATGTTGTCATCTGATGTTGGCCGACATCCGTTACGACAATTGCTTCACCGTTTGTCTGAAGTGGAAAGTTGATTGATAACTTCACCCATCGTCAAAATTCCGGAAGGTCCGAAGGGTTAAATTCTTCTTTGATGACCTTCTCATACTCAATGTTGTTGAGTTTTGTAAAGGAGTCAATCCATTCCTGGTGATTGTTCTGATTGCATTTTTTGATAAGCGCCTGCAATGCTTCTTTCACATCCGCATGCACTGCTACATCGGCTTTGATGATCTTGTGGATCTCGGCTTTGTCAATTTCAACGTGAACGACCTTAGCTTGCTTGGCGTATTTGCTTACATTGCCCGTTACGCGGTCATCGAAGCGCATACCGAGGGCGATGATCAGATCACATTCATTGGTATTGATGTTCGGACCGTAATTTCCGTGCATTCCTAAAAATCCAACATAGTTAGGATGATCCGTGGGAATTCCTCCCAGGCCCAATAAAGTACAGGCTACTGGTATTCCTGTTTTTTCAGAAAAGGCGATCAGCTCTTGCGTTGCGTCGGAAAGCAAAATTCCTTGTCCAGCCAGAATATAGGGTTTCTTCGCTTCATTGATCAACTTAGCAGCCGCTTCTACCTGATCCAGTTGGAGTGCAGGTTTTGGTTTATAGGTGCGGATGCTTTCGCATTTGCGATATTCCGGCGTCTTCGATCATTTCATTTTGCGCATTCTTGGTGATGTCAACCAACACAGGGCCTGGACGGCCGGTGCGGGCGATGTAAAATGCTTTTGCTATCGCAGGGGCAATGTCTTTCGCTTCCGTTACCTGGATATTCCATTTCGTGACCGGGATTGTTGTGTTGACCACATCCGTTTCCTGGAACGCATCCGTTCCCAGCAAATGGGCAAATACCTGTCCCGTGATACAGACCAGTGGAGTTGAATCGATCAACGCATCCGCAAGTCCGGTTACTAAATTTGTCGCACCAGGGCCAGACGTTGCAAACACAACGCCTACGTCGCCCGTGACGCGGGCAAATCCTTGCGCGGCATGGATAGCACCTTGTTCATGACGCACGAGAATGTGTGTCAGTCTATCGGCATAATGGTAGAGGGCATCATAGATCGGCATGATCGCACCACCGGGGTAGCCGAATATTTTGTCTACATGTTCTTCGACCAGACATCGAAGTACGATCTCTGATCCTGATATTTTTTGCTTGGACTGCTCCCGTTCTTCGGGTTCTGTCGCAGCCTTAGTCTTCGTCAGTAACGCATCCATCGGCAGCAGTTTTTACTTGTTTTGCATATTTCAATAAAATTCCATTTCTGGCGTTCAGCTTGGGAGTTGTCCACGCTGCTCTTCGTTTTGAAATGGTTGCTTCATCAACCATCAGATTGATCGTATGGTTTTGAACGTCTATTTCAATGAGATCATTGTCTTCAACCAATGCAATCAATCCACCTTCGTACGCTTCAGGCGTAATATGTCCGATGACAAAACCGTGAGATCCGCCAGAGAATCTCCCGTCTGTAATCAGCGCTACACTTTTTCCTAATCCTACTCCCATAATCGCGGAAGTTGGCTTTAACATTTCCGGCATACCGGGTGCACCCTTAGGGCCCACATACCGGATGACCACTACGTCGCCAGCTTTTACTTTTCCTTCTTTTATTCCATCCACGAGTTCAAATTCACCATTGAATACGCGGGCTGTTCCTTTGAATATTTCACCTTCTTTGCCTGTGATCTTTGCAACGGATCCTTTGTCGGCAAGATTGCCATACATGATTTGCAAGTGACCTGTCTGCTTGATAGGTTTTTCAACAGGATAGATCACATTTTGTTTTTCAAACTCCAGTTCTGGAACATCTTTCAGATTTTCTGCGATTGTCTTTCCTGTTACGGTGATACAATCGCCATGGAGATATCCTTTCTTCAAGCATGTACTTCAATACCGCCGGAACACCACCGATTTTGTGCAAATCTTCCATCAGATATTTTCCGCTCGGTTTCAGATCGGCGATCAACGGAGTTTTATCAGAGATGCGCTGAAAATCTTCCTGCGTAAGTTTTACACCTACTGCTTTTGCCATGGCTATCAGGTGAAGCACGGCATTGGTTGATCCACCCAGTATCATCACCGTTGATATCGCATTCTCGAATGCTTTCCGCGTCATGATATCGCGTGGCTTTAAATCACGCTCCAGCAATAGTTTGATCGCCTTGCCGGCCGCTTTGCATTCTTCCGCTTTTTCTTTGCTCAATGCTGGGTTAGAGGATGAATAAGGCAATGACATTCCCAGCGCTTCAATAGCTGAAGACATGGTGTTTGCAGTATACATTCCACCACATGCTCCTGCTCCAGGGCAAGAATTTTGAACAATTCCTTTAAAATCTTCCGGAGTAATATTGCCTGCCATCTTCTGGCCCAGTGCTTCGAATGCTGAAATGATATTGAGCTGTTGTCCCTTCCAATTTCCGCCGGCGATTGTTCCACCGTATACCATAATCGATGGGCGGTTTAATCGTCCCATGGCGATCAATGCGCCGGGCATATTTTTATCACATCCTACCACGGCAATCAATCCGTCATAGTATTGCGCGCCACATACAGTTTCAATTGAGTCCGCAATGATCTCACGGCTCACCAGAGAATAGCGCATTCCTTCTGTTCCGTTGCTCATGCCATCGCTAACGCCAATGGTATTAAAGATCAATCCCACTAAATCATTTTCCCATACAGCTGTCTTCACCGTTTGAGCCTGTGAATTCAAGTGCATGTTACAGGGATTGCCATCGAACCCTGTGCTTACAATTCCTATCTGCGCTTTCTCTAAATCTTTTTCTGTCAATCCCAGTCGCATAGAACATCGCCTGCGCTGCCGGGAGTGTTGTATCCTGTGTGATTGTCTTGCTATACTTGTTAACTTCCATTAATTAGTTTCTAGTTTCTGAGTTTCGTAGTTTCTAGTTGTGCGTACTTCCGGGTGTGTGCAGGAAGTATGCCTAAATTATATAATCACGTAGCTGAAAGATTTTTCTCTCACCTGACATTTGTAAGCTTCCTGAATGCTGGCCCCAAGGCTGTCAAACCAATCGAGTCGGAAAGGTTTCGCATCAACGGATTCAACACCGGCAATCTCTGCAGCAGTTCCACAAAGGAAAGCACTGTCTGCACTTTCAAGTTCTTCAGGTCTGATGTTTCTTTCCTTGACCGGGATATCGAGTTCCTTGCAAATACTTAATACCATCTGCCGTGTAACTCCCGGTAGAATATGTCCCGGGGGTGGTGTATACAACACGCCATTTTTTTCCATGAAGAAATTTGCGGCCGGCGTCTGCGCGATGAATCCATTCATGTCGAGCATGAGTGCTTCATCGTATCCTCTTGTTCTGCTTCGCCGGTAGCAAGAATAGAGTTTACATAGTTGCCCGCGACTTTAGCGTTCACTTTCACCGAGTTTGGATTAGGACGTTGATAGGATGAAAGACAAAGTCTCAGCATACGGTCACCATGATATTTATCCCATTCCCACGCGCACATCATCAGATAACTTCCTGAGGTTGTGTGAGCGTCATATTGGGTGCGGCAATACACAAGCGGACGGATATAGGCATCCGACAAATTATTTTTCTGAAGGAGCTGGTACGCTATCTGGATCAGTTCTGACGTCTTGTATTGAAAAGGAATTCCGATGAGGGCACAACTTTCCTTCAAGCGTTCGAAGTGTTCTTGTGCTTTGAAGATCTTCACGCCGTTCATTGACTGGTACGCGCGAATCCCTTCGAAAACACCAAAGCCATAGTGCAATGTCTGGCTGTATAGATCGGAATGAGCATCAACCGCTTTAATGAACTTGCCATTCAAAAAAAGGATTGTGTCTTTCGTGTAGTACATATAACAATTGTTAGTTTGTTTTAAGCTATATAAAACAAAACCGCCCCGAGGTTGTCGGGGCGGTCTGTGAGTTTTTAAGTTATAAAATTATATCACTATCGCCCCTTCGGGTTTAAGAATAATCACGACAATGAGAAGCACAGAAAGAACATCAACCATCCGTGAGGAGATTGATCTGTATTCCGATAAATTTAATGAATTCAGCATATCATTCTGTGCGAGTACAATGGTCACGAAATATCGTTTATAATTCAAGATATTTCGTAGAAATCTTTCATTATCAGCGTGTAACAAATGTTAGGTAGAAGAACAGTTGTTAGCTGTGGAGATATTCTACAATGCCATCCCGAATGGATGAAAATGTTTTGGTCAACACTTCTTCATCTTCTTCCAGTAACGTAACGCGGAAGCCTTGAAGTTCCGAGCAGAAGGAGGAAATTGGCACAACGCAAATTCCTTTTGCGCCCAGCAGGTAATATACAAAGCGCTTATCCAGGGGGATGTCCTGATTTACCCAGTCTTCCACCAGCGTTCTTATTTTTGGATTGTCGATCTTGATTTGCTGATGAGGCTTTAAGGTTCCATCCCGGAAGATGATGGTGTTGTAAAATGCACCGAATGTTTCATTGAAGGTCAACTCAGGAACTGTATGCAGAATATCTGCAATGATCTTACTTCTTCGCCCGATATTATTGTTGGTCTCTTCGCGGTATACCTTGAAGCGATTGTCGCCAAAAATTTTTGGAATCGCGAGTTGGGGAAGTTTTGTTGAGCAAACTTCGATCATCTTCGCATTGTCGAGTGCATTACAGAACCGGTTGAAGTCTTCGTCTTTATCCCGGTTATAGTATTCCATCCAACCACAACGCGCGCCGGGCCAGGGCAATTCTTTTGAAATCCCTTTCATGGAAATGCCGGGCACATCTTCAATGATCTCGGAGAGGGCATACGCGCGCGCACCGTTGTATGTGATGTTGATGTAGATCTCATCGGCCACCAAGAACAGATTGAATTCTTTGGCGATCTCCACGATGCGTTTGAGCGTTTCCAACGGATAGACCATGCCCGTGGGATTGTCCGGATTGATGATCAAAATGCCGACAATGTTAGGGTTGTATTTTACTTTGTTATACAAATCATCCAGGTCGGGATACCATTTGTTGTTGGGATCCAGCCGGTAGGTTAGCGGTTCATGTGCGGCATGGGCTGCTTCCGCGCTGGAATGTGTGGAATAAGCTGGTGATGGACCTATCACGCGTGAGGTTCTTGAAATGAATTGATATGCCTTTGAAATAGCATCACCCAGTCCGTTGAAGAAGCAGATGTCTTCTGCTGTGATCTGAACGCCACCAAGTTCGTTGGTTTGTTTAGCCAGGAACTCGCGTGTCTCCAGCATGCCCTTTGAGGGACAATAGCTGTACGTATCATCCTGTTTGACCAGGTCGGAGATAATATCTTTTACCCATTGCGGAAGTTTATGATGTTTTTGGATTGGGTCACCGATATTTTCCCATGAAATGGACAGACCCAGTTTCTTTAACTGGTCAGCCTTCTTTACGATTTCACGGATCTCATAGCTGAGTTCGCTGGCGCCTGCATTTAATAATTTCTGTCTCATGTCTGAATTTCAAGCGCGATGTTGGTTTTTTTGGAGGAAGGGATCAAGAGGAATGGGAAAAATATTTTTGTGGGGGAGAGTTATTCCTCGAAATTTTAGCGCAGAGGGCGCAGAGGAATTCGCGCAGAGGAAATGCAAGTGGAAAATACGGGTGCGTGGTCAGAATCGGCGAAATTAAACGTAGGGACGCAAAATTTTGCGTCCCTACGTTTAATGCGTGTGATTCGTGACCTTTGTTTCATCCAGGTCTAACTGAAGTTCTTGTTTGCGAATCACTTCATCGCTGAAGGCTTTCTCTTTTCGGAGCTGAAATAATTCTTTTCGCTGCTGGGAATAAAGATCCAGTAACACCTGGTGATAGCGTTCAATTTCTTCCTGTGCCATCGTATCACATTCTAACGATTCCAGCCGTTGTTTTGCTTCTTCTACATCGCTTTCCAGATTATTTTTCAGGAGACCGACGAGTTCGTTTTCTGAAATGTCGTTGGCGAATTTTTCATTCAACAAAGTGAGTGCTACTTTTTTTAGACGCAGTTGTATTCCGGCTTCCTGTTGGCCTTCGGGAAGTTCTTTGTCGCTCTCCAGGATATCCACCCAACGGATCACCCAAGGTAAGGTCAGCCCCTGGAAGACAAGTGTGACCAATATCACAACAAAGGTTAAAAATAGGATAAGGTTACGATGTGGGAACGGGGTTTGTTCGTTCAACAACAATGGCACCGACAATGCAGACGCCAGGGAAACGACACCACGCATGCCCGCCCAGCCAATGATCAACGGTCCTTTCCAGGTAGGGTTCACGTTGTCGGCACGGACACGGTTCTTAAACCAGATAGGAACGTAAGCAAGGGGGAAAACCCAAATTAACCGGACGATAATAGCAACCGCGCTGATGCCAACAGAATATTTAATGAGATCGGCGCGCGAATAATTGTGCAGGCCTTCAATTACAATGGGCAATTCCAAACCAATTAAAATAAAGACCATTGCGTTGAGCACGAAGATCACTGTCGACCAAACTCCATGGGCCTGCATCCGGGTTGCGCCGTGCGACAGTATCTCATGCGAACGATAGGAAAGAAATAGTCCTCCGCTGACGACAGCCATCACCCCGGAAAAATGAAAATATTCAGCGGCCATATACATAAAGTATGGTGTCATCAGCGTAAGCGTTGCGTCAATACTTGATGTAGTGGGCAAAAACCGGTGAATCACATAGACGACATTCGCAATAGCCAGTCCGATTACGATACCCATTCCCGCTACCAGGAAAAAATGTACGATCACATCTTGCAGGACGAATTGTCCGCTGATGATTGCAGCGAGCGCAAAGCGGAACACGATCAAGCTCGATGCATCGTTCACCAGGCTTTCACCTTCGAGGATTGCCGTCAGGCGTTTTGGAACTTTAATATTTCTTAGCACAGATGTGGCCGCGACGGCGTCGGGTGGAGATATGATGCCTCCTAACAAAAATCCCAGCGCCAAAGTAAATCCGGGAATCATCGCGCTCGAGGCAAAAGCTACGGCGGTGGCGGTTACGAACACCAATCCGAAGGCTAACATGGAAATTACGCGACGCCATTTCCAGAAGTCAGCCCAGGATGTGAACCAGGCGGCTTCGTACAGGAGTGGAGGCAAAAAGATGAGGAATATTAATTCAGGATCGACGGTAATATGAGGAATACCTGGGATAAAACTTAGTCCCAAACCAGCGATCACTAAAAATATTGGATATGAGATTCTGAGTCGGTGTCCCAGCATGACCAGCATCAGGGTGCCGAAGAGAAGAGACAGGATCAGGAGCAGGTCATTTTGCATTCCCGAAGATAATCTTCTTGTGGAATTTCGACAGAGAATTTTCCGTTTTGTGTGCTTCCTCGCTCTCGTACGTTACCTCACCTTTTCACACAGAGACGCGAAGACGCAAAGTTCCGCAGAGGGGATTCTCCGCGCCTTCGCGACTCCTATGTTTGCAAAGTAAGTAAAAGAAGTTCTTTGAAAGGAAGCTAAGTTACCAATAGATTTGATTTTTAAAGTGAAAAGGGGTGAGAGCGCATCGCGTCTAAACAACCTTCAAGGTATGTTCTCGCGGAGATAATGCCTCATCCTTTTTTATCTCTTCGAGCTTGAACAGAATGTAAGGAATACTGCATGGCAGTATATCCAGAATATCCAACCAGGAGAAAAAGCGAAGGGGAGATTTTCACTTTTTATATTTTTTAAAATTAATTGGTAAAAATGAAAAGAATTGTAAAACAAGTAGTGGGCATCGATGTGGCTCAAAAAGAATTGGTTGTAAGCTTAGGGCGTATGTATGATGATTGGACACCTGAACTATATGCAAGTAAAACTTTTGCTAATACAGCAAAGGGATTTACCGCATTGACTCTATGGGTCAAAAAGCTGACTGAAGAGTCAAGTCCTGTCCGCTATGTGATGGAAGCCACTGGTGTGTATCATGAGTCATTGGCTTATTTTTTAGAAGGGAAAGAGTTTGAAGTAAGCATTGTATTGCCCAATAAAATCAGCAATTACTTCAGGACCTTGGAGGTAAAAACTATTACCGACAAAACAGCATCGGAAGCCATAGCACGGTTTGGCCTGGAAAGGAAGTTGGATAAATGGAAACGCCCTGCGGAAATCTTTAGAAAGCTAAAACAGAAAACCCGGGAACGCGACCAACTCGTGGGAGAAAGAACCTTAGTGAAGAATCAATTGCATGCAGAACAAACAGAAGCTTATCCAAGCAAAGAAAGTATAGCCAGGATGAAAACACGGATTAATCTGCTCAATAAACAGGTAACGCAGATCAAAGAAGAAATCAATGTATTGGTAAAGGGAGATAAAGAAGTAAAAAAATCTATTGAGCTTATTAGTTCTATACCTGGTATAGGCACCTTAACAGCAGTCACTGTACTGGCCGAAACCAATGGCTTTGAATTGATTCGTAATAAACGACAGTTGACCAGCTATGCGGGCTTAGATGTAAAGGAAAAACTGTCAGGCACTTCAGTAAAGGGGAAGCCAAAAATATCAAAGAAAGGAAACAGGCATTTACGCAAAGCCATGTATATGCCAGCTCTTGCTGCTATACGCTATGATGGAAGGTTTAAAGTCTTATTTACCAGATTGGTATCCAGACACGGAATAAAGATGAAGGCAGCCGTAGCTGTTCAAAGAAAATTATTGGAGATGATTTATACTATCTACAAAACCAATACAGCTTTTGATAAGGATTACCTTAAAGAAGAAGTGATTTGCTCTTTCAGCTCAGCGAGCTTAAATAAACCAATGTCAATTTTTAATTTTATAACAATAATAACTGATGTTGGAATGTGGGTAACTTCAAGGAGATTACTCAATGAAGGCCCTACAATATTTTTGGAGTTATCCACATTTGAACATCAGACAAACAACGCGTTTCGCTCCGTTGTAATTTTAATAATCGTGCTTTTAAAAACGGAAAAGCGGCCCGTTTAACAACGAACCGCTTCTCTTTACAGGCTGGCATAAAGCCGCCTTAAAACAAAATTAATAAAAATTAAATCCCTTGGTTCTTAACACAGAATCTCCGTGGTTAAGCATGCCTATGAAATTTGCAAAACAATTTTTCCAAACTGATCCCCTTGTTCCATGCGCTTCATCGCTTCATCGATTTGTTCCAGTGGAAAAATTTTATCGATAACAGGTTTGATGTTTCTGCTTTCGAGGAAATCCAGCATCGACAAAAATTCATCGCGTGTACCCATCGTGGATCCGTGAATAGAAAGTTGCTTCCAGTAGAGCAACCGGGTTGATATATTCGTGATATTCCCCGCAGTTCTTCCAAAATTTACAATTCTTCCTCCCGGCAAAGCCAGTTCTATCAATTTCGAAAATTGATCGCCACCCGCGCTGTCAATAATAATATCAAATCCACCACCGGATTCTTTCAAAGCTTTTTGTTGCCAATCGGGATCTTTATAATTGAACCCTTCTATAGCACCCAGCGCTTTTGCTTTGTTTATTTTTTCTTCCGATCCCGATGTGACATAAACGCGCGCCTGGTATGCAACAGCAAATTGTAAGACCCATAATGCTGCGCCTCCACCCACACCGGTAATCAAAACTTTTTCTTTTGCCCGTAGCCTCGCTTTAGAAAAGAGTGCACGATAAGCAGTAAGCCCAGAGAGTGGTACTGCCGCCGATTCAGCAAAACTCAGGTGTTCTGGTTTGTCAAAAACATATTTTTTGGAGATCACGATGTAATCACTGAACGTACCGTGATCGGGAAATCCCAATATTCGGAATGCATTTCCCTGCACGATCGGATTTGTGCCCCAATCCAAGCTGGGATTAATGATGACTTCTGATCCGATCAGCAATGTATCGGCGTCTTCACCCACATCTTCAATGACGCCGCAGCCATCGGAGCCAAGAATTATTCCGTCGGAAGCCGGTAAGTTCTGCTCACGCCAGGTCCACAGATCACGATGGTTGATGGCCGCGTTATGCAGCCGGATCAATACCTGATCCTTGACTGGCTTAAATTTTTTTATTTGTTGAACGACAAGTGGATGGTCTTTGCCTTTGAAAAAAACGGCTCTCATGGATTAGTTTCGAGTTACTGGTTTGAAGTTTCGAGTTGAATACAAGTGCAAAGCTATTAAGAATCTGTATTTTCAAACGCTAAGCACAGATCAAGCGTCGCAACTCGAAACTTTAAACTCGAACTTTAAACATTAATAATGTAATTCCATCCATACACATCCGGTTCCTGGCCATAGCGGATGTTGCTTAATTTTTGTTTGGCGCGTTGCTGGAAGCTATCGGGGCCTGCTGTCGGTAAGTTGTAGTCAACGCCTTCGATGTTGATCGTGGCTATGGGAGACACAACGGCTGCTGTACCGGAACCAAATGCCTCTGTTATAGTTCCTTTCTTAAATGCTTCCTCGATTTCATCTACACTTACGCGTCGTTCTTCCACCGTCATGCCTAGCCCGGGCGCTAGTTTAAGGATGCTGTCCCTCGTTACGCCATCCAACAGTGCTGAGGTAAGTTTTGGTGTCACCAATTTTCCATTGATGACGAACATCACGTTCATAACCCCAGCTTCATCGATGTATTTATGCTCTTTTGCATCAGTCCACAACACCTGATCAAAACCTTCCTGACGCGCAAGCTGCGTTGGATAGAATGCCCCTCCGTAATTTCCTGAACATTTTGCAAATCCTGTTCCCCCTTCTGCGGCGCGCACAAAAGTCTTTTCAACTTTTAGCCTCGTGGCTTTGCTGAAATATGCCCCTGCAGGGCTCGTCAAAATAATAAACTTAAAGTGGTCGGCAATTTTTACACCCAATCGTGGCTCAAAGGCAAACACAAAAGGGCGAATGTATAATGATGCCCCCTCGCTGGAAGGAATCCATGCTTTGTCCGTTTCTACAATGGCATGCAAACTCTGAATGAAAAGTTCTTCTGGAATTTCAGGCATGCACATTCTTGCCAAAGATTTGTTAAGTCGCTCGCCATGTTTTTGCGGGCGGAAAATGCAAATATCACCATCCTTATTTTTAAAGGCCTTCATTCCTTCAAAAACAGATTGTCCGTAATGCAACGAAAGCATCGCCGGCGACATCGGGATATCTCCGAAAGGAACAATTTTTGGGGTTTGCCATTTATTATCGAGGAAATCGGCCACCAGCATGTGGTCCGAAATATATTTTCCGAATTCAATGTTGTTGAAATCAACATCTTTAATTCTCGATTTGGTTGTTCGCTCAAAAGCAAATGTGGGCCTGGTTGTAGATATCATAACAGTGTTCAATTAAAGGGTGAATTTCAGCATTATCTTTTGTTTTTCCTTCCTCTTTTCGAATTTATCGTGTATTGGCAAATAGGGTATTCCAAGGGTTATTTTTTAAGCCGACTGAACTCGTTTCAGTTTTTGATTAACGCTGTTGATGACCTCGAAAGCCAATGCAACATCCTCCCGCTTTGTCAGCCAGTTGGAGATCGCTGCGCGAATGGCGGGTACTCCTCTGAGTACCGTCGGCGTGAAAAATACACGGCCATCATCTCGAACGGCTTCCAAAAACTTTTTAACAACATCAGCTGTAAGGTCATCGTCATTCAACGTGAAACAAACGACGTTCATCTTGACGGGCGCCAGTAATTTGAATTCGTCCGATGATTTAATAAGCTCGCCAAAGTAATGCGCGACATCACAGTTACGCTCGACAATTTCGCGATGCCCTTCTTTGCCGTAGGCCATGAGTGTAAACCATGCTGGCAAAGCCCTAAACCTGCGTGAGTTTTCAGGCGTGTAATGAAAATAGTCAGTACTTTTTTCCGCATCAGTGAGATAAGCAGCACTGTTTTGAAATACACGAAGTTGAATGTTTTTATGACGCGTGAATTGCATCGCTGCATCATACGGAACATTTAACCATTTGTGTGCGTCGATCGTAATACTGTCTGCATAATTAATTCCCTTTAAATAGTGCGCATATTTTTCCGAGCACGCGGCAAACCCTCCAAAGGCGGCATCAACGTGTAGCCAAAAGTTGTAACTGGTTTTCAATTTGCCAATGGCCTCAAGGTCATCGAAGTCAACTGTATTGACTGTCCCTGCGTTGGCCACAACAATCAAAGGTTCAGGGTTTTTTCTTAATATATTTTCAAGTGCGTGAATATCCACCGCTTCGCGGTCAGGCAATGTTTCGACTTTAATGACAGATTTACGTCCGATTCCCAACATTGACAATGATTTCATAATGCTGGAATGTGGTGTAGCACTAACAACTTTTATAGGCGGACCAGTGATACCGTCATTACTGAAATCAATTCCTCTTTGCTCACCTACCCATTGCCTCCCAAGGGCAAGACTTGTAAAGTTGGCAAGTGTCGCACCTGTTACAAATGAACCGAAATACGCCTGGTCCAATCCAAAAAGTTCTTTGAAGAAATGGATGGTTTGACGTTCGATCTGAGGGGCGATTGAATCGTTGCTTCCAGCTGCATTTTGATCGTAAGCGCTGACCAGCCAATCTCCGGCGACAGAGGCTGGCGTTGAACCCCCGGTAACAAATCCAAAATAACGAGGGCCCGTACTGTTGGCGAGCTTGTCGGCAAAATTATTCTCAAAATAATCCAGCGTTGCAAGCGCACCGATTCCCTTTGCGGGAAGGCTGACCATTGACAGGTCGGGAATGAATCTTCCCGGCGGAAGTGTTTCTTGCCGATCGAAATGATGTTGTGCAATTTCTACAGTATGGTTTAAAATTTCGCCGAAGCTTTCAAGATCTTTTTTTAATTGCGGATTCATAGCCTGTTCTTGATGATTTTGGTTTAATAAATACATTCCATCCCCTTGCCTACCGGTTGAACTGAAGCAAGTACCCTTTCTCTCGTCTCGGTACCCAGGAGTTTTTCAATACAATAACCTACCAGATCGATCGCGGCAAGACAGCCGGCAGCGGTAGCAATGTTTCCATGGACTACCAAATCCTTGTTTTCAACTTGTACACCAAAAGACTTTAACTCTTCAATGGCCGTCGGATACGTTGTAGCACTCAGGCCGTCGAGAAGTCCTAAGGCTGCTAGTATCAAAGCACCTGAACACATGGAACAGATGATCTGTTTTTCAGGATTCAGATGAAATCGCTGCAGGTATGCAGCGTCCTTGATAAGCTTGCGTGTACCCGGACCGCTGGTAAAGAATACTACATCTGCATTCTTACAATCTTCAATAGTGCCCTGCATTTCGAGATTAATTCCTGTAACAGAAATATGCTTTGATTCCGTGCCCACGATTTTCACTTCCCAGTCTTTGTGGATTAACCGGACACGATTAAATAAATCCCAGGCAAGGAAAACATCGATGTCTGTGTATTTGTCAAATGCTACGATGGTAATTTTTTTCATGATTGTGAGGTGTTGATGTGTTGATGTTCTAGGTGTTGAAGTTGACGGTAGCTGATCTCGGATCTTAAAATTTTCGTTTCTTCATTTCATTTGCTACCTGGAGGGAACCGGGATCATTTCGTTTTTCGAGTTCGTGGATAATATGGTGGTGATTTTTCTGATCTCTGTTTTGAGATAGTTTGTAAGCCGCCTCGATGGCGCTAATGGTAATCTCAAATCCAACGACGCCCTGCATGGACTGCCGTACATACTCGGCTGACATTGTCTCCATCGAAACGGGACGCGCGGAAGCCGCTTCATATTTGGCCATTAAATGTTTAAGCGCTTCATAGAGTTCATCACCTTCAATAATCCGGATGCTTCCGTAGACGTGCGCCGCGATGTAATTCCAGGTTGGTACGTTTTCATGATCGTACCAGGACGAAGAGATATACGCATGGGGTCCGGAAAAAATGGCCAGTACTTGTGCGTCAGATTCAAATTTTTTCCACTGCGGATTTGCCTTTGAAATATGTCCAAGAAGCTTGGATTCATCCTGCGAGAACTGCAGTGGAATATGGGTTGCCATCAGTTTCTGTGAAGACTGACTGATCAGAATTCCAAAACCATTTTGTTTGATGAATTCTTTGATTTCAGCAGTATCATTATTTTGAGCGTATTTCGGGACGAACATGGTGTGAGGTATTGAGGTTAAGGGTTCACGCAAAGGGCGCAAAGAGAAAAATCGCGAAGACCGCAAAGTATGAAGATGTTGTTTTGCGGCCTTAGTGCATTCCCTTTGCGTCCTTTGCGTGAAATGTATTTTTTCATTGATTTTTTGATAGAAGGGTGAAGAGTATTTCACTGATACGCACCAAATGGTGATCGTCATGCTCAGCATCGAACCAGGCCAGGTCAACCGGCGACATCATCACTTTTAATCGGGGATGTAACGAAGTCTTCTCAAGGTCCGATGGACTTAACTCTTTATAACGTTTAATATTTTTTGATCGCGCCTCCCGAAAAAAATCTATCACTTCCTGGATAGGCAATTCGTGATAAGGTTTCGGCTCAAATACCGCTGGTGATAAAGGCGAAATTCCGGCGATCATTTCGTCGATGCGTTTGTTTGCAACTTCATCGACTTCCGCAAGATGACCGATGTTTTCCTTTACCGACCATTTGTTATCGAGTCTGTTGGAAAGAATTTCTTCGTCAACATATTTTACTTTCGCTTCTATCCTGGGTATAGTTCCCTCCAGTCGCTCGATGTAAAATGGCAACATCCCTTTCGGCAATCCGAAAGTAAAAACGCGTTCGAACCATTGTAGTTTTTCCATTTTAGAGTGTTGAAGTGTTGATGCCTGCTCGCGTCAGGTTCGAGGTGTTGAAGTTATGCCACATGCTTCGCCGCGACCACCGATGTTGGCTTGTGTGAGACCGGGAAGTTTACGGAGTTGGCGATGAAGCACATTTTGTGCGCATCATGATGAAGCGCAGTTGCTTTTTCGATCATGCTTTTTTCGGTTACCGTCACTACGGGATTCAATGTTACTTCTGTGAAATGACCACTGCCATTTGGCTCTTCCTGCATGATACCAGTAGCCTCATCGGTATATTCGGTCACAACAACGCCGTTGACCGCACAAAGATGGAGGTACCAAAGCATGTGGCAAGTTGATAAGGTACTTACGAACAGTTCTTCAGGGGTATGTTTTGTTTTATCGCCTCGGAAAGCAGCGTCGGATGATCCCTGGATATCTGTTTTATCTTTCATACGAATGATGTGCGATCGATCGTACGCCTTATATTCAGAAGTGCCATGGCCCCGGTTGCCGGTCCATATTGTTTTGGTGGTATAGTAGTGATGTGGCATAGGCTAGTCTAATTTCTTTTTCATGAGCAAATCAGTTTGCAGATCGTTGCCAAGTAAAAACGGATGAGATCCGAATTTTTCAAACCCCCATTTTTCGTAGAAAGCAATGGCCCTGGGATTGTACTCCCATACTCCCAGCCACACTAATTTATATCCGCGTTCTGCAGCGATATCAAGGCACGTTTGCATTAAGAGCTTTCCAACTCTTTTTCCCAGGTAATCTTTCAAAGTGTATATCCTTTCTATTTCAATACCACGCTCACCATTGAGTTCGCTCCGGCTTTCCCCTTCTTTCAGTTTTGCATAGCCGACTACCGTCTCTCCATCGAGCGCGAGTAGGAACGTAGAGGCAGGATCGTTTATCTCTTTAATTAATTGATCCCGCGAAAATGATTTGGCCAGGTATATCTTCATGTCTTCCTTGGTGTTCACTTCGGCAAACGTGTCTCGAAACGTTTTAACACTGACTTTTACCAAGGTATCGACATCGTCTAATGTGGCCAGACGTGTTGTGAAAGGCTGTAGCGCTGAGCGAATATTTTTGACAAAGGAAGTCACGACAAAATCTATATTATTCAAGTTTCAATTCCATTTTAATGTTGCTCCGTTTATACGGTCCGTCTACTGGTACTTCTACAAATCCAAGTTTTTTATATAACGTCACGGCGGGTACCAGAACCGTATGAGAATATAAAATAATTTTAGTGGCGCCAAGACTTTTCGCTTTTGCGATGGCTTCTTCACCCAACGCTTGGCCTACTTTTAATCCACGGAATTTTGAATCCACCGCCATCTTGGTGAACTCATAGGTTTTAGGATCAACGAATTTTAAGGCCACTGTTCCTGCAATCTCTTTGTTGCAGGTAGCGACCAGAATCTTTCCGCCTTTGCTGATGATATACTCATCCGGATGTTGCAGCACTTCAAAATCAATAGGTTCCATCCAGAAGTATTCTTCAATCCATTGCCGATTGAATTTTTCAAACCAGGGCTGATGTTCAGCGTTGGTATTCGATCATTTCAAGAACTACATTTTCCATGGGTTGTAATTGTTTTTTGGTGGTTTCAAGAATGCACCATCGATAATAAGCAATTTTACGCCATGTTCCGAGCGAGATCGATGCGCAGTTGCGCCATCGGTTACCTCGTAGCTCATACCTTTTGTCAACCTAAAAATTCTTCCATCCGAAAGTTCCGTAGTCATTTCACCTTCCAAACAGTAGAGGATATGTCCAAGTTTGCACCAACCATTCGCCCGATAATTACTTGAATACTCCACAACTCTAATGCGTAATGTTCCATACTGAATGGTCTGCCAGCGGGCCGTTCCGGTTTCTCCACGATGTTCCGTTACGGGAATTGAACTCCAGTCCGTGGCATGAAACAATATGGGGTGTGCCTGCAATGTCATCGGGAAAATTGTTGTTTCCATAGTCTTCCAAACTGATATCCTCTATTGACGATGTAAATTCCTGCTACGGTAACGAGAATGGCAATTCCAATTCTCAAATTCAGTTTTTCACTTAGCACGATCCATCCTAAGATGACGGCGACGATCGGGTTTACATACGCGTAAAGCGATACGATCGTCATTGGTAATTTTCGCAATACATAGGAATAACAAGCATATGCTACTATGGATCCGATCAGCACTAAATAAATCATTGAATAAAATGCTTCTGCCGACCAGGTAACGCTGGCCAAGGTCATCAAATATCAATGCTCCGGGAATTAGCCATATCCCACCAAAAAACATTTGAAGTCCTGCGTTCAGGAAAGCATTCCCATCATTTCCTCTTCTTTTTAGCCAGACACTTCCGCCGGCCCAGCTGAGCACGGCAATGAAAATGACCAGGATCCCGAGTTGGTATTCAATTTTTGCGAACTCAGCGAGGTGTTCTCCAAAAATCATCATAATGCCACCGAGGCCCAGCAGGACGCCAGTCACTATGGCAACCGTTGGTCGTTCGTCCTTGTTAACGCCCAGGTTAATCAGGATGACGACCATGGGCATTAGGGAACAAATGATGGCGGCGACACCGCTCGGGATCACCACTTCAGCCCATGCTACTAAACCATTACCAAGAGAGATCATGAAAAATCCTGCAACCGCTTGCCGGAACAGGTGGGCCCGGTCAGGCCACGCGGCCTTTCCGCTTAACAACATAAAACCAACCAATAAGCTTCCTGCAATAAGTTGACGAATCGTCACGAACAGGAACGGAGGAAAGTGAAGCACTGCAATCCGGAGGACCAGGTAAGTGGTGCCCCAGATCAAGCAGATTGCACTTAACGCTATATATGGAATTAGTAAATCTTTTTTCACTTTCTTAAAATTTAAGTCTCTAACTTTTTACATGCCCTCAAATTCCGTCGAGAAGGATCGTATCTCCTGATAGACTTCGATAAATACTTCTTCTATGTCACTGGCGACCTTATGAATTATTCGTTTGGCATGGGACGATGCTCCTCCAATATTTTGCAATGAGAGAATTACTATCACTACAACAATGCCTAAAATGAGGAATCCAATTTTTTTCATTGAGAGAGAGAAAGATACCGTCACAAACTGCTTAAATTATACGGTAAAAAAACAGTTTCAGTTTCGGAAACTTTGACCAGATCAGTTTGCTGAATTACCTATGAGAACGAGCGAGATCGCCTTGATTTTGAAATTTGAGTCAGACTGTTGGCCGATAAAAGGCCGTAACGTAATTTTCACTTCTTAACACTGCAAACGAATGCTATTCAAAACGAAATTTTCAGCGCTGATCAAGGCAAAGAAAATAGAAACGGCTATACGCAAATGGACAAGGCCAACCGTTAAAGAAAACGGAACATTGATAACAGCTGCCGGACAACTGCGCATTACCTCGGTCAAGAAGATCAACTATAACGAGATCACCGACAAAGAAATCATCGAAGCAGGATATGCAGACGTAAGGAGTTGGACACGTGAACTTAGTCATAAAAATGCCGGAGAAATTTATAAAATCACATTTAGGCTTGAAGGAGAAGATCCGCGCATCAAACTTCGGGAAAATGATGAATCACTCCGAGTTGAGCTGGCATACTTGCAAAAAAAGTTGCAGGCACTTGAAGCACGGAGTAAGGTTAAAGGGTGGCCTTTGCGAATTCTTGAAGCCGTAAACAAGAAACCCGGACGTATATGCTATTCAATATGCTAACAAACTTGGGTATGAGAAGATGTGGTTCAAACTCCATATTCGAAAGCTAAAAAATTTAGGACTTACAATAAGTCTTGAGAGAGGCTACGAAATTTCCCCGAGAGGGAAAGCATTTTTAGAAAGCGTGAAATGAAAATCCAATGCGAGTATTATTGAGCTGAATCGTGATGTCGCTAGATCGTTTTGTTTTTCAAATCCTGGTAGGCGACATGTACAATCTCGATAGCCGGAGCGTGATACACGCTCCGGCTAAATGGCATTAGGATCGCTTCTATGTCGGGATTCCCACATAGGCCTGACCAGATCCTGATTCTAATCGCATCGGAGCATCGAAATTATTTAGGGTGGAAGACAAATGATCATCCTAGCTCTGACGTTTTTGTAAATCCCGTAGGGATTTCCGATGCGTAGCGGCGCTGTCGCTGCGGGGTTTCGCTTTTCACATGTACGACTACATGATTAGTCGACACTTCGCACGTAATCGATTGCTAAAGCGCCGCAGCCATCGAATTTTCAGGCTATGAAACATTGGAACGTATCGCCTGAAATCGTGCTTATGAATTAACCATCGAACGTTCAATCTAAATCCTGAGTGTCGATCGTTAATTACAACCTCACGACGCTGCCACGAAGAGTTTACCGCCTCAATTAAACTATATTTCTGATCGATGTTAGACAAACGTCTTACGTCCAGAAGGCTAGGACTCAGCGAAAACGCTCAACACCTCAACACCTCGCACCTCAACACTACTCCAGATAAGCCGGATCAATCCTATACCGATCGTACTTCGTGAGATTATTTTGCCGGATGACTTTTTTTAATTGTTTCGTGTACCAGCTTTTACGTTCTGAATAATTTTTCAAATGCGGTATGAGCAAATAGGGGTTCGACGTTTGTTGTCTTTTTTTTCTTAAACTTTTGTAGGCACTATGCCTTGCCAACACTTCAAAGTAATCGACAATCGATCGCGACATGTCATCATATGACCTGAGAAAAATGGTTTTGTCATCGCGGTTTTTACCCGCTGCAATTCTCGACTCGGTGTCATCGAATGACCAGATCCCAAAAAGATTGCTAGCCTGAACAAAAAAACGCGACTCACCCCAACCGGTTTCTATCGCTGCCTGCGCTAACACGATGCTGTTGGGTAGTGTCACTAACCTTTCAATCAAGTCATCGATATTTTTCGCTCTATATTGGCGCTTAATCTCAGCATATAACAAGCTGTCGGATTTATTCCAACGTTTCTTTTCCCGCAGCCGGATGATTTTATTTTTTGTAGTATGAACATGATGCTTTGCCACCAAAATAGAAGGGAGGATAGCGGAGATGAAGGTTGCTTTGGCTTTGTAAAAGGGAAGACCTTCAAGGCCATTAACGTTCGTGTAAAGAATGGGTTTGACCAGCGAATCCTCGATGAGAATGATCTGATCCAGTGAATCAACCTGGATGATTTCTGTTTTTACGCTATAGGTATTGCTACCATCACATCCCAACAAGATTCCCAAGAGCGCGATACAGGTCGTTAAGAACGTGGCCCGGGTCAGGAGTTTCATGAATTAAAATTAGAAAGACGAGGCTTTCTTAATATTTGAAGTTTTCCTAACTCGGTAGCGATGTAAGTTTTTTAAGGTGTTTGACGGTTTAAGTGTGGGAGTGTTGAGGTGCGATGTCCCGAGAATTTGTTGGACTCCGACACTTTGAGATTGTGAATTCGTTGGTGAGAAAGACCTTTTCGGAAGCGCAGGCGCAATTACGACATGCATCGCGAAGCGGGAGCGATGTAGCCTTGCGGCAAGTTCGAGTCGTTGCGAAGTTGTTGAATCAAGACTATTCACTCCAAAACTTTAAGTAATAATGTATCGCTGATTGTCGGGATAGTTTTTCAACGACGCGATCTTTATTTTGCATTTTTAGTAAATTCACGGCAAATCATTTTTTAGTTGACTGCTTCATCCAAGTTCAGGAACTTACTGTTAGATAAAAGAGTAAAGACATCGCGATCTGAATTCAAGAGACTGATGCTCACCGGCTATCTGGCCGTCATTTGCCTTTTGGTGGCTGTCGTCTACACCATACTTGATTTAGGTAATAACGTCTACTACGCCCTCCCGGCATATCTTGTATTATTTGCTATTCCCATTTGCTCGCTGCTGCTGATTCGCGCTAAGAAATATATGGCCGCTAAAATCAGTTTGCTCGTAGCGATCAATCTCGTCGTATTTTGGTCCGCCCTGAATGACCCTTTTGAAACCGGAGTATTTTTGTTTTTTATTCCTGCGGGTATCGGAGGTTTTGCCATCCTTGCCTTTAAAGATCACAAGGCGGGCCTCGCCATGATTGCTTTTACAACAGCGTTGTTTTTGTTGGCTTACTTCGGCGACATTCAAATTGAAGCCGAGCGACCCTCGGAGACGTATATCAAAATCAGTTTTGTTTTCAATTATTTCATTTCGACCATTATTTCTGTACTCTCGGTCTACTTCCTGATGAATTTAAACAAGCAGTCGGAGGAAGAATTGATCCGGAAGGAAAATTTTGCAAGTCAGAAAAATTCTGAACTTCAAAAAGTCAACGAGGCGCTCGACCGTTTTGTGTACAGTGTGTCCCACGACCTTCGATCTCCCCTTAGCTCTATTCTGGGATTGATTAATCTGGCTCACCTCACCAAGGATCCGAACGAGTTAGTTCAAATCATTAAGATGATTCAGGGTCGCGTTCTTGCGCAGGACAATTTTATTCGTGAGATAATAGACTATTCTCGCAATGCGCGCACGGAGACAGTCGTCGAGCCGCTTAATCTGAGGAAACAAGTGGAAGAAGTTATCGATACTCTAAAATTTGATGGCTTGGCCGATAAGATTGAATTCAGAATAAAGATCGACGAAGATTGCACGATCATATCAGATAAAATCAGACTTACGGTAATACTTAGTAATCTTATTGGCAATGCTATTAAGTATCACAATCTGACCAAGGAAAATCCATTCATTGAAATTCGATTTCAGGAAGATGTTAGCAGTTTACACGTGGAAGACAACGGATCCGGTGTTTTGCCACAGCATCAGCAAAAAATATTCAACATGTTTTATCGAGGATCCGACCGTGTAACGGGTAGCGGGCTCGGTTTATTTATTACCAGGGAAGCCGTAGCAAAATTGGGAGGTACCATATCCCTTAAATCCGTGTATGGCGAGGGTAGTACCTTTACCGTGACTTTCCCAAAGAAAGCAACGATCCAGCCTCTTCAAGCAGCTGCCGCGAAACAAGCTTAGATGGAATTGTAAAATTCAAGATTGGAAAATTGGAAGATTCAGAACATTGGAAAATTAGAGCATTGATGTCGCGCTCGGAACCTACGCACAACACACGTAAACACCTAAACACATTAGCGCAGCCTCAAACTGACCACGTTTTCCACGTGAACGGTGTGAGGAAACATGTCGACCGGTTGCACAGCGATGATATCATACTTTTCCGATAGGATCTTTAAATCGCGCGCCTGGGTGGCAGGATTGCAGCTGACATAGACAATCTTTGCTGGCGCAGCTTTCAGCAACATCCTGCTGACATCTTCATGCATTCCGGCGCGTGGTGGGTCCGTTATTACTACATCCGGTCTTCCGTGCACAGAAAGAAATTCCTCATCCAGCAAATCTTTAATATCGCCTGCAAAAAAATCTGTGTTTGTGATCTGGTTCACCTGAGCATTTACCTTTGCATCCTCAATGGCTGCCGCCACATACTCAAGTCCGATAACTTTTTTGACGTGACAAGCGACAAAGTTGGCGATAGTGCCTGTACCGGTGTATAAATCGTACACTAATTCATCGCCTTGAAAATCAGCCATCCTCCAGGCTATACGATAAAGTTCATAAGCCTGATCAGAATTCGTTTGATAAAATGATTTCGGTCCAATCCTGAATTGAAGCGTACCACCTCCGTATGGCTTGGGCATTGTCTCCGTAATATAGGGTTTACCTTTCCACAACAGAATATTCAAATCGCTGAACGTATCGTTCTTCTTTCCATTGATCACATATTGAAATGAGGTGATCTGGGGAAAATCACGTTCCAATCGTTTCAAAATCTTTTCGGTCCATTCCATCTTATCATAGGTGACCTGGAGGATGATCATCACCTCACCCGTGTTGGCCGTTCGAATGGTGATCGTTCTTAAGAATCCGATTTGTTTCCGCAGATCGAAAAAAGGAATGTTATGTTTTATCGCCTCATCCCGAGCAGCCAAACGAATGCCATCTGATGGATCCGGTTGCAGGTGACAAACTTTAACATCAAAGACCAAGTCGTATTTACGGGGAATATGATACCCTAATGCAGGTTCCGCAGGCGTATCATCATTCGTTCCATTCTCCGCGAGGGCTTTTTTGGCCGCTAACTCTTCTTTGGTGAGCCAACGTTGCGCAGAAAAAGTGTAATCCAGCTTATTTCGGTAGAACCGGGTTTTAGCAGAGGCAACAATGGGATCTATTGAAGGAAGCACCAATCCGCCAATGCGCTCCAGGTGATCAGTTGCTTGTTGCTGCTTATATTGAAGTTGCTCCTCGTATTGAATGTGTTGCCACGAACATCCACCACAAAGTCCGAAATGAACGCAAAAAGGCTGTGCGCGGTGAGGGGAGAGGGCTTTAATATTGGTCACCCTGCCTTCAAGAAAGGAGCTTTTGATCTTCGTGAGCATCACATCCACGGTGTCTCCAGGTGCCCCGCCTTCCAAAAATATCACCAGATTGTTAATTCTTGACACACATTTTCCTTCAGCAGCCATGCTTTGGACTACAATATTTTCGATTATGTCTCCTTTTTTCATCGGGTGGTCAAATTACAGAAATGGAGGGGTTTTCTCCTTCAACCGAATTCTCTATATTTAATGTCTATGTGATGGGATATGAAAAGGGGCTTTCTAGTTATTGCTTTGTGTTTTAGCGTTGCCGGTTATGGCTTCCCACATTGTAGGGGGCGAATTTGAAGTCATTCATATTTCTGGAAATACCTACCGCATAAATCTCATTTTATATTTTGATAAACTGAACGGAAGCCCTGGAGCCAGAGATAATAATATCGTAGCGGCCATCTATCGCAAGCGTGATAACCAATTCATGCAAAATGTTTCTTTCGATAGCCCTTCAGAAACCAACGTAAGTTATACACAACCAGAATGTTCGCGTGGTGAAATTGTCACGTCTAAATTGGTATATTCCACTCAGGTTGTCCTCTCTGACAGCCGGTATAACGATCCCCAAGGCTATTACATCATATGGGAAAGATGCTGCCGGAATTATGCGATAACAAACATTTATAGCGAAAACCCGGACGTTAGCAGCCGCGCCGCAGGACAAACATTTTACCTTGAATTTCCCCCAGTGGTTAAAAACGGGCAACCGTTTTACAATTCTTCTCCACGCTTATTTCCTCCATTAAATGATTATGCTTGCCCACGCAAACCTTACTATGTGGATTTTGCCGGGGTAGACGATGATGGTGATTCCTTGGTTTATTCACTGGTAACGCCCTTGACCACACACTCCATTGTTGCGTTGCCGCCATTGCAGCCCGCACCCTATCCGTTGGTTACCTGGAGAAATCCCTTCAGTCTTGAAAATGTGTTAAATGGAGATCCAGACCTGGCGATCAGCACCGATGGATTTCTTACGGCCACGCCTTCTCAACAAGGATTGTATGTATTTGCTGTGAAGTGTGATGAATACCGCGAAGGTGTGAAGATCGGAGAAACGAGGCGTGATTTTCAAATGTTGGTCGTGGATGTTTGTCCCCGTGCAGAAGCACCACAGATACTGGGTAAAAAATTAGGTGACCCTACCTTTGGTTTTGATGAGAATATGCAGGTGACGTTCAGTAATACAGTGGCGGATTCAGCACGTTGTATCGAAGTACAAGTATCCGATCCGGATGCTTCTAAACAAGACGACAACTTTACTGAAAATGTTAAGATCAGAGCCGTTGCACTGGGCTTCAGAAAAAATGTGAGTGAAATACTACCGGAAGTCACCAACGCCACGCTGGTTAATGGAAGCACGATCTCGTTCAAGATCTGTTTTGAAAAATGTCCATATGTTCAGGGGCCGTTTGTGGTTGGTATTGTGGCGTACGATGACGCCTGCAGTCTGCCCTTATCCGATACGTTGCGTATCACGGTAAATATTACACCCCCGCCTAACGCGCTTCCTTACTTTACTACCCCGGATGTAACCGAAACGCTAAATGAAGGCGCGATTAAAACATGGGCTATACGGGGACTTGACGATGATGGCGATATGTTGGTGGCCGGCATCGTTCCTGAAGGTTTTAAGTTGGAAGATTATGGAATGAAGTTTACGCAGATCAAAAGTGAAAGCGGATTGTATGAAGCACAGCTCGAGTGGGATACAAGATGTGATGTATATAACTTTTCGAAAAAAACCGAATTCCGCTTTAAAGTATTGCTGGATGATATTGATCAGTGCACGCTTGCCCAGCCCGACATCATGAATTTTAAATTAAAGGTAATACTTCCAGGTAATAACGATCCGGTGATTGATTCCGACCTGACCAGTGATCCCTTTGAACGAGCAGTGACGGGAATAAAACGGAAAATAAATGAATCGCTGGTCTTCAATGTAAAGGGAATCGATGCTGACAATGATTTCATCGTGCTGGGTGTGCAGGGAAAAGATTTTGATATCAATAACTTGAATGTCAGCTTTCCTTCAGTAAGCGGCAACAACGTTGTTCAATCCAAGTTTCAGTGGAACATATTCTGTGATGCGGTCGACCTCACGAAGAAAGATGAATACACCTTCGAGTTTATCGTCGTTGACAACGCCAACAAATGTCGTTACTACAAAGCCGATACGTTGGATGTTACCGTTGAACTTTATCCTCCCGACAACCAGGAGCCTACGCTACAGGTGGTCAACATGAATCAGGAGATTCAAATGCTGAATAACACACTGACGACGACGTTAGGCACACCAATCAACTCTTGCTTTGATAGGAACCGACAGAGACAAATCACCGCAGGCGGATTGGCTGAAACTGGAACTTATCAAAGCGGAAGGCAACGTCGAGCCTACTGGTTATGTTTTTGCCAATGCTGAAGGGCGTGGTACGGTTGAGTCGACTTTTGGCTGGAACCCGGAGTGCACGATTTTTACAGACGGTGTTTACGAGAATCAGTACGAGTTTACATTCCGTGTTGTGGACGACCGATGCCACAACCAGAAAGGCGATACCGTCGTGGTGAACATTAACATCAACGATGTCGACAGCGAGGGCGAGGAATTTATACCTCCGAACGTCGTAACACCAAATGGCGACAACAAAAACGATTTTTTCGCCATGGTGAAGGAAAACGAAAATGGCGAGCTGGTGAACATTCTGCCAAGTGATAATTGCACCGGTGTCTTCGAGCGTATTGTAATCGTTAACCGCTGGGGGAAATCTGTGTTTGAAAGTCCGTCACGTGATTTCCGGTGGTATTGCCAGAACGAAGTCGCCGGTATGTACTTTTACCATCTCAAATATTCAAATAAGGTCTACAAAGGAGTTGTCACCATCGCCTTCGACGCTACCGATCCCGGTAGGTAAGAATCGTATCTAATTTTTTAAACCGCAGAGGCGCTAAGGCGCAAAGAAAATTCAATCTTATATTGAGGATGTTAGCATTCTTTGCGTAACCCTTGCGCCCTTGCGTCTTTGCGGTTAATTTTAACCCACCGTCTACCGCATATACGTAATGATCACCGACGCAACTAACAGCATCATAAAATGATACCCGGTGTTGATGAAAAATAATTTCCACGATTTGTTTTCCCATGCGACTGCACTTAGATCCATGGGCAGATAAAAGCCCAACCATGTAAAGACCGTGGAATTGGCAATTTGCAGCGGCACCGACATCTTATCCATCCCCGGCACGAAGCTCCACGCAGCGATGTTGTGCGCAAAGACATACGCGAGGAAGAAATTCCCAATAACCATAAAGATCATGCCCCTTACCATTACCGAAGTCGGTGGCTTTACGGACATGTCCATTCCCATTTCTTTTGCCCAGGCCTTACCGAATAAGGGGCTATACCAGAGATATCCAAGAATGAAGTTGGCCACCACGGCGATGAGGATGGCGACCATGTTGATGCCTAATTGTTGTTCTTCCATAAATGTCAGGGTTTGGTTGAGGATGAAAATGAAGATAGCAATTAGAGCTGAAAGCAGAAAGCTTAAAGCTTAAAGCTAGGGCGTGCGAACTTCAAAATTTTGAGCATTTAAAATAAGGCTGTCAGCAGACAGCGCACAGCTTACAGCTTTTTTAGCTGAAAGCAAAAGCTTAAAGCCAGAAAGCTAAGGCGTGCGGATTTCAACGTGACTGCATGATAGGGAATGGCTGGGAACACAAGAGCTCGACGCTAATAGCTTTATTTTGCGGCAACTTCGAACCTCAAACCTCGAACGAACTAAAACAGAAACTGAAACTATAACTCGACGGGCAACAAGATTGCCCTCTTTAATATAAGCAGGCTCGCCTTCCCAAAGAACCTCAACCCACACATCCTTTTTGCCGATGATCTCGACACGATGACCTTCGTTCACGATCTCAACGAGTGGGGCACCCGGTGAGGGACCTTGCATCAAAAATGTATTCGAAGAACCGACAACACCCAAAGAAATTTTTCCGCCGATGTTAACATGAACAAACAATCCTATCAAAATAATGGCTGTTAAAATTCCGGTCGCGATGGGACGTCTGCCCTTTCGCCTGATGGAAAAAGCGAGCGATACAAAAAATATGACGATGACACCTAAAGCCAGCGTGATGTGAAAATGATAATCACGGTAAAAGGTGAGCGCCTGGTCCGCATCGGAATTTTCATAGCCCTCCAGGTTGTAGCGGGTGGCAAGCTCCTCCATCTTTGTCAGGACGGTTTTATCGTTGCTGACGACGTAGTATAAATTAAGATAATAGAGGGCGGGACCGATGTGATTGAGGCCTTCCTCGATGTAGGCCATTTTGAGGAGCATGGCCGGCGTATATTGATCCTGGCTGAGGATTGTCTTATAGTGTTCCAGGGACTGCGTATATTTTTTATCGATATAAAGCGAATCCGCCTGTTGCAAACGAAATCCTGAGACCTGTCCGAGGATCGCCGGAATGCCTGCAAAAAAAAGAATAACCCCTCCGACAACTATTTTTAAAACCCTGCTTTGCATAATTTTTATATCCTGCTACCTTTGCGACCTCAATTTAGGGAAAAGCGCCGAAAATTGAGGCTTTTTTAAGGTAATTTGATAGACAAAGCTTTTGACGGCGGACCGTGTCCGCCGAAGCTCTCGTCAAGTGACATTGAAATAAAATAAGACTTCCGAACCTTCGAACCAGTAAAATGATTTGAAAAGCTCGCGAAGGCAGATTCCGTAGCTCAGTTGGTAGAGCATTACACTTTTAATGTAGGGGTCCTGGGTTCGAATCCCAGCGGGATCACTTCAGATGCCTCAGGAAATATCTCCTGGGGCATTTTTGTTCTCCGGGTTACAGGAGAGGTTACGGTAACGCGATCATACATTTCCATCCACCATACTATTACACTTTCACTTTCCTGTTACTATCCTATTGAGCTTTGATTTTTATAATTGCATTTTTCAAACCATCTGCCGAAGCTTCTAAAGTACTAACACCACCTTTTTCATTTGGCCGAACAATAACTAATCCTTTGCCATGAAATACCTTTTTCTCAGGTTTTTGAAAACTGCTCATGTCTCTCGGATTGCCATTTCCAACTCCTGCTATACTGCCATTTCCAGTGATCTGATAGTGAATCAATAAATCATCTATGTTTGGTACCACATTACCAGCTTCATCTATGACTTCAACATCAATATAGGCTAGGTCGTTTCTATTTGCTTTGATGGTTGGTCGGTCTGCCTTTAACCGAATAGCGAAAGGTTTACCAGCGGTTATCAGTGTTTCCGAAGCAATTTCTTTATCACCCTCATAACAACGAGCGACTAATTTTCCAGGCGTATAGGGTATTGAGAAAGTTGCCGTGATCGATTCCTTTGAAATAGTCTGTTCGGCAATGATTTTACCGTTCAATTCCAATTTCACTTTTGGGCTTCTTGTAAATACACGGATTTGCAAAGAGTCATTTTCATGCCCATTCCAAGTCCAACATTTTAACTCATCGGGAAAATCATAAAACCCTAATACTTCTTTTTTCCCCTTGGGAATTGGGCGATGCACTAACATTTCAATCGGGCTGTGTCGCCAAACCACATCTAAATAATGGGAAGCAGCCTTCTTATTGCCAATCAAATCCAATTCACCTGTATAGGCATTGAAAATAGGCCATTCGGGCGCCATAAACATTTGTTGAAAACCGGGTAGCTCTTCATTTACATTTTTTAATCGCGCCAATCCAAGACCTGCTTCACCCAAATAGTCAATAGCAGACCAACTAAACATACCGATTACGTACGGATTTCTTTCTACATAATTCCAATCTTCCAAGGCTTTCGGTGGAAAATATTCCGTAGCAACCATTACTCTATTAGGATATTTCTTATGATCATTTTCATACTCGTTCGATGTATAATTATAGCCACCTACGTCTAAGCTTGCAAAAGCAGATGCTGTAACTTCCCATGTCAGACCTTTCATCAATGGTAAATAAAAAGGAATCGCATTGGTGACAGGGCGTGAAGGATCGAGACGGTGTACAACATTTGCTAAGTTCCATGAAGTTTGATACCCTGTTGTATCTATGATCTCCGGAATTTCGTTGCCTATACTCCACATGATTACGGAGGGGTGGTTGATGTCTTTGAGAACGTGTGAGGTCAAGTCTTTTTTCCACCATTCTTTAAAATAGGAGGCATAGTCATCGGGAGTTTTGTGAGTGTTCCACATATCAAAAGTTTCATTCATCACCAAAAGCCCAAGCCTATCGCACGCTTCTAATAATTCTGAAGAGTAAGGATTGTGTGCAAAACGAACGGCATTGTATCCATTCTTTTTAAGCAATTCAATTTTTCGTTCTTCGGCTCTGTCAATGGCAACGGAACCAAGCGGTCCATTATCGTGATGAATACAACCTCCTTTGAGTTTTACCATTTTACCATTTAAAGTGAAACCACTTTCAGTATCAAATTTGATAGTTCTCACACCAAAACTCTGAGAGTACTCATCAATGATCTTACCGTTTTGTCGAAGCGTTAGTCTGGCTTTGTACAGATATGGATTTTCGATACCCCACAATTTTGGATTCTCAAGAACAATGGTTTGTTCTACTTTGTTATTGGCAGCAACTTGTTTGGTGCTTGAGCCGACCAGCTTATTGTCTGACGCATATAATTCAGTATTTAATGAAATAGTAGAGGTTGGGTTGGTAAGTGTTGTGGCAATATGAATTTCAGCAGATTGTTCCAATACCTTGCTTGACATTATCTGAACTCCCCAATTCTCGATGTGGGTAGTACTAACCACATGAAGCCAAACATGACGATAAACTCCTGAGCCGGTATACCAACGTGAATTGTCACCTTCATTTTTCACTTGCACGGCTATCACATTGTCTTTGCCAACCGGATTCAAATGGGCAGTCAAATCATAAATGAATGATGTATACCCATTAGGGTGATTGCCCAAATGATAACCGTTTATCCAAACGTCAGAATTCATGTAAACCCCATCGAATTGGATGTAAACGTTTTTGTTTAAGGTAGATTTGTCTAAAGTAAAATGTTTTCTGTACCAAGCCGTGCCGCCCACTGTAAATGCAGTTTTATTTTTTCCCATAGCATTTTTATAAAAAGGACCCACTGTGCTATCGGTATTGTTTTCCGCTAAATCCTCAATGCTCCAATCATGCGGCACATCTAATATTCGCCAGCCCGAATCATTAAAGCCGAAGGATTTGGCGTCAATTTCTTTTCCCTTTTTGAATCTCCAATGGATGTCGAAAGATTGATTTCGTCCCATTTTTATTTGACAAAGGGTAGTCTGAAATGTAAATAATAAGGCGATCACTAAAAGGATATTTTGTTTCATTTCTGTATGTTTTTTGTGATAAGAATGAATCTCATTTGTGGTTAGAATTATTATTTCTATCGCAATTTACTCATCTGCTTCACTATAAATTTACCGCTCGCTGAGGATGTATTCTATACAGGATATCAAGCATCCGTGCATCTTTTCCAATTACCACCCGGAATCTGTTTCTTTCAATCGCATTGATCATCATCGCTGCGGCTAGTGAGAAATTTTACGTTCGGCAAACAAACAAGCATTTTATGGGAATACTTCCTTATTCTGAATAGTACGCTTTTGCATAAATGTGTCAAATACACTAATTTGTGCAAACGTTTGAACAGGCAGCCACAAATGGTTAAGGACAAAAACTCGCTATACGGTTGAACTTTTATTTGCGTATTTAGAAATATACACGCGAATTGCAACGATCACAGCCAGTTTTCCCGAACCGGTTTACCAATAGCCAAGTGTTTCCTTTCAAGAGACCAAAATTAAATGCATGCTTGCGAATTCTAAACATGTAGACAATAATGGGGGCCAAGATTCTAGTGGAGACTTCATCTTGTGGGATGGACTGCGCCATGGAAACCGGCAGAATCTTGAAGAAATTTACAAGAGCCATGTAGACAATCTTTATCACTATGGCATCTTGATTTTCAAAGACAAAGCTATTGTGGAAGACGCAATACAGGATGTATTTGTAGAATTATGGCGAAGACGGGAGTTTCTCGGAACAACTACCTGTATCAAATTTTACCTACGGAAAGCACTGAAAAGAAATATTGTTAGAAAACTCGAAACAAAAGAGAGATTGTCTGCACGACATACCTTGCCGCAACACTACAACCGGGAATTTATTCACTCTCCAGAAGAAGACACGATCTTCAGACAATCTTCCGAGGAGACATCGCAAAATGTTTGGAGTGCCATCAAATCATTGCCTGAAAAACAACGCGAGATTATTATCCACAAATTCTATGAGAATCTCACATCACAAGAGATCGCAAATATTATGTCCATCACGCTTGATTCGGTTTACACGCAGATATCAAGAGCTGTAAACGAATTAAAGAACCGCGTCAGAATGAAGTAGACGGAAGAAGATAACAGGTGTTTCACAATAACCAATTCTGGTTATAAATCTTGACGTTTCAGGAGCCTCACTTATATACTAAAGCAAAGTTTACCCAAATGGATAGCGGGTTGACGGGAAGTCTGTAAAAGATTACTCGTTCAGACGGTTTATAAAAATCATTTAAGAGTAAAAAAAAACGATTTCCAGTGTTAAGATTTTAACAACTCATGTCTCTTATATAAACATCATCAACATGGATTATTCTGATTTCGACATAGCAGACTTTGTAGCCGATGAAAGGTTCGTGGAGGCCGTACAACATCCTACCGCTGAGGAAGAAGGTTTTTGGAATCAATGGATTCAGGACCACCCTGAAAAAAAAGCAACGATACTGGAAGCCAGAAAAATTATAATGATGATGGAATCTCCTATGGTCGTGGATGAACGCGTCAAACTTTCTCTCTGGAGTTCAATCCATAAGAGGATCTATTCCGGAAATATCGGTGCGCAGGTATTTCTTCATGGGGTCCCCGTTGAAACAAAAAAGAAACACAGGTCACTGACGCCTTGGTATAAATTAGCGGCAGCAGTAGCTATAACCTGTGGGATACTTTATTTTGTATCCAATAGCTTACTGTTCGATAAAAATTCCCTGGTAGTTCTCGAAAATAAAAGAGCTGTGAAGTCAGAAATTATGCTGCCGGATGGTTCTAAGGTTTGGCTCAATGTAGAAAGTCGGTTGACTTATCCGGAATCATTTTCGGGAATGCCTACCCGCCATGTGTATTTAACAGGTGAGGCTTATTTCGATGTTACTGAAAATAAATCTCAGCCTTTCATCGTAGAGACAAGCAACCTCCAGATCAAAGTTTTAGGAACTGTCTTCAACGTGAAGAGTTATGACGGTGAAAAAAATATCGAAACCACATTGGTGAGGGGAAGTGTATTGATTGAGGCTACCGCAGCGGATCCAGCCCTGAAACCTATTTTGCTGAAAGAAGATGAACGGGCAATATATTCCCGAGAGTCAGGAAAGATTTCTCTTGCAACGGTTCAGACTGATGCTATTACTTCGTGGACTGCGGGTAAGCTTGTTTTTATTAACAAACCATTTTCAGAAATCAAAACTGAGCTTGAAAGACGATATGGAGTCGAAATCGTGGTTGAAAATGAAAAGAATTTGAATTGCCGCTTCTCTACTACGATTAAAGATGCGCCGATGACTAAAATTCTCGATCTGTTCAAGGCCACTGGTAACATGACTTATCAAATCGAAACAAACCAAAAAATCACTATAAAAGGAAATTTATGCCCCGAATAAAAGCTCATTAAAAAAAGAGGATCGGAAGTGCCAGGCACTCCCGATCCCGTAAATCGTGTTTATGATGCCACAATCCGGCAAGATCAACGGCATCATTTTGTCTCACAATTCAACATAAATCTATGAAAAAAAAATTACGAATTTTTCGCCTTCCCGGTAGAAGGAATGAAGGAGTACTTATGATAGTATTTTTACTTGCAGGATTGAATGCATTTACCCTACAGGCATCAGATTCTTCCACCAGGAAAATTACCTTGATGAAAGAGAATGTCAGCGTCATTGTGGTATTCTCTGAAATAGAAAAACAATCAGGCTACAAATTTTTTTACAATGATAATCAAATTGATGCCACGCAAAAGGTTTCTCTTAGATTGGAGAAGGCTACGCTCAAAACAGCTCTCGATATACTTTTCAAAGATACGGACATCAGGTATAAGCTTGTAGATGATTATATCGTTCTTACTTCTCGCAAAGCCTCGTCTGATATATCTCCCTTGGGTGTTGGGCCTATGCCGACGAACGACCTACTTGGGTCCAATAGAACACCCGAGTTTAAGCCAATATTGCGTCCGAAATCAAAGGGCATAGCAGTTCTTCAGATCACTGGAAAAGTTAAAGATGACGCAGGGCAGTCTTTACCCGGTGTGAATGTACTGGTGAAAGGCACAACGAACGGAACGACAAGTGATGCGGATGGCGCTTATTCACTGGAGGTTGCTGATGCATCGGCAACCATTATTTTCTCGTTCATAGGCTTCTTGACTCAGGAAGTTCCACTGAATGGCAGGACTGTTCTTGATGTTACGATGGTTCCGGATGTGCAAACACTTAGTGAAGTAGTTGTTGTAGGTTATGGCGAGCAGAAAAAAGCTACCTTATCGGGCGCGGTTGCAGTAGTTAGCGGCGCAGAAGTTATGACATCGCCAGCAACAAACTTATCTAATACTTTAGCTGGCAGAATGCCGGGGCTATTTGTAATAACAAGGTCAAGCGAACCTGGAGCGGATGATGCAATCCTACGTGTACGAGGGGTTTCTACCTTTGGGAATAATAACCCGCTTGTTGTAGTTGATGGAATTCCTAATCGTTCATTGAGTCGTATAGATCCCTCTACTGTAGAAAGTATCTCTGTATTGAAGGATGCATCCGCTGCAATTTACGGTGCGCAAGCAGCGAATGGCGTAATCCTAATAACAACCAAGAAAGGAAAGGTTGGTAAGCCCACTGTTACTGCGTCCTTTAATCAGGGGTATGGGCGCCCTACACAAACACCCGAAATGGCAAATGCTACGCAATATGCCACCATGCTAAACGAGATTTCTATAGACAACGGCAATGCACCGGTTTATACGGATCAGGAGTTAGAAAAATTCAGCACTGGCGAGGATCCATGGCGGTATCCAAACACGGATTGGTTTAAGGAAGTACTTCGCCCTTGGTCGGGTCAAAACTATTTTAATTTATCTATAGGCGGGGGCAGTGAAAGCATGCGATACTTTATCGCGGGATCAAGGAGGGCACAAGAAGGATTTTATTATAATTCTGGAACAAAATACAATCAATATGATTTTCGCACCAATCTTGATGGTGATATAGGAAAGTATATCAGTATTGGATTAGGCCTTCTTGGCAGATATGAAGACAGGAATTTCCCATCGAGAAGTGTGAATGACATTTTTAGATCGATAGCGCGGGGAAAACCAAATCTTCCCGCTTACTGGCCTAACGGTCTGCCAGGTCCTGACATTGAATATGGAGATAACCCAGTTGTAATTAGTACGAAAGCTACTGGCTATGATCAAGCTGAAACCTTGGTGCTTAACACGAATTTCAAACTTAATATAAAAATACCTTGGGTGAAGGGCCTATCTGTCACTGGAAATGCGGCAATAGACGAAGGGTTTGTTTTTAGAAAAATCTGGAATACACCTTGGTACCTTTATACATGGGATGGGTCAACACTTGATTCCAACGGAGAACCTGTGTTGTTAAAGAGCAAGAAAGGATTTGACGCACCTCGTTTGGAAGAACGTAATGGACACGGCGGCAACACGTTGATCAATGGCCTAATTAACTATCAAACTACTATAGCCGATGCCCACAATCTTACCCTGTTGGTAGGTGTTGAGAAAATTACAGGCGATACTCTTTCTTCCAATGCATCCAGAAGAAATTTCGTTTCCCCTTCGGTGGATCAGCTTTTCGCAGGTGCGCAGGATGCTTTCTTATCTAATAATGGAACAGCTTCAAGTAGGGCGAGGTTAAATTATTTTGGACGTGTTAACTATACCTTTAAAGATAAATTCCTTGCTGAGTTTGTATGGAGATACCAAGGTTCTTATATTTTTGAAGAGTCATCGCGTTATGGATTTTTCCCGGGAGTTTCATTGGGTTACGTAATTTCTCAAGAAAATTTCTGGAAGTCGAATCTTGCGTTTGTTGATTATTTTAAAATAAGAGCGTCATGGGGGCAAACCGGAAACGATCTTATTGCACCCTATCAGTATTTGACGGTTTTTAAATCACCGACCTTTCTAAACTCGCCAACTGGCAGTCAACTTGCTTTTAATGACGGTGAGAAATTAAATTTAGCGTTAATTGAAGATGTACTCGCTAATCAGAATACAAGTTGGGAAGTTGCGACGCAACGTAACATAGGTTTTGATGCAGATCTTCTAGATAGCAAAATTTCAATTACCGCAGACTATTTTTCAAATTTGCGTGACGATATTCTTTGGCAACGGAATGCTTCAGTTCCTAGTTCGGCAGGGGTAACCTTACCTCGTGAGAACATCGGTAAAACAGAAAATAAAGGTTTCGACTTCAGTATTAATTATAGGAACACAGCGGGCAAATTTTCTTATCAGGTTGGATTGAACGGAGGCTACGCCAAAAATAAAATCGTTTTCTGGGACGAAGCTCCAGGAGACCCCGATTATAAAAGATCAACGGGAAAGCCGATCGGCGCAAATTCTTATTATCAGGCAATAGGCATTTTCCAGACTGCTGATGAGGTCAATAATTATCCCCATTTTAATGGTGCCCGCCCCGGGGATATAATCTTTGCAGATGTGAATGGAGATTTGGTTATTGATGCAAACGATCAGGTGCGGTCCAATAAAACTAATATTCCTAAGTGGACAGGAGGCCTCACGTTAGGACTGAAATATGGGGGATTCGACCTTTCCGTTTTGGTGTATGGCGCCTCAGGAGCGGAGACTTATGTTTTAACTGAGTCGGGTACTATTGGAAACTACCTTAAGAGCTTCGTTGATAGTCACTGGAGTACAGAAAATCCTAGCACAACTAACCCACGAGCTTTTGAGAGACAGAACCAATACTGGGCTAGTCAACTAAACACCCACTGGCTGCGCAGCACGGACTATATTCGTCTAAAAAATATCGAACTTGGCTATGCAATTCCATCAAATATTATAGGAAAAGTAAAAATGCAAAATGCGCGCATTTATGTGAACGCCTTTAACTTTCTTACTTACAGCCCTGACATGAAGGACTTTGATCCAGAGATGACTCAAAACCCAGGCTCGGCGGGAAATACCTATCCGATACAAAAGATCATAAATGTGGGTGTCTCACTAACCTTTTAAACTTTAATGTCATGAAAAATAGATTTTCAATATTACTATCGGCAGCGATCTTATGCGTTTCTGGTTGCAATGATGACTTCTTGAATGTCGATCCGCAAGACAGGTATTCAGAAGCTGCAGTATGGAAAGATCCGGCATACGTTCAATCTTTTGTAAATGGTATTTATACGGGTATTCCTTTCCCATTTGGAACGTTGATGTTGTCTTCCGCTGTCGATGAGTCGATGGCCGTATGGGATTGGGAAACCAGTCAAATTACATTAGGCGTTGTGTCACCCAGCTATTATGCATCCTTTGACGCTAACTTCTGGACTGGAACCCTTCGAGACATGGTATGGAACCCAATGTACAAAAATGTGCGTGCGTGCAATTTGTTTTTTGAAAAAATTGACGGAGTTCCATTTACTGATGATGATCAAAAAAACTATTTGATTGGTCAGGTTACATTTCTCCGTGCGTACTTTTATCATCAACTGGTGAGCTTTTATGGTGGTGTGCCGTTGATAACAAAAGCATACGATGTTGATGATGATTTCTCTATTGCAAGAAGTTCTTACTCTGACTGTATTGATTTTATCGTTGCAGAGCTGGACAAGGCCGCGACGCTTTTAGAAAATAGTGACAATAAAGCATATGCAACAAAAGGTGCTGCACTAGCGCTCAAGTCGCGCGTCTTGCTATACTCAGCCAGTGATCTGTATAATACCAATGCATCTTGGACAGGAGGTTATGCACATCCTGAATTAGTATCTCACACTTCTGGTACTCGGGACCAAAGGTGGGTGGCTGCCAGGGATGCTGCACAAGCAGTGATCGACCTGGGTAGCTATAGTCTTTATGGTGGTGAAAATCCTGCATCAGCTCAAGCGGCAACGGATAACTTTGTGGGTCTATTCTTGAATAACGGGAGCGAAGAAGATATTTTTCTTCAATTTTTCGATATAACGCATGCTACTGAGTGGAACGTGCCACATCCAGGTCTTTTCAACGGGCCAAATGGTTGGCATAATTGGGGTGGTAATACTCCGGTTGGACAGTTAGTTGATGATTTCGAAATGATCAACGGTGATAAATTCGATTGGACCAATCCGGTTCATTCAGCTAATCCTTACCAAAACAGAGATCCGCGTCTTTACGCGACCGTTTTACATGAAGGCTCATTATGGAGGGAGAGACCTTCTGATGTAGTCGCCGCTGACCGGATTGGAATGATACAGGTTGGTAATTATAAGAGGGATGATAACACCATAGTCCCAGGGTTAGATACCCGCAGCGGACCAATTGAAGACTGGAATGGTTCGTACACAGGATACTATTTAAGAAAATTCATCGATCCTTCAATCGACCATCAATTTACTAAACAAGAATGGCCATTCAGAAGAATCAGGTATGCTGAAATTATTTTGAATTTGGTTGAGGCATCCATTGAACTTGGCGACGAAGCCACAGCAAAAACATGGCTAAATAAAATCAGGTCACGAGCAGGGATGCCTCCTGTTACGGATACTGGTGATCAATTACGGCAGCGTTACCGCAATGAGAGAAGAGTTGAGCTTGCGTACGAGGAGCATCGTTTTTATGACGTAAGGAGATGGATGATTGCACCTTCCGCATATCAAAACGGGCGAGGGGTGTTTGTTAATGGTGATATTTCTGCCAATAATATAATAAGCAACCGTACATATGCAGTGAATCCATCAGCTCAGCAACGTGCATGGGCAACCAGCAACGCATTTTATTTCTTTCCAATTAGATTGGATGAGATAAACAAGAATTCGTTGTTAGTTCAGAATCCTAAATATTAATATTTGGTTCATTTAAAATTGGGCTGTCTCAAGGGGCAGCCCTTTTGATTTAAGTTGGTGGGCTGCCTCGAACTTAAATCTAAAAAACTTCATGCTTATGACATATCCAAAACTCAAAACACGAGCAGCTTGAGTTGCTCAAAATGAAAAACTTACCTGTAATAGTTGATAAAGAGAGGAAAGCGCATCCAGGGTTTGAAGCAGGGTGTTTGAAATCTTGTCACTAAGGGCTCACTTTAAGTCCCGATGATTGCTCATTGGGATTTTTGTTTTGTTGTCTTTTTCATTTCCTGTCAATTGCATCGTGGAGCGACAACGGAGTACCTATTGGATAATAGCAATCACATCAATATCACGATCAATTAGTAACATACTTTTTTGTGGCAAACGTGTGGCAATTTTGAGGCAACTCCATTAAAACATCGATGACTTGAGGCAAATTTGAGGCAAAATTTGGTGGAAAATTCAGGAAAAAGTGGCAACAAAAACATTAGTAACTTATAATTTAAGGAAATGAAAGGAAATCCAAGGAAGAAACTTCTAATCCCAGCGGGATCACAAAAAAAGCTCTTGGATACGCCAGGTGGCTTTTTTATTTCAAAAGTTAGATCTATAAGTCATTGCCTGGTTTAAATGCAAACGGAAAAGTATTATCTCTCAAATTACCTTTGTCACGGTGGATAGATTCGGAAAGTCGCGCTAAACATTCCCTTCGGTTACCAGTTCGCCCTCCAAATTCCTGCTATGCCTTATAGCTAAACGTTATGCGAAAGCATTCAGAACACAAGCTTATGAAAATAGACTACTTTCACCTTATTGCTTAACTGCTATATGACAGAATTTTCAAGTTGATACGTTATCTGTCAAGTATTGTAGCCGTGTCTTTTGTCCCTCATTAATTAACACCAATCTGTATTTAGAAAAGTTGTGCGGTGGGTTTAGTTTGGGGCTTTCTGTAAAAATCAGATTTTTCAGGTTTAAGCGGTTGATTTCCTAAAATTATATCGGCCGTTTCCTAAAATTATATCGGCCACTTTTCTGCGATCATCATAATTGGAGCATACAGATTACCATTCGTTATATACGGCATTACACTTCCATCTACTATCCTTAAACCGTCAAGGCCATGCACCCGCATGGTTAGTGGATCTACGACAGACATGTTATCCGTACCCATGCGACAAGTGCAGGATGGATGCAAGGCAGTTTCTGAATCACGGCGGACCCAATCCAGTATTTGCTCATCGGTATCAACGGCAGGTCCAGGTGAAATTTCCCCACCATTAAATTCATTCATCGCTGACTGATTCAAGATTTTTCGGGCACAGCGGATGGCCTCCACCCACTCCCTCCGATCCTGATCTGTAGAAAGATAATTAAACCGAATGGCTGGTTTTTCCTTTGGATCCGAAGACTTAATTATGACAGATCCACGGGCATCAGAATTCATTGGGCCAACATGGACCTGATAGCCATGACCCCCTGATGGAGAACTACCATCATATCGTATAGCCACAGGCAAAAAATGAAACTGAAGGTTAGGGTAAGCAACCGTTTCATTACTTCTGATAAATCCTCCTCCCTCAAAGTGATTAGTTGCCGCAGGTCCTTTATGAAAGAACATCCACTGAAAGCCCACCCAGGGTTTGTTATACCATTTCAATGCCGGCCATACGCTTACTGGTTTTTTGCAGGCAAATTGGATATATACCTCAAGATGATCTTGTAAATTCTGCCCCACACCAGGAAGGTCGTGTACCACCTCAACCCCTGCCGATTTCAAAATTTCGGGATTTCCTATTCCTGAAAGCTGGAGAATCTGCGGAGTATTAATGGCACCTCCACAACAAATAACTTCACCTGCGGTAACCCTGCGCAAACTATCTCCTTTCAAAAATTCTACTCCGACTGCGCGCTTCCCCGAGAAAAGAATTTTGGTTGTGAGAGCACCACAGATTACTTCCAGATTTTTTCGTTTTCCCAAAACAGGATGCAAATATGCCTGTGAGGCAGACCAACGCCTCCCATTTTTGATGTTGCGGTCGAACATTCCAAAACCTTCCTGTTGGAATCCATTGACATCTTCTGTTAGCGGATAGCCTGCTTGTTTGGCCGCATCAAAAAATGCTTTAAACAAGGGGTTGGTCGCAGGTCCAGTCTCGAGGTGCAGAGGACCAGTACCACCACGCCAGAAGTTTGCTCCAGCGGTTCTGTTTTCAGACTTTTTAAAATAAGGAAGGCAATGGGAATAATCCCATGATTCCATTCCCGGATCCTTTGCCCACTTTTCATAATCCAATGGATTACCACGAATGAAAATCATTCCGTTAATGGAACTGGAACCACCTAACACTTTTCCACGGGCATGATACACCTGCCGGTTATTCATGAATGGCTCAGGCTCCGATTGGTATTGCCAATCATAAAATCTACTACCAATCGGATAGGTAAGAGCAGCTGGCATATGAATAAAAATATCCCACCAGGAATCTCTTCTTCCCGCTTCAATCACCAACACTTTATGGTCCGGATTTTCACTCAGTCGATTTGCCAACACACAGCCGGCAGACCCGCCTCCAATAATGATTGTGTCAAAAACTTTATCCATCTTTTATCCATCTCAATAAGGAGATTCGACATCTCCTAGTTCCACATAAACACTTTTTAGCTGGGTATAATATTGAATAGCAGCAAGGCTATTCTCCCGGCCCTGACCTGATTGTTTATATCCACCAAAAGGAAGTTCAATAGGGGTTATATTATAATTATTAATCCAGCACGTACCTGCCTGTAATTGATGAATTACCCGGTGGCCGCGTTTTATGTCATTGGTAAATACACCTGCCGACAATCCGTAGGGAGTATTATTAGCCCTTTCAATCACCTCTTCTTCTGAGTCAAAGGAAAGTATAGAGAGCACTGGACCAAAGATCTCTTCTTTGCAAATTTCCATTGAATCATTGCAATCCGTAAAAATTGCCGGAGTCAGGAAATTGCCAGAAGTAATATCCCGTCCTTTAAAATCTTTTTCAGGTCTGAAGCCTCCGGTCAATAATGTTGCACCTGAAGATTTTCCTGAATCTATAAACCGGATTATTTTTTCCATGTGCGCCTTACTGATTAATGCGCCCATCTGGGTATCGGGATCTGCCGGGTCCCCCAATCTGATTTTTTCAGTTCGGTCCTTTAGCTTCATTAAAAAGGAATCAAAAATTTGACGATGCACAAATACCCGTGTACCATTCGAACAAACTTCACCTTGCGTATAAAAATTTGCCAGCATAGTTGCTGATACAGCATTATGTATATCTGCATCTTCGAAAATAATCAAGGGAGATTTTCCACCAAGCTCAAGTGTGACCTTTTTCAGTTGGGTTGCAGCACCGGCTAAGATTTTTTTACCAGTTGAAACCGAACCTGTCAATGAAATTTTTGCTATGCGCGGATGATCTACTAACATTCCTCCAACCCTGCCATCACCCTGAACTACGTTAAACAAACCAGGCGGGGCTCCGGCTTCCATAAATGCCTTAGCCAATTCAAGTGCAGTTGCCGGGGTGAGTTCGGATGGTTTAAAGATCATTGCGTTGCCGCAAGCCAACGCTGGAGCGGCCTTCCATGCAGCGATCTGAATCGGATAGTTCCATGCGCCAATTCCGGCACAAATACCTAAAGGCTCAGGACGCGTATATCCAAATGCATTTTTTAAATCAAAAAATTCGCCATGTATACCTGCAGCCATTCCTCCGAAATATTCCAGAGCATCTGCAGCCGAAGTAATATCCACAGCCAGAGATTCCGAGATGGGCTTTCCAACATCCTGAGTTTCTAACAAAGCAAGTTGCTCCAACCTGGATCTCAAAATATTAGCTGCTTTTATTAAAACGCGACCACGTTCTGCTCCGGTTTTGGTGCGCCAAATATGGAACGCCTTTTCTGATGAATTTACAGCGGCTTCAATATCCTGATCGTTAGCCTGAAAAACTTCTCCCAATGGATTATTATTAGCCGGATTATAGTTTATCCAGGATTCCCTGGTTGAACCTGTCGTTAATGCGCCATCAATGAACTGAGAGTATACCATATTCCTTTCAAGAAGTCCTTTCTCTTTCAACTGACTTAAAATAATAAATCATCACACCAAGGCAAATCAAACCAGCTGTATAAATCCACGCTGAATATTGGTTATACCATTCCAAACCATAGGTTGCCGTTCGGGGCCATGACACATTAACAACCATAAACGCGCTCCAGATCAAAGCCAAAATATTAACAGGTAATCCCCATTTGCCCAAGTTAAATCTGGCATCCGTATCTACTCCATTCCGGGCCGATATAATCCTATTTTTCAACTGAAGTGCAACCACGATCAGGTAGGCCAGATTAGCCCAAAGTATGGCGATAGAAGTTACCAGCTCAAATACTTTTGGAAATTGAAGGTTCATCGCCAAAATAATTATTGCCCCCAATCCACAAAGCAAAGTAGCTAAAACAGGAGTTTGAGTTTTTGAGGACACTTCCCTTAAGGATTTATAGAAGGGGATGCGTCCATCACGGCCCATAGCGAACATTAATCTTGCTGCTCCTGAATGAACAGCAAGTGTACACACAACGATGGCAAAAATAACAATACAAAGAAAAAGACTGCCCGTCGTTTCACCCAAAACTGATTTCACCAACATCGGCAACCCTCCGCGTATATTTCCCAACTCCGGCATACCTAAATCTGGCGCTGCCATCAAAGCAAAAAGTAATACCAGTAATCCGGCAAGTCCGGCGGCAAGAAGAGCCTGCAAGATAGCACGGGGAGCCCTTCTGCGAGGATCATGAGTTTCTTCAGCAAGTGTTCCGGCAGTGTCGAATCCATAAAGCACATAAGAGGCGGTCAGGGCGGCAGCCGCCATTAAAGTCGTCAGGCCAGGAAAAGACTTGAGTTCAGAGTCAACGACGACAGCTTCGATCGGAGATCTTTCTCTATTTAGAAACAGCAGAACTATCAAAAATACAATCCCAATCAGTTCGGCAAAGACACCAATGTTATTAATTACAGCCAGTAGCTTAATACCTCTGACGTTGATTATCGTACTTATAACAATGAGAATTGAACCCAGTAAAATGGCATTCAATGCAACCGATTTTGCATCAGTTGAGGTTCCAATTATCTGGAAGGAACTTGAAATCTGGGGCAGGCTAACCTGAAATGCCATGGCCACTGCAGCAATAGTGGTAATAAGACAAGCCAGATAAATCCAGCCTGTCATCCATCCAAAGAAAGGATTGCCAGTAAACTTTGCCCACTGATAAACTCCGCCAGACAAGGGAAATCTCGAAGCCAGTTCTGCAAAGCAGAGCGCCACCAGCAATTGACCTGTCAATACAATTGGCCAGGTCCAGAAAAATCCGGGTCCGGCAATGCCATAACCCAAATGAAACATCTGAAAAAGACCAGTAAGAATAGAAATGTAAGAAAAGCCTGCAGCAAAACTTGAGAAGCTACCTATCGAGCGTTTTAATTCCTGACGATAACCAAACTTGGCAAGGTCGTTACTGTCAGTACCTGGAGAATCCTTCATATTTGAATCTAAATTGCAGGATATTGATTTTACATAATTAACAAAATCTAATGAACAGGTGTGCAGATTTAAATTTTTCCAGGAAATATTTTAGATTGAATAGTTATTCAATCTAAAATTACAGCAGAATATGGCAAACTTACCTTGAATGTTTTAGTTTTAGTTGTTGGATTTGACTCCGACCATAAAAAATCACCATGTCTTTAACAGGAATTGATACAAATTTTACACTGCCTTCGCGCTACTATACAAGCAACGAAATTTTCCAGGAGGAGCTTGAGCGAATTTTCTACAGTCGATGGATTTATGTGGCTTGTGAGGCGGACCTTCCCAAAACAGGCGATTATGTTGCTTTAAAAATCGGAACGCGGTCCTTTTTTCTGCAGCGGACGGAACGCGGGGAAGTGCGGGGATTTTACAATGTATGCCGGCACCGTGGTCATGAACTGGTCTCGGGGGAGAAAGGCAAATGCCGGCGGCTCGTCTGTCCCTACCACAACTGGACTTACGACCTTGAGGGAAAGCTCCTGCGTGCTCACGGGATGCCTACCGACTTTCCCACGGAAAATTTCGGACTGAATCCAATAGAAGTCGCCGTGATCGGTGGCCTTATTTATGTTTGCCTTACCACGCCCGCACCGCCTGATATCGAAGAGGTGCGCACCAGACTTACTCCATACCTCGCTCCATACGAGTTGCCTAAGACCAAAGTAGCCTGCCAGAAGGATATCATTGAAGCCTGCAACTGGAAGCTGGTCATAGAAAATAATAGGGAGTGCCTGCATTGCCCCACCAATCATCCTGAACTGCTGGTACCGCTTTACAGCTATGGGTTTGGCAAGGGTCTCGACAAGGATAATGTGCAGCGCCTCGGAGCAACGCTTTCAGGAGATGCTCCAGGAAAAGGAAAGCGAGTGGGAAAGCCTCGGCCTTCCTTATGAACTTCAGGAGTTTCCTGATGGCTTATGGTTCCGCGCTGTACGGTTGCCGCTGGCCAATCAATGTATATCCCACACGATGAAACCTGAACATGCCTGCAAAAAACTGCTCGGCACTTTAAAGCGAGCGGAGGGAAGCGGACTTTCCTTGTGGACTCATCCGAATTCGTGGAATCACTTTTTAAGTGACCACATTGTCACCTTCGCGGTCTTCCCTCTGTCGGTTGACCGGACCCTCGTGCGGACCAAGTGGCTCGTCGCCGCCGATGCGGTGGAAGGTGTTGATTATAATCTTGACGACCTGACCAGGGTATGGACCCAGACCAATGCACAGGATCAAAGTCTGGCAGAAGGTGCCTACCGCGGCATTTGCTCCGGTGGCTACATGCCGGGTCCACTCGCCGACGAGGAATATCTTGTGAAGCAGTTTCTCTCCTGGTATCGCGATCAACTCACAGGAACCCCGGCGCACTGATGCCAAAGATTGTAATCATAGGAGGCGGCATCGTTGGTTGTTCATTGGCCGACGAGCTCACCGACCGCGGGTATAACGATGTAGTCGTCATTGAAAAAGGTAAGCTCTGGAAACCCGGCGGCTCCACATCACATGCGCCTGGCGTTGTCTTCCAGACCAATGGTTCGCGTACCATGGCGCAGTTCGCCAGCCAGACCGTTGAAAAACTTCATGGCCTTCGCCATAACGGCGAGACCTGTTTCCTCAAGGTGGGCAGCATGGAGCTTGCAACGACGCCTGAGCGCCTGGCCGACCTTCACCGCAGGGCGGGACTGGCCATGTCCGCCGGGATTAACGCGCGTGTGATTCCTCCTGAGGAAGCGTTGAAATTGCATCCGCTTCTTGTTCGTGATAAATTGCTGGGTGCACTATACGTGCCCGATGATGGTATCGCCCGGGCTATACGCGCTGGCGAAGTGATGGGTGAGCGGTCGATCAGCCGCGGTGCGCGATTCATTTCAGATTGCGAAGTCCTTGCCATCGATCAGAGCGACGGTCGCGTCACCGGTGTTCAAACAACACAAGGATCATTCCCGGCAGATATCGTTGTTTCCTGCGCCGGAATATGGGGGCCGAAGATTGGAGCGATGGTGGGCATGTCGAAGGCTATACAGCCATTGGCGCACCAGCTTTGCTACACGGCGCCTATGCCTGAACTGCTCTCTTACAAGGGTGAAGCTGAATTGCCTGTGCTCCGTCATCAGGGTTCTGATCTTTATTTCAGGCAGAGAGGACAGAGTCTCGCGGTTGGGTGGTACGGACACCGGCCACTTCCTGTGAGGGCGGAGGACATCCTTCCCAACGAACTCGCTGAAGTAATGCCGAGCCAGATGCCATTCACTCCTGAGGAGTGGAAAGGAGCCATGGAGGGTGCGACCGAAGTCATTCCTGCACTGAAGGGCAGCGAGATTGTCGAATCGATGAATGGTTTGTTCTCCTTCACCGTGGACAACTTCCCCTTGATGGGTGAATGGTCGGGGTTGAAAGGCTTCTGGGTTGCTGAGGCAGTATGGATCACCCATGCATGTGGTGTGGCACGCGCGATGGCAGAGTGGATCGTCAATGGTCATCCCACACTGGCTGTGCATGAATGCGATGTCAACCGTTTTGAAACCCACCAGTTGGGATCACTGCATATCGAAGAACGCGGTGCGCAGAACTACGTCGAAGTGTATGACCTGCTGCACCCGTTGCAACCGATGGAGTCGCCACGTCCCATCCGCACCACAGGTTTCTACCCGCGTCAGCAGGAACTCGGTGGCTTCTTCCTCGAAGCTTCCGGCTATGAGCGACCACAATGGTACGAAGCCAACGCCGGACTTCTCGCACACTACAAATGTCCGCAACGGGATGACTGGAGTTCGAAATTCTGGTCGCCGATCATCGGTGCTGAGGCCCGCGCGGTCAGGGAAGGTGTCGGCCTGTTCGATATCACGACCCTGAAACGCATCGAGGTCACCGGCAACGGCGCGTTGGAGTTTCTCGAGCAATTGACAACAGGAAATCTCAAGAAGAAGCCGGGCTCCATCACCTATTGCCTGATGCTTAACGAAAGGGCCGGCATCCTGAGCGACATCACGGTCATGCGACGTGGCGAGCACGACTTTTTCATCGGCGTGAACAGCAACATCGATATCAATTACCTCAGGCAGATGGCACCGGCCACCGTGCATGTGCGTGACATCACCGCCGGGACCGTTGGGCTGGGGCTCTTCGGACCTAAGTCGCGGGAACTCGCTCAGTCGTTGACCAGGGATGACCTGAGCAACGAGGCACTCGGCTACTTCCGGCTAAAGAACACATATCTCGGGCATGTACCGGTGACGTTGTGCAGACTCTCTTACGTTGGCGAGCTGGGATATGAAATCTACACCACCGCCGACTTTGCGCTGAAACTCTGGGACACGCTGTGGCAGGCAGGAAAGAAATACGGACTCATTGCAGCCGGTCGTGGAGCATTCAACTCCATGCGCCTGGAAAAAGGATATCGCAGTTACGGGACGGACATGAACAGTGAGCACAACCCTCATGAGGCGGGGCTGTCCTTTGCGGTCCGCAAGGGTGGAGGATATAAAGGCGCTGAGGCTTTCAATGAATTAAATCCCAACGGACTGACCAGGCGTCTAGTATGTCTGGTGCTTGAGAACCCTCAGCATGTAGTGCTGGGCAAGGAGCCGGTCCTGCATCAAGGCAAAGTGGTGGGTTATGTCACCAGTGCCTACTTCGGTCATACCATTGGCAAGCAACTCGCTTATGCCTGGGTGCCCGCAGAATTGAGCACGCAGGGTACAGGCCTCTCCATCCGATATTTCGACCGCGATTACCCGGCCACCGTAGGACAGGATCCGCAGTTCGATCCACAAATGACACGATTGAGATCATGAATTTGAATTCTCTATATGTGGCATCAATACAAATCAGCAATCAAAATTAGAAATAGTTGATTGTTTATTTTTTATTGTTAATTATTGATTTTGCACTCCTCTCATGATTAGCACACACGATACTTTGCCCCCCGGCACGATCGGACGACGGCGAGCAGCCACTCTCCCCGAGCAGCCTCCACAGCTGTGGAAGCTGGTGAAGCCGAAGAAAGCATACGATGCGGTCATCGTGGGCGGTGGCGGTCATGGACTTGCAACCGCCTATTACCTGGCAAAGAATCATGGCCTGACCAACATCGCGGTCCTGGAGAAGGGCTGGCTCGCAGGAGGCAACACGGCCCGCAATACCACCATCATCCGCTCTAATTATTTATGGGATGAATCGGCGGCCATCTACGAGCACTCACTAAAATTATGGGAGACTCTGGAGGAAGACCTTGGCTATGAGATGTTCTTCAGCCAGCGTGGTGTGCTGACGCTTGCACATTCAGTTAGTGATGTGCGATCGAAACGCCGGAATTTCTATGCGAATGCCCTGAACGGCATCGACAGTGAGTGGCTCACTCCAGAAGAGGTGAAGAAGCTGGTGCCCATCATCAATATCAGTCCGGATGTGCGGTATCCGGTTCATGGTGCCACCTACCAGCCGCGTGGCGGCATCGCCAAACATGACTGGGTGGCCTGGGGCTATGCGAAAGCAGCGAGCGATCTTGGGGTGGATATCATCCAGGGCACCGAAGTGACAGGCTTTGATATCCGGAACAATAAAGTCCAGGGCGTACACACCTCCCAGGGCACCATCGCTGCCGGCAAGGTGGGCCTCGTTGCGGCTGGTCATTCGTCGCTGCTAGCCGATCTCGCCGGATTCTCCATTCCAATCCAGAGCCGGCCATTGCAGGCGCTGGTCAGTCCACTGCTTGAACAGGTGCTCAACACCGTGGTCATGAGCGGCGCTGTTCATGTTTATGTCAGCCAGGCCCACAAGGGTGAGCTGGTGATGGGAGCGGGGACCGACGCCTTCAACTCCTACGCACAGCGCGGCGGCTTCCATGTGATCGAACACCAGCTGGCGGCTGCGCTGGAATTGTTTCCTATTTTCTCCCGTGCGCAGGTGCTGAGGACCTGGGGAGGTATCGTTGATATCGCTCCGGACGCGTCGCCTATCATCGGCCTCACTCCGGTGGAGAACCTGTTCATCAACACCGGCTGGGGAACAGGTGGTTTCAAGGCCACGCCTGGTTCGGGCTGGGTCATGGCCTACACGATGGCACACGGCACCCCGCATGAATTGAACCGGCCCTTCGCGCTTGACCGCTTCGTGACAGGGCATCTTATCGACGAACATGGAGCGGCCGGGGTCGCACCACTAAAAACTATATATTTTATGCTTTACATTCCTTGTCCCCACTGTGGCCTGCGCAACGAAACCGAGTTCCATTACGGAGCTGAGGCCGGAGTAGCCTACCCAGATCCCAATGCGCTGACCGACAGCGAATGGGCGAAATACCTTCATATCCGTGCTAACCCCAAGGGGTGGCTTGCCGAGCGGTGGGTGCACTTCGCTGGATGTGGCCGGTGGTTCAACCTATGGCGCAATACCATCACCCATGAGATCGGGCCGGCATATCTTCCCTTCACCACACAACCAAAAGCGCCCGGTAATCCCGATAGCTATCGGGACGGGCAGGAGGGCTCGAAGGCATGAGCGAAGTTTCATTCAGTTTTGATGACAAGCTCTACAAGGGGCATCAGGGTGAGCCGATGGCGGCTGCCTTGCTGCGCAGCGGTCTGCTGTCAATAACCAACAGCACCTACCATGGCCGTCCGCGCGGTGTCGTCGGATTGGGCGTTGAAGAACCCAATGCACTCGTTCAGCTGGTATCAGGTACAAAGGAATCGATGCTTCCGGCCACTGTCATTGAAGTGGCTAACGGACTGGCTGCACGCAGTCTTACCGGCATCGGTGCACTGCCCGAGCCTCCCGATGAAGCACGCTACGACAAGACCAATCGCTATGTTGATACGCTGGTCATAGGAGCAGGTCTTGCGGGACTTATGGCGGCGGATGAGCACCTGCGTGCAGGCCGTGAAGTTCTGCTGATCGACGACCAGTCAGGACCTGGTGGTCATCTCCGGCACCTTGGACTGGAATTACCATCTGCCTTGCGGGATGTTCTCGCGCATGCAAACCTTACTTATCTGTGCAGGTGCACTGCAGTTGGCTTGTACGACCAAAATTATGTCGTCGCCATTGAGCGGCGAAGCGATCACCTTGGGAATTCCGCACCGGCCAAGCGCGCGCGCATCCGGGTCTGGCATATCCGTGCCGATCGGGTCGTGCTGGCACCGGGTGCGTTCCAGCGCCCATTGATCTTCGCAAATAACGACAGGCCCGGCATCATGCTCTCCCATGCAGCAGCGACTTATGTTGCGGTTCATGGTGTGCGGATCTTCAAGCGTGCCGTGGTTGCAACTGTTGACAACCAGGGATATCGTGATGCGCTTAGGCTTCACGTTGCCGGGGTACAGGTGCAAGGTATCTATGATGCGCGGCCCGGGGCACGAGGTCCCAGTGTCGATGCAGCAAGGGCGGCGGGTATTCCGGTTCGCTTCCGCGCCACTGTTCTCGACACTGCTTCCAATGCAGAAGGGGCTTTGCACAGTGTCACCATACAAGACCTCGACACGAATGAAACATTTCAAACAGCTGCCGATCTGCTCGCAGTATCCGGGGGCTGGACCCCGATCGTAGATCTGGCGACCCACATCGGCATCAAACCGCAGTGGAGTGAGGAACACGCGGCCTTCCTGGTTAGCCACTCTACTGACCGGCTCCGCACCGCAGGCATGCTGGCCGGCGACTTCGGCGGCGACGACGATCCATTGGTATTCTTCGGTCCGGCGCTCGATCCCGAGCAGGCCCGTCACGCTTACATCGACTTGCAGCGCGATGCAACGCTGCACGATCTGCGCCGTGCAGTAGGGGCAGGGTTGATCAGCATCGAGCACATCAAACGATACACCACCATAGGCACGGCACACGACCAGGGCAAGACCAGCGGCATGCTCACCATCGGTGCACTTTGCCAACTTAATGGTGTTGCGCAAGGTGGAAAGTCCGGCCTGTCACCTGCTGATGTGGGTACCCTTTCCTTCCGGCCACCTTATGTGCCGGTGCCGTTCGCTGCACTTGCCGGACGTGAACGCGGACTGCTTTCCGATCCCATCCGCATCACACCGCTCCATCAATGGCATGTTGAAGCTGGTGCAGTATTCGAGGACGTGGGGCAATGGAAGCGACCGTGGTACTTCCCGAAGCCGGGAGAGCGCATGGAAGATGCCGTTCGGCGTGAGTGCGTGGCAGCCAGACAGGGTGTGGCCGTGATGGACGCCTCCACCCTCGGAAAGATTGATATCCAGGGTCCGGACGCTGCGGTTTTCCTCGACCGCATCTATACGAATATGTTCTCGACATTGCCGGAAGGGCAGTGCCGCTACGGAGTGATGTGCAAGGCTGACGGCATCGTCTTTGATGACGGTGTAACGACCCGGCTAGGTAAAAACCATTTCCTGATGACCACCACCACAGGAGGTGCTGCCCGGGTGCTGGCATGGCTGGAAGAGTGGCTGCAGACGGAGTGGCCTGACCTGAAGGTCTATTGCACCTCGGTTACCGAGCATATTTCGACGATCGCGCTGGTGGGCCCGAAAAGCAGGCAGCTCCTCCAGGAACTGGTCACAGACATTGACCTTTCAAAAGATGCATTTCCCTTCATGCACAGCCGAGATGGCGACGATCAACGGCATACCTGTGCGCATCGCGCGAATCTCCTTTTCAGGAGAGCTGGCATTCGAGATCAACGTTGCCTGGGGCCATGCCCGCCATATTTGGGAACGACTGTGGGCGCTCGGACGTCCCTATGACCTGACTGCCTATGGCACAGAGACCATGCACGTGCTGCGGGCGGAAAAGGGTTACATTATCGTTGGGCAGGACACCGACGGAACTCAAACGCCGTATGACCTCAACATGTCCTGGATTGTCTCCAAGAAGAAAGAGTTCATCGGAAAGCGTTCCTTCCAGCTGCCCTATCTGAAGGCAACGGGGAGACTGCAGCTGGTTGGCCTGCTGCCAGAGAACGATGACGAAGTCATTCCGGAGGGAGCATACATCACCGTACTTAACGCACAACCGGACGAGCATGGCAAAACCCGCCATACCGGTTTTGTGACGAGTTCTTACTATTCGCCGGCGCTTGGGCGTGCGTTCGCACTGGCACTGGTGGCCGATGGCCTGAACCGGATGGGTGAAGTGGTGGCCGTGCCCATCGATGCTATCGGGAAAAAAAGTGCTGCGTGCCACCATCTGTGACGCTGTATTCATTGACAAGGAGAACATCCGAAGAGACTCTTAAAACCCACACATGATCGCCAAAGAAAGTCCGCTGGAAGGAATGAACATGGGAACCGTCGCTACGGTGGCGATTCGTGAATTGCCAGGATTGCATACCATCGATCTTCGTGTGGCGCCCGGGACCTCAACGCAAGCCGCAGTCGCTGAAGCGCTGGGCATGGATCTGCCGGGGAAGCCAGGCCAGATCCTAGGGGTCAATATCCGGTGGAGGTGAAGCCCATGCCCTGTGCCTTGCACCGGACTGGTGGCTTATTGTAGGATTCCAGGAAGCTGAGCAGAAGCTCGCACCGCTGCTGTTGAAGAACCACTATCATTTCAGCGTAGTTGATGTCAGCGGCCAGCGAACTACCATTGAACTTGAAGGACCTAAGGTTCGTGAAGTGCTCGCCCACCTTTGGGATCAGGATCTCCGGGAAAAAAGTTTCCCTATTGCAAGTGTCTCCCAGGGACTCATGGCGAAGGCACCGGTGATCGTCTGCCATATTGCTCCGTTTCGTTACCGTGTCATGGTCCGAAGTTCTTTCGCTTTGCACTTGTGGAAGGCTCTGGTAGACGCGGCGGAGGAGTGGGTGTAAGCAGGGATATTTCGTCCAACCTTTAATCTTTCAAAGAGGGGTGATTCAAATCGATAACAGACGAGCGCCCGAGGACGGAACCAATGTTCCTCCCAATTATTCTGCTAAATTGGTAGTATCAAAAGTCCCTCCCACAACCTTTAAGCAGATCGACCATGACCCAATTAACTCATTCCATACTATTTTTAGCATGTATCATGACAGCACTGATCACCACAAGCTGCTCTTCTCCGCAAAAGGAGGAAGGCCTCGTTGGCTACTGGAAACTGCAGGGCGACTGTAAAGATTATTCCGGGAACGAAAATCACGGCATCAACCATGGCGTTAGCCTGGACAGTGGATCATTCGACGGGAAAAAATCGTACATCGAAATTCCTTCAAGCGCTTCACTGAAGCTTGGCAGCGGAGACTTTTCCATCAGCCTATGGATTCAGTTGCCCGGCCCTATCAATGACATTGTCGGCGATGTAGTGGATTTTTATGATCCCACTCAGCGAAAAGGTATTACACTGGCGGTGAGTTCCAGCGCAGGAGGCTACCAGAGTCAGGGTACTGACCGCCACCTTTATTTCGGCATTGACAACGCGCAGGCTACCGAATGGCAGGACTGCGGCAGGCCGAGCCTCACCAGCAACTATGTCAGCAATTCACTCACCGTTTATAAGGGGAAATTGTATGCGGCGATCGCTGGCGCAAAGGATCAGAAAGATTGGGCCCATGTATTCCGCTATGAAGGCGGACAGCAATGGACGGATTGTGGCCGTGTTGGAAATGAAAAAACCGAAGGAGTACTTCCACTGATCGTTCACAATGGCGAGTTGTATGCTGCAACCAGCTCATACGACTGGACGCGCGTAAATCAACCCGGCAGATATGATCCCGGACGTGTTTACAGGTACATGGGAGGCACAAGCTGGGAAGAAGTCAGTGGACCGCTCGGCGACAACAGGACATTGACGAATATGGCCAGTTACAACGGAAAGTTGTTTGCAGGAGGTGGCCCCAACACGCAGGCAATGTTTACACAGGATACAGGCAAGGTATGGAAGCTATCCAGTAAGTTTCCCACCGAAGGCCCTAGGAAATGTTTTCCTCATTCTTCCCGAGTTTACCGCGACAAACTTTTTGTTGCGTTTCCCAGCGCATATGCATTTGATGGTCAGCAATGGATGTATGCGGGTGTCCCGTCTGAACCGGAGAGCACCCTGCAAACCCATTCTCTTACGGTGTATCAGGGCGATCTGATCGCGGGTACCTGGCCACTGGCTAAAGTTTCAAGATATCTTGGGGGCGAGCGGTGGAAAGTTTTCGGTCGTGTTGGCCGCGATGGGACGGAAGTGAATGCACTGGTTGTGTACAATGGAAAATTATATGGCGGATCGATTCCCCGCGCGACTGTATCGCGCCACGAAAGCGACTCGACCTGGACCGTGATTAAAGAATTTTACTCGCCGGAGGGATGGACGCCCGTGCCCCCTATTGAAAATGGAGGGAATCCCACCAATGAACAAGTCAATGCCTGGACTCGCGTTACCAGCATGACGGTATACAACGGAAAGCTCTTTGCCGGCATCGGCAGTTGTACAAGCTCTGCACTGGACGCGCCGGCGGATATAAGAGGAAAGGTGTTCGCCATGGAAGCCGGTAAAAATGTATCGTATCATGAAGATCTGGGGTCAGGATGGAAGCACATTACAGCAATCCGCGCGGGTGGCAAACTGAAATTATACGTGGATGGAAGTTTGATACAGGAGTCTGATGCGTTTGACCCCTCGTTGTACGACCTCTCGCACGATCAGCCGTTGCGCTTAGGCTTCGGACAGAACGATTATTTTACAGGAAAGATGAAGGAAGTGAGGACATATAATAGGGCGCTGAGTGAAGCGGAAATAAAAAATCTTGCTAGTGATATCGCATCAAAATGACAGTAACACTTATCACTTCAAGCCATGAGTGGCGGTACAGGAATCTTATTGCAGCAATCAACATGACCCTTCGCGGGTTTTGCGATCTGGAGAACTGCCGCATACAGGTCCCAAGTGTCCCTAGGCGGAACAGTTGCGCCAGACCTGAGTTGTCCGAAATAACGGAATGCCTACTGGTCTAACCGTTAATTTGTTAACCAACCTATAATCGTCCCAGCGGGATCACAAGTAAGAAAAACTAAAGCGCCCCGCCTCTGGGCGTTTTGTATTCCATACACCCCAAATAGTTATAGTTGGTCGCTCGACCACCCATCGCGATTCTTTTCGTCACGAGAATACAAACTCATCAATTCTCAACCTATTGGGATACACGATCATTTTCTCAACAACAGAAAGCTGGCGAACTTTTTGAACTTTCAACGCATCAATTGACTTAGCGCTATTTCCAAAGTTTCCTCTGATGTATGTTAGAATGGAAGCAATGGCATGATCATCTAAATGCCTATTCGGAGGCATGATTCCGTTGTAGGATTTTCCGTTTACTTTTATCTCTCCCCCAAGCCATTAAGAACTATGCTAATTAATTTCGTTTCTTCTCCGGTTACCCAATCGGAACCTGCTAGCGGAGGAAAACGATTATTATCACCCTGACCGTTCCGTTGATGACACATGGCACAGTAGGTATCGTACAATATGCTTCCTTCCAGCTCATCGCCTTGATGCAAGTTGTCCTTTACTTCATCCGGTGTTTGTATATACGACCTGGATTTTCGTTTTTCCATAGACGCCAGTTCATCTTCACCAAATTTATCTTTATCTCCTTTATACATCACGCGCCATATTTTTCCCTTATTTGATTCACTGATATACAACGAACCATCTGGCCCTGTGGCCAGACCCATTGGCCTATAAACAGCATCACTGGTATTTACCACCGTGTCCACTCCGGTAAAACCATCAGCAAAGACTTCCCATTTCTTAGTAGCCTTCCCATTTTCAAATGGAATAAAACAGACAATATATCCAGCTTGCGGATAGGGAGACCGGTCTGTTGAGCCATGAAAGGCAATGAATGCACCATTTTTATACCGCTCTGGAAACTGATTCCCCTGGTAGAACAAAATATCCATAGGAGCCCAATGGCCGGGAAAAGCTATAACAGGGCTATCAAATTTATCCGCCCTTTCAGTCTTTTTTCCATCACCACCGTATCCAGGTTGCAGAACATTTTTTTCCAGCATTTGATCATAGTAGGCATAGGGCCATCCAAAGTCTGATCCTTCTGTTACTTTCAAAAGAGTCTCAGCCGGGAGAACGGCCGCTTGCCACGATGTATAGAGATTGGGAAACATAGTGTGAAAATTATCTATTCCATTTCCCACGGCATAGAGGCTTTCATCGATCGGATTCCATTGCATACCCACAACGCTTCGTATACCCGTTGCAAATCGATACCCATCTTTTTGAGTTAGCCCGGTTTTGGTAGCATCAAACCGCCAGATCCCCGCATGCTCTTCCAGTTCGGGGCAAGGATCAAGTCCATGACCACCGGGTATCCCTATGGGACCGTATTTAGTGATATCCTGACATGCATCGGAAGGAGAGCCAAAAGGAACATACATGTTCCCATTATTATCAAAGGCGAGCGGTTTTGTGGTGTGCCAGTTCTTCACCACATTTTCATCGACATCAGTCAGTACTACTTCCGTCTCACTTTCGGGGACTAATTTTCCAGGCGTTAGCTTATTTCTTAGAACTCTTCTCACCGTGCTGGTGTATAGATATCCATCGTGGATGGTTACCCCTACGGCAGAATGGCCTTCATCTGTATAATCACCAAAGTAGGCTATGGTGTCAGCTTTGCCATCTGAGTTAGTGTCGCGAAGACCAACCGTCCCACCGCGCCCATGCATGCTATCGTTGAATGTAAGCTTTACATAAATATCTCCGTTGTCGTTTACAGTAATATGCCTTGCACGGCCAATACTGTCGGTGACTACCAGGGCCTCGAAACCTCCAGGAATAAAAAGTCCACCGTTACCAGCATCGCCTTCCGGTAATTCGATTGGCTTGCTGCATTGTACCAAACAAGTGATGGCTAATCCGTATAGGATCGTTTTGAGAATAAGAGTCATTGACCGCATTGCCTTGATTCAAAATCTAATCTCTAAAGTAACAATTGCAAGCAGGATTGCGAAAATTGAGGCTCTTATATGAACTCATTCACGTGCGTTTCGGGTTTGAATCCACGGAAGAAAAATCCGCGATCAACTATTTTAGAAGCTCATCGTCTGTTAAAGTATTCCATTAGACGCGCCATTATTTGCTGGTCACACAGTCTTACTTAACTTTCCTGGAGAGAACTTTGAAGATTCGGAACGAGGATTTTCAAAGTGAATTGCACCAAGACATTGGGTCATATATGTCATTTTTATCTCCCTAAATTTACTACAACCCTGCGGAATAGCATTACATTTGATTGTTTTCATGAGCGGAGTCAAACGGCGATGGAGGTCTAGTTACCTTATTGAAGATATTTAAAAATAGTTGAATTGCTATTAGTGGATGTGATGGTTGAAATCATGAAGGGGTGCCTGATCCCGAACCCGCACGCTAGCTAAAACAGTTTCAAATTCTCTGGGAACGAAAAGTATAAATTTAAATTACTGCGGAGATAGGAGGACGTGTCCCCGTCGAGGGCATTTAATACTCCTGTACCGAAGTGTATCCAGATACTTTTATACACCGCTATCTCTATCCCAATTTGTGAATATAATGTTTCTACCCGCCTGACTGGACTATCCAAATTTTGGTACTGCGCTTCGATAAACCCCTTGAAACGGTTGGTACCGGCATAAAATCTAATATTACCATTCAACTGATTATAGAATTTGTCCTCATGCCTAACAACGTTGTTATTAACACCAAATATTACCTGGCCCCAAGTGTTATTCTTCCCTGGCTTGATTGCCCAGACTAACCAGAATAAATGCTTTTCTACCTGCGCATTTTCGAACAAGCTATCTTGGGATTGACTCAATATAGAATAGGCAAAATCAATTTTAGAAGCATTCCAATTGTTTTTCTTATATTCCATTAGCGCGCGCTGAATGTCCGAATCGAGATCTGATCCGATCTCTTCCACTGCTTTTATACGTGCTTCTTCAATAATATCTTTTTTCTCCTGTGTCTGGTAGTCCTGCGTATTCTGCAACCGTGATGCCTCTTTTAACAATGATTTCATCCCTTATTCTTTTCCATGTAACTGTATGCCGATCTTGTAGTTTGAAGATTTTCTCTTTCAAAAAACTGAATCTTTTCGAAAATCAGAATTATCCAACAAGGTGAACCTGAGGCCGGCGGCAAAACTATTAGTGCCAGTTTCTTCATTGTTGTCAGCCCCAATGGATATCCTTGCTTTAGTTATAAACCTTATCCAACCCTTTTTCTGATATTCTGATAACGTATACCATGGCTTAAAAAGCCCGGGCGCAACCTCGAGAGAAAAATTTTTCGGTATGATTGTGCTGCCAGTGCTTCTGAAATTACCGATCGCAAAGGCAACATCTTTTGCTGAAGAAGGTCTTAGTAAATTGCTAGGATCTTTTCCCAACGCTTTGAAAACAGGCATATCTGGAACAGAAAAATCTAGCTTCACCTGGTTTAACACGGCAGTGTCGGCTTTTTTCACAAATATCTCTTGCATGTTTGGTTCGTCTTGGGCACTTGTTAAGTACGGAAAAGCAACCCAAAAAATTATCGTTGCGCATACGGTAAAAAAAGCTTTCATACAACCAGCATTATAAAGGGATCATTTAAAGTTGTTTTGTTCGCGAGAATTGTTTCCTGTTCCGTCACGGTATATTCTTTGCCCCTTAATCTTTCGAGAGGTTTTCCTTCACATGCAAGCACGATGTTTCCCGAAGAACTTGGATTGCAGCAATTTCCTCGGTATCCTGGGAATCCGGGTTTTTCATTGTAGAGAATATTTCTATTATTCGACCATCATTATGGACGATTGGAGAAGGGAGATTAAAGTTGTCGTCTTCATCATTTTGATTATTTCCTGATTTCTCATCCACTTTTGCATTACTTTTTTTTTCCCACAGTGTGTAAACATAACTTACGGTACATCCACCGAAATAGTTAATGTTAATTGTGAGTGGTTGCCCTGATGGATCAAATTTAACTTTGTACATAACATTTATATTAAGCTAGTAATTTGAAATTTCTCCTGTCAGGTTTCATGCCTGCAAATTCTAATCTTCATCTCAAGATTATTTACGAACCTTACCAATCATTGATTGCATTGGGTAAGCTGCGCGAGAATATGTTATAACTTAACCAAGTCCCATCTTGCGCTGCAAACAAAGCGAAAATATGAAACGACTCCAATACCTACTTATAGGTATTTGTTTCCGGCAGTAAATGCTATGCGGAAGATGAACAGCCCATGAAAGTATGCCTAATGACATAGTCAGATTTTCTAAAGCCTTTGTTTCATCTCGTACTCCATCCAGATCCGTTGCTGGTGATTTTGCCCGAAATAAAATCAGAACTCATCGAACTCAGAGAAGAACTCGCAATGCAGCTATCAAACAAATATCAAAACGAGTTACTAACGACGGATGAATTGTCGCTGAACTAAAACTTCGCGCCCTTGTTTATAAACTTATCCATGAGAAGAAAAAGATCAAACCAGTCCAACCATTGGATCAGGATTTCAGGTTCAGACAGGAAGGCATTGATGAATTAACCAAAAGCTCTTACACAGTTGGTTTGATTTATTCTAGAAGGCTCAGAATAAATCAAACCAAACAATTGCAAAAATGAACTGGCATGTCTATATTCGATTCGAAGCCCATCGTTTCGTTGCTTAAAGAAGCAACAGTACTATGGGTTTTATATTTTTCGTTCCATCGTGCCGAAGACCTGTTGTGTGGATTTGGAATGTGTCCATGAGCAGGTTCGCCATACGTCTTATGAACACCTACCGATCATCATATGAGCATCACCATCGATAATCAGACGGGAAAGATCAACAGCCCCGGAGTAGTTTTCAAGGAGAAGGCGGGCGTCGCCCACAGGGATATTGCAGGTCCCGATACCATCATCATTCACTACACCGCTGGCATCAGCGGCGAAAGCTCAGCCAACTGGCTTGCAAATCCTACCTCAAAGGTTTCGGCTCACATTGTTATCGACCGCTCCGGCCAGATTTACCAGATCATACCATTCAACAAAATTGCATGGCACGCAGGTGAAAGCTCGTTCGGAGGAAGAAAAAATTTCAATGGTTTTTCCATCGGCATAGAGCTTGATAATGCAGGTTACTTGCAACGGGCCGGTAGTGAATATGTGAGTGAGTACGGCAGAAAATATTCTCCGAACGATGTGATTGAAGCCAAACATCGTAACGAAAATTTCAACCGCTTCTGGCATACCTACACCGAGGCGCAAGTGCTGGCGTGCCAGGATCTGTGCCTGGCGTTGATTGGGACTTACCCTACCATAACCCAGATACTGGGGCATGATGAAATTGCTCCTGGTCGCAAACAAGATCCGGGCCCCGCCTTTCAAATGGATCGCTTTCGTAACCGGATACTGGTTAACGATCGCGAATCAGAAGTGGACGAAATTGATCACCAGGGAGCTGAAGGAGAGGTTCTAGTCGATAAGCTCAACATTCGCGAAGGTCCCGGCACCACCTTTCTTAAGGTAGCGCTGCCGTTGCCAAAGAAAAAGCCACTCAAGATTCTGGGTGAACGCAACGGATGGTATCACGTGAAAGTGGAAGTGGAAGGATGGGTGAGCAAAGCCCTCGTTGAAAAAAAGGTTCCTTAACCCATGGGCAGGATTTTACTATTGATCGTCATCGCAGGAGGAGTGTTCCTTGTCATCCTGCTTGTCTCACGGCCCGACCTCTGGAAAGATTTCTGGCTATGGATCGTGGGTCTCGCCGGCCCTATCGTGAAGATAGCCGATCTTCTTTATAAAAAAGTAAAGCAGTGGGTGACCGGCGCTACCAACAAAGAAGACGCCGACTTCATCGCCAGACAAACTGATAAAGCCAGTCAAAATGAGCAGTAAAAACAACAATCAATCGAAACGCATGGGTAACCAGAGCGACTTCAAAAATTTTATCCGATGGGGAGCGTTGCTGTTCCCTATCCTCATCGTGCTGAACATGATACTCTTTAAGTTCATGTTCACGCCAAGAGTAAAGGAGTTGTTTTTCTTTATTCTCGCCGCGGCCATCATCGTAGCATGGCTGCTCATGCTCACGGCTATACTACGTATGGGCTATTTACTTTTACAACATCAACCTTGGCTGGACCGACAAAGATTGGGAGGATCAGGAAAATAAAGTGCTGGCTACAGGTTCTGCGCGCCGAACCCGATCGGAATCCCAATGCCACCGAGTCCATGGGTTTGCCTCCCGGCACGATTCGCGGCACCATTGCTTTGTCTGTGGTAGTAGGAGGAATGGCCATGATGATCGCTTCGCTCGCGATGCCCGACCGGCTGCTGCAGAACGAATTTCTCATCGATCACTTCGAATTTATTAAGACAGCGTTCATCATGGTGATCGCATTCTACTTTGGCAGCAAGTCCCTTGAATTGCTGAGCAAGAAGCAGGTTGTTGAAGGGCCAAAAGGAAATAGCCAACCATCTCGGCTCGCCTTCGTCGACGCCATCAACGACCACCACTGCGCAACAGCCTCCCTTGCCCGCCAACTCCGTTGTTGGTGATGTAGCCCAGTCTGCTGGACCTACTTCAGGCGAGTTCGAAGATCATTCAGCACAAGGCTGACCGATGCGAGCCACTATATACATATTAATGTTACTTACCGCGTTTTCCTGCGCAAAGGATAAAAGATACCTTGTCGTGAGCAAAATCCGGCAGGCTGCCAAGCTTGCCACCACAGAAACGACGATCGATAAAATTGTTTTCGGCACCAGCGACAGAAAACTGTTGGGCATTATCCACATCAACACGGCTCAATTTGCTGCATATTCCAAAGCTATCATTAAAAGTGGCATCGACCTTAACAAGCTCAAGCCCGAGGATGTGCGCATTGATGGCAAGCGCATCGAGATTCGACTGCCGCACGTGGAGGTGATCAACTTCAGCTACCCGTTCAAGCATTTTAAGATCGATGAATCTATTACCGAAGACAAATTCCTGAACACGATCGACATTTTCGACCAGGAGAATTTCTACCGACTGGCCGAGCTCGATATCCGGAACAACCTGAAGTACACCGGCATCATCAAAGCGACCGAGGTCAAGACCAGGCTGCTCATGGAGGGCTTGTTGAAAAATCTTGGCTACGAAGAAATATACATCACGTTCAAAGAAGGAGTGCTGATCGAAGAACTTGACCTAACCGAAGGGGAGGCTGAATAAAATGTTCACGGGTATCTTTACGAAAACTGTAACACTGATCCTGCAGATCCTACTGGTGGTGGCCGGTGTTCTCATCTTTGCTTACTTCGACCCGTTCGGACTGCTCACGCCAAAAAAACAAACACTGGAAGACACGCCCATAACGGTCGTCAGCATTCGGGAGATCGGTCAACTCGTTACAGCTGAATATTATGGAGAGGTTCTTTCGTCACTTCAGGATACGCTGATCGCTGAGGTCACGTCAAGTAACAAAACACTAGTGGACGGTGTCACTGATCTGAATGTGCGATACATTGAAGCGTTGAAAGAATTTTATGCGGCCCGTGATTCTATTCGCGTTCGCGCGCTTCAAAGAAAAAAAGATCTGTTGAACCATTTCTATAATGCAAATCCGGGATTGATCAGCGATCCTTTTTATCAGGATATGATCGAAACCCTGATTGCCTTGAAGAAAGAACACCGGCAGTGAAGGTGAGTTGCTGCTGGCGGTGTGGAAGGATAGGAACGCGACTTTTGTTAAAGAAACCTATTTTGGAACGGCGCCATTCATCGCAGTCAATCTTGTCAAACAAAAAGAAGTGGAATTGAAAGAACTCAAAGATAGCAAGGCATTTAGAAAACGGCAACTCATTGCCATAGGCCGCGGATGGGTAAAAGCCGGTATCGACTTTGGTAGCTTTACCGAAAGGAACTTCCGCTATGACAAAACCAATAAAAATATCTATATCTTCGGCATCAAACCGAAAATCCTGGATTATGATATCAACCCGTGGTTCATACCGGAGAAAAAAGTAAAAGGTTTTGAGATCATCGCGGCAACGAATCGCGCGAGCAACGCGGAAAGTCTGCTTAAAGTCAAAGAGAGTTGCCTCAACAAGCTGCGAACGCAGGCGGAAATGAGTGGGATCATCACGCAGGCTAAAATTAATGCCGAAGAGTCGCTGAAGAATTTTTTTTCACTCCTGATTGGCGAACCCATCGAGCAGGTGAGGATCCTCGAAACATCGCTCGCCGATTTCGACAAGGAAATACCAAAATCAGGTCTCTTTCCCAAGGAGCGCTTACCGTTACTTGACTCAATTATACTATCTGTTGCTAAAATCGATCTCGATTCCGCCGTGGCGCTAACCCGTCGGCTTTCAACGCTTAAGGTTAACACAGGCTTGGACACTTTTTCGGTCAACCGGTTTTCGGCCGTTGCCTATTCGGTATCTGAAGATAACGTCATCACCTCGGAAGAGTGGAAGCTTCTGAAGAAAATGATGCGTGGGGATTCGATCACGCTACTCAATTCGATTTGGTTCCGTCCGAAGAAGAAATACAGCGAAATATATCGACAAGTACGGAAACAAACGTTCGACAAATACTACCAACGTGAAATCAGATTTTGGTATGATTCAGTCGTTATGTCCGACACGTATAACCGATTCAAGCGTACATTCGACAGTGCAATGCGCATTAACGTCAAACAAGAAATGCAGGCCACACGTGATTTGGTTGTTGTCCAAAACCTGCCGTTCCTCAAGAAGTCCACTCAAACGATCATTGTCGACCGGGATACAACACTCAATGCCCGCGCCGACATTGAAGCACGACTAGACTCACTAACAAAAAAAGGACATTAAATTTATGGGAAAAATTCGGTTAGACCTTGGCGGATAGGATATCATGCACTGGTAGGGTGGTCTACGAATTCAAGAAGCACCTATAAATGGAACGGATCCCTTCTTCATTTTTGAAAAGTCGAGGTTATATTCTAATTGACAAGACAGGTCATTAATTCTCAAAAGCCAATGCTTTAAAAGTAGCTCATATTGTCACGCTTAATGTAGACATGGGTCCATGTTCTGCCGGATCCATCGGACGTGTACAATCACGAACATTCAACGGTGTTGTAGTTGTTCACGTTACAACCCCACCGCCAATTGCACGTTACCACCGGTCCTCGAATCGAATTTTACAAAGTGCACAAGAAGTGCTTTTTTAGGAAATGATTTTAAAAAGTGATTGCAGATTCATGAAGCGAATGTTAGAATCAAAATGACTTTCGATAAGCTCGAACAGCCGACGGACATAAGATATCTGGGAAGAGGTTATTAGTTCTGAATGATCTCCCTACAATCAGGCCTTGAATTTTGATCGGTGCTGTTGGAGAAGTCGTATCTCTTATTTACCTTCCGTGATAGAGCCCATCTACTCTTTCACTTAACCAGTGAAGGTAAGGTGGGTTTTTTGCGTTACTCGACTTTCTCACGGAACGCTTTTAACATTTTCCGTGGGTCCTCGGTGTAAGTTCGGGCTTTGAACTTTTAGATGAGTGTGATAATTATTACAACTTAGTTGAGCTTACACAGATTGCACCTTAAACCAGGTACCATCTGTGTGTTCTTGATGGATTGGTTTCTTCTTGTTTTACATTTAAACAAACGCGGCCATGAAGTTCTCTTCACGGATCAACATCAGGAAGATATTGATCATGCTGGGTGCCGTTATCTTTTTGACGGCTTTAGCTTATTATTATTTCGTTCAGGTCATTCCAAAAAGAGAGCAGGAACTTACCCAGCGCGGATTCAGGATTCTGGCAAGAATGGACCAGAATATTAAGGAGAAAAGAAATAATATTCTTTTCACCCTTGACACTATTTATTCAAGGGAGCCTGGAGACTCCAACTCAGAGCGCTCCACATTTGACGGGCTGGAGTCACGCGAAATCATATCCATGAAGGAATGGAAGGACGTATATGACAGCGCCTATGTTTCCGCCGGTTATGATCGATATCTCAATAAATGGTTCATTCGGTTCTTCGGAAATTATCGTCCGCGGGGTCACAAAGAAAAAAATGTATTCGGGACAAAGCAAGGACTCGCTGGTCAAATACGATTACGATGTAATTAAATTTTTCTCTGATATCCTGCAATACCGAAATGATTTTTTTGAAAATTACATTGTTGTCGATGGGACCTCCGTTGTATATCAGACAAAGGATTTTAGCCACCAGGCCAAGGGTTTCGAATTTAACAACAGGCTCAACTCTGATTTTGTTGCAGTGGATACGTTAAGCGGTCAGCCTTACTTCGTTTTTTATCATCCGATCGAGCATAATGCAGATACCGATTTTGTGATATGCGGCCTTATATCAGTGAATGCTTTCAATAACGCTAAACATTCTGTCAGTCCCGATACAGCAATCTGGATCATTTCAATTTTTCTCATAGTGTTGTTCTCACTGCCTTTTATCAAGCTGATAATCGTGAGTCCTTTTGAGAGAATAACCTATGATGATGTCATTAAAATGAGCCTTTGCCTTATTGCGGGGGCTGCTGTTCTTACTACCGCTTTTTCGCTGTGGACGCTCTCTGTTGCGGAAATGAATCGGCAGCGGTCGATGCTCAAGACTGTTAACGAGGCCATCGCGTCCAGGACGGCGAAGGAGCTGAAGGCTGCCAGCTTGGAGATTAACCAGTTTAATCTGGATATGGTGGCCCTGGAAACAAAGCTTTTCTGTTTGACGGAAGTCGCTATTCCGTCCGAAATACAATTTGCCATTTTAGGTCCGGACGGAAATGTTTTATTCCATTCGGAACGTAAGCGTAACCTACGAGAGAACTTCATTGAGGAGTGTAGTAACAGGGCGTTGGTCAAAGAGGCGATCAGAAGTCGAATGGACACGACGCTTACAATACAATATTTTGGAAATGTCTATGAGAGTTATTTCTCATCTATGCCGGGACTTCCACTTACCGTAGTCACGTTATATGATTCATCAACCTATCTTGGCAGCATTATCAATGAAGCCACTTTCACGTTGATCATGCTGTTCATTTTGAGCGTCGTGCTAACGGCGATATTCTTTTTAGCGATGCTTCTTACCAGGCGTCCCAAATTGTTGAAACGGCAAGCGATAAACCTGAAATGGATTCGGTTGACGCAATTGAATCGCAATACCTTTAGGCTTTTGGTTATCACTTTATTATGCATTGTCGGCATTGGAGTCGTGTTGGCATTTTTAATGTCGGTCAAGCTGTTTCTGGCTTATAGTGTGCCGTTGATGACCATAGCGCTTTCCGGCGCCTGCATCTACATGGTTAACGAACAACGTTATAAAAAAAGTATTTACCACGGGTTTATCATCCGTCAATTCAGAACGTTCTTTGGTTTGTGCTTTGTCACTCAGTGCGTCAACATAAGTATTGCCCTGGCCGGTGGCGGTGATCAGAACGAAATCCTTCAGATCCTGATTTTCGGTGGTATATGCCTTTTTATCCTTTTAATTTTATGGATCAGGCCAAACGTGATGCAGGTGTTTGGGCCACGGGTACAGGCAGCTGACAGGTCGCAGGGATCGGATGAATTGATCTCGAAAGCAAATAGCCCTAACCGAAATTGGTGGGACTTCTTTTGGCAATTAGGCGCACCACAAACAAATCTGAAAGGCACGGAATATATTGTGACGGCGATCATTTTGCTGATCCTCAATATCAGTATTTACCCAACCTGTATTTTCTTTTTCAATGCCTGCTCGCAGGAATTCCAGATCGTAGAGAAAAGAAATGCCTTGCACCTGGCTGAAAGCATTTACAAACGTCAACTTTGGCTGGCTTCAAATTTTCAGAATTTTATATCAGAGCAGAAGGGGCTTAAGGCTGACGATACGCAGGTGCTAAAATCAGGCATTTACACGTTGATGAATTTGCACGGTGACTTCCAATTGATGACCCGCAAGGAGATTAGCGACAGGTTGCTGGAGCATAAAAGTTCAGTGAAGGCCGAAGGCCGGGCGGAACTTGTACGACGGCTTTATGGCAGAATAGCAAATATTCTGAATTTCAACTGGGATGAACGGGAAGCCAGGGATATGTTTACCCACCGGAATAACGCTGATGATAGTACCTGGGTCTGGATCAGCAATCCTCCAGACCCAGCTCATCGGTGGTGGTTGTATAGCAGCCGTCCTCCACGGGAACTTTTATACCAATATTCTTCAGAATTTCCGTCAGCCGTGTTTGCAGGCGTGTCAGTAAAATTGAATATGTACGATCGATATTTCAGGTCCATACCCTGGATGGCTTGGTTGCGTCTCGTTTCTCTGCTCGCCGTAATTGTGTTCACAGTTTACAAAATGTTGTTTTACACGTATAAAAAAATTACGCTGCTGGATTATTTCAACCACACGACAGCAACAAAAATCAAATCAGCCGACCAGAATCTCATGAAAACCCTTTCAAATGTACAAGATGGATCAAACTTAATTATCATTGCTTTGCCTGGAACTGATGTCGTTAAAGAACTTACCACTGGTCTAACTGGTTTTTCGAAAGTTGATAACATTCCCGATAGTGATCCCATCAAATCACTCGGAATTACTTCAATAAATTATGCCTCAAGGCCGGGTAATTTGAAGGTCTCCATTTTGCCTTTTTTTGATCTGAGTACCGCTGAGGATCTTTCAGTTTTATTAAAAAACCTCTTGCTTTTATTTCAGGATGTGAACCGCAAGGTAGTATGGATCACTTCGGTGAACCCGACCGAACAAATAGAAGCGCTTCGAAAGCGAATTAGTGAGTTGGACAAACAGGCGGCCGGTTCAGCAGATGCAGTTAAATTGCGGCTAGACCGGGAAAATTTATTACGCATTCTGGATGACTTTAAAAAAGTAACTTATAGACTGGAAGATAACTATGCCAATGTAGACGCTGCCAGGACTTTGTTTTACTCGCCACATATTGAAAATGAATTTCGGTTTGGCGCCTATTTTAAAAAATTAAGACACGAAGTGATCGCCAGTGGTCTGATCTACGGGTTTTATGAAAAGAAAATAAATCAAGATCAACATGCCAACGATAAGCCCATTGCCAACGAACCAGAAGCGCGTAAGCGTACCGAAAATAAAATAGATCTTGCAACATCAGGTTCTCCTCAACCAGAGATCGGACGCAATATTGATGACCATTCAGACGACCTATTTGTGCTTAAAATTCAGGACATCGCGCACAACTATTACATTTCTCTATGGACTACGCTAAACAGCAAAGAGAAATGTGTCTTTTTAATATAAGGCGGAGCGAGCTAACTAACTATAAAAATTACCCAATTCTTGTTGACCTCGAGCGAAAAGGAATATTATATTTTGATGAAAATGAAAACACGTTAAAGATTTTCAATAAGAGCTTTAGAAATTTCATCCTTACTGTTGTCGACCCTGAAGACGCTATGATGCTCAAGCAGGAGATAAACACCGGGGAAACGTGGGATGTCTTCCGTACTATAATGATAATCTTTGTCATCGCTGTGGGCACATTTTTATTTATTACGGAAGAATGGTTTTTCAACGAATTCGGTGTTATTCTGGCGGCAGTTGCTGTATTTGCACCGGCTGTAATCAACTTTTTTCACAATGGCATAAGAACCATTTTCCCCTCAAAGGAAAAGCAGTAAAATACGATGCTCGATCGATTGTTTTCGA
>CAVTZI010000043.1:0-278106 GCA_963739105.1 uncultured Bacteroidota bacterium | reverse complement strand
TCCATGGATGATTGAAAGCGGGCCAAAAACCCCAGACCGGGGCAGCGTTGGAGGAAGCGAAAGGTTGGGCCCAGAAAGCCATATCTCTGCATGGCCAGCAGTCCAATTAAGACTGCGGCAAAGAGGGTCATGCCTGCGAAGATTCCCCAACGCGCACCCGCTTGAAGGGGAGTGTCATCATTGAGCAGGAGCAACCCGACGAGAACAAAAAGAACCAGTCCCAAAGCTTGTGTCAGCTTTGCCACCATAGCTGAGGCCACGAGCGAGCTTACCGCTGCCTGCTCCTGAAGCATGCGGACGCGCACGAATTCGCCGCCCATAGTCGCGGTCGGCGTCAGGTAGTTAGCGGCTTCACCGGCGATGCGTGCCAGAAGCAACTGCTTGAAGGAGGTACGCGTCCACCCTTGGGAAACGCAGCACGCCAACCAAGCGTGTTAAAAAGGAAAGGGATGAATTCCGCGGCTATGATCAGAAGAATGCCCCAGCCAATTACCCTTAGGTTAGCCAGGACGTTATTGAGCCCGAGGCGGGCAAGGACGACGACAAAGAGGATGATGCCGACGGCAAGCAAGAGGCGTTCCGCAAGGCGCAGCGCCCGTTCGCGATGAGAGGATCGGATACACGGTTTCACTGCCGCAGACTCCTCACCGGCGATGCTGACGCAATTGCTGAGCCTCGTCGCGAGAATCGCTGCGTCTACGAGAGCAGAATGCGAACACCTTGGGGTAGATTGTGCCTATCGAATTGGAAGCTGAGTGTTAAATTCAGCTGCACCTCCGGATACTTCACCACGCAGCCGCGGATGGCATATTCGATACGCTGGAGGGGATAGCAACGCCGTCAAACCGATCAGGCACGTCTCAGGCAATGGCAAGCGCTGGAGAAATCTGCCGCTCAAGTCCGTTGGAGGCAGCGTATTCATCTCTAAAGCATGATCGAAGAGAGCCGACGCGGTCAAGGCCAATGGCCCGCCGGCTGCATCGCCACCGAGCAAACGCGCACGACGCAGAACGGACTTGAGCGGATATAGCAACGAGCTATTTCCTGCGCTGGCAGCTTAAGTATTTCTTTCCCTGAGAGATCTCCGAACGTGTTGGTTGAGTAGCGAAAGACCGCAAGTATGCTGCGCTTATGCCAGCGAAATCCGCGGATCCAGGTCAGCCCGCCAATCAATTGATCCGGATTAGCGACGATGTGGCCGCATCTAGGTTCAAATGAGAAAAGCGGAATCTGACCCACGTCCAACCATGCCCATGCAAATCCTCTCATTGGAATCTTCCTCCGGGTGGGAAGCGTGGCTCGAAAGCAATCACGCGACTTCAGCTGGTGTCTGGTTGCAGATCTTCAGGAAGGACTCCGGCAAACCGTCCATCGGGTATTTGGAAGCGGTGGATCGAGCCCTGCGCTATGGGTGGATAGACGGGCAGAGTAAGTCGCATGACTCCCTCTCATGGATTCAGAAATTCACTCCCCGTCGCCCGAAGAGCGTCTGGTCCAAGATCAACACGGAGCGTGTTGAGCGGCTGCTCAAAGAGGGAAAAATGAAGCCGGCCGGTCTCGCAGCGGTTGAGGCGGCAAAGCAAGACGGCCGCTGGGGAGCCGCATACGATCCGCCTAGCCAAGCCAAAATCCCCAAACAATTTTTTCAAGCGCTTTCCAAAAACAGAAAGGCCAAGGCCTTTTTCGACACGCTCAACCGAACCAACTTGTATTCCATCGCCTGGCGGCTGCAAACTGCCAAGAAGCCGGAAACGCGCGCGCGGCGCATGGAAGCAATCCTGGAGATGTTAGCCAACGGAAAGAAATTTCATTAAACGGGATATCTGCCCTCTTAGATTAGAGCCGTTAAGTCGCGAATCATATGCGCCCCAGGCGCCGCCCGCTTTTGAGTTTGGGTTAAGGAGCGGAACTAGACGCAACGCGCAGACTAGCGCCGCAGAGGAATGAGTGTGCGCAATCGGGAATCGCGCAGGAACAATCCACCCCAAATCAGAAGGCCGAGAAGGACCGGCATCAGGAAGGGGTCACCCACGCGCAGGTGTGTAACCGTTGCGCCACCGAGATAGCCCGTCAGCAGAATTGCACCGAGGACGGAAGTCTGCGGAACGAGGTAGATGACTGTGCAGATGAGTTCGAGAATACCAAGCCCGAGTGCAAGGCTCTCGGGAAGGCCGAGATGCGCGAAGCCTTCTACGACTGGAGGCGGCTTCACGAATTTCATGACGGCGCTCATGAGCAGCATCAGCACGGGTAGTATTCCCATGATGTAGCCGGCCCAAAGCATTTTCTTCGAAGCCGGATGAGTTGGAGTGACGCTTGGCATTGCTTTTCTTTCCATCGATTGCATTTCCTGTCTATTTTCCTTTGTCGTTGATTGTCTACGCTCACCTTCGCACGCATAGGGCCATCCTGGATTTTCTCTCAGGACCCAAGCTCATCAACGGAGACGCAGCGATCACTTCTTCGCTCCGCTTTCCAAGTCCCGGAAGCGCTCGATAGCGCCAACCCTTCGAACTCGGTTGCAGCCTCGAGGCATCGAGAAGCGCGCCGGCCTCCGCCAATCGCTCGTGATAGGTCGCCATTTCAGCCAGAAGTGTCTCCGGCCCCGCGAGCCCTGCCCTCGGGCGGGACGCCCGCCTCGGTCTCTTTGGTGGCCTTGACCAAAATCAGAAATCGCATCGTCGGCCATTCGCTTGGTTGGTTAATTTGTTCCCACCTATAGTCGTTCGAAAATGCAGGAAATCGACAAGCCGTCTGGCGCCGATGGGGCGCGGGTCGAGCCTACAGCGATGGGCATTTGGCAAAAGGGGACTGTTTTTATCCGGTGACGAAGTTTGAACTAGTGCAGCGTAACGCATAATTGTGACGGGTTGATTTTACTGGATTCCGCATTGCAGGGCTGAACTCACGCAGCTGCATCAGGTTCATCCGTTACACTGCATTAGGAGCCGCCAACCTTGGCTTCGTGAGATGGTCGCTGCTTAGCTAAAGTATTGGCGACCTCGTGAAGCCGTCCGCGCTCCAGCGTTCGCTGCCCACTCCGTGGTGCACGAAGAAGAGGCCATCGGGATCGTACTTGTCTTTTACTGCGAGCAGCCTGGGATAGTTAGGCCCCCAAAACGATTGCCGCCATGCCTGGTCGAAGAAATCGCTCTCCGCGACGTAAGAGGCGGCATTCGGGAGCAGCTTACGCACTTCATTCATGGCTCGATCGATCGCTTCTGCATGCTTCCGAGCGGTCAAGAGACCGGGTTCGTGACCGGGAATGCCGGGATACGCCGGCGGCCCCTCTGCCGCGCAGATGATCAACGCGAAGGCATCAAGGACTGCGGGATTCATCGCCGTGTGCCTCGCTGCTTCTATCGCTTGGGCCGGGGCGCCTGCGAGGCCCTTGTTGAAATGCAGCGACACACTCCAATGCTTGGTCGCCCCAAACAGCGCATCGGCGAGATTTTCCCGCTCGCTCGCTTGAAGAAGCGAGGCGGGGAGCCACGCGGATTGGTAGCCGTGCAGGACCTGTCCCGCTTCTTCGAGGTTGCTCGCCCAGAATAGATTGGTTTTGAGAGCACCGGGGCGGTCGTCGGCGAGCACGATCCCGGGAAGTTTCTTGAGAAATCCGGGATCCCAGAAATGTCGCGCCGGCGCGGCCAGGATCCTGGGCGGCTCCACTATCGCGAAGTCTTTCGGAGACGCTGCCAGCCAATCGAAGAAGGGGCGCCAAATCGTCTCCGCCTCCTTTTGGTCCAGCCCTTGGAATACCATGCTGATAGCGAGCACGTTGCCCGGCCGAAACGCGATCTGCTCGCCCCAATGCGGATTGAACAGGTTCGAGCTGTAGAAGCTCATCATCTGGCTGATTAACCGGCGGAAGGCAGCGTCTGATGTCGCTTTGATCGTCGCGAATACCGCGCCAAAGAACTCCGGCAGACTATGTGTCCGCAATGTAAGCCGCGTCACCACTCCGAGACTCCCACCCCCACCGCCCTTGATCCCCCAAAACAGATCAGGGTTTGTGCAGGCGTTGGCGATCCTTACTTTGCCATCGGCGCGTGACGATCTCGGCTTCGAGCAAGCTCGCTGCAGCCGTGCCGTAGGCTTTCGAAAAGCTTCCGAAGCCACCACTCTGGATCAGACCTGCAACGCCCACAGTCATGCATCCGCCGCCCTGCACGTAGCGGCCCCCTTTCGTTGTTACGGCGTCGTAAACCTGTCCCCAGATTGCACCAGCTTCGACCTTGACAGCCTTTTCAGGCTCTCCTGCGCACCCGCCACCTACGAACGCGTCCTCCAGGGTGACGGCGTTCATCTTTCGTGTCCAAATCAACAACGAGTCTTCCGCATTGGATGTGCCTTGATAGCTATGGCCGCCACCCTTCACGACGAGTCGCAAATTGTTTTGCCGCGCGAAATTGACGGCGGCGACCACATCGTCCGTCGAGAGGGCGACAACCGCGTAGGCGCTGGGCCGCGATGTCCAGGCGTCAACCCAGCCGAGGGATTGGGTAAGGCCGACTTCGTCCCCGAGGAAGTACGGATTTTTCAATTGCTTAAAGAGGTGCGCGCAGCCGGAACTCGATGGCGCTTCCAGGCAGGCAGCGAACGGCGACTGCACCTTGATGAGCCGCTCGCCCACATCCTGGCTGAGCAGGTTCCAGCTCGCTTCGGACGGCCAGCCTGGGTCACCTGGTCGGACGCGCGACATGGAATGAGATGCCTCCGTCGCGAAGGCGAGCACACGCGAACAAATATTTGGCAAGAACGAGAGCGCTGCTGCCGCTGCTTGCAAGAAACGTCTTCTGTTCATTTTACCCCCCCATTGTCTCGCCCCTCCTTTCAACCGACACCGCTAGCGTCAAACGAAGGCAACTCAGCAAGCGGCCCTCTTGGAACGAGCGCGCAAAATCTCCAGGAATTCCTTGAGCAACGGCGAGTCGTTGTCGCGACGCCAGGCCGGCGAAAGATGATACTTCGGCGTGGTTGAAGGAAGCGGTCGAAAAATGACGTCCGATGGCAACCTCTGGAACAATTCGGGAATGAGCGCCACGCCTAACCCGGCGGCCACGAGTTCCAAGACGCTCTGGGGACTGTCGGCGAGTTTGGCAACTCGCGGTTCGAATCCCGCGCCGCGGCATACATTGACAATCAGTCGTGCGCGCTCGAGGCCGAAGACCGATCGAGTAACACAAAGGGCTCACCAGCCAGCTTCCGCAAGGTAAGTCTGAGTGCTTTGCGAGACGATGACCCGGCGGCAGGCCGACCATCAGGTGAACCTCTCGCATCGGTTCGAACTCCAGCTCAGAGTTCCGTTCGACGACCTGCAGGGGCATAAAGCCGAGGTCGATTCGACCGTCCATCAACGCTGTGATCTGTTCCCAGGGCGCCATATCCAGAATGGTTAGGTCCACGACAGGGAACCGTTCGCGAAAGTCGCGCATGGCGGAGGGCAGAAACAGTCCGCCCATCGGTGGGAGACACGCGATCTTCAGCTGACCCGCCTCACCGCGACTGGCCGCGAGCGCAAGCTGCGCAGCGCGTTCGACGCGAGCAAGGATCTCCCGCGCCTCTTTTGAAAAACTTTTCCCGGCGGGCGTCAACACGAGCCGACGATTACCGCGGTCGAACAACTTCGTTCCCAGTTCGGCCTCCAAGTCACGAATCTGTTGGCTGAGCGGCGGCTGCGACAAATGCAGGTGTTGAGCCGCGCGACGGACATTCAATTCCTCCGCGACAACCATAAAGTATCGCAAATGACGCAGCTCCATTGCGAGTGATACCCGAAAGGAATCATAGTTCAACGAACATGGTATTGGCCAATTCGATTTGTCGGGGTTACGTTACGCCGTCGAAACAATGAGCCAGCGAACACTTTTAAAAGGGTATGAAAAGAATCCGCGTCTATCGTAATCCCCGCTGCGCGAAGTGCGCTCGATTCGCTAAAGTCGGGCACTTCCTCGATTGGTTTGATCGGGTAGATCTCTCGACGGAAACTCCCAAGACCGGGCCACTGCGCCTCGGCGAAGTGGTGGTCGAGGAGCTCGAAAGCGGCCGAATCTTCGGCGGGGCCAATGGAATGGAGCTGATCTGGCGGAACATTCCCGCTTACGCGCCATTCCGCCTCCTCCTAAAGCTCCCCGCTTTCCGCCGTTACGTCGACCGCGAGGTTGCCGGCGAGGTTTGTGAGATGAAGTCCCAAGGAGCAAAATCATGAACTTCACCGCTGAAAGTGTGGATGGTTAATCGTTATAAGTAATTGGCTAGCGGCCGGTCTATCGCTGCTGATCACGCGGTAGGCGGACGCTTCCTAAAGCTGAGGCATCACTTTTCGCGCTCTTCGTATTCATCCGGGTAGGGGATCCTGTCGCTGCCGGCCGTTGCTCCGAGTCCGGTCGTCCGCCCCTTCGGCTCCTCCCAATCTTCCTGGCGACCGAGCGCGGTCAGATCGAGGAAGTAGTATGCGCCGCCGACGGTCTCCCCGCCGCGACCATATGTGGAATAGGTATGGAAAATCGTACCCTGGTCGCGCAGGAAGCAGCTTAGCCCAGGCAGATCAAACGGCTGTTCACCGTCAAAATAATAGGAGGTGCCTGCCTGCTCGTGCTCGGCCTTGGTTCGATAGTTGTAATTTAACGGTGCCACAGATTCGTCCAAGGTAACTTGGAAGTCGTAGTTGAACTCGTTGCCGAACGACGAGTACCACGGGATGGTCCAACCCATGCGCGCCTTGAAAGGTGCAATTTTGGTCATCGGCGCCCGTGAGACGAGGGCGAGGGAGGTGCCGCGCGCATGCAGATGCTGGAGGTGACCCCTTGCGATGTGGTCGGCCCAAGCCGAGCAGCTGGGGCAACCCCTGTCCAGTGGCTCGCCAGCGTCCCATAACCACATGAAGTGATAGATTATAAGCTGGCGGCGGCCCTCGAAGAGATCGAGCAGGCTCGCCTTTCCATCCGGACCTTCGAAAGTATAATCCTTCTCGATCCTGACCATTGGCAGTCTGCGGCGATCGGCATTTAGCGCGTCCCGCTGGTGCGTGAGTTCCTTCTCCTTGGCGAGAAGTTCCCTGCGCTGAACCAGCCACTCAGCTGGGGTAACGACTCTTGGAAGTTCTATATCAGGCGGTTTCATAAGTTTTTCCGTTGGCTGCGTAAGGGTGAGGGGAGTTTGATGTTAAAGAGGCGTCTTCGCCTACGGTGGGCGCGCACCAGCGCCTGACCACAAAGTAGAGCAGCAACGCAACGGAGAGAATCAGAAGCAACGCCCGCAAATGCGCTGCCGTAGAAAGCGAAATTCCCACTCCCGTGCCGATCGCCAGGTAGGCTGCCAGGCACATCGGGCATTTTGGCATGAGCGTGAGAATCGCGCCGGGAATGATCCAGTTGGCGATGTCGAGACAACGTCGAACCCACGCGCGCGCACTGGGCCCGCAAGCCGCTGACGCCCCTAACCTCTTGCCGCGTGAGGCGCTCTGGACGAACTCGCAGCAACCACGAGCGCTCACGAAAGCTCCTCCGCCAATTCGCATGAGCACGTCGTTAACTGCGGCGACGAAGTGGTCGGCCAATAGGGCTTGTCCGCGTCCGCGAACGAGTCGGTGCCGTAGCGATCATGATGGCGGACCCACTCCATCGCAAATCCCAGGTGATCTTCGTCGCGTCCCTTAGGCACCATGTCGAGGATCATATAGGTGCCGACGAGTGGCTCGACGCCTCGCCCGTACGTGGAATAAGTATGAAAGATTTCGCCGCTGAGAACTTTATAGAAGACGCTGACCCCCGGTGCTTCCTGGCTTGGGAACTCCTGCATGGTGTAGTTGTAGTTCACCTTACCCTGAGCCATCTGCTCCTTGGTAAACGACACGTGAAAGTCGGCGTTGAAGTCGCTGCCGTTCGACGACACCCACTTGAAGTGCCAACCCATGCGTTTCTTGAAAGCGTCGATTTTGTCCAGCGGCGCTCGCGAGATCATCACCATCGTCACGTCGCGTGCTGCCAGGTGAGCGAGCGTGCCATCCAGATGGTCGCAAGTGAACGAGCAACTGGGGCAGCCTTCCTTCCAATCCGGTCCAAACATGAAATGATAGATCACTAATTGGCTGCGTCCCTCGAAAAGGTTCGCGAGACTCTCCTTGCCACCGGGTGCATCGAATACGTAGTCCTTCTCGATCTTCACCCAAGGCAGTTGGCGGCGCGCGGCGCTCAACTCATCACGCAATCGGGTGGACGCTTTCTCTTTCTGGAGCAGTTCCTTCCGTGCCGTAATCCATTCTTCTCGTGAGACGACGCTATGCTCTTGCAGCAGATTTGTTTCTTCGGACATCATTCCTTTAGTGCTCATGTTTGACCTCCTGTCATACCTGATGGGTTCCATTGACGGTTTGCGTATGTTCAATAACGCGACGAACCAGCGAACGCGTTCGGGACGTTGGTCTTGGTTTTTTTCTGGAATTGAACGGCTCCTCCGATCGTGGAGCGCTCCAGAGGAGCTGATGACAAGCAGGACACCTTGAGCGGTTCCCAGGAAGTTTGCGAGCTGTTGGCAGCGCCGAGCGCGAACGGATGACCGGCTTCAGGCCATGGCGACCAACAGGGTAGCGACAGCCGTCGCCAGAACCAGCAAGGGCACCGCCCAGGACAAGAACAAGAAGACCTGCTCCTGCACGTAGCGTCCAAACCAGCGCATCGGCAAGTTAAAGCGGAAAAGCGTCAGATTGATGACCAAGCTCAGCGCCAACGCCAGGTAGTTCAACGCGAGTAACCGACGCACGGTGTTGTCACTGGAGCTCAGCGCGCCGTATTCCGCATTCAGCGTGAAGTTTAGGGCGACGACTGCAAACAGACCGCCGACGATCACATTGGCCTGCTCAAAGGCCTCAATCTGAAACTCGCCGTCCTCGATCCGGTTCATCCAGATGGCCACCAGCGGGATCAACAGCGAAGCCAGCAGTGGGATAAAAATCGGAGCCGACGCCCTGGCGGCCCGCCGCTGCACAGCCAGGGAAACGGTCACGCGGGCCAAGTACTCGCCATACCAGCCGTTGACGAGATCTCGCTTGAGGCTGACGACCCCCGCCACCCAATCCGGAAGCTCACTGGAAGCCGGCGCCTGGCTGAAGTCCAGGTCGTCCTGCTCGAATTCCAGCGACAGCCGCTGCACGCCCTCACGGCTCGAGACCACTTCGACCTGCAAGCCTTGCCGGTCAAAAGGAAATCGTTCCACGTCGAAAGGGGTCTCGAACGTGGCCCTCGTCCGCAGCATCATCTCGACCCGCCCATCCGGAAAGATCCGGAGGCCGTGCATTTGCTGCGAGGGCTCACCGGAGAGATTCCACAAAGAGACTGCCGGCGTCCAGATTTCGGCCATCTTCGCCGTCGCGGCTTCGTCCCGGAACTGCAAGAAGCCCTCAGGCGCGGACTCCGGAGGGTACTGCAGCCGCAAGTCCTGCCAGCGCAGACGCAGATCCACTGTTGCCGTGTAGGTCGCTTCCGCCTCGTCGATCGAGGTCACCTCCACATAGCGCAGGCCCATCCGGACGACGACGGGCAACCCCTTTCCCGTAGGCAGCGAGCTCAGAGATTCCGGTGGCGCCGTCGTCGCCGCTTCCGGCAGCTCGGCGCGCCCAGGCACTGCAAGGGCCAAGGACAGCGCGAGACCGGCAAGGAGGCGGCCTCTCATGGAGAGACCTTCTTTGTCGGTCGTCGGCGAAGAGCGGCGGCTTGGTCCTGAGCTGCTCGTGAGCCTTTGCCAGCGCCTTCATCTCCTCGCAGAGGTTCTCGGTCTCTGCGATGGGCTGATCGCGCCGCTCCTCGGCCAGCTTGACAAATCGCTGGCTCAACATTTCCAAAGGCCGCAGCAGCAGGCCCCGCACCACGATCAGGATCATACCCGCCAAGAGCACGATGGCTGACAGCGCTATGAGCCCCTGCCAGACTAACGAGCGGCCCGCTGCCGCCCTCGAGCTGCTGAAGTCCCGCGCCATGGCGACCTTGCCGATCGGATCGCCCGCGTTGTTGTACAGCGTCAACAAAACCACGCCGTATGGCACATCCAGCACCGAGCGTGTGTACTGGGCCTCCGCAGGCCCGCTGAGATCACCCTCGCCGACCAGCTCTTTCATCAGAGCCCAGTTCGTCGAGTGGACCTTGATGTACTTGCCCCTACGATTCTCCTCGGTCAGAAACTCGGGGTTGAGGCCTTCGGCAAACATTAACTGCCGCAGCGGCTGCTCTTCGATGAACAGCGCCATCTCGAGGCTGTAAGCTGCTTTCAACGCGTGGAGCAGAGGGCCGAAATTCATGCCGAGCTCGAAGCTGCCGATGTGCTCGCCGGCGGCGTCGGTCATGGGCGTTACCCCGAAGATTGCCGGCCCCGTCGCGGCGATGGCCGACTCCTTGCGTGAGAACCGATCACGATTGACCGCGACGACCATGGGCCGAAACTGATCCTGATGGTCGCCATGCTGTTCGGGCGCGTGCAGCCGCAGGAACGAGATCGCCGGAGGAAAGTGGAACTGGGCCTGATCGACGCCGTAGCGCTCCTTTTGGCGCTTGAACATCTCGGCGCACTGCGCCAGCAGCGCCTCCCGGTCCCGCGCGGCGAAAGCCTCGCGCACGGCCGGCATGGCCGCGATCATCTCGGCCCGTTCCAAGGCGCGGTTCTCGGCCGCGGTGAGGTTGAAGCTCCAGAGAGCACGTATCAGCTCGAATTGGTCCTCCTCGACCGCGGAGGTCAGCCCGCTGAACAGCCGGTTCGACAGCACGGCCATCCCGATGACGACCACCACGACCGAGAAGATGAGCACGCGAGGCGCAGACCTCTGGAACTTCATCGAAGCCCTCCCTTTACTGTTTAGCGTTCTCGGGCCGGGCTCCGGGTTATAGCGGGACACCGGTCTTCCCCCGCAACGGCATGTCAGTCGGAGGTCCCGAGGATCTGCCTCAGCAGCTCGCGCTGCTCCTTGGGCTCCAGACCGTTCAGCGCGCGGATGAACCAGCTCAAAGTGCTCTGCCGGGCCTCTTCCCGAGCGGATGGGGGCAGGGGTAATGCATGGGGAAGCATCGGAGTATTTCAGCCCGGCCCCGCATGCGCAAGGAGATTGTGTTGATGGTGCGCTCATCGGGGGCCGTCCGCATCCTGGGTCCCTCCTGCCTTCGGTGAGCAACGAGCGAACCGAGGGCTGGACCGCATTGCCAGATGCCCACCTTCCCAAGTCCAAACCGAACCGGGTCGTCTATGACCGATAAGATCGGATCCTGTGGTTAGGGACGGACGGCCCTGCGCGGGGGGACCTGACCAGCTAAACGATCAGCCAGCACACCGTAATCCTTTCATTCCTGACGAGGGGAGCCAACTTCAATTCCGTGTATAGGTAATTTCCATCGTCTTGGAGGCGCCGGCTTTGGTGGGATCGTACATTTCGAAGACGTGTTTGTCAGGGCTGACAATGAGGAGCACTTGTTTCATGGGCAGGTCCTTTCCACCCGTGATGGGGCAATCATACGTGCCTTCGAGCGTGATGACGTTGTTCTCGCCTTTGCCCTCGCTCGTGAACATGGAGGTATGCATGTCGTCGATCCAGATATTGCTGTACTTTCCCTTCGTGTTGTCGTAGCCGATAAGGCTCACTCCGCGAAACGGCTTGCCCATAAATTCGCCGGTGAACTCCTGCTGGACGAAACGGCCGTTCATAATCCAGCTTGATTTCGCCGTAGCCTTTGTCACCGCGGGCGGCGCGTCCGGGGCCATCCACGTTTTGACTTCGGCCGTCCAGTTCCCAACGAGCGGTTCGAGCGCTTTATGTGCCGCCCCGGGGGTGCCGGCCGCTTCGGCCTTCTTCATCATTTCTTCCATCCCCGGGTCGCTCTTTTGGGAGGCGTCCTCGCTCAACGCGAAGCGGGTGATGATTATTCCCGCCATAATGACGGCGGTGCAGATGTAACACATTCTATGTTTCATAGTGTAGTTTGCCTTTCTCTTCATGGTGCTTTGATTATGTCCGGCGTAGTATGACGAATGAGAGCGAACGGGTGTGGACAACGATGTTGCGTTTTTTTGCATTTCCAAAGCGCTCCGTGCATAAATAGTATGATCACGAATTTGCTCTTTAAGGAACCTTCCAGGATTGAACCGGGCTGCGCTCAGGCAGCCCGAAAATGAACGACAGTGGAGTCGGTTTCGAGTATTGTCGTCGCTTAGTCTGAACACAGCCATTCAAGAATGTGACAAAGCACCCCGAGATTCGAACCCTTTCAGCGGTTCTCAAACGGCGATGGTGCTTCAAGGCACCTCTGTTGCTCTGCCTTGACTTCCTTATTTAGCTCGGCCTGCAATCGTTCCACCTCTTTCAGCAGGCGCAAAAATTTTCTCCGAACGTTGTCAGATGATACTCCACGCGCGGCGGGATCTCGGGAAATTACTTCTTATCGCGGCCATTGGGGTCTCCCATGATAAGCTGCCAGGTGCCGTCCGGCTGTTGCCGGAGCACCTCGATGGCATTGGAGCGGACCTCGATGGTCGTTCCCGACGCATTGACCGTCGTGCCCTGAAAGTCGGTATATAGCAAAGCCACATTGTCGAGGGTGATCGCCTTGACCACCCGGCTCTTCATTTTCGTTTTCGCCTTGATGAGTCCCGCTACCACGTCACGAATTCGATGGCGACCAACGATTGTCTCGCCAGACCTCGCCACAAAACGCGCATTCTGTTCGTACAGTGTCATGACCGCATCGAGATCGCCGGCGTTGAGATTCTGCTCGAACGCACTTGGCCAATCTTCAGGTTTGCGAGGCAACATCTTGGCTTATTTGCTTCGGTTGTCGGACGTTCTCTTCATGCACCGCATCGCGCATCCAGGTCTCCGTTGGTTCCTCAATTAGCCCGTCCAGCGCCGTCTGCAATGCGGCAACTATCCTTTCTTACAAATTCCATTGCTTAGCTGGTGGTAGATGAGCATCACGCTTCGCGATACGGGCAATGCCGCCCGACTCTATCGGTCACTTTTCTCCTCGATACCTCCGATGCGCAACGCGAGATAGGGAACGAGGTTCAGCAGAAAGATGCCGATTTTGAATCGGCTCATGCCGGCATAGTGAATTTCGTCGAACTTCTCGACCGGCAATCTGAACCAGCGTCCATGGTACCGGAAGATGGAATCGTGCGCGAGGACGAAGGACGCGAACCACACCAGCAGCAGCCCCATGTTAATAACCGTGCACCAGCCGAGGACGCTTCTAAGAATCTTTAGTGTCATGACCTGCTATGTTTCCGAACAGTATAAGGTCATAGTTGTTCTGATGCGAGAGACGCTCGCGAGACGGTTACGAAGTAAAACCCCTCAAGGAAAAACGTCTCCACCAAACTGTGGCTACTTCTTCTTCCTTCCAATGTCACAGAGCATGTCCGAATGGATGTTCAGACCGATATTGGTCATATTGTAGAGATGCTCGCTGGCAACGAGCCAGACGATCTCACAGATTTCCCGTTCGGAATAATAGCGGGACATCCGCGCAAAGGTGTCGGGGTTAACTTTCTTGTCTTTTGTCAACTCGCTCACATAGTCCAGCGCGGCACGTTCTGCATCTGTAAAAAGGCTGCTCGTGCGATTTTCCTCCAGCGCATCAAATTTGGCCTCGTTCATCGACGCTTTGATCGTGAACGACCGGCCGATATCCATGCAGAAGAGGCAGACGTTGATCCGCGACACTTTTTCACGAATCAGGTGGACAGTCTCCGGCGGCAGCAGAAGCTTTTTGTCGAGCTTGCTGACCTTCGCGTAGAATAGACCGAAGGCAGGCGGCAACCGCGCACTATGCACTTTGAGCGGTGTGAGAACTTTGCCAAATTGCCTGCGCGTAAAATAATACGCCAGCTTGGCGATAGCCCCTGGGGCTTTTCGATGGGAGGAAGAAATGTATCATTCATAGGTCTTTTTGTGTTGGTTCCTTTCAAATGTTGTCGGCCGAACGCTTGAAAAGGTAATCACGCAACGCCGGGTCATCGGTCAGGCTCGCGGCACGATTGAACGCTTTCTGCGCTTCGTCTTTCCTGTTGAGCAATTGCAACAAATGTCCGCGGGCGGCCCAAAAGGGCTGGTAATTAGCAACTCGGCTGAGCGGGATCTGCTCAAGCGCAGCAAATCCCGCGGTCACATTCCCCGCTTGCCCCAGCGCAACAGCTCGGCCGACAAGCGAACCAATGCCCGGGCAGATCTGCACCAACCCCTCATAGAGCAGGACGATCTCCGGCCAGTCGATAGATCCGCTGATGGCCCGGTCGGCGTGAATGGATTGAATGGCTGCTTCCAATTGATAGCGTCCCATCCGTTTGAACTCCGCCGCTGCGCGCAGGTACCTTTCGGCCTCGTCAATCATTGGCCGAGACCAGAGAGCGGTGTTCTGCCGGTCGAGCGGCACAAACTCGCCCTCGCGCGAATAGCGTGCTTCACGTCGCGCTTCACAGTGCAGCATGAGCGCCAACAAGCCGAGCGCTTCAGGTTCGGCTTGGCATCAATTGAACCAGGGTTCGTCCGATGGCGATGGCGTCTCCTGCAAGAGCGTGATGCGTGAACTGACATCCATCAGACTCTCCCAGCCGGTCGTGTAAGCCGAGTAGATGGCATCAAGAACAAAGATAACGCGCTCATTCCGCTGCCCCGGTTCGGGAACGCAGAATGGGATGCCGGCGTCGCGAATTTTGTTCTTGGCGCGCACGAGACGCTGGCTCATCGCGGCCGGAGAAACGAGAAACGCTGAGGCAATCCGCGCGGCGTCAACACCGAGGACCGTCTGCAACATCAGCGGTGTGCGCGCAGCGAGATCAATCGCCGGATGTGCGCAGACGAACAGAAGCTTCAGCCGTTCGTCGGGAAAATCGTCGTGCATCACCGCCAGGGCATGTGCTTCCTCGGTGATTTGCCGAAGAATCGTTTCTGACTGTTGCTGGACTTGATGGCGACGGGCGACATCAATGATGCGGTTGCGTGCGGCGTGCAGGAGCCACGCTTCAGGTTTTTGGGGAACGCCGTCGGCCGGCCATCGCTCCAACGCCGCTGCGATTGCGTCGCCGAGCGCGTCTTCCGCCGCGGCGACATCACCGGAGCGCGCAGCGATGTAGGCGATAAGCCTGCCGTACGAATTGCGCGCGATGGCTTCAATCGCAGCATGCGTCGCGGATTCGCTCACGAGAAGTTGTCGCGGCTCCGACCAGAAAGCGCGACCCTAACAATGGGCGGACTTCAACCGAGGCGTAGGCGGCGGCGGGATGGCGAGCCGCCCACTCCAAGGCGGCATCCAGATTGGGCACCTCAATGATGCCGAATCCGGCCAGAAACTCTTTGGTCTCGGCATACGGACCATCGTGAACTTGCCGCTTTCCGTCGCGGACCGAGACAGTCGTCGCTGCGCGCGGCGACTCCAGTCCCGCGCCGCCGACAAAAACCCCCGCAGCTTGGAGGGCCTCACCGTAGGCCTTCCCAGCCGCCATGGCGGCTGCGTCATCGCGGCGGTCGAAGTAATCTTGTGATTGGTAAACGAGTAACGCGTATTTCATAAATTTGTCTTTTCTTGTTTGCTGCCGCCGGGAGACATCTCCGCGGCTTCACATCGAAGACGTTCGACGACCACTCATTTCGACATTTGGCCAAAGCTTTTCGTGCAGAGCGCACGCTCCGCCACTGAAAACTGTAGCCGTTGCAGTAAAAACTCTGAGACTTCCAATCACGCGCGACATGATCCCGGCGATCCGATGAAACACGTTGTGTTATAACGCAGCGCCTCTAAGCTATGGAGACGGCCCAGCGCTCAGGCACCAGCAGATTGTGGCGGCGGTCTGCGACCGCCCGGTAGACAAAGCAGAAAGAAGAAAGAATTTGCGACGGTCATAGCATAGACCGCCCGCTGATACCGTCTCCAAAATTATGCATAAGCGGTGCAGGAAGGCTCCGGACGAGCCTTGCTCAGAGCCCGCGCCGGTTGTGAATAATTTTGCCACCAAGGAGATGGACATTGTGAACAATTTGCCTCCGCGTCATCTTGGCTCGGAGCGCAAAGCGCCGAGGCCGGTACGGTCAACCGCCGCGATCCCTTTGAGGGTTGTCTGTAGAACACCGGCCGGCTCTCGAGTGCCTGTCCAAAGGTCTGAGAGAACTTCATCCCGCGAGGATCCTTGTATCAGCTCGACCAGCGACAGGAGGCTTGCGCGGCCACAAACCCCCTCAACTCGAAAGTCAAAAATGAAACCATGGAAGGAGATTACCCATTGTGCCGGCTTCGACTGGGCCCACGATCATCATGCTGTCGTCATCGTCGATCGCGCGGGCCTGATTGTTGCCGATTTTGAGATTGAACACAATGCCTCAGGCTGGCAGCGCTGGCGCGAGCAAGTTGCCGCCCTGGGGCCTGGAGTGGCCGCCTGTGTGGAGACCAGCCAGGGGGTGGTCATCGAGCAGTTGCTAGAAAGTGGCGTGAGCCTCTATCCGATATCGCCAGTGAGTAGTAAGGCTTACCGGGAGCGCAAAGCGCCCAGTGGTAACAAGACCGACCATGTCGACGCGTGGAGTCTGGCCGATGCCCTGCGCGTTGATGGCCACGGCTGGAGAACGCTCGCCAAAGAAGATCCGCTCGTGGCCGAGCTGCGGCTGCTTTGCCGCGACGAGGTGGCCTTAATCGAGGAACGCACCGCCCTGGTCAACCAACTCCAAAGCGCGTTGCACGAATACTATCCGGCGGCCCTCGAAGCCTTTGAGGACTGGACACTGCCGGGCGCCTGGGCTTTTGTCGAAGCCTTCCCCACTCCTCAGGCGCTCACCGCGGCAGGGAAACGCAAATGGGAAAAGTTCCTCCACAGCCATAAGCTTGTCCGGCCGCAAACCTATGCCAAACGCATGGAAATCTTCGCGCGGGCGAGCGAGTTCGTCTCTGGCGAAGTGCTCACCCGCACCAAGAGCCGACTGGCGCTGACCCGCACGCGGATGCTGCGCGTGCTCCAGAACCAGATTGAGGCCTACCGCGCCGAGATCGAGAAGCTCTTTGCCCAGCAGCCCGATCACGATCTCTTTGGTTCCCTGCCCGGAGCGGGTCCCAAGATCGCCCCGCGCTTGTTGAGCGAAATCGGCTCGGATCGCGAGCGCTTTGATTCTAACGGTCTGCAGCGCCTGGCCGGCACGGCGCCGGTAAGCTACCAGTCCGGGCAGATCCACAAAGTCTATCTGCGCCGACTCTGCAATAAGTCCTTGCGTGCCACCGTCCATCTTTGGGCCAACCTCTCCCGGCAATGCTCTCCGTGGGCTGAGGTCTACTATCAAGCGCTGCGTGCCCGCGGCAAATCCCATGCCTGCGCGCTGCGCTCCCTGGGCCAACGCTGGCTCAAGATCCTCTGGAAAATGTGGCAAACCCGCCGCTGCTACGACCCCGAACTCCATGCCCGCAACCAACTCAAACACGGCTCGTGGGTCCTCAAATTGCAAAGCACCTAAATCCCCTTCGCCATGTCAATAACTCCAACCAAAAAACCATTTGAAATCCAGAGAACATCTACAGATCAGGCTTACTTCGAGCCACTCCAATGCCGCTTGGGTTGCCTCTTTTACGTAGCACCGTTCCCCGCAATGAAGGGTCTTGATGATCGAGTCGTCCGCCAGACGTCTGCCCAAGCTGCAGCGCCTCTGCCGAATCTTTACGGCTTCATTCGCAATGTGAGCACGAGCAGCTTGTGCGGAACATCCAGAATCCCAAAGCTGTCGCCTCTCAGCGCGCTCTTGGGATTGATTTCTGAGATGCTCTACTATGCAACCGCAGTGCTCTCTGTTTTTTCCTTATCCGTTGTCTGCAAACATCGCTTCCACGCGCTTCTGCATTTCATCTGGCGCGACGTCTTCCTTATGGGTGGCGATCCACCAGAGGTGACCGAAAGGATCTTGGAGCTGTCCGGAGCGGTCTCCGTAAAACTGATCCATAACCGGTTTGCGCTCTATGGCACCGGCGGCAAGTGCCTTCTTGAAGAACGCATCGACGTCCTCGACATAAAGATGGATGTTCACGGTCGATCCGCCCAGCGTTTCCGGCGCAGTGCCGCCGTACTCGGGGAATTCGTCCGACATCATAATCATGGAATCGCCAAGGCGAATTTCCGCATGGCCGAGGCGGCCATCAGGCATCATCAACTTGTAGGTTTCAGTCGCCCCGAACGCCACCTTATAGAACTCCAATGCCTTGGCAGCGTTCTTAATGGCCAGGTAAGGCGTCACAGTGTGGTGTCCGGCAGGAATGGCTTTATCACTCATAGTTTTCTCCTTTTCTTTACGTTTGTGGTTTCGAGGTAGCACCTCGCTAGCTCGAGAGAGACACGGACCCAAACAGAGTCCTAACAAATAGATGAGCACGGCGGAGCGATGGAGCAATTCAACATTTGTTATTGCGCATGCTTGCGATGCGATAGAGTTGCTGCGGGTTTTATACAGAAATACAGAACGCTGAAGTAATCGGTGCAATTACGGCCTTACTCGCCGGCATGGTTGCGCTATCGCTGCTTCGTGGCCATTGAACGATTGCTGGAGCAACGGCGGATCAATCCGTTGTGGGTGCCGCCGCCACGATCATCCAGGCGACGCCGAAGCGATCAACGACCATGCCAAAGTGCGAAGAGAAGAACGTTTTGGTCAAAGGCATCTGCACACGCCCCCCTTCCGCCAAAGCGGCGAAGAGACGATCAGCCTCGCCATCATCAGGAACCGTTAAAGAAAGCGAGAAGCCTTCGAAGATCGGCTTTCCACCGCATTCGCCATCCGAGGCCATCACCGTGGTATCGCCGATGCGAAAGCTGGCATGCATCACCTTGTCCTGAGAGTCCGCGGGGGACATTCCAGGATCAGGACTATCCTTGAAGCGCATCAGGGTGGTTATCTCGGCGCCCAGTGTGCTGCGATAGAACTCGACGGCCTCTTCGCAACGCCCATCGAAGAAGAGGTATGGTTGAACGGTTATTGCGGTATTCTGTTCTGTTTTGATCATGCTTTTTCTTTCAGTGAGGTTCCTGCAGGTGCCTGCCCTATCAGAGCTGAAGCTTTTGACGTTAGTCTGAAAGGGTGAGTCCGTCCATTGCTCCCCAGATTAGCGAATTCCTGCCTTGTCAGAGATTGCCGCCGAGAGTGCACCGGAAAACGTGCTGAAGACCGGAAGTCGCCACCCCGGGCAACCAGGATGCACTCTTGGTAACGGTTATCTCGTGATTTTCGCGTCGGCAAAGGGAGCATAGTGCTCAAACTTCGGAAGCGCCGGATTCATGTGGTCCCAAGGCTGCGCGTCGGAAGCGAAAATATCAAATTTTGGGGCAAACCAGCTCGGATCATCCAAACTGGAAGCGCAAATACCGATGAACGGCGAGGTCGGATCAATCGCTCCCAGGAGCCGGGAACCACACTCCGAACAAAAGCCACGTGTATGCGTGCCACCCGCGGCGCTGGGTGTTGAATAGTGTCTCGGGGAGCCCCGTGTCAGCTTGAAGGCCTTCGAAGGAACCAGAATCGCCGGGGAATACGCGCCACCACTGACACGCTGACAGTCACGGCAGTGACAACAAAACATTTCCAGCGGTTCAGCCGTGCATTCATAGCGAATCGCGCCGCAGGCGCATCCACCGTAAAACGGAATAGTCATAAGCTTTTCTTCTTTAGTCTTGACGCTTGAGTTTGGTTTAGGCGCTTGGTTCTGTCTCTAAGCATACTCACACCCGTCGAGACCTTTACTAATCCACGATCTGTCCGCAGGTGATATTGGCGACGGTTCCGGTCATTGAGCTGGCATAGTCCGACGCCATGATCGCTGCCGCATTGCCGACGTCGGTCAACGAAGGCAGCCGCTTCAGGAGAGTCATTTCCTTCAGAGAATTTATGAATTCGTCACGGGTTACTCTGTTGCCGGCGGCGTGAACATCGAGAGTATCTGTAATCGACTCGGGTGACCCGGCGGAACGCAGGCAAAGGACGCGCACGCCGTGCGGGCCGAGTTCGGCGGCCAGGCTGCGGGAAAATCCTTCAATGGCGGCGCACGCGACGCTGAAGCCACCGACCAGCGGAATACCCATGCGTGCCGGGGTCGCGGTAATCATCATGATTACGCCTGACTTCCTTCTCATCATATGCGGAGCAACTGCCTTGGCTGTCAGGAACTGCGTTCTGGTCGCTATCGTGATCGGTCGAGAAAAATCCTCGAGCGACATCTCGATGAGCGGAGTTCCTTGAACATCTTCAATTCCGATGGCGTTGAAGCAGATATCAATGCCGTTTGCGTTAGCCATTCCGACGATATGCTTCTCGAGGGATTTCCTGTCGAGAGCGTCTACCTCCGCGATTTCGGCTGTGCCACCCGCGCATGAAATTTCTTGCGCCACTTTGTCGAGCTTCGCAAGGGTGCGGCCGGCGAGAAAGACCTTCGCCCCCTCACGCGCAAAGGCACGAGCGATCGCGCCCCCGATCGCACCGCCGGCTCCGTAAATCACCGCGTTCTTGTTTTCAAGCAACCTCTTCATGTTAATGACATGACGGATGAGCCGGTCCATCGAAGACGTTGCATCGTGAGATTCTCAGATTAACGCCCCCTTGGTCATCAGGGTTGCGGCAGGCATTCGTTGCTCAAAATTTTATCCCGGCCTTCTGGACTTCCTGGTAAGGCAACAACCACACCAAAGACTCGTCGTGCAGATCCACCACTTGAATTCGATTGCCAAATGGATCGCGGAAGTCGCAGCGAAAGCCCGGAATGAGTTTCAAGCCGTATTTTTTGGTGACCTTCTCGCGCACCTCAGCAAGCTGGCTTTCATCCCGCACCATGATTCCAAAATGGCGACTTTGGTCCGGCTTCACCTCGTCGACCTCGAAGATGGCGAGGAATTGATGTTCGCCGAGCTTAAAAAAGGCATCGCCCTCCCCTTCATCCAGTTTTTCCAGATTGAAGACGTCCTCGTAAAAGGCGACCGCCTTGTTCACGTCATCGACTTCGATGGCGACATGATTGCATCCGTAGACTTTCACGCTCATGACGTCAGTCTCGGTTCGAAACTGTTGCTGGTCCAGGTGAACTCGCCTGTTCTGATGATGCGATGTCGATTGTCTCGGCAACGCTTTATTAACGAAGATTTGTGCGCGGCGGTTGCTTCGCGATCAAGTCAAACGATTGTCTGGACAAGGCAATTGCTCGCTCAATATCAGTCGGTTTCGTTGAGGTAGAAACTGATCCAACCGCTTTGAGGCAAGATGTGATGTGGCTCTGCGTGCCCGGTAGCAACAATTTCATCCCGCACCTTTCGCGGAAAGGGAATGTCCACGAGATAGTCGCCGTGGATGTGGCCCAACTCACGCTTGCCCAGACGAAATTCCGTGCCGCCAAAGCGATGCGGATGCGCGGTCACCTCCGGCCAACCTAACACGGCTTCATGAATTCTTTGTTGCGCTCCTTTGACTGCCATACGTTGTGTTCTTTCGTTCGTGCTCAAGCGTGAAGGTGGGCCCGACCTGCGTTCTTCGCGGCAGGAAAAGCGTTGGTCTCTATCAGTTGCTGGCAAATTCAGGGAAGAGTCGTGGAAGCGTCTCGATTTTCTTCCAGCCTTTTCCCTGCTGGACAGACGTCACTTCCAGTTCATCAAAGAACTCATCCAAGGCTGCGGCTCTTTCCTGCGCAAGGGGAGGTGAACAGTAGTCTTCTTCTTCCCACGTGACGTAGCCATCTTGACGAAGTCGGGCGTTCTGCAGCGAATACGTCAGTGTCCTTCCGAACGGGCGCATCGACACATAGGCGTCCTTGCGAAGACTAACAAACAGATCCCCTAAACGGCCGGCTTTTGGTTTAGCTGTTACTAAGTAATGTGCCATACAGTTCGTTAATTAGTGTACCAGTTGATGAGTTAGCTTACGCAATGCTTAACTCCGGTGCAGCTTGGGCTGGCTGGCGCTTCCCGCGGCCTGTCTCAGGTTCCATTTCCTCCTGCACATGAGTCGACTGATGGCGGGCGGCGATCAACGAATAAAACACCGGAACGACGAACAGGGTAAACAACGTCCCAACGATCATTCCAGTAACAAGGACGGTGCCAATGCTGTTGCGGGCTTCGGCTCCCGGACCGGTTACAAAGACGAGCGGGAGATGACCGAAGACCGTGGCGACTGAGGTCATGAGCACGGGGCGCAGGCGCGTGAGCGCGGCCTCGCGGAGCGCGGCCAGCTTTGTGAGGCCGCGGGCTTGCAGCGTGTTGGCGAATTCGACAATGAGAATCCCATTTTTCGAGATCAAGCCAACGAGCGTGATTAAGCCGACCTGCGAATAGATGTTGATCGTGGTGAGGTCAAGGAAGCTGAAGACCAACGCGCCGGAAATCGCCAGTGGCACCGAGCCCAACAACACGATCAGCGGGTCGCGGAAGCTGCGAAATTGCGCCGCGAGCACGAGGTAAATAAGCACGACCGCGAACCCCAGCGTGACCGTAAGCGCCGAACCTTCCAGACGAATCTGCCGCGATTCACCCGCGTAATCGACCGTGATGCGCGAGCTACCCGCCGCCGCGGCGGCGTTCTCCAGCACCCGCAGGCCCTCCTCCTTGGTGACGCCGGGCTGGACTCCCCCGAAAATCCGCACAGCGTTGCGTTGCTGGAAGCGGTTTAACGTGCGCGGCGCGGTCGTCGTCTCAATGTGCGTGAACGTTGACACAGGCACGAGCTGCCCGCCCGGCGTCTTGATCTTGAGATCGAGCAAAGGTGCAACCGTAGCGCGATCCTCCTGCGCGATCTGCGGAATGACTTTGTAGCTGCGGTCGAAGAAGGTGAAGCGGTTTACGTAGTCCCCGCCCAGCAGCGTGCCGAGTTCCTGGCCGACGCCAGCCAGGTCGAGTCCGAGATCAGCGACCTTTTCACGGTCGAGGACGACGCGCGCCTCCGGCAGATCGATCTTCAGGTCGGTTTCGACGTAGAGGAACTTGCCACTCTTCCAGCCGGCGCCCAGCACCGCCGCGGTGATATCGCGCATCTGCTCAACCGGTGCGTCGCTTTGCAACACCAGCTCAACATCATATTGGCCGGGAGTCGGCAACGGCGGGTCAAGGCGTGGGAACACTCGGAGACCTGGAACTTGCGAAACGGCGCCGAACACATGGCCGTACATCTCTTCGGTCGAGCGCTCACGTTTTTTCCAATCCTTGGCCACCAGGCCCCCGAAGCCGCCCCATGCCGAGGTGAGCGACCAGGTGAAGTCAGTTTCGGGAAACGTCTTGAGGGCAGTAACAACCTGCAGGTGTTCACGGTTGGTGGCCTCCAACGTGGAGTCCGGCGAGGCTTCAAAGAAGAGGCTGATATGGCTCTGGTCCTCCACCGGCGCGAGCTCCGTCCGCGAGAACGTGTAGAGGGGCCATGCCGCCGCCGTGATCAGCAGGGAGGCGACAACGATGGCCGCTCGCATCTGCAGCGCGCCGTCGAGCAGCCAGGCATATGCCCGCCGCACGCGTTCGAATCCATGATTGACAAGCATCGTCAGCCGGCCTTCCTTGCCGCGCGGATGCACGAAACGCGAGCTCATGACCGGTGAAAGCGTCAGGGCGACGACGCCCGAGACGACGACCGCGGCAGCCAGCGTAATCGCAAACTCGAGGAACAGCGAGCCTGTCAGACCGCCCTGAAGCCCGATGGGAGTGTAAACTGCCGCGAGGGTGATCGTCATCGCGATGATCGGGCCGACGAGTTCGCGCGCACCAACCAGGGCCGCCTCAATCCGCGACTTGCCCGAACGCACGTGCCGCTCCACGTTTTCCACCACGACGATGGCGTCATCCACGACCAGACCGACCGAAAGCACGATCGCGAGCATGGTCAAGAGATTGAGGCTGAAGCCGAAGGCGAACATCACCAGCGCCGCGCCGATGAGCGAGACCGGCATGGCCACCAGCGGGACGAGCGCAGTGCGGATCGAGCCCATAAAGAGGAACACCACGAGGCCAACGATCGCGATGGTCTCGGAAAGCGTCTTGGTGATCTCCTTTAACGCGTCTCGCATGAACATCGTCCCGTCCCACACCAGACGCATCTCGATATCCTTCGGCAGCGTGGGCCGGATGCGCTCCATCTCGTCGCGCAACCGACGGGCGACTTCAATCTCGTTTGCGCCAACGAGAGGCCACACGCCAAGGTAGACGCCCTCCGCGTCGTTGTACTTCGCAACCAGATCGGCCTCTTCGGCCCCCAGTTCGACCCGCGCCACGTCGCTGAGCCGCACGATGGCGCCGGCGCGATCGGCGACAATCAAGTTTTCGAACTCCTCAACTGAACGGAGATCTGTGTTCGCGAGCAAGTTGATCTGCACCTGATTTCCCTTGGTCTGACCAACGGCGGCAAGATAGTTATTGCGCTGCAGGGCTGCCTGGACGTCGCCGGGGGAGAGATTGAGCGCGGCCAGCCGATCGGGGTCGATCCAGACACGCATCGCGATCGGGCGCCCTCCCTCGTTGTTTGTCACCCGCTGGACCCCCTCGATGGTGGCGAGCTGCGGCTGCACGGTGCGCAGCAGGAAATCGGTGATGGCCGGCACACTGCGCTCGGTCGAGTTGAAACTCAGATAGAACGTCGCATAGGGCCGATCGGCTCGCTGCACCTCGACGGCCGGAGGTTCGGCTTCCGGCGGCAATTCCGAACGGGCCTGCTGCAGCCGGGCCGTCACCTCGGCCAGTGCCCTCGTGCTGTCGTAGTTCAACTTCAGCCGGAGCGTGACCGTGCTGAGACCGGGCCGGCTGGTGGATTCGACGTAGTCGACGCCCCCAATCGCGGACACGGCGCGTTCAATGGGCGTGGTGACGAAACCACGAACCGTCTCGGCGCTGGCGCCGTAGTACAGCGTCGTAATCACCACGGACGAACTCTCGATCTGCGGATATTGCTGCACTGGCAAAACCGTCAGCACCCGCAGCCCCGCGAGCACGATCACCAGATTGATGACTACGGCAAGCACCGGGTGCTTGATGAAGGTATCGGTAAACGAGCGCATGGCCGGTTCTTGTGGCGATGTTTTATTGGACGACGCTCGTCCCAGGCCGGTCCGTGCCGGCCTCCCTGTCGCCTGTTATCGCCACAAGAGCTGTCTCGCGCAGCTTGAACGATCCCGAAGCGGCGACCTGTTCACCCGGGGAGAGACCTGCCAGGATGAGAATCTCATCTCGCAGCATCGTTCCGCTTTCCACGCGGCGCATTTGCGCGCGTGGCCTGCCTTCCTTATCCGGAGCAATCACGAACACGTGGTCGCCATCTGGTCCCTTGCGGAGCGCATTCACGGGAACAGCGACGACCGTGCGCACGGGCCCCGCGGGAACGCGAACGCGCACCGAAGCTCCTGGCGCGGGGGCGAGAGCGGCGTTCTCAATCTTCGCACGCACCGATGCATTGCGTGTGGCCGGGTCGACGCGGGCATCGAGCGCAACGATCGTGGCAGCGATGGGCGAAGAGTCGCTGCTGGTGAAAACGTCAACGCTGTCGCCTTCGCGCAGACCGGCGGCAACGTGTTGGGCGACCGTGAAGTCAACGTGCACGGCTTCGTCCACGCCTTGCAGTGTCGTGAGCTGCGTGCCTTCGTTCAGATATTGGCCGGGGTGCAAGTCGGCCATACCTACCCGGGCCCGGAAGGGCGCGCGAATCGTCTTTCGCGCCATGATCGCTTTCGTGCGCGCCACTTGCGCCAGCGCCACGTCGCGCTCAGCGCGGACACGATCCAACTCCATCTCGGCGGTGACACGGCCGCGGTCCAAGACTTGAGTGCGACGAAGCACCGTTTCGGCGAGAGCAGCCTGTGCCTCCTGGGCCTTTAATTCGGCTTCTTCGACGGACAGATCGAGGGCGACCAGCACAGTGCCCGCCTCGACGATCTGCCCCGGCGTGAGCCTGACCTCACGAACGGTGCCGGGCAACTCATTGCGCAGGGTGACCGATCGAAGCGCGAGAATCGTCCCGATCGATGTTGCCGTATCGCGGTGCTCGCGTTGGCTCGCCACGGCGACTGTTACCGACTCTATGGGCTCAGGTTGCTTTGCGGAGGCAGTGTTCGTTTCCTGAATGGAAGCGTACTTCCAAGCGGCCAGGCCGAGGGTCCCGGCGATGACCGTCCCAAGCAACACCGAAGATCCGATCCAACTACGATGATTCATGTTTGCGTTTCCCTCCCTTTCTCGCAGCTGCGCGGACGCTGATTTTCGGCTTGCCCGCACGCCGCTTTTTCCTGGGCGATGAGCCAGCCGCTTGCGAGCGGGCAAGCATCTCTTCGAGCGCCGCGCGCAATCGATTGACCATCTTCTGATCAACCGGCACCAACCCCAAAACCCAGTACAGCCAAAGCCCGTCGATTGCGGTGACAGCGACCTCACCCACGCCCGGAGGCAGTCCGTCGTCCATAATGCGCCGATAGAGATCGCTGTAAACCGTTCGCATCGGCTCGATCAGGGACGGGTCCTGCGCAAGGGCTGCGAACACCGCGGATGAACTGCGTCGGAGTTGCTCCGTCCGCGACGCGGCGTGCGAAAGGCAATGGTTCAGCAGCCCTCTCGTCATTCGACCCGGCCCTTCGGCGGCTTTCTCGTAGGCTCCCATCCAGCACCCCCGCCAGTTTTCCGCCGCGCGCGCGACCAAACCTGCAATGAGCCGGTCCTTGGTCGGAAAGTGATGCAAAAGCCCGCCCTTGCTCATACCTGCCTCGGCCGCCACGGCATCCAGCGTGAGGTTCGCAAAGCCCTGCCGCGCTACCACTACCTCGGCCGCATCCAGCAGCCTGTCCCGCAACGAACCCCCCGTTTGTGTCATCTTGGGTGTGACCATACCGTCCAGACGGTCTTTGTCAAGCCGTCCAGACGGTTTTTATTTTCCCAATGAGTTTTCTTCGAGGCGCAGGGGTGATTGCCGTTGCAACTCTCTCTCCCGGCCGAAAGTTTCCCCAAGGGCGCCTCTTGCAAGGGCGGCAGAAAAAGGCCGCCTTGTGGCAGCAGGGGGTCGTCGGCAAATACCGTTCGGGAATGCCGGGGCGGAAGCCGGCCCCTCGAGAAGTGTGGCGCCGCGCCGGCGCGCGGACGGAGCCGCGCCCCTCCTTTGCAGCCAGCACTCAATCCGCTCGATCTCACTCTCGAGGAGTGGTAGGCTCTGCAAAATCATGGAACCAGAAAACCTCGACATTGAAAGTATCAGCGAAGCCCGGCGCCATGCGATCGAGCAAACCATTAAACCGATCGGCATGGAAGAATTGAAGTCACTGGGAGAGAAGTCTTCCCCTTTCTCGATCACCCTTGGCGGCAGACACTTTTCCAATTCCTCGAGGAGAACAGCGGCAGCACGTTCTACCATGCTACGACCAATGATCAGTTCGCAGTGATTTACTGTCCCGACAAAGAGAAAGGCATGTGGTTCCTTCCGCAAAGGGGCGTTGGCCCACTTCAGGCCCGGGCACTCGGGGCCCTGAAGGAGATCGTCGGCAAAAGTAAATAGTCGCTGTGGAGGGCGGCGTCGGCGCTGGGGACATTTAGCGCGGATGTCACCGAGCGTTTGTGCAACAGCGATTGGTTGTATTCCACAGAGTTTTTCATTGAGATCGCACCGAGACTTAATCTAGGCAGGAAATACGTCGAAGATGGCAATTCAACACAAGCGCTTGGGAAAACACGGGGTCTTGGTGAGCAACCTCTGCTTGGGCACGATGAATTTCGGCTGGCATACCACCGAAGAAGAGAGCTTCAAAATCATGGACCGGGCGCTGGAGCTTGGCATCAACTTCTTTGATACCGCCGACGTTTACGGGTGGGGTGGCGAGCAGGGCGACACCGAGGAGATCCTGGGGCGCTGGTTTGCTCAGGGTGGCGGGCGTAGGGAAGCGGTCGTCTTGGCCACCAAGGTATTCGGCCGTGTTAAACGCAAGGCCAACTTGCCCGAACCCAACACAGAGAGTCGCAGCCTTTCGGCATATAAGATCCGCAAGCATTGTGAAGCGAGTTTGCGAAGACTCCAGACCGACCACATCGACGTTTATCAGATGCATCATGTGGATCGAGACTGTCCCTGGGACGAAATTTGGCAGGCTTTTGCGCAGCTGGGAAATCAGGGCAAAGTGGTCTATGCGGGCTCGAGCAACTTCGCAGCTTGGGACATCGCTACCGCTTGCCAGGAGGCTTCGCGGACGAGGTTTGATGGGACTGTGCAGCGAACAAAGCATCTACCATCTCAATAATCGCACGGTGGAGCTGGAGGTGATCCCAGCCTGCAGATATTACGGGCTGGGACTGATCCCGTGGAGTCCCTTGGCGGGCGGCCTCCTGGGAGGAGCTCTTGAGAAGTTGAAAAGCGGTCGTCGCGCTGACGAGGACGCTTTGGAGGAGATCAACAAGAATCGGGCGAAGCTGGAAGAGTACGAAGCTCTGTGCAAACAATCAGGCGAACCTCCCGCGGCGATGGCTTTGGCTTGGCTCTTATACAATCCAATCGTTACCGCGCCGATCATTGGTCCTCGAACCATCGAGCAATTGGAATCTGCCCTGCGCGCCACAGAGATTACGCTCGATGACTCGACCTTGAAGAAGCTTGATGAGATATTTCCCGGTCCCGGAGGCGAAGCGCCGAAAGCCTACGCCTGGTAACGAAGAGCCTGATAAAGTATAGCTATGGAAAAGATCAAGATTCCTCACACCGATCTGGAAGTATCCCGCCTCATCCTTGGTTGCATGGGGCTGGGAGGCGGTTTCGACGCAGAGACCCGTTTGACAGCAGACCACGAACGGCAAACCCAGGAGTTCCTCGATGCCGCCGAAGAGATCGGCGCCAACTTCTTCGATCATGCCAACATCTACGGCCGCGGAAGATCCGAAGAAATCTTTGGGCGGGTGCTTAAGCAAAGACCATCACTCCGAGACCAGATTGTCATTCAGTCGAAATGCGGTATCCGTTGGAAGGACGATCCGCCAGGCACGCCGCAGCGCTTCGACTTCAGCCGAGACCACATCCTGGAAAGCGTCGATGGAATTCTTGGGCGGCTGGGCATTGATCGATTGGACATCTTGTTGCTGCATCGGCCAGACGTTCTTTGGGACGGCGAAGAGATTGCCGAAGCCTTCGGTAAACTCCGCCAATCCGGCAAGGTGCGCTACTTCGGAGTTTCCAACCAGAACCGGTTTCAGATGGAATATCTCCAATCCTTTTTACCCGATCCGCTCGTCGCCAACCAAGTGGAGATGAACTTGCTCCATCACGGGTTTGCCGAAGTCAGCATCTCCTTCAACCAACGCTCGCCGGGCTATCCAGACGGCTGGGAGGGAACTATGGAATACTGCCGGATGAAGGGGGTTTCGCTCCAAGCTTGGAGTCCCTTGGCTCGGGGATACTTGACGGGCAATCTCGAGGAACAACCCCAGGTGCTCCGGGAAACTGCAGCCCTGGTGCACGACTACGCTCGGCGTCACGAAACCACTGTTGAGGCAATCCTGCTGGCATGGCTTCTCAAACATCCGGCGAAAATCCAACCTGTCTTGGGAACGACTCGTCCCGACCGGCTGCGCTCGAGCGCAAAGGCACTTTCAATTTCTCTCAGCCGCGAGGAGTGGTACTCTCTTTTTTCCGCGGCCAGAGGTGCACCGATGCCTTAGGAGAATCTGCATCTCAACCGCTGATTACGCGGATCAAGCGGTTAGAAAAGCGCCGCGCCGAGCATTGAGCAATGCCTCCGGTCACGAACCTGCATCCTCCCTCGCGGATGAGACAATGGCGGATAGAATTTTATCAGTGAAATCCGTCTAAATAGGCGGTGAAGTTAGAACACTACTCCGTGATCAGATGATCGATCTCCATCGCGATCAAACAGACGTCATCGACGAAGCTTCTCAGGACTCACTTCCGCCTCCATTCTTTAATGCTTGTTCAGGGTATTGAAGATTGCTCTCCAAATATTGTTTAAAGGCTTTACGCCCTCCCTCCGGAGTTGCCAGTTCCATAACCGCAGGAGTCGGCGATGAAGCGGACCCGTCAGCGCCATATCCTACCACAACAACCTCGCTTAACTCTGATACATCCGCATCCAACTGGACATCGAGCTGATCCGATTTGGCTATTAATTCTTTGTTTGTAAATCCTATGAAAGAAAAAAGCAATGTCGGTTGCGTTCCTTCTACGGGGATTTCATAGTTGCCCTGGCTATCGGTAACAGTACCTTCGTTCGAACCCTTAACAAGGACATTAACGCCAGGCAATCCCATTCCATCCTCGGAAAAAGTTACTTTCCCCCGGATAATTTTTCGGTTAACGGTGTAGCTATTGCGCTGGGCGCCTTGGCGCGTGCTCCCGAAATCGATTTGCTGGCCTCTCTTTTAGATTCGTCATCAACAACTGCGTCCTCCTTTTTCTTTATCAGCCTCCGCTCGCCTAGACAATACGGGAGAATCTTCCGGACCACTTTGCGCAATTTGTTTTTCCGGTTGAACGGTTTCGGTAGGTGTCTCCGCTTCAAAAGCCTGCTGTGCTTCCTTCTTCTCGGCAACCAAGTTGTCTTCGGTATCTACTTTGGGTTTTTCTTCAGGCGGCGTTAACTTTTGATTGATCTCTTTGCCTGCGGGTTTCGCTTGGTTTTTCCGCCCTTGTTCTTTCCGGCTGGCTGCTGGCATTAGGATGCGCATCCTTCAGCATTTTCGTCGAATCTGCTGAGGGCAAGGAGCATCCTCGGCGGGCGTTACCGATGGCAATTCTTTTTGTTTATTCAGGGCCAAATTCTCCGAGGCTTTTTCATTTGATCTGTTGGAAATTAAAACGATAATGTAAGTTGATACAGCCAATAATAATAACCCGGCCGCTATTCGCCCAAACCAGATCCAGCCGATGCTCCTTTTCTGAATTCGCGTATTCAATGCGTGCTGAAGATGATTCAGATCCTTGGCAAAATCCCCGGGCGATAATTGTTGCGCCCCTTCCAGTGCGTCGGCTAAAAACGGATCCTGCAGCGCCTTTTTTTCCAGCGCGTTCATTTCCGCTGGTGTCATTTCACCCCTCAGGTATTTATCGATATCGTGTTTATAATCAGCCATTCCTTTCCATGCAAAGCTTGAGATTTCGCTTGCCATTCTGGATATAACTTTTCACTTTATTGTCGTCAAATCCCGTGATTTCGACGATCTCTTTATAACATTTCTGCTGCATGTAAAACAACTTTACACAGTCTTTCTGTTCCGCCACCAGGTGCTCGATACACTTCTCCAATTTACTAAGATTTGTTTCCATTTCAGGCTCCTCCGGAAGATGCAGCAACACCTCATTTTCCATAAAATCCCCGGAAATTGCCTTCAAAGTTTTTCCCCTTTTTTGCCCGCAGCGCCATTAAACAATGATTTCTGGAAGTCACGTAGAGCCAACTTTTAAAGTGTGTGATTTCATGCTGTTTCAAACTGACCATCAGCTTCTCAAAGATTTGCATTACAGCATCACGACTTTCTTCCCGGTCCTTTAGGTACTTCAGGCAAACACCATACACCAATGTCATGTAACGGTTGTACAACGCACCCACCAATGAGAGGTCACCGGACTCTTTATATTGCTCTACCAGCTCAAGATCGGAAAACGTGCTATGGTCTTTTGCAGAAAGCATTTTTGAAAAATAACAAAAAATATTTTGGGTATCGTATGGAATCCGGCGGCAGACAGCATCTCAGTGTTAAATAAATCTTTTACGTATGAAAAAGTCACTTTGGATTTTCGCAGCTATGATTCTGTTTTCGCTGGGATTTGCGCCGCAGCAAAGCCGAACCATTACCGGTAAGGTCACGTCTGCCGAAGATGGAAATGGAATGCCGGGTATCAATGTTCTGGTCAAAGGAACCAAAAACGGTACCGTCACAGATGCGCAGGGCAATTATAGCATCACCGTGTCCGCCCATGGCGGAACACTTATTTTTTCTTTTGTTGGATACGAAACCAAAGAAATAAAAATCGGGACTTCAAATGTCATTAATGTCGTGTTGTCACCAGATGTAAAGGCTCTTGAGGAAGTCGTGGTAACAGGAGATTCGACACCTGGCAAGAAGTTATAAAAGAGCTTCAGGCGCACCGGTGTCCAAGCTGTACAGACTGCACTATGAAGCCGAACAGGACTATCAGCAGCCTCAATGGAACACCGAAGAATATGATGGTATTGAAGAAAATATTTTTCGCGAAGCGCTGAAAAATCCGCTGTCGACTTTTTCGATCGATGTGGATGCTGCATCGTACAGCAATGTGAGAAGATTCATTAACAATGGTCAACGCCCGCCCAAAGATGCCGTCAGAATTGAGGAGCTGGTGAATTATTTTGATTACGATTACGAACAACCTAAGAATGATGATCCCTTCGCTTTTCACACGGAAATTTCTACCGCTCCATGGAACAATAAGCATAAGCTGGTGCACATCGGTCTGCAGGGAAAAACGATTCCCACAGAAAAGTTACCGCCATCAAACCTTGTGTTTTTGATCGATGTATCCGGGTCCATGGACGAACCCAATAAATTACCCCTTCTTAAATCATCCTTTAAAATGTTGGTTGAACAACTCCGGGCGCAAGATCACATTTCCATCGTGGTCTATGCAGGTGCTGCGGGACTTGTATTAGAGCCAACATCGGGAAGTGAGAAGAAAAAAATATTGAATGCCTTAGACCAACTCCAAGCGGGAGGCTCTACGGCGGGCGGCGCAGGTATTAAGCTTGCCTATGCTGTTGCAAAAGAACATTTCAAACAAGGCGGCAATAATCGTGTGATCCTCGCTACCGATGGTGACTTCAATATTGGTGAGTCCAGCAACGGAGCCATGGAAAGATTGATTGAGGAGAAAAGAAAGGATGGCGTATTCCTTACGGTCTTAGGATATGGCATGGGTAATTATAAAGATTCCAAGATGGAAACGCTGGCAGACAAAGGAAATGGAAACTATGCCTACATCGACAATATCACGGAAGCAAGAAAAGTATTAGTCAATGAATTTGGAGGTACACTATTCACCATCGCCAAAGATGTAAAACTGCAAATCGAATTTAATCCCGCCAAGGTAAAAGCCTATCGTTTGATCGGATACGAAAACCGGATGCTTAAAAACGAAGATTTCAACAATGACAAAAAAGACGCCGGTGACTTAGGTTCTGGGCATACAGTCACAGCGTTGTATGAAATCATCCCGGTAGGTGTTGAAAGTGAATTTTTCAAAGTCGATGATCTCAAGTATCAACACACGACCGTGGATCCAAAAGCGCAAAACTCAAAAGAATTGATGACCATTAAATTCCGCTATAAAAAACCTGATGAAGATGTAAGCAAATTGATCGTTCATCCCTTGATCGATTCCAATATCATCTTATCAAAGACATCCGATAATTTCAGATGGTCTGCCTCCGTTGCAGCTTTTGGAATGCTGCTAAGGGATTCCGAATACATTAAAAATTTCAATTATGACGCAGTCGTGCAAATGGCACAAAATTCAAAAGGCGAAGATAAGGAGGGATACCGGATCGAATTTATCAATATGGTAAAATCCTTCGGTAGTGTAGCGAGTCGTTAACTTTTTGAGTTTATGACTGAAAGCCTTTCGGAAATCGAAGGGCTTTCTTTTTTATACCTTGTTTTAATACGCTGCAAAGCAGTACTTTGGATTTTAATCCTGCTTCATGATTAAAATCAGTGCTGTTGTAATTACCTACAATGAAGAACATAGTATCGGCCTATGTATAAAAACGCTTGAAGGCCGTCGCAGATGAAATTGTTGTTGTCGATTCTTTTTCAAAGGATAATACCAAAGAAATTTGCCTGCGGGAAGGAGTAAAATTTGTGGAGCATATCTTTGAAGGCCATATCCAACAAAAAAACTTTGCACTTACCCAGGCCTCACATGACTATGTGCTATCCCTGGACGCTGATGAGTACTTATCCGACGAACTTATAGCATCCATAAAAATCATCAAGGAAAAGTGAACGCATCAGGCCTATAGCATGAATCGGCTGACGGGAATCGGTGGAAGGTGGATCTATTCAACGGACTGGTACCCGGATCGAAAATTGAGATTATGGTTCAAAAGAGCCGGAAAATGGGGGGGCTACAACCCCCACGACACTGTTATTTTAAATGAGGGAATTCCAGTTTTTCATTTAAAGGGTGATTTGATGCATGACGGGTACGAGGACTATAATGACCTGATGAACAAGGCAAACCAGTACGCCAGAATATTCGCAAAGGCAAATCAAGACAAAAAGTCAAGCAGTGTGTTCAAAGCTATTTATAAAAGCATTTATACTTTTTTCAGGAATTATATACTGAAGCTGGGCTTTACCAGTGGATTTGATGGCTTGGTGATTTCTTGTGCAAACACCTATTATACCTTCTTTAAGTATGCCATGTTAAGGGAACTTAACAAATCCAAGGGCAAAACGAAGGCCTGAAAGACAAATTGACGGCTTTATGAGTTTCGTGAACTGTGGCCGGATTTTTGAATCCATCGAAGTAAAATACTATTTTTAGATCCACATGGAATTAGAAGAGTCACCAAAACAGCAATATTCTGATAAAGAAAAGGAAAACATCTTTAATAACGAGTTTATGCCTCATATTAACTCGATGTACAACTTTGCTTATCGGCTAACCCTTGATCAGGATGACTCAAAAGATCTTGTTCAGGATACCTATTTAAAAGCGTATCGCTTTATAGATTCTTTTCAACAAGGAACTAATGCTAAAGCATGGCTGTTCCGAATTTTGAAAAACAGCTTCATTAATGACTACCGGAAGAAGAGCAAAGAGCCTTCGAAGGTTGATTATCAAGAGGTAGAAAGCTATTATAATTCCGAAGAGGTTGACAGGCAAATAACGCCCGATCTGCGTGTGGAGGCGCTTAAAGATATGATCGGCGATGAGATTTCGAATGCCCTCAATTCTCTTGATGTAGATTTCAGAACAGTGATAATATTGTGCGACTTAGAAGGATTTAAGTATGATGAAATGGCAAAGATCCTAGACATTCCGATAGGAACGGTAAGAAGCCGATTGCATCGCGCACGTAACCTGCTGAAAGAAAAACTTAGTGAATACGCTAAACAAATGGGTTATAATAATGCCTGAGCCTATGAGTAATCCCGACTATGACAAAATGAAGCAGGAATGTCAAAATCAACGTGAATGCATGGAAATGCTTCAATTGATTGTTGACGGTGAAGCTTCACCAGAACAAAAAGAACATTTTTTAGTGCATCATCTTGAAGAATGCATGCCATGTTACAAAAATTATCACCTGGAAGTAGCCATCCGTCAGCTTCTTAAAAACAAATGCACGGGTCAGGCACCACAGGAACTAATCGACAGCATAAAAGCCAAAGTAATCTCTAACTTGGCTGGTAATGGAAGGTAAAGCAATTATTTTTTCTGCTCCTTCCGGTTCAGGCAAAACTACTATTGTAAGACATCTCCTCGAAAAAAATCCGGATTTAGGATTTTCTATTTCCGCGTCTACGCGCGATAAAAGAGGACGCACCGAAGCCCACGGCAAAGATTATTATTTCCTCACGCCTGAAGAATTCAAAAAAAAAATTGACGGCAACGAATTTGTTGAATGGGAAGAGGTGTATGAAGGGAATTTTTACGGCACGCTGAAATCGGAGATTGACCGCATCTGGAAGAACGGCAAGAATGTGATTTTTGATGTGGATGTGAAAGGTGGAATTAATCTGAAAAATTATTTTGGAGACAAGGCCCTGGCCATTTTCGTTAAAGTACCCTCTATGGAGGTGCTGAAGGAACGCCTAAACGACCGTGGTACCGAATCTGAAGAAAGTCTTTCCCGCCGGTTGTTCAAAGCAAATTTCGAAATGACATTCCAGGATAAATTTGACAAGGTGTTGATTAATGAAGACCTTGAACATTCATTACAACAAGCCCAACAGCTGTACGATGCTTTTAAGAAACAGCTGATCGGACTACAAACTTTATCCATCACGTTGACGAAACCCCGACTCACCGGATAAATAAATAACACCCGAAATTCTTTAACTTCGCATCTAAAGTCCTAAACTAGAATGAGGTACTTCATTCAATCCTTTAAATTTTTCCTTTATAAAAGAATTCTCGGGCGAAAATTCCTGACAGCAACCGATACCATTTTCAATCTGGATTTTCACGTGGAGATTCATGATGCCATGGGTCGCAAAATATTTAAGCGCGGTTCCCTTCATCCAGACCACACCTCCTTTCTGTTAACGCTCCCTTTTGTTGATGGCGATGTGATTCTCGACATCGGCGCAAACATCGGTTGGTATTCGATCGTGCTTAGGAATAATATTCAACGTAACGTAACTTTTTTTGCATTCGAACCTGAACCGCTAAATTTCGAGTTGCTCAAAAAAAACATTGCGCACAATCACATCACCAATATCGAGGCTGTCAATAAAGCGGTAGCGGAAAAATCAGGACAATCCACCTTGTTTCTATACCATCCGAAAAACTCCGGGCGACACTCACTCCTTGATATCAATCCCCAGACGAATAAATCCATTCAGGTCGAAACCGTGAACATTGAGGATTTTCTGAACGGTCGAGGCGTTGATTTCAAAAAAATCAAATTAATTAAAATTGATATTGAAGGATACGAAGTATTCGCATTAAAAAATGCGTCCACGCTGCTTCGATCAATTGCCCTACATGTTCATTGAATACTCGCCTGTTTTAATCCGTCAGGGAGGGCAAGATCCAGCACATTTTATCCGTTGGCTTTCAGATTTTGGATTCAATTTCTACAACATCGATGGCGGAAAACCTTCGACACGATCAGTCGACTTCCTTACCGCGCTCGGATATACAGAGAATCTCTTTCTGGTTAAAAAATCATTGGATACGCTTCAACCAACCTTGCGGTGAAAATTGGTCTTTTCTTCGGTTCTTTTAATCCTATTCACATGGGACATCTCATCATCGCTAATACGATGGTTGAAACAACCGATTTAAAAAAAGTTTGGTTTGTTGTTTCTCCCCATAATCCATTTAAACCCGCCAAGGGATTGCTGCATGAATTTGATCGGTATGATTTAGTACAATTGGCAATCTCTGATAATTATAAATTTGAAGTTTCCGATATAGAATTTCATCTGCCTAAACCAAGTTATACGATTCATACGCTTGGTCCACCTGAAAGAAAAACATCCGGAAAAGGAATTTAAAATAATTATTGGCGAAGACAATCTCGTCAACTTCACCAAATGGAAAAACCATCAGCAAATCTTAAAGGATTACGGATTATACGTTTATCCGCGGCCCAACACGCAACTTTCTGAACTCAGAAAGCATCCTAACGTTACATATACAGAAGCCCCGATGCTTGATATTTCTGCCACCTTTATTCGAACGTGCATCAAAAAAAAACAATCGGTACGGTACCTTGTTCCAGATGCTGTTGAGGAAAGAATCAGAGCCAGGGGCTTTTACCAGGATTAAAAGCAAAGAAATTCATGCGCGTAAAATCGTTACTTGAAATTCCCTCGCTGATGTTGAGGAATGTATTTCTTTCTGCAATCTGCTTTTTAATAACCACTGCCTTCACCGCGCATGCTGGAGGTGTGCGTGGGTTCGTAAAGGATGAAAAAGGAGAACCACTGGCCTATACGACAATTTTTGTAAAACAAACCGGTAGCGGCACAACCACCAATGTAAATGGCGAATATGAAATTGTACTGGCCGCAGGTCATTATGAGCTTGTCTACCAATACCTAGGATATGAAACGGTAACACAACAAGTTGATATCAGCACTGGCTTTGTTGAAGTTAACGTAACGTTAAAAACTCAGGTCACGGTGTTACAGACGGTGACGGTAAAGGCCGGCACCGAGGATCCTGCATACACTATTATGCGGAAGACTATTGCGAAAGCACAATATCATTTGCAGCAGCTCGATAGTTATTCGGCTCGCGTTTATATAAAAGGTTCGGGTCAGTTAAAAGACTATCCATGGTTGGCGAAACGACAATTGGAGAAGGAAGGTATTGAAAAGGGAAGGGTATTCGTGTCCGAGTCCATCAGTGACATTAAGTATACAAGGCCAGGAAAATTTGAAGAAAAAGTAATTTCTATCCGCAGCGATGGAAATGATAATAACACCTCCCCAAACCCATACATTTTTGGAAGCTTTTACGAACCGGAGGTAGCGGAAACCATTTCTCCCTTATCGCCCAAAGCATTTTCGTATTACAAATTTGAATACATGGGCACGTTCAAGGACCGGGATTATGAAGTTAGCCGCATCAAAGTTATTCCCCGCTCAAAAGGAGACGATGTCATCGATGGTGTAATTTACATCGTCGAAAACTGGTGGGCCATTCACAGCATGGACATCCACACTACGAAACTCGGCATCGATGTTAATATCAAAGCAGTATACGCGCCCATTGAAGACAAAGCCTGGATGCCGGTATCTCACCGGTTCAAAGTTGACGGAAAAGTTTTTGGGTTTGAATTTGAATTTAACTACCTGGCTACTGTAAGTGACTATAAAATACAGCTGAATCCGGAATTGTACGTGGATAGTGAAAAGATGGAAGTGATCGATGAGAAGATAGAAAAAGAACAAGCGAAAGAAATCGAAGAGAAATTTAAAACATCATCCAAAAAACAGCAGGCGAAACAGGACCAAGCGAAGCAGCTGGAAAAACGCTTGTCGGAGGGAAAAGAGATAACACGCAAGGAGCTAAACACCATCATCAAAGAATACGAAAAAGCGGAGGTCAGCCAATTGGAGGCGCCTGAAATTATTTCGAACACTAATTTCGAAATTGATAGCGGGGCCTACAAAAAGGATTCTGCTTATTGGGCATCGGTGCGGCCCGTTCCGCTCACTAACAGAAGAAGTAAAGGGCTATCAAAAGTCTGACAGTCTTGCAGAAATTTCGCGCAAGAAGGAAGCCGGGGATACGCTTAAAGATTCCAAGCATAAAGGATTCCAGCCTTGGGATGTGCTCATCGGAGACAACTATAAAATTTCGAAACACTCAAACTTTAAGATATACTTTCCAATGCCCGGGTTCAACACCGTGGATGGATGGAACTTTAACTATAAGGTTTCATTTGGTACCATATTGCAGGACACCAATAAGACGCGGCTTTCCATAACACCCGTATTCCGTTATGCTTTCTCTCGCGAAGAGCCTTCGGGTTACTTGAATTTTTCCATGCGCAATAAAAAATACAGGCTTGAATTGCAGGGTGGAAGATTTATAAAACAGTACAATCCGGATGAACCAATATTACCCATCGTCAACAGTTTCATGACACTTTTCCTGGAAAAAAATCTGATGAAGATCTATGAGCGTGATTACCTGGATCTGACGTTCCGAAGGAAAATCAATCCGTATTTTACTATTAATACGGATTGGTCATGGGCCAAGCGACGCGAGCTTTTTAATACAACAGACTTCAAAATCATCAACCGCGATGACATAGAAGGGTATACTCCAAACAGACCCGTAAGCGAAGAATTGTCTGATACTTCATTTCCGGAACATACAGCCTTTATCGGATCGATTGGCTTTACGGCAAGGCCCTGGATAAAATACACCATCCGAAATGGCCATCAAAACGAAGTTCCCAATTCATCGCCCATCATCACGCTTGATTATCGAAAAGGTTTTAATAATGTTTTCGAAAGCAGTGTAGACTTCGATCAAATTGAATTAGGTATCAAACATGGGTTTAAGATTGGCATTCGCGGTAATGTAGACATTGCGTTGCGGGGTGGATTATTTCTGAACTCGGATAAAATGTACTTTATGGATTATAAACATTTCCAGGGAAACAAAACGCCTTTTATCACCAATGATCCTGTAGGTAGTTTTAGACTTCTCGAGTATTATAACTTCAGTACTTCGGATAAATACTTCGCCGGCAATTTCCATTACCAGTTCAGAAAATTTCTGATCACCAATATCCCCTTGGTAAGGCTGGCCGGTATTCGCGAAAATATCTTTGTGAATTATCTCGCCACGCCAACCTCAAAAAATTATACTGAAGTTGGGTATTCTATTGATGGCATTTTACGAATCTTCAGACTGGAGGCCGCTGCAAGCTTCCAGGATGGAAAGTATCTGGACTATGGATTCAGAATTGGAATAGCGTCTTATATCACCGCCAATTTTTCCGACAACTGATTAAACCCGTTGCAAATTATCTTTGTGAATTGCCAGCATTTCGAAATGTTTTCGATCGGTCATGTTTTTCTTTTCCAGCAATATTTTATTTCCCGTCTCCTCAAAATTTTCCAGGTAATAAAGGTTATATCCAAAGCCAGTGACTACATCGAACAATTCATGACGCTCATTTTCATCCAATCGCTTGTAACATTCAATCATTAAATTCGGTTTGTATTGCTTTAAAATGTTGGGTATGGTTTTTAAAATCTCCTTATCAAAACCTTCAGCATCCACTTTTATTAATTCCAACTTCGGCAATTGGCTTAAAAAATTCTCGTTGAGATATTTTTCAAGGTTTTTACCCTGAACCTTTAAAGTGAAGTCGTGATGATGTTTTTTATTGTGGATCTCCGACAGAAATCCTCCGTTGTTAAATGATGCATCGGAATAGTTAAATACAAATTCACCTTCATCCTTAGTGGCTGCAAAGCAACGGGTTTGAATGTTTGTATGATCGCGATTCAGAGAAGCATTTTTTTCCAGGATCTTGTACACATATTTGTTGGGCTCAAGGGCTAACACCAATCCATTTTTCCCGGCAGCTAAAGCCATAGGTACCGTTGTGTCACCGGTATGTCCTCCAATATCAATAATCATGGCACCCGGCTTTGCCAGTCGCTTATAAAAATTAACATTTGAATTTGTGATGACCTTAGGCTGCTCGAATGGGTGCAGCCACTGAGCATATTCCACGGTACCAATTCCGTCAATCTTGAAGGTTTTTATTTCATAACCATATTCCAGGAACGTTTTCTTTTGCTTTAACTTTTCCAGTTTGCGTTTGATGTAGTTTATCATATTCCCGTCTGATTTTGGGGCAAATATAGTAAAGTCCCAGGCGTTAAAGTATGGCTAACGGATTACCATGGCTGGTTATCGCATTTCGGTTGAAGAAGGGAAAAAAGCAAAATAAATTTGATTCTAGGTAGAATGGTACAAGCTACATGTTTATGCGCGGCAACCATAAAAGCGGGGTCATGCGCTACTTATATTTGCTCTACACAATAACCCTTTCACAATTCGATTACTTCAAAGATGAAATTGAACCTCTCAAACTATCTTTCAATCTGTTCCCTGGTTATACTCTTCGGGTATATCACGTACAAAGAGTGGTCAACGAAACCCAGCAGAGATAAAATTTCAGACGAAGGGGTATTTGAAGTTCAATATGAGGGGGAGATTTCCGATCAACGCTTACCGGCCGTTTCTTTCGACGTACCCGCTACGATGTCATTTGCCGGTGAGACTGTACCGTTGGATGTTCCGGATGTACACGAGCGACTGGATAAGGAACTTCAGATCAACTGTTACCTGCATAGCAACACCATATTCCTCGATCAAAAGAGCCAACAGATGGTTCCCCGAGATGGAAAAAATTCTAAAAAAATATGATATCCCCGAGGATTTTAAATATCTGCCGCTGATTGAAAGCAATTTGATGAATGTAATATCTCCCCGCGATGCAGTCGGTTATTGGCAAATTCTTAAAACTTCGGGTACAGAACTTGATCTTGAAATTACAAATGAAGTGGATGAAAGGTATGATCCTTTGAAGGCCACAGAAGCGGCGTGCAAGTACCTGAAAAGGTCGTACAAAAAATTTGGTAACTGGACCATGGTAGCCGCTTCGTATAATCGTGGAATGGGTGGCATGGACCGAGCACTTGAAGATCAATCTGTAGATTCGTATTACGATTTATATCTCAACGATGAAACGTCGCGCTATGTCTTTCGTATTCTGGCCATAAAAGAAATTGCTGAAAATCCACTGCGATATGGGTTTCACATCGAACCTGAACATTTATACAAACAAGAACCTTTGAGGTTTATTGAGGTTGACGAGACGGTCAAAGATCTTGTCACGTTTGCCAAGTCACACGGAACGAATTACAAACTGCTAAAGCGTCATAATCCATGGCTGCGGGAGAACCGGCTTACCGTGAAAAAAGGTAAAAGCTACCGTATTGCTATTCCATCATAGAGATCTCGTATATGATGACTTTTATTCATATAGTGCTTCGCTTTAAGAACTCCTTACGATTTGTTCACGCAAAGAGCGCAAAGTTTTTATTATAAAAGGCCGCAAAATGCGGGATAATCGAGGCGAGTGCCTGAACTTCGAACCTCAAAAACCAATAATATATGGAAGTGATGGCAGATAAAAATATAAGAGTAATAGATTCTATTTTTGATCCGAATTCAAAGGAGAAAAATGTAGTGCACTATTACAAAGGTTCCGATGGTAGGATGCATTACAAGGTTTGGATTTTTCTTGAGGGGAAAGACACGCACTATGTTGACTATACTGTCTACAAACTACACAGCACGTTTTCAGATCCTATTAGAAAAGTGAGCCGAACAATTTCGAATCCAAATTGTGGTCTCGTAATTTGGACATGGGGCACTTTTGAGTTAGGAATAGAAATCATCCTTAAGACAGGTGAGAAAATCTCAGCTTCACATCAAATGTCTTTTGATCGATAAGCATTACATTCGTACCTCGTAAATCGTACCTCGTACCTCAACCCATGCGTCCATACATCCTGGCAGAAAATAATTGGAAAACGATCAAAGAAACATCCTACGAATTAGCCATTCTGCCGTGGGGAGCTTGTGAAGCACATAACTATCATCTCCCTTATGGAACGGATATTATCGAAGCCGACAACGTAGCGGCTGAAGCTGCGCGAATCGCCTGGGAGCAAGGCGCAAAAGTCATCGTTCTTCCAACGATTCCATTCGGCGTCAACACCGGTCAGTTTGATGTTACGCTTGATATGAATATGAATCCAAGCACCCAGCTTTCGGTGTTGAGAGATGTCGTGGAAGTATTAAATCGCCAGGGGATCTACAAGCTTATTATCTTAAACAGCCATGGGGGAAATGACTTCAAAACCATGATCCGGGAACTGGGTCTTCAGTTTCCCAAGATGTTTTTAAGTTCCTGCAATTGGTATCAGGCCGTCGATCAAAAAACTTTCTTTGAAAACAAAGATGATCACGCGGGCGAAATGGAAACCAGCGTCATCCTGCATCTCAGACCTGAACTGGTCCGGCCTCTTTCCGAAGCCGGTGATGGTGCCGCAAAAAAATTCAGAATGACTGCAATAAGGGAAGGATGGGCGTGGGCGGAACGAAAATGGCTGCAAGTAACAAAAGATACGGGCGTCGGAGATCCGCGCCAAGCGTCCGCCGAAAAAGGAGCGTCTTACTTCAAGGCCGTGACCGAGAAAGTTGCCAACTTTTTTCATCGAGGTGGCGAAAGCCGATCGTAGCTGATCTGTTATGTCTTAAAGAATAGCTTCGCGTTGTCTCCGCCTTGGATATCCAAAAATTACTGTATCCTTCACCGATTTGAATGGTTAGGACTTGCAGGGCAAGCATTTCCAGTATCGCTAGGAAATTAAAGATCACTCCAATACGGGTAGGAAATGCTTCAATCAATTCGGTGAATGAAAGCGTAGGCTTTTTGGTAAGCTCCTCCAGCAAATGTTTTTTTTGCTCCTCAACCGTGTAAGGATATTGGATGACCTGGTGAACAGGTTTATTTTTTTCTGCCTCCTGACGTTTTAGAATTTTTTCAAACACCGTCATCAGCTTGAAGATGGTAACATCCTGAAGTTCGGCTTCAACATTGGTGCTTTCAGCCAATATTTTAAGTTCCTTCATGATGTTGCCACGCTTTTCCTTCATCAATTCGGTCTCCTCCAGCTTGTGGAAGCTCTCGATGACAGACTTGTATTTTTTGTATTCAAGCAAGTGGCGAACGAGCTCTTCGCGAGGATCAATTTCATTTCCCTGGTCATCCAGCTGCGGCCGTGGCAGCAACATCTTGGATTTGATCCGCATCAGGGTAGCGGCCACCAAAATGAATTCACTGGCTAATTCCACATCCAGCCGTTCCATATGATGGATGTACTCCAGGAAATCGCTGGTGATCTTTGAAATGGGTATATCGTAAATATCCAATTCGTCACGTTCAATGAAAAACAGCAAAAGGTCGAAGGGACCTTCAAAAAGCGGGAGTTTTACCTCAAAATTTTCGTTCGTCGTCATAGTGGCGCACAAATTTATTTATTAATCCATTAAAAAAGGCCGACATCTTGGAAATAACTACCTTTGTGGCTTATTTGAGTGTAATAAGGCCCTTTAGAACACTGATGATCAATCGCTTGTTAACGTCTTTATTGAAAATTTCATGCTGATAACACCTGGAAAACTTTTAGCCAGTGTCAATAGCCCGGCAGACGTGAAAAAGCTCGATCAAGCTCAATTGGTGCAGCTTTGCGACGAACTTCGCCATTTCATTATCGACAATGTATCGGTTTATGGCGGACATTTTGGCGCAAGCCTGGGCGTTGTCGAATTGACGGTAGCTTTACACCATGTTTTTAATACCCCCTATGATCAATTGGTTTGGGACGTAGGCCATCAGGCCTATGGACATAAAATTCTTACCGGCAGGAGAGATGAATTTCATACCAACCGACAGTATAAAGGCTTATCAGGGTTTCCCAAAAAGGAGTGAAAGCGAGTACGATACTTTTGGGGTCGGACATTCATCCACCTCTATTTCTGCCGCCCTCGGGATGGCCTCCGCCTCCAAATATCTGAAGATTGAAGACAAGCAACATATTGCAGTCATTGGCGATGGCGCGCTAACGGGAGGAATTGCATTCGAAGGACTTAATCATGCCGGCGTTTCCGATACTAACCTTCTTATCATTCTCAATGATAATTGCATGGCGATCGATCCAAATGTAGGAGCGCTGAAGGATTATCTGACTGACATCACCACCAGCAAAACCTATAATAAGCTTAAAGATGAAGCGTGGAATATGCTGGGCAAACTTTCAATGTTTGGCAAGAGCGCACAGGAAATCGTGTCAAAAGTTGAAAGCGGCATCAAGGCAACCTTGCTAAGTCAAAGCAATTTTTTTGAATCCCTCAACCTCAGATATTTTGGTCCGGTAGATGGACATGATGTCAATCACCTCGTCACCGTTCTGAACGACCTTAAAAGTATCAAAGGTCCAAAAATTCTACATTGCATTACGACGAAAGGAAAGGGCTACGGCCCTGCCGAAAAGGGAAATGCCACCACATGGCATGCGCCGGGAACGTTTGATAAAATATCCGGGGAAATCTATAAGAAGGTCTATGAAAACCCCCAGGCACCCCGTTACCAGGATGTGTTTGGGCATACGTTAGTGGAGCTCGCGAAAGCAAACGACAAGATCATTGGTATTACACCGGCGATGCCTTCGGGATCATCGATGAATATCATGATGAAAGAAATGCCTGATCGGGCATTCGACGTTGGCATCGCCGAGCAACACGCCGTAACATTTTCAGCCGGACTAACCACACAGGGACTTATTCCTTTCTGCAATATTTATAGTACGTTCATGCAGCGCGCCTATGATCAGGTTATTCATGATGTCTGTATTCAGAATTTGCCTGTAAATTTCTGTCTTGGACCGCGCTGGGTTTGCCGGCGCCGACGGACCCACCCATCATGGTGCATACGATCTCGCTTACTTCCGGTGTCTGCCCAACATGATTGTTGCAGCACCTATGAATGAATCTGAACTGCGAAATCTCATGTATACGGCACAATTGCCAAGAACTGAAAAAGCATTTTCTATCCGTTATCCACGGGGACAGGGTGTGATGCCGAACTGGCGGACACCAATGGAAGAAATTAAGATCGGCACAGGACGCTTATTAAAAGCAGGTGAAGATCTTGCCATCCTTACCATTGGCCACGTCGGAAATTATGCGAACGAAGTTTGTGAGCGATTGTCCAAACAAAACATCCAGGTCGCGCATTATGATATGCGTTTTGTCAAACCGTTGGATGAGGAACTACTTCATCAGATTTTCAAGAAATTCAAAAAGGTTATTACTGTCGAGGATGGGTGTATTCAAGGAGGCTTTGGAAGTGCCATCCTGGAGTTCATGGCAGATCACAATTATTTTGCAGAAATAAAAAGGCTTGGAATTCCCGATCATGTTATTGAACATGGCGAACAAATCGAACTGCAAAGGGAAAGCGGATTTGATCCGGATGGAATTGAAAAAGCTGTGGTGGAGATGTTAGAGGTGGTTCCAAAATCTGTTTCATGACAACTTTGTTCTCGCAGGAGAAAGGAAAAGGGAAACCCATTCTTCTTATCCATGGATTTCCATTTCATCAGGGAATCTGGGATGGTTATGTTGAGAGGCTTTCAGACAAATTTCGCGTTATTACACTTGACCTGCCAGGTTTTGGAAAAAGTGCGCCGCTCAAATCGCCATTTACATTGGACCAGGTAGCCAGTACGTTATTAGATTTCCTCGGCAAAAATGATCTCAAAAAAATAAATATCGTAGGGCATTCCCTTGGCGGTTATGTCGCGCTGGCGATGGTAAAAAATAATCCGGATTTATTCGCCTCCCTCGTTCTGTTTCATTCTACTGCCTATGCGGATTCAGCCGAAAAAAAAGAGTCACGGTCCAAGGTTGTTGAATTCGTCAAAAAGAACGGAGCATTACCTTTTGCCAGCGGATTTATCCCACCTCTTTTTTTCAACCCCACGCATCCGGCGATTGAAAGGGTTAAGCAGATCGCCAGCGAGGCCACTTCGGAGGCCGTTATTGGCTATACATTGGCCATGAGAGACCGTCCAGATCATATTAAAACATTGGAAATGTTTAAAAACCCTACGCTCTTTTTAGCAGGTAAGAAGGATCCGGGTATTCCTGTGGATTCCATCATAAAACAAGCTGCTCACTGCCAAAAACCGGAAATTCATATTTTTGAGAATGTAAGCCATATGGGGATGTTGGAGAAACCTGAAGAGACTGCCGCAAAAATCAAAGATTTTCTGTCTAAACCTAACATCTGAATTCGTTTTCCCTGGCCTGGCGCTTTGATTTTGTCGTTAATTCATTGCTAAATTGTACCCTCTTAACAGAGATATTAACTATCCCTGTCTAGGTTAAGTTAAAGCAGAACTTTATATTTGCTATTAAGAATACAAATAACCAATCCGTAAAATAACTATGGAAGAAATTGCTACACAAAACTATGATGCATGGAACGCAATGGCTCGAAATATAGCCTTTGTAGCATGGGCGGTTTCAATTTTGATAGTGATGTATCACGTTGTCCGTTTAGCTACTATGAACGATGCAAAGCAAAAATACGATTACATCAACAAGAGTGAAATCAAGACGTTATGGATTGCGGCGATAGTACTTATCGTTGGATGCTGCTTCTTTGCCAATTCCACCATTGATAAACTGAGCACACTTTGGATTTTTGTTCGTGGGTTTACCACGTTTGCTATGGGTATGATCGTTGCCCTCATCGTGCAAAACATGCTGAAGTTCTATTATCCTTTCTTTATTGAAAAAAGATTAAAAGCACTTCGTTATAAACCACGGGTCTCTCCGAAAACCGGCAAGGCAATGAAGTTATTGGGAGAATCTGAAGAAGATGCTTACCTGGATGAAGGTATGCAGGCTGAAGAGCAAGTTTTCTCTATCGACTACGATGTATGGAAAGATGAAGAAACCGGATATGTTAAAATTGAACGCTATTCTGGTCACCTGCATGCACTGCAATGCCCTGAATGTAACTATCAAACCTTTAAAGTGGTTCGCGAAGAAATTCTGAAAGTTCCTATGGGACTTGAAGAAGGTCAATTGCTGAAGCACTTCCAGTGCGGTTACTGTGGTTACAAGGCAAAGAAAACTGTTGTGTTACGCGTATCTCAAAAATTTGAAGAATCATCGCCGCTACTGCATAGATACGATTTGTAATAAAAGTCTTGAGCCCTTACTTGGACAAAGTGAGGGCTTTTTCTTTTTCAGGTTTGCACTATTTGGCTGCAGGGCCCAGGCGTTCCACGCGGATAACAAAATATTTGGTATCCCCCCGCCAGGGGAACGTTATGTAGTGTTTGACAAAATATAAGTTGACGCGCTCGCCACTCAGCGAGACCGTCTCCAGTTCCTTAATAACGTCTTTGTCACTTTTATAGATGGAAAAATCAAATGATTCGGCAATGGGGCTTGCGCCCTTTAATGCACCGAAAGTTTCGAGATTGATCTTACCTTCAAATGTCTTAAATATCATTCCCTTCTCGCTGACCCGCAAAACCTTTCCCGCCATAACACCTTCCTCGTAGGTTGCCCAATACAGGAAACAAAACACTATTACGCCAACAATAAGAAGAATGATCGCTAAGCTCTTCAAAAATTTCTTCGTGGTTTTTTTTACTCTGGTGCCAAAACTTTCGACTTCCATAAAATAACAATGGTTGATGTGTCTTAATAAAGATACTTAATGAAATTGATATTTATCATACAGGGTATCCTTTAGCTTTCCTGATCGAAATAAATCTTGTAGAAGTGTTTATTGGTTTCCTCATCAAATCCCTTTTCAATCAGCTGCCGGTTGCCGTGGATATAGATGTGAAAATTCTTGTCGAGCTTGAGAACACTTTTGAAAACACGAACCTGCTTTTTTACCGCATGCGCAGAGATCTCAAAGTTATCTATGATATCGGCTTCGGTTCTGTCAGGCCAGGTGCGTTCATAGTTTCTAAATGATTCAATCACCGATGGATCTTCCAACACCTCCGCCTCAAATTCATGTTGATTGAATTGATCCTTTGTCTTAAAGAAATTCATGGAGCGATTCAGCAACTCGATTTTGTCGGCTTTGGAAACGCTAAACTCTTCGTCCAGTTGATCATCCACATATTGGCGGGTTAGATTCATGAAGTTTCGGGTATGGTGATAGTTATCCGCCCGTGGCGTAATCTTAAGAAAGTCGTTCATCCAAAACTGAGCTTCCGATTTGTTCAGATTGTCAACGGCAAGAATTTTAAAACCACTTTCCTTTTCAATATTTAAAATCAAGCATCCTTTATCGAGCTTCCGAATGTTAACACCAGAATCTCCTTTCAATTTGAAACTGGGGGACGACGTATTTAGCTTGAGAAAGGAGTCTTTGCTTTCTGCTTTGAAAATCCCTACGCCACTAACCACCTGGTTTTCCACCTGAATATCAGAAAGGTAAGCAACATACAAGTCACCAGACTTAATACCAGGGAGTAGGGTGGTTTCATAGAGGTGAGCTGCAATATGTGATTGAGCTTTTATGAAGCGAATGGGGATTGGAAAATATATTGGAAACTAACTTGAAAAGTGGATTATTCAAGAACTGTTTATCATCGGACGTAAACGAATAATATTCTGGGGCGGTGAAGTTGGATAAAAAATAGGTGAGCAATAGTTTTTGCAGATTGTCATCTTCAACCTCCAGCGGTTCGGAAGATAGTTTTAATTTCTCTCCATTGACTCCGTTTCCTATAACATGCGCGGACAGAGCGACCACGTTACTTTTCGAATAATCTATCATACCATTAAGGTAAAACAGATTCGTGGTGCCGCCAAGCTGATTTAGTTATGCAATGCATGAAAAATTCTCAGTTGATGATTTCAAACTTTGTATATGGAATCAGAACTTTGGGGATTCTGATGCCCTGTGTCTGTTTGATTGTTTTCTAAGAATGGCAGGCAACAATCCGAGGCAATGCCAATGCACTACCATTTAAGGTGTGCAAAAGTTGAATTTTACCTTCCTTGTTCTTATATCTCAACTTTAAACGGTTTGCCTGAAATGTTTCAAAGTTGCTGACGGAGCTTACCTCGAGCCACCGCTGCTGAGCCGCGGCAAACACTTCCATGTCATAAGTCATCGCGGAATTAAAGCCCATATCTCCACCACACAATAATAATTTTCGGTAAGGAAGTTCTAACTTTTCAAGCAATCCCTGAACATGCGTGCACATCTCATCGAGGGCCTGATATGATTCTTCGGCCTTCCTGATCTGAACAATTTCAACCTTATCAAATTGATGAAGGCGGTTTAGTCCTCTAACGTGGGCGCCCCAGCTTCCAGCCTCTCGTCTAAAGCAAGGCGTATATCCAACATTTTTAACGGGAAGGTCATCTTCAGCAACAATCACATCGCGATACAAATTTGTAATGGGCACTTCAGCCGTAGGAATAAGGTAAAGGCCATCCTCCTGAATAAAATACATTTGGCCTTCCTTATCGGGAAGCTGACCGGTTCCATAGCCCGAAGCTTCATTCACCACGATGGGCGGTTGAATCTCGCGATAGCTCAGCTTTTCCGCTTCATCTAAAAAGAAATTGATTAATGCACGCTGAAGCTTTGCTCCCTTCCCTTTATAAACCGGAAATCCGGCACCGGAAATCTTATTGCCCAGATCGAAGTCGATGATGTCATATTTTTTTATCAATTCCCAGTGTGGGACTGCATCCGTGCCCGAGTTGCGGGACTTGGCCCTTCTCAAACACTTTGATGTTGTCATCCGCGCCAACTCCCTGGCGGAACTTTTTCATGGGGAACATTTGGAATTTTATATAGAAGTTCCAGGACTTCCTTCTCCAATCAGACTCAGGGAAGCTTCCATCGTTTTGGTCATTTCCTTCGCCTCAGCGATTGATGAACGCAGGCCATTGGCTTCTTCCGTTTTTTGAGCTTTTAGCAATTCACCGATCTGCTTTGCGTCGGCTTTTGCTTTTGCATTCCGGTCATCCAGCGTTTTCTGCGTAGTCTTTCGCAGGTTATCTTTTTCCAGCAGCTGTGTGATCAGATTTTCTGCCTTCTTTGAAATTTCTCTTACGAAGGCCTTCCAGCACTTTGTCGGTTTGTTCACGTATTGCAGCTACCTGTAGCATGACTTTTTGAATTTAAAGGGCCTAAAATTAGTTTTTTTGAAGGTTTTCTGACCTTTAGGGGTGAATAAATTATTTTAACGGATTTGATAATAAGTTAAATTTCGGCTATTATTGCATGGTCATACGGGCTTTATCCCGAAGCCCCTCTGAATATAAATCCGAATTTTATTTTTCGTCTTTTGTTTTCATTTTAGTTGTTCTCATGCCTAAATCTCAGCCCAGCTGATCTACCATCAATTATTCAACTATACATATCTTTTTTTAATCCAACTCATTTTTAAAACCACATGTACACTATTGACGATCTGAATGTCAGACTTCTTTCTGAACTAAAGGAAATCGCGGAGGATATGGGCGTAAAGAACGCCAAGAAACTCGCCAAGCAAGATCTTATCTACAAAATCCTCGACCAACAAGCCGTTGCCGGAGAATCTGCCGCTAAAACTGCTCCAGCTACCCAAACAGAAACACTTTCACAAGACATGCCCACAGAACCTGAACGCAAAATGCGACCGCGCAGACGCGAAAATGTAGCTCCTACACCGCCACCACCTCCAAAACCTGAATCGGATTTTTCATCGGATGAGATTTTGGATTCTATTGATATTAATTTTGACAGTACTCCTCCGACATTCAGTTCCGAACCAGACGCTGGAATTCCTGCCACCGTTGAAGATCAGCCTCGCAGGACCGAGCCTCGCGAAGATAGATCGCAGCAATTTCGCCAGGCTATCCGCGAATTTGACGGCGCCATCAGTAATGAAGGTGTGTTGGAAATCATGCAGGATGGCTATGGATTTCTGCGGTCATCTGATTACAATTATCTCGCCAGCCCTGATGATATTTATGTTTCCCCGTCGCAAATCAAATTATTTGGTTTAAAAACAGGTGATACCGTAAAAGGTTTTATTCGCCCTCCGAAAGAAGGTGAAAAATATTTTGCGCTTCTGAAAGTTGAATCCGTAAACGGAAAAACCACGGAAGAAATTCGTGACCGCGTTGCGTTTGAATATTTAACGCCACTTTTCCCTAACGAAAAATTAAGACTCAGCACGACTCCTGATAACCTTTCTACCCGTATTCTCGATTTGTTTGCTCCTATCGGTAAAGGTCAGCGCGGAATGATCGTGGCTCAACCCAAGACCGGTAAAACGGTGTTGCTGAAAAACATTGCTAACGCGATTGCTGAAAATCATCCGGAAGTTTATCTGATCGTATTGCTGATTGATGAACGTCCGGAAGAAGTTACCGATATGGCGCGAAGCGTGAATGCTGAAGTCGTTGCCTCTACTTTTGATGAACAGGCTGAACGCCACGTGAAAGTTGCCAGCATCGTTTTGGAAAAAGCAAAACGCATGGTTGAGTGCGGGCATGATGTTGTGATCTTATTGGATTCACTTACCAGGTTTGCACGTGCTTATAATACTGTGGTTCCTTCTTCCGGCAAAATTCTTTCCGGTGGTGTGGATGCGAATGCACTGCACAAACCAAAACGTTTCTTTGGTGCTGCGCGAAAAATTGAAAATGGTGGTTCTCTTACCATTATTGCCACTGCATTGATTGACACCGGTTCAAAAATGGATGAAGTTATCTTTGAAGAATTTAAAGGAACCGGTAACATGGAATTGCAACTTGACCGGAAGCTTATCCAATCGCAGGGTTTATCCGGCTATGGATGTGCCTGCTTCTGGAACAAGACGCGAGGATTTACTGTTGAGGGAAGAAGAACTTCAACGTGTTTGGATCCTTCGGAAATTTATGGCCGATATGAATTCCATTGAAGCCATGGAATTCCTTCAAAGTCAGAATGAAAGGAACCGAAACAACGAAGAGTTTTTGATTTCGATGAATGGATAAAATTTTTCAAGAAACAAATAAAAAAGGGCGCACATAATTTGCGCCCTTTTTATTTTAATAGCTTCCCAAATATTTTCTGAGGGTCCATTCAAATGTAGCAAGCACAAGCAGCAGCACGAACACCCATTTGAGATTGATCAGCGTATCATAGGTCTCTTCCGAATGAATAACCGTTTTTGCTTCGGCTTTTTGCAATTCTGTCTTTAAGCGCATCCACATTTGAAGCCCGATAAAACTTTCCCGCTGTGTTTGCTGAGAGTGCCTTCAATAAATCAAAATCCGCCGTGAGATTCTGCAATTCAGTTTGACGCTTCACTACGGCAAACTCACCCCTCACTTCTTCGGGTTTTTGATCCAGCGTCGTTCGTGCTCTATACCTATAAACGCCCTCCTTTAATCCTCCGATTTGATACCGGCTGTTGCCCGGACTTGTCGTATAGGAATAGTTAGCTTTCTTGCCCTGTTCATCGGTTAGTTCCAGGGCGATCGAATTTCCATAAATAGGTTCGAAAATGGAATTATAAGCCTGGCTTTCAAAAACAACGGACTCGGTATCCGAAAACTCCTGCTGGATAGGGTAGCTTCGGAATTTTCTTTTGTCCTCTGTGGTACTGAGATACTGGATCAACTTACCGAACACCTCATCAAAGGCAGCTGAATTTTCCGTACGATCAAATTCATTGAGCTTCCATCGCCATAGTCCTTCTCCTAACATGATTCCAATTTTTCGGTCATCCTGTTGTGTAACGGCCAATAAAGGCTTGTCGGTTGAAACGCTACCGACACGCTGAAATAATAGCGGCGATGCACCAAGTGACACACCTACTTTACCAAAATGAACAGAGACCGGTGGATAATCCAATAGCATCGTGTTGGCTTCCGGGGATATGATAAAACTCGAAAAGGCTGTGTTCACAATGGGAGTCACCTCATCATAGTCCCGGGGGGTACCTTCGAATTTTACGGGCATATTTTGTTTTTCCACTTGCCGCAGATCTGTTTGTTGTCCCAGAATGATCAGCAGGGAAGTTTTGCTCGCTGCAAATTGCTGAAATAACGCGCTCGTTTTTCCACGCAAATCGGGTGACTGATGGAAGATAGCCAGGTCAATTTCATCGGTACGAAACGTCATTTGTTGTTGATCTTTAACTGACGGCGTATAGAGAATAAACTCATAGTTGGAATTTTTGTCGATGACCTCGCGAAGCGCTTTGATATCCGGATGAGGTGCCGACGCCACCACCAAGATTTTCTTTTTTCCCTCCACCACTTCCACAAAAATTGAAGCCCTGTTATTTTGCGTATTGTGCTCTCCTGGTTTTACATCCAATTGGATATCGAGCTTTTGAATTCCTTGCTCGTTGGCCAACGGCTGAAAGTCAAATACCAACAGTTGATTGTCTTTGGAAGTTTTGGTCTGTTTGTCAATCAATTTACCGCGTTGCAGCACAGAGGCAGTAATGGAAGCGTTTTGCAGATGCTTAATCAATACTTCTACCCGCAGCGGAAATTTGTTACCCTCGTATGCGATTTTATTATAGGAAACATTTTTTATTGCCACATCGACATGTTGCAACGTATCGCCTATGCCCAATGTATACACCGGAAAATTAAAGGTTGAATACAGTGGGGAAATACCGGCATTGTAAATACCGTCGCTCACCAGCACTACTCCACCCATACGGCTCCCTTCATAACGATTCGCAATTCTTTTCAATGCTCCTGTGAGATCCGAGGTTTCAGCGGTAAAGTCGGGTTGAACGATATCCTCTCCCGCAAGGTTGTTAATTTTGACATCATATCCCTTTTCGTTCAAAACAGCAGCGACATCTTTCATGTTGTTTTCTACCTGCGATAAATAAGTTGAGTCAACTGCTTCTCGAACAGAAACAGAATTATCGTATAGCACAATGAAAAAAGGCTTCTCGAAAATATTATTTACCTGTTTGACAATAGGTCCCAGTAAAAGAAAGGCAAGCAGAAATGCAAGCAAGGCCCGGGCGCCAAAAAGTATTCTATTCCATTTTTTACTCCAGGGATGTTTTCGTTTATACAACAAAAAAGCAAAACCTATCGCCACAAGAATGCAGACAAAAATATATGCCGGCGACGACTCGAAAATTATGTTTTGTTGATGCATAAAACTTTCAATAACCGTACTTGTCCTTCCACAATGATCGCAGATACTTTCTTAACTCTTCTTCCCGCGCATTGTTGCCCGGCTCATAGAATTTTGTTCCTTTGATTTCATCGGGTAAAAATTCCATGTTTACAAAATTTCCAGCATAACTGTGCGCATACTGATAGCCCTTTCCCATAATCCAGTTTTTTCATCAATCTCGTTGGTGCGTTTCGAATGGACAACGGTACGGGCAAATCACCTGTCTCCTGAATTTTGCTAAGTGCGCTGTCAATAGCCATATAACTGGCGTTGCTTTTGGCTGAACTTGCCAGGTACACCGCACATTGCGCTAAAATAATCCGTGCCTCGGGATATCCAATCACATCGACGGCCTGGAATGTATTGGTAGCCATTACCAATGCAGTAGGGTTTGCGTTGCCGATATCCTCGGAAGCCAGGATGACCATCCGGCGGGCAATAAACTTCACATCCTCGCCCCCTTCGACCATTCGTGCAAGATAGTATACGGCTGCATTGGGATCACTGCCGCGAATCGATTTTATAAATGCGGAAATAATATCATAGTGTTGCTCGCCGCTCTTATCATAAATGGCAATGTGTTTTTGCGCAACCTCCATTACCAGCTTGTCTGTAATGACGATATCCCCGGGTAGGGCATCCGTAATCAGTTCAACCAGATTCAAAAGTTTTCTTCCATCTCCACCAGAAATATTAAGCAGCGCCTGATGTTCCTGAATGGCAATTTTTCGTTTTTTTAACACTTCGTCATTTTCCAAAGCCTGCCGCACCAACTCCATCAATTCCTCCTCGCCAAGCGCTTTTAGAATATAAACCTGACAACGGGAAAGCAACGCAGAATTTACCTCAAACGAGGGATTTTCAGTCGTCGCTCCAATCAGCGTAATGATCCCCTTTTCGACGGCTCCCAATAATGCATCTTGCTGCCCCTTGTTGAACCGATGAATTTCATCGATAAATAAAATCGAGCGGGGCGATGTTTTTGCTTTTTCAATTACTTCGCGAACATCTTTTACGCCAGCGCTAACAGCACTCAGCGTATAAAAAGGTTTCTTAACTTCATTGGCAATGATATTCGCTATGGTGGTTTTACCTACCCCTGGCGGTCCCCACAAAATCATGGAGGGGATGTTTCCTGAAGCAATAGCCTGACGAATAATTCCTTTCGGGCCCACCAAATGTTCTTGCCCTACCAGATCATCCAGTCGGGAGGGACGCATACGTGCAGCTAATGGAGCCAAAGAACTATCTAGCATTTCAAATCAACATTAATGTTACCATCGCATTGATGGACACCCCTATTAAAATCAAGAACGCAAATATCAAGGAGAAGATTACAAATTTTAAAACAGTTTTTGGCCAGCTTTGATTGTACATTCTCTTCATGGCGAAAAGGAAATATAAGTAAATCCAAAACCCGATAATCACGCTTATGAAACCTACACCGGGAATCAAATTGATAAGCATTACCAAAGAGGCTGCTAAATAAAAAAAATTGTAATAGCAGATGGACAAAACCAGATGCTCGGAATAATAATAATTCCTACGGACGTAAAGCAGTTTCAGCAGCAGCGCAAAAAATGGAAGCAGAAAAAAAAGCGTTTGAGAAAAATGGTCCATAAATGCCTGCTTGAAGTCTGATGCAAACTCCTCTCCTTTGTCTCGATATTTTTGGTTGAGTTTGATGTTTCGGTATTGAAGTTTTCGCTCGAGCCAACCATCCCGTTCGCTTTCAGGTTTAGCTTGCTCCGACGAATCATATGCTTCGATCGACTTGTAATCCGTGGTAGACAACCGGAATCCCTTGGAATCCTTATCATCAGTAAATTGTTTTAGGAACTGACTGGACTTTAACGAATCCAGTAGCACTGAGTCGGCCACGGAGCTATAGATTGAGTCTAAGCCCGCCTCGTGCAATTCTTCTCTAAGATCTTCCAGGTCTTCCTTCGGGGTTGTTACATTAAGATTCGTGTTTGAGTCTTCGTCATCGGGCAACGAAAAAAACAGCAGGAAGAAAATAAAACTGATGAAGACGTACATCCTGGCGGGATGAAAATATCGTTCGCGTTTGCCCGACATTGTACTCGGTTGCAAGGAAGCCTGGCTTAAAAAGAAGATATCTACAGGTCTTAAAAAATTTCGATTCGTATCCTGAAAATGAAGAAATAAAATTGAATACCAATTCCCCCAGCGTTTGCCGGCTGGGAATGTCTTTCTGACCACAGTGCGGACAATAGACATCTGTCAACGGCGTAGAACAATTGAGGCAATGACGTTTCTCACTGCCTGGTTCTACCTTGGCTCCCTGCTCTGCATTTACCATTCCTTCCGCTGCCGCCAGAAATTCGTCGAGATCTGCCATCGATATTTAGAATTAGAAAATCGATAATTGTAAACAGTGCCTCTTACTACTTCCCTATTTTTTCAAATGAGGTTACAATTCCTTTGATGAGAGATGAACTGAATCCTTGATGCTCCATCTCGTTTAATCCGGCAATAGTGCATCCTTTTGGCGTTGTTACTTTGTCAATTTCTTCTTCAGGATGTCGGTTCAGTTTCAAAAGTAACTCCGCTGATCCCTTCACCGTTTGCGCAGCAATCAGATTGGCTGTCTTGGCATCAAACCCGATTTCAATTCCACCTTGCGTAGCGGCGCGAATAAAACGCAACGCATAGGCAATGCCACACGCTCCCAATACTGTCGCGGCGTCCATAAGCTTTTCATCAATGGCAATGGTGATTCCCAGCTGATTAAACAATTCCGTAACATAATTGACCTGATCATTTAATGCACCCTCATGGCATATGCAGGTTACCGATTCTTGTATGGCAATCGCAGTATTCGGCATGGCCCGGAATACGGGTGCCCCATGCGCGACCATCGCGGTGAGATCTTTTAAGCTTACACCCGTAACAACGCTGATTACGATGTGCCTTGATTTGTCGAAATTGTCGCGTAGGCCTTCCAGGACCTCCTTTACATTGTAGGGCTTTAAGCGCAACGATGATCACATCACTTTTTTGAATGGCAACCCGGTTGTCGCTTATAACATTTACACCCAGCGACTTCAGATTGCTGAGGGCCTCGACATTTCTTCGGGTTATTGTAAGATTATCGGAAGTAATAAATTTGCTCTTAAGCAATCCCTCTGCTATAGCAGACCCTAAATTTCCTCCACCTATTATCGCGATCTTTGAATGCTTCATGACTTCTCTTTGTTGTTTAATGCCAATGGTATTGGTGTTGCAATTACGAAGGTGTGAAAATTAAATTACTTTAACTTGCCGTCGTAACAAAGCTTACTTAATTTTTGAAATATGGATTTTTTATATAAGCCATGGCCCTGGTATGTTGCCGGGCCCATTATTGGTCTTACGGTTCCTGCACTGCTTTTGTTAGGAAATAAAAGGTTAGGCATTTCCTCCACGCTTCGGCAACTCTGTGCCGCCTGCTATCCAGCGAACATTCCATTTTTGAAATACGATTGGAAGAAGGATAGCTGGAATCTTTATTTTGTCGGCGGAATACTGATTGGCGGATTCATCGGAGGCGGACTTTTTGGGAATCCGAATGCAACCGAACTTTCACAACATACCATCAATGATTTACGATCGCTTGGATTGGCAAATTTCAATGGCTTGCTACCCCATGAACTTTTCACATGGAGCAACTTGCTGACCTGGCAAGGATTTTTCCTGATGATTGCAGGAGGATTTATGATTGGGTTTGGAACACGGTATGCTCGTGGATGCACTTCGGGTCACGGTATTTTCGGCTTGTCCTCACTGCAGTGGACGTCCCTCGTTGCAATCATTTCCTTTTTTATCGGAGGAATTGTCTGCAGTTATTTTATACTCCCTATCATTTTGAAGCATCATGAAAAATCTAAAATATTTACTGATAGGAATTGTGTTCGGCCTGGCGCTGACAAAGGGCGAGGCAATCTCATGGTTTCGTATGCAAGAGATGTTTCACTTTCAAGGTTTCCATATGTATGGAATTTTTATGACCGCTGTGCCGATCGGGGCGATCTCCATTTTACTCATACGTAAACTGAACATACATACTTTTAACGGTGAAGCTATAGACATCCCAAAAAAGCCCTACCATCATGGTATTATTTTAGGCGGACTGATCTTTGGATTCGGATGGGCGCTTACCGGCGCCTGCCCTGGGCCACTTTACGCTCAAGTCGGTGCGGGGTATGGCGTAACGTTAATCACTTTTATTTCAGCAATGGCAGGAACCTGGGTATATGCCAAGCTTCAGCCCCACCTTCCCTGATTGATCTAGTTAAGCGCGTTTATTTGAGGTTCGCACCAACTTCTACTTATGTCATTCGTAGTTATTAGCTTTGCGACCCTTTTATGGAATTACAACTCAATACAAGTTATCGGCAGATCCTTGGAATGGCCCTTCCCATTTCACTGGCATTGCTTGTACCTCAAATTAATTTCATAACAAACAATATCTTTCTTAGCAGTCTCGGAGAAAAGGAGTTAGCCAGTGCGGGTATAACGGGAGTTTACTATCTCATTTTCGCCGTAATCGGAAACGGACTGAACAATGGGCTACAGGCACTTATTGCCCGGCGAGCTGGGCAAAATTTACCTAAAGAAATTGGTCGATTATTCTTTCACGGCGTTTGGGTAGCGTTGGGTATTGCAGCCCTCGGCATTGGCATTACGTATGCCTTTGCGCCCGCCATCATGCGGGCTGTTATCCACGATAGCTACATCGCTGACCAGGTAATAGATTTCCTTTTGATCCGAATCTGGGGGCTTCCGCTGCTTTATCTCTATGTGATGCGCAATGCATTTCTGGTGGGAACGAATCAAACCAGGTTCCTGGTATGGGGTACGTTATCGGAAGCTTTGGTTAACATCTTTCTTGATTATGGTTTGATCTATGGTCATTTCGGTTTGCCGGAACTTGGGTTCAATGGCGCCGCCTATGCCTCCATTGTAGCCGAAGGAGCAGGGTTGTTGGTGATTTTTTTTGTTATCCGCATGATAGGACTGCATAAAACGATTCGGCCTTTTCGAGCACATCACATTTGATTTTTCTATGGTCAAATTGATACTGGTGCAATCTTCTCCGTTGATTCTACAATACGCCATCAGCATTATTAGCTGGGAGTATTTCTATATTTTGATCGAACACCACGGCGCCAGAGACCTTGCTATTTCCAATACCATGCGAAATATTTTTGGCTTGTCCGGAATATTCTCCTGGGCCTTTGCTTCCGCTACGAACAGTATGGTAAGCAATATTATTGGTCAGGGAAAAAATGATGAAGTGATTCCCTTGATCAGGAAAATTATTACGTATTAGTTTTTCCATTTCCCTTTTTGTATTCGTTATTCTCAATATCTGGCCGGAGTGGTTCTTGTCTTTTTATAGCCAGGGTCCCGAGTTCATAACGCATGGTATACCCGTAATACGTATAGTGTCAGTTGCGCTATTGATGATGTCCGTGGGAACAGTCTGGTTGAATGCAGTGACAGGAACAGGTAACACAATCGTCAACCTACGAATTGAATTTATTACGATTATTATTTATTGCCTATACACTTATTTGGTTCTGGAGCACTGGAATTTGGCCATTACCTGGGGATGGGGTTCCGAATGGGTTTACTGGATTTCCATGTTCTCCATGGCATTTGTATATATGAAATCAGGTAAATGGAGAGGAAAAAAAATTTAATGACTATTTCCGCTTGTAAAAATAGAGATACGATTTTTCTTTTTTCTTTTCTTCGCTCAAAGTGTAAAATCCGCTTCCATCGGTCGCCCATGCGATGGATTCGCCCTGAGGTTCCGCTTCATAGGGAATTTCCAGCGGACTTTCTTTTAGCACATCAGTCATCGATTTTGCCGAAGAATTCCAATAATATATCTGATTGTAATTTTTCATTAAAATCTCCTGCCCATTTGACGAAAAATCTCCTCCTACAATTTGGGTGAAAGGCAGTGACATAAGTTTTTCAGCGACAAGCGTATCTTCCTTATGATATGGATACTTCAATTCATATAAACACACTGGTTCTTCCCGTTTTGAAACGACGTATAAATTCTTTGTCTTGGGATCCAGAAGTAACGTTTCAGTATCTTTTCTGGAATCTGATAATTGAAATGTGATTCGATCAAAAGATGTAATTGTAATATTCTCCGATTGGGTTTTATTCCATACGGGCTCTTCAAATCGATAGATGTACTTGTACTGATATTTAGCTTCATTGTCGCCAATGTCAGCGACATAAACATAACTTTTAGAATCATCGGGGCCCGGACCGACGGCAATATCTTCCCAATCACGGTTTTCGACCCCTGCAAGCGTGCAGGTTAATTTTACATCCAGGTTTTCGTCCAATAAAAAAATATTCGGCGCCATTTCCGCTATCATTATGAGCCCACAACAATTTGGGATTGTTAATGCTTGCCGCTATTCCAGAAATTTCTTTAAGTTCTTTATTATTTAATTCCGCTAGTTTTACACCAGGCAGGAATCCTTCAGATTGGTTATTTGCAGATTGATTATTTGATTGTTCTTTAGTCGAGCATGCGACCATCAAAATGCTTATGATAACAACAAAAATTTCTCTCATTTTTTGAACTATCGTGTAAGTGAATATTAATTATCAGAAAATTTCTTCCGCGTCTGTTGCGAAAAAAGGCAAATGTCATACAATTGTTCATTAAATCAAGCGGATATTTTTTGAAGGGTGAACGCATATACGCTTATTTTTACAAGCTTGCTGCATTCAATAATGATACCATCGAAAAGATGCGTATCTAAAACGATTGAAAAGTTGAACAGAGATCGAGACCACTTGCAATAAAAAAATGACTGAAGCTGATCCATCAGAAGAACAAGATGATGAATTGTTTGAACATCATCGGATTGTAGCCGACCTAAAACAAGGCTTGGTGCGCATTGATAAATTTTTGATGGCGAGACTTCCGAATGTAACAAGAACAAAAATTCAAGCAGGAATTCACGAGGGCTTTGTGAAAGTGAATGATCAAAGACATAAAGCCCAATTATAAAGTACATCCGAAAGATGTTATAACGGTTCTTTTCCCAGAGCCTCCTCGCGATACAGAAGTAATTCCAGAAAATATACCACTGGATATCGTATATGAAGACGCCTATCTTATGGTGATCAACAAACCTGCAGGCATGGTGGTACACCCCGCTTATCAAAACTGGAGTGGGACACTGGTAAATGCCCTGACCTACCATTTCCAAAACCTTCCTCAATTACCGGGAAATGATGGACGCCCCGGACTAGTGCATCGTATCGATAAAGATACTTCCGGATTATTGGTTATCGCCAAAGAAGAATTAACGCTTAACGGACTGGCAAAGCAGTTTTTTGATCATACGATTGAACGTAAATACTATGCGCTAGTCTGGGGAGTGCCTGATCCTTCCGAAGGTACCATCAACATGAATGTTGGAAGAAGTCTGAAAGACAGAAGAGTCACCACAACTTTTCCAAAGGGTGACATGGGTCGTCACGCCATTACCCATTACAAAGTGCTGCAGGATCTCCGGTATGTTTCATTGATTGAATGCCAGTTGGAAACTGGTCGTACGCATCAAATCCGCGCGCATATGAAACATCTCGGTCATCCGCTTTTTAATGACGCGATGTATGGTGGTGATCAGGTGTTAAAGGGGACCGTGTTTTCAAAGTATAAACAATTTGTTGAAAATTGTTTTACCATCATACCACGACAGGCGCTTCATGCCAAGAGCCTTGGGTTTGTACATCCTAAAACAAAAGAAGTGCTGCGATTTGATTCGGAACTACCCAACGACTTCAAAGAAGTCATTGAAAAATGGGAAAACTATGTAAAATACAACTGACGGGACTGAGGAAAATTTAGAGTGTAAAAGATTGCTTCGATGCGTGGTAACGCATCTGCAAAAATTAATGAAGGAACCCTGACTTAGAAAAAGGGCCGCAGCTTGCGGTCATTTCCAAGGGCAAGTCGAATCTCCTTCAAGGCCTCACGTTTCAATCTTTGGTGAGCCGATTCGTCTTTCCGAGTGTGTACGAGTGTTCTAATGTACTCTAACACTTTTTCAGTCTGACCGTGGTCCAGGGAATCCAGTGATTCCAGGATCTGATTTTTTTGATGAAAAGAAGTCATAGCAAAATTAGTGGTTGTTGCTAATACAAATAACGCAAATAAGCCTTCTGTGTTTCAAGTCATTAGAAAGCTATTCATGGTAATACAACACTGCCGTAATATTTGGATATAAATGTTTCGAAAACAGGAGATATTAAGCGGTCGCGTCACCTTATTGCATAATCGGGTCAATGCAGGATTGACAAGAAGCACAGGTGTTCTTATCTTTCATCTCTACCAATACAAACGTATGCTCTGCACAATAATTAGAAACATTGGATGGTGTTGTTCACTTTTGCTCATACTCTCCTGCAGTAAATCAAATGCCCCCGGTGAACATTCCCCTGAGCGTTCATTAAAAGATCTTAAAGTTCATGAAGGTTTAGAGGTAACTCTTTTTGCTTCGGAACCGATGTTTTCCAATCCTACCAATATCGCTATCGATGAACGTGGCACGAGTTTGGGTCTGCGAGGCTTACAATTACCGTAATCAATACAACCCTAAAAATCCTGTCAAAAAAGAAGGCGACAGAATAATGATTCTCGAAGACACGGATGGTGATGGCAAAGCCGATAACAGTAAAGTATTTTATCAGGGTACCGATGTAAATTCAGCATTGGGAATTTCACTGGTGGGGAATAAGGTTATTGTTTCGTGCAGTCCCAACGTTTTTGTTTTTACCGATGAAAATGGCGACGATGTTCCCGATAAAAAGGAGGTATTCTTTCAGGGAATTCAAGGACTACAGCATGATCATGGCATGCACACATTTGTGTTTGGGCCTGATGGACGATTGTATTTTAATTTCGGTAACGAGGGCAAATCACTTCTGAATGCTGCCGGTGACACCGTGATCGATGTTCACAATCATAAAGTTGTTACGAATGGGAAACCCTTCCGCCAGGGCTTGGTACTGCGTTGTGATGTTGATGGTAAAAATGTCGAAGTCCTGGGAAATAATTTCAGAAATAATTATGAAGTCGCTGTCGATCCCTTATGGAACCCTGTGGCAATCAGACAATGACGACGACGGAAATAAAGGAACGCGGATCAATTACGTGATGGAGTTTGGCAATTATGGCTATCAGGACGAAATGACGGGAGCAGGCTGGCGCGCCAGACGCACGAATATTGAGAAAGAAATTCCGCTGCGACATTGGCATTTGAACGATCCTGGCGTTGTGCCCAATGTTTTACAAACAGGAGGAGGTTCTCCTTCTGGCCTAACCGTTTACGAAGGTGGGTTGCTTCCGGCGAAATTTTATGGCCAGATGATTCATGCCGAGCCCGGAAATAACGTGGTAAGATCCTACCCCGTAGAAAAGGATGGCGCCGGTTATAAAGCGACGATCGTCAATATTTTAGAAGCACAACAAGATCAGTGGTTCCGTCCTATCGATGTTGCCGTGGCTCCGGACGGATCATTGTTCGTTGCCGACTGGTACGATCCTGGCGTTGGGGGACACCAGGTAGGCGATGTAGACAGGGGAAGAATTTATCGCATTGCACCACCTAAAACAAAATATGAGATCACTAAAATCGATGTTAACTCAGCAGAAGGAGCAACGAATGCTTTACTCAGCCCAAATCATTCACGTTCGGATTATGGGGTGGACTGCATTGGCATCAATGGGTGACCAGGCTGAAGATGCGTTGAAAAAAGTGTGGAGCTCAACCAATCCGAGACATCGTGCCGACGCCTTTTGGTTATTGATAAAGCTCCCCGGTAAAAGCGATGAATACCTAGCCCAGGCGTTATCCGATCAAGATCCTGACATTCGCATTACCGGGATTCGCGCCGCACGATTTTTAAAGAAAGATATTATTCCGATTGCCGACAAACTTATTGAGGACTCTTCACCACAGGTTCGCCGCGAACTAGCCATTGCCCTTCGTGGTAATTCTTCGAAAGAAGCAGCGCAGCTATGGACACGATTAGCGCAACAATATGATGGAAAAGATCGATGGTATTTAGAGGCGCTAGGGATCAGTGCAGCTGGAAATTGGGACTTGTATTTCAATACCTGGAAAAGTGCAGTTGGTGAGCAGCTGGAAAACGCCAGGCAATATCGACATTGTGTGGCGGAGCAGAAGTAAATCAGCGCTACCGCTGTTAGCGCAGATGATTAAGACTTCAGATGAACAGGCGATGCTTAAATATTATCGCGCCTTTGATTTTCACACCGATCCATCGAAGCAGGCGATACTGGCCGGACTCGTTGAACAGACGACAGGGGATAAAGTATTGTACGCTTTAAAGCACATGGATCCCGCCAAGTTGAAAATGACAACGCCAGTAAAAACAGCGCTTAATAAAGTACTCGAAGAGCAAAAAGGAAAGATCGCTTTTGTTGAACTCGTCACTTCGTTCAAACTTCAGGATCGGGCAAATGATTTACTACAACTTGCCCTTCAATTTCCAGATAGCACGGTTGGAAAAGAGTCCGCGAAAACGCTGCTGGATTGGAATAAACTTGACTTGATTGCAACCGCCTTGAATTCTTCCAACAAAGATGAAGCACAAGCGATGATCAAAACGCTTTGGCCTCAGATGTATAATTTAAAAACGATTGCCATCATGGAAGGGGTTATGATGGATAGCACAAAAAATATTGAATTAAGAAAACTTGCCGTCAAAACTTTTGGCGGCCCCTGGCAGGCAGAAGATCGACTGTTGCTCCTTGCAAAGGAAAATAAGATCCCTGCTGAACTCCATACCGCTGCCGGCGGTGTATTTCAAACGGCATGGCGCGCATTATTACGCGAGGAGGCAGCGAAATATTTGAAGCTCCCCGGAAGCAAAGAAGGTTCATCCGCTTCCACCAGTTTCTGTGATGGTGGATAAAACCGGAGACGCCATAAAAGGTAAAGGAGTATTTCAATCACTCTGCAGCAATTGTCATCAGGTAAATAGTGAAGGCGTTAACTTTGGGCCTGCCTTAAGTGAAATTGGCTCCAAACTCTCGAAGGAAGCGTTGTACACCTCCATACTTTTTCCGGATCAGGGAATCAGCTTTGGATTTGAAGGCTACCGTATCCAACTCAACGATGGGTCTACTGCTGTTGGAAAAATTGTCTCGGAAACAGCTGATAAAATTGACATTCAATATATGAGCAATCAACAATCGATTGCCAAGGAGAAGGTGACCTCCCGCGTCAAATTAGAAAGCTCGTTAATGCCTTCTAACCTTCAGTCGTCCATGAGTGAGCAGGACTTGATTGACCTCGTATCGTATTTGGAATCCTTAAGGAAAAACGAAAGTATCTCTAAAAATTAGCAGGCATAAAAATCATCAGGCCACCCTTTGTGGGTGGCCTGATGGTACTTAGTTCTTCTTCTTTAGAAAATTCTGAATCTTCTTTTTGGCTTCATCCTCTACCTGCTTTTCAACATCTTCGGATGCCGTCTTATTTGCTGCTGCTGTGGTATCTGCAGGCGTTGCTTTCGTTGAATCTTTACTGCTGCTTCCCAAAATGTCTTTTACTACTTTCTCGGCATCCGTTCCCTTGACGGCCTTTTCCAATGCCTTTGTTCCTTCTTCTTTTGCCACCTCAACGGCGGCTTCCTTTGCCTGCTCTTTTTGATCCTCCATTTGAAGTTTCGGCGACGGGTTCGTTACTGTACCACCCAAGGCAACCGTAACAGGAATCATACCATTTGGATCTGTTTTCGCGCCGGTCTTCGAGGCGATAAACTTGTTATATTCAGCTCCCAGCTTTCCAGCGGGCACGTCCATCTTCAAAGTATAATCGATGGATTGATCCAGTCCCGTGCTTCCAGCAACAGTTGTCTTATAATCTCCAAATTTCACATCAAAAGGTTTTACACCAAACCTTCCGTTGGACAGTGACGCCGACATTAAGACATCCTTGAACGTAACTTCATTCGCATCGTCCAAATTTGTGAGTGACGTTATACTCGATACTATTTTAGACTCTTTAAGCGCAGCTTGAGCAATTTTAATGAGCCCTCCACCATTCACGGTTGTTAAATTCGGTTCCATGTTGGGCAGAAGCTCACCGCTTAATTTAAAGTCGGTTGAAAAATTCCCAGTGATAAGTCCTGCAATAGGAGCATAGGTCTGTACCAACGTTGATGTATTTGCTGCTTGACGGATGGAGACATTTTCCATTTTTAAGGCAAAGTCGTATTTAGGATGGGCTAAGTTTTTAGTATCGTATGCTCCATTTACAACGATAGATCCACCGAGCATATTGAAGCGAAGCCCTCTCAAATCAGCAACACCATCTTTAATAACAACATCCCCGGCGGCATTCGTCATCGTAAAGTCCATAACTTTGACGGTCTTGATCGACGAATTCAAAACGAAATCAATATTCTTGGGAACAGCAATAACACTATAGGAAGCAGTATCACCGGTCGCAGTTTCCTCCGTCATCACTCATGAATTGATTAAGATCCATAAGGTTTGAATTGAAATTGACATTGCCTTTTATGACGTCATTGTCACCAAATACATATCCCAGGTAATTCAATACCGAGCCATTGACGCTAAAATCGCTTCTACCGATTTTTCCTTCTAATTTTTGCAAATTGATTTTCTTCGGATCGAATACCATCGACGCCTGAGAAAGTGTAACTGCGTAAGGTAAATCCTTGGACGTGTATTTAAACTCTGATAACGATGCAGTTCCGCTCGTAGGAAGTCGATCGTATTTTTCTGCCTGCAAGTCAGAGTATTTCCCTTTCGTTTGAATATCGGCTTTTACTTTTCCGGCAAGGGTCATTCCATCGAGCGCAAATACCTTGGTAGATTTTTTCGAGATCGACACCGCCGTTCACTTTCAGGTCCCAGGTATAATCATTCAAATTTTGTAGCAAGAGATCAGCCTTGATTTTTTCGCCATCCATAACCATCGACAAATCATTCACGTCGATTACAGTGGCTTCCATTTTTCCAGTCGCATTTTTAACGGTCGAGTTGAAATGCAAGTCTTGAATCGGCAATGGAAACTCTTTCGATTTCACATATCCATTTGCCAATGACATCGAGGCGTCGATAGCGGGGATTACTTTTTTCAAACTATCGTATACACCCTTTGCTGTGAGATTGATGGCGTAGTTTCCTTTCATTTCTAAACCTTCCAACGGGAACATTTTACTTAACTCTCCAAGATTTAGTTTTGCAGCGACTGTTGCATCTAAATTGGTAGGATACATCTTGGTAATAAGCGCACGGGCATCCACTGGATTAGCACCGAAATCAAGGTGGAGTTTTTTCAAGTCGATCACGGTGTTATCAATTACACCATCCTTATTGTCTATTAAGAGGTCAACATTGATATTATTCACAGCCGTTGGCAAATCGGGATATTTAAACATCGCATCTTTCACAACTAAATTCAGATTGAATGCCGGCATTTGTTTTTCGCTGTATTTACCCTTTGCAAAACCACTGAACGCCAGATCCCCTTTTGTGTCGATGTTGTTAAAATTTCCGCCGTACATTCCGGGAACAAGAGACAGCAAACTCTTAAATGAATTATCGGGGCTCTTAAATGAAAGGTCCATATCAAAATCATTTTCATTCATCTTCAGCCAGCCCTCGATACTCATGGCGAAGTCATTTATCTTGATCGCATTTTCCTTTAGTGTATATTTTGAATAGTCCTCGCTAATCGAAATAGTAGCATCTATTGTTGCACGTTTGTCGGTTAAATATTCTACCCCGTCAAATGAAGTTGTCACGGTGTCGGCAACGGTATGCGTTGTGAGATCAAAAACATCCTGGGTAAAATCTCCGCTACCAGTGTGATTCAGCCCTTTAATAGTAAGCAGGTAAGGGAGCGTGCGGTCATCATATGAAACATCTCCGTCAATAATTTCCCAATGATCGATACCAAAAGAAAAATCCCCAGACTCCTCCGTGGTTTTGGTGGTATCTGATGAAGGGATTGCGATATCATAGTTTGCCTTCCCATCTTCATTCACTTTTATATTGATCACAGGACGAACCAATGAAATCCCTTTCACGCGTAGCTGATCACCAAAGAGGATATCCTTCAGGTTTACTTCGACTTCAAATTTTTCGGTCGCAAAAAGAATTTGTCCCTCAAAAGGCGCGCGATTCAGCACACCGAGATCTTTCAATTCGGCGGTAATATTTGGAAAGTGCGTAAAAAACGAAAGGCTAAAATTATCGGCATCAAAAACCACATCTGCATTGACCGATTTAGCAATTTCCTTATCAATAGCAGCTTTAATATCATCCTTAAAAACGATAGGTAATATAAAGGCAGCAGCCAAAATCAACGACGAATAATCCAGCAATTATTAGCAATATCCATTTCACAGGCTTTTTCATATGGGCTTTTTTGTACTAACATTTAGAATTTCAAAGTTACTAAACAGAACAAAAAATTAACCAAATCGGCCTGTAGGTTAAATTCGGTACATGCCGTTTAAAGAGTATTTAAGAGGATATCACGATCTTGGGCGACTTTATGGCTAGAAAAGCCGTAAAAACCATTCCATGATTTTTTTCGATCGTGCTGTATAAGGGGGATAAAATGCTCTTATTGTGGTGAGACCTCTACGCTGCTTTAACACTGGTTTTTCGTTCGAGAATGCGAGAAAACCGTAGTATCCATGCGACTTGCCGATTCCACTATTATTCACACCTCCAAAGGGAAGATTGTGATGTAAAAAATGGATGCCGCTATCGTTGATACAAACTCCTCCTGCGCTCGTTTCGCGTAAAATTCGTTCCTGTTCCTTTTTCCTTCCTGAAAAAATGTAAAGGGCAAGCGGTTTGGGTCTCTCATTGACAAACGCTATCGCTTCATCCAATTTGTTATACGCTATTACGGGTAAAATTGGTCCAAAAATTTCTTCACTCATGATTCGTGAAGAATGGGGTACTTGCGTGAGTATCGTTGGATGTATGAATCGAGTGCTTCGATCTATCTCGCCTCCAAACAAAACCTGAGCCCTTGCTCCAATGTTTCGTTAAGCAGTTCACTCAGTCTTACAAAATGTTTGTCGTTTATAATCCGGCAGTAATGCTCAGACTTTGCAAATGAAGCATTGTTTTCGGTAAACAATTTTTTTATTTGGTCAGTCAATAAGGTAGTAAATCGATCCACAATCTTCTCATCCACCAGCACATAATCCGGAGCAACACAGGTTTGACCGTTGTTAACAAATTTTGCCACAGCCGTACGTTGTGCCGCATCTTTCAAGGAGGCGCTGTCGGTTATGATCGAGGGTGACTTCCCTCCCAATTCCAGCGTTACAGACGCTAAATTTTCCGCTGCTGCCTTCATCACAAGCTTTCCAACGGATGGGCTACCAGTGAAGAAAATATGATCGAACGGAAGTTTGAGAAGTTTCTGTGATACTTCCGCGTCTCCTTCAAAAATAGAAACCACGGAAGAATCGAATACTTCTTCCACCATTCGCTTCAGAACTGAAGAAACATGAGGCGTAAATTCGGATGGTTTTAATATCACGGAATTGCCGGCGGCAAGAGCAGAAACTAACGGACCAGCACATAGTGAAAATGGATAATTCCAGGGAGACAGAATCAAGCACACGCCGCGGGGTTCGTACTGGATATAGGACTTGGTACCCAGCATTGTAATCGGTGCATCTATTTTTTTAGGCGAAGCCCAAAGTTCGAGATTGGATATTGCCGTTTTTATCTCCGACAGCACGTGGAAAATTTCGATTCCGTCCACTTCGACCGGGTGCTTTTTAAAATCGGCGTACATGGCTTCATGAATCTGCGATCGGTTTGCATGGATCCAATTCCGCAATTGTTTTAGACGTTGAATCCGGTTTCCCCTCGATTCGGTACGCAGCTCCTTTACCTTGTTTTTTTGCTGAAGGAAGACCTTCATCAGTGCCATTTCCAATGGAGAATCAACAAGAGTTTGCATAATGAAAAGATAAGCGAATCTAGCGACTTAAGGGCAAATATTACGTCTATGTTACCAAACCATTGAAATGTGTTAAGCGTTTATTAACTTTAGTAACACAAAATTAACATTGAGGTAACATGAGATTGGTCGGGTGTATTTTAGTGATAATGCCATTCTTCGTCTCTGGACAAGGATGGACCATCGCTAAATCCGGCGATAAAACCCTCGATCAATACGTCCGGGATTTTAGCGAAGTTGATGGCAGTGACATCCACGCTCAGGATTTTTCAAAATTTGTTGAACGGCTTGATGAAAAAGGGGAAGCGAAAAATACCCTTAAGTTTTGCCGGACCCTGTTTCACAAAACCAGACAGGAATTCCTCCGTAACTACACCCAGTACGCTTCCTTTGGGGAAACCTTAAGCAAAGGAAAGTACAATTGCCTGACGGGAACAGCGCTGTACGCGATGCTCCTGGAACATTTCAATATTCGAATACACCATCATCGAAACCAACTATCACATTTTTTTGCTGGCTGACACGGACGAAGGACGGGCATTGTTCGAGGCTACAGATCCGTTACATGGTTTTGTCACTAATCCTGATGAAATTGAAAAAAGAATTCAACAGTATAAACAGAACATCATTCAACCTGCCGCCGCTGGAGGTAATAAAAAATACTATGAGTACAATGTTAATTTATACCAACAAGTGAGCCTTGATCAAATGAGTGGCCTCTTGCATTATAATCTTTCCATCGAGGCCTACAATCAACAAAATTTTCAAGAAGCGATCCACCATTTGGACAAAGCCATGGCTCTTTACAGCTCGCCCCGTATTACGGAATTTTCAGCGATCCTGTTATTGTCAGTGCTCGAAAGTAAGCTGGATGAATCCGTGAAGGAAAGTTATCTAAAGCGCATTCAGGCAATTCGCAAGAAGCAACTTCCAGTTATGGCAAGCCGAAGTCAATCCTATTAGTTTTCCAAAATTCTCAGTTCAACTCTTCTGTTCAGCCGATGGGCTTCGGGAGTATTATCTCGAGAGAGCGGCATGGTACCTCCAAAGGCTTTAGTTTTAATTCTGTTCTTGGCAACGCCTTTTGAAACGATGTATTGTTTAACGGATTCAACGCGCTCCTGGGAAAGTTTGATATTATCTTTTGCATCCCCCTGGTAGTCCGTATGTCCTTCCAATTGAATAACCATGGTGGGGTTTTCCTGCATCATGTTGACCACAACATCGAGTTCCGAATAGGATTCCTCGTTGATCTTCGATTTTCCTACAGGAAAAATTACGTTATCCAGTCGCATCACATGACCGACTTCATGCTTTTTAATCTCTCCTGCTGCCAGCTCAATGTCCTTAACTACTTTTCGATTTTCATTTGCTTCCGCCGGGTCAATCATATATTTGGCTGTACGTATATCCGGGAGCTTCTACGATAATTGAATACTTTTCGTTGTCGAACAACGGGAAAGAATAGGTGTTGTTGTTGAGCGTTCCGATCTTATTACCATAAGGCAAGCTTTGATAGGTGACGCGGGCCGTAACCGGCTCCTTTGTCGCAGCATTTAGAATTTTTCCTTCTGCATAAATAAGACTATCCGCCGTCTGGCAATAGGTTGTCGTTGCAATGAGAAGAAATAGGCATAAAAAGTTTAAAAAATTTTCTGCTCATAGGGTTAGTAGGTTGCAATTATAATTTTAGAATCAGGAACTCAACCCTTCGATTCTTGCTCCTGCCTTCCTTTGTTTCATTTGTATCCGTAGGTTTAGTTTCTCCAAAAAATTGAACAGTTAATCGTTCTTTAGGTATCCCGCCGCGAACTAGATAAGCTACAACAGTTTTTGCCCTCCTTTCTGACAAAGACATGTTGTAGGTGTCGGGGCCGATATTGTCCGTATGTCCTGAGATTTCAATTTCCATCGTTGGTTTTTCTTTCAGCATTGCTATCAAACGATCTAACTCGGGAGCCGATTCCGGTTTCAGCGTGGCCTTGTCGAAATCAAAGAAAATATTGTTAAGCACTATAGTAACGTTGGGCGCGATGGTAGCAACTCCAATAGGTTGAAGGTTAAAATCTTTTGTCGATCACCTGATCGGCTTTTATATTTCGCAAATCGAGATTTTGACTTTCGGAAATTTTTCCCTCCGCTTCAGCTCTCAAGCCATAGAGTTGACCTGCCGGCAATCTGAATTTCATACTCACCGGTCTCAGGGTCCGTCTGAGAAATTCCGGTATCTTTTCCATCAGGCAAGCGTTCATAAATAATTTTTGCAGCCACCGGTTTGCCGGTTGTTTTATCAATAACTTTTCCTTTTACGGTTACAAAGGTTTCAGGAGATTTCACAATCGGCAATTTTACCCGGAAAATGTCGGCGTTCGTTTCACTTAACCCACGCGAGTAGTAGGCAAATTCGCTAGCGGCAGGAATATTAAAGAATAGATCTTCGAGGGGTGAATTGATTTCCGGACCGAGATTTTCAGGTTCCGACCAATTTGTCCATGTGTCATCCAGCCTTCTGGTGACATAGACATCATTGCCTCCATACCCGCTAAATCCATGTGGAAGAAAAATATAGTGTCTTATCATCGGAGGCCAGGAATGGTGCAGACTCTTCGCCAGCTGTATTTACGACATCACCTAGATTCAACGGCTCTGACCATGTGCTGTCTGCATTCATAAAAGTTACATAAAGGTCACGGTCGCCCTGCGAGTCCTCTCGCTCAACCGACATCAGCAAAGTCTTGCGATTATCAGCAAGAAAATAATTTGCTTTCTCTGCGTAGTTGTAATCATTGATAATATTCAATGCTACTGGCTTGCTCCATGCTCCACCGACGTTCGTACTAATTGAAACGCCTGCGAGCATTTTGCCATTGTCGCAGATACTTGTTGCCAAGCAACACCATGATGGCCGACTTTCCATCCGGTGTTACTGCTTTAATTGTATTGACAAAATTGGGACCGTCATTATTCAGCGCACCCATATTCTGGGCAAGTTGCCATCGTCCCGCAGAATCCAGTTCTGAATACCATATGTCTTCTTTGTCCTTTACACCGCCAATGTTTTGCGGATGATTTTGTCTGCTGAAATAAAGTGTCTTTCCATCTGGGGAAAGCAGCGGGATTTAACTCTTTGTATTCGGTGTTAACATTTTTGTCAAGGACCTCGATCAGGATTCCGGATGCCAATAATTGCATGGTCGGAATATCCGCGATGATGGGATAGTTTGAATCGGAAATTGCAACTGCATCGATACCGTAATAATCAGGAACAGCGCCTCCATCAAATTCAATTTTTACAGCAGCAACTTTGTAAGGAGTTGGTTCCATAAAAATATTCAACATTCGGCCCTTCAACGGTATCAGCCATTGGATTAAGGGTATTGATTAAATATTCTTTTCCTGCTTCATCATAGGCAAATACCCGATAAATGGCGCTTGGGTTGTGGGACTCTGCGATCGCGATCTGACGAATGCTGATCGGATTGTCATACCCTAGTTTCAAAAATTCCTTTCGGTTTGGTCGGTCAGGTGCCCACGCATTTGGACTTTGTCCTCCTGCCGGCAGAACATTTGGTTTGCCCAATGCCTGCTTTGCTGAATACTGAATCGGTGTTAGTTCGGAAGAAAATTCGATAACCTTAGATGCCCACTGCACGACCTGAGCTGTTGATGAAAAAGATATGGAGGCTAAAAAAACCAGGGGCAATAACCACTTCATTCGCGCTATGTTAGTTTCATAGTTTAAAACTTAGTTAAAAAATTTAAAATTAGTCCTAAACGGAACGTCAAATGAAATAAAAGAAGCGCAAGTAGATTTATGAGGGTGAAAACGGAAGCCGAAAAATTAAAAGCGTTACTCCAGCGAGTGTTTATTGAATAATAAAAATCCGATGTGCAATAATACGCCTAACTGATTCTCGGTCATCATCATAATAGTTCAAGCTTAAACTTACCGGACCTATAGGAGAATGATACACAACACCAGCCGTTCCACAGAAAAATATTGACTTCATGTTATCGTTTGAATAAGCCTCCTGATCCTCATTGGGTCGAATGTATTCAAATGGTTTGAAAAGATACCCCTCCAATCGGAAGTCAACTTTGTTATGAATTTTAAAGACATTTCTAATACCTCCGCCGATGTAATTGGAGGATCTGAAATTTTCAAGAATCAAAGTGCGGCTGTCTTGCAATGGAAAAAATCCTGGTGTATTAATGATCGTTCCAAAATAATTTTGAAAGAAGGGCTGATCGGAAAAGACGGCTTCCAAAAAATAACCCGGCCTGAACCAACCGGATCCAAAATACTGTTCTGCGCTGATCTTTAATCTCCACCACTGATAGTCTGTCACTGTGTAGTCAGGAACTACCGAAGTGCTTCCTGGCGTAAAGTATTCAGTTACATTAAAATAATCTGCCGCAATGCTAAAAGCCTGTCCGGCAGAAGCATATTGTTTTCGGTTTAGCGTGTTTGACGACAAATTCAAGCCAACCTTGTATCCCTTTAATTCAAGAACATCCAACTTATCAGTGCTCGTGAATACCTCTCCATTGATATAACGATCATCATTATTGAATCCTTCGAAATTGCAATGGCTTTGAATGAATGTTTGAACGGTATACCTGCACGCATCCCTAGTTTTCGATTGATCCTTCGCAGTACCGTGGGAGGATTGCTGACTGACGCATTTTTCAAGCACATCATCATTTTCCAGATAGTCCCAGCTATCAAGCTCCAGGTATGGCTCAACATAAAATTGATAGGGAAAATCCATTCTGACTTTTGCTAACGCCGATTTGTAAAAGCTTCCAGTTTGAAATCCGGCATAAGCATGCGTTAATATTCTGTTAAAATTGAATAAGCTAAATCCCAGATAGATATTGCTGATGTCCCGTGTAGCGATAACGCCCCCAAAATCAACCTGGAAATTTTGCTGAGGCCGACGCGTCAATTCAAAATTGAATTTCCCTTTGGCAGTGTCGTATAGAATTCGCGGATAAGCATTGCTAAAATAATCTTCAGACACGAGTTTGAAGTATCCTTTTTTGATGTCGCCGAAGTAAAGTTGATCTCCTTTTTGACGCGTCTTAAATATTTTCCTGATGTATCCCCGCTGCTTGGAGTTAAATTTCTGAAACGTCACCTGATCAAAAATAAAAGGTACACTTTTGTTTGTAAAAGCATTTCTCCTCGCCGCGACGTCATCACAAACTTCCTGCGTGCGCAATCTTTGATTTAATTTCTTCGAGTTGACGGATCGTTTGGACGTAACCGCTATCAATCAGACTTTTCGCGCTCCCAAAATCAAAGGACGTAAAGCCTTTCAGGTTAGGTTGTATGTAAATTCCCTGATCGGACATCTGAGAGGGATCAGACTTATCCAACAACAGAAGCAACAACGACCGTGAAATAAGTTTGTCATCGTTGTCGTAGGGATACTCATCATAAACTTTGCTCGAAACATTTACGCCTATAATAACATCGGGTTTAAATTCGCGAGCCGCGATATCAACAGGGAAGTTGTTGTAAACTCCTCCATCAAAAAGATACTTTCCATCAACGCGAACGGGATTGTAAAAAAATGGAACCGTTTGCGTGGCGCGAAGCGCATCGCTCAACAACCCTTTGGAAATAACTACTTCCTGTTGCGTAAAAATATCCGCGGCAACAACGCGAAGGGGCACAAACAAACTATCGAAATTGTTTTTCGAAATTGCAGATGCCTGCGCCATTTTTTCAGTCAGCGCAAAATTCAATGATACATCACTCGCGATGCTGGAATTGAATCTGAAATTTAAGGTAGAATCTAACGCGAGGTTAAGTTTTAAAAACTGTGGCGTCTCATCGCTTTGATGATAGTAGTAATTGTATCCGGTTTCAGGAAGTCCATTGATCCAGCGAAGAAAATCGGCAGAGAGGACCATTTGTTCAATCTGGTCGGGACTCATGCCAGCAGCATAACATCCTCCGATAATTCCGCCCATGGAAGTACCTACTATATAATCAATGGGAATTCCATTCTCCTCCAGCGCTTTCAAAACGCCGACGTGGGCAAGTCCTTTTGCACGCGCCACCGCTTAAAACCAACCCAACTTTTTGTGCTTGTGACAAGCGTGAATGCGAATAAAAAAAATATGAGAAAAATAAACCTCATCAATAAAAAGAAAGATCACTAAATCTCTAACAAAAAAAGTGAAAGAAAATTACATGATCTTTATACGCAACATTATAATGACGCGATTGGATCCGCTTGGATCGGGAATGGAATAACTTCCAATTTTTTAGTCAGCTCTGTTTTTACACTTTCAAAAGATTCGAGATACTCCTTTTTCACGGGCTGAGACGGCGGTAGTTCTACTTTTAATGCATCAACCTGAACTCCGTTCCTCCAGAAGCGATAACAAAGGTGCGGACCTGTTGCTAATCCTGTACTTCCTACATAACCGATGGTTTGTCCCTGACGAACTCTTGTTCCGGCACGCACCCCGCTCGCAATGCCCGACATGTGCAGGTACTGCGTGGTATAGGTTCCATTGTGTCTTATCTTTACGTAGTTACCGTTGTTCGATTTGTATTGAGCTTCCTCAACAAGACCATCGCCAACGGCGCGGATCGGGGTTCCCCTTGGAGCAGCGAAATCAGTTCCAAGGTGAGCTTTCCAGCGTTTTTGAACGGGATGGAAGCGGTTCATCGTGTAGCGAGAGCTAATACGGGTAAACTCGATCGGATATTTTAACAACGCTTTTCTCAAACTCTTACCTTCTTCATCAAAATAATCGATGCCTTCGCCCTGATCGAATGGAAATGCATAGTAAGGATGGCCAAAATGTTCAAAATAAATTCCATTGATTTGTTTGATCCCAACTGGAACACCTTCAACCTGAGCTTCCTCATAAATAAGTTTGAACTTGTCACCTTTTTGCAAACGCTGAAAATCAACCTGCCATCCAAAAACGTCTACGAATCGGTTGGTGAGTTCGTGGGAGATACCAAGTTCTTCAATTGTTTCAGAGAGATTGGATTTGATTTCACCGGCAATGCTTTTCTCCATTATCACAACCTCGCGCTGGCAAACGTCTACCCACAATGTATCTTCAAAACTAAAAACGATATACTCGATGGGGTTGGGTTCATAAACAAATGCTTTGGCCGTTTTTAACGAATCCTGACCACAGATCAGTGTATATTTTTTATCGGGAGCAATTTTTCGCACGTCAAAAACACTGCGCGAAAGTTTTGATACCTGATGGATGATATTGGCTGGCACATTGTACTCCATCAGTATGTCACCCAAAACTTCGTTGCGCTTAATTTTATCTTCAATTACGGTGTAGTTATCGACGACCATTCCATAAAGGACATTGGGTTCCTTAACCTTAAAAGGCTCGCTGGTAACAGAATCTGTTGAAACTTCAGTGATTAAAGTGGGTGTTTGATAAAGTCTGTTCGTGAGTACAACGGCTACGACAAAAAATGAAATAAGTAAAAATCCAAACCAGCGTTTTTGCATACTAAAAAAATCGTTTGTGCCCGAAGGCCGTTAAAAATTAATTATCCAAAGATAAGCCGTAAAAAAAACATGAGGTAAAGGCCCTCACAACGGTTGCATACCAAAAGTGTAATATTTTAAAATGAAATGCAAAAAATAACCTGCTGATTATCAATCCAAAGTCAAGGGACCCAAAAACCTTTGTTTATGTAAGCTCAAATAGGCCATCTCAAAAGTTGAAAATGGTAACCTCAACATAAAGGAAATACCACCCATTGCTCCTTCAAACGCTATCAACCAAAGAATTAATATGCTTAACGACAATCTATATTTTCTCGAAGATTTCTGGCGACTTATGATGGCCGATCCGGGTATCTTGAATTGGCCTCAAGATTTAGATTTTGTTACCCTGTACCTAATCTTTTAAAAATCTCGTTTTACAAACTCGGCCCTCAACGGCCATAGAGTTCGGCATATTTCTTTTTCCCTTTATCCAAAAAGCGTACAAAACCTTCAACGCTTTTATCATAGCCATAAGGCCATGCAAGCACACGTTCATCTTCCCCGACCAGTACATAAAATGGCTGAGCATTGTTATTCAAGTTAGTGATCTGAAGATCAGCGTTTTGCTTGCCAATCGTTTTTTTCACCTTATTATCATGCTTTGAAGTGTACCATTCAGTCTCTGGCAACTCTGTCTTATCGTCTACATATAGTGCGACTACAACAAAATCGTTTTGCAATCTTTTCAAGACTTCTGGATCTGACCATACCACCGCCTCCATTTCGCGACAATTTGTACAACCGTGGCCGGTGAAGTCAATAAACAACGGCTTCTTTTGCTGACGAGCACAAGCAATTGCCTGATCATAATCAAAGTATCCATTCAGTTTATGCGGGAGGTGCAGGAGGTCCGCATACTTTGGCCTATCACAGATTTCATTTGGGTTTTCATTTTTCGCCAGCGAGATCAAATCAAAATCGTGTGTATGCATTGGAGGCAGATAACCTGCCAATGTTTTGAGCGGAGCTCCCCATAAACCGGGAACCAGGTAAACAACAAATGAAAATGTTAGTATGGAAAGGATCAACCTCGGTACTGTCACTTTATCGACAGGACTATCGTGGGGCATCCTGATCCTTCCTAACAAGTAAACCCCAAGAAAAGAAAAGATCACAATCCAGATTGCAATGTTAACATCGCGGTCCAGAATCCCCCAATGATATGTCTGATCGGCAATGCTGAGGAATTTTAAGGCGAGCGCTAACTCAAGTAAACCCAGGACGACTTTTACAGAATTCAACCATCCACCGGATTTCGGCAGACTCTTTAGCCACTCCGGAAAAATTGCAAAAAGTGTAAAAGGTATAGCAAACGCCAATGAGTATGCAAACATGCCCATGATGGGCTTTACTATTTCACCACCTGCCGCGAGCACAAGAACATTTCCCACCAATGGAAGCGTACATGAGAATGAAACGAGCACCAGCGTCGCCGACATAAAAAATATTCCCACATAACCTCCCTTCTCGGCAGCCTGGTCTGCCTTGTTGACGAGCTTGTGCGGGGCAGTGATCTCGAATAAGCCAAGAAAAGAAAGTGCAAAGATGATGAAGATGATAAAGATGAAAAGATTCGGCAGCCAGTGCGTTGCCAAAGCATTCAACCCTTCAGCGCCAAATAGCAGGGCGAAGGCGGTTCCTACAATTGTATAAATAGCAATAATCGAAATCCCAAAGACAATACCCATCCTTATTCCCCTGGCTTTACTTTGATCATCTTTCAGAAAAAATGTAACCGTCATTGGAATCATGGGAAATACGCAGGGTGTGATGAGAGAAGTAAGCCCCAATATAAAAGCAACAATCATGTAGCCCCATAGAGACTCATTCTGACTGTCGACCTCAGAATTTTCCAGGATTGATCTGTCTAAAATAGGTCCCTTGAAATCCGTTTTAATAGGATTAGCGGGAGCTTCCAACTTTACCGTATCAACTATCGGAGGTTGAACTACACCAGGATCATCTCGTTTCTTGTCTTCTTTTGGTGCTTGAATTTTCTCGCTCAGCTTTACCCGTGACGTTAATTTTTTCAAAGAGCAGGTCACCCGAAAACAAGACGCATTTCCCTTCAACTTCAGAACAGACCTGGCCTTCATACGATCCCACTAGCTTAAGATCCGGTGAGAGTATCTTTATCTTTTGCCTGAACTCCCCCGTATTGACAAATATCCTGACATCACAATTAAAAATTTTATCGTGTTTTGCCTGATCATTTACGGCAATCAGGTTGCCCACTAACGCAAAACTGGGATGTTTTTCCAAGGTAACAGCCATGGGGATTGGGCCGCAATCTTCATCGAATCCAACGGAGTAGATATACCAGTCCTTATCAACTGAGGCTTTAAAGATCAACTCAACCTCGTCACCAACCTTTAAACTTTTCGCCGGAGTTTCCGCCACCAGCCTGGCAGGCTGAAGAATTTGGGCATACGCCAATGATGTTACAGCAAGTAAAAATAGAACGTAAGCAAATCGTATGAACATCCTGTTGAATTAGGTTGCTAAAATAACGAACTGCAACTCAAAAAAGTTGGTATCCTTTGATAAGCGGAAGATTGAGACAAATCACACATCCACCTCTATCTGCGTTTTGAGGAGATCTTCAATAGTTTCCCGCTCGCGAATCAGCTTCGCTTCTTTGTTAACCACCAATACTTCAGCAGGACGCAGTCGTGAATTATAATTGGAGGACATGGAGAAACAATATGCCCCGGCATTTTTGAACGCGAGAATATCTCCCTCCCTAACCTCATTTAGTTTCCGATCGGAACCAAAAGTGTCAGTCTCGCAAATGTATCCAACGATGGTGTAAATTTTCTGCGAGCCCGAGGGATTTGAAACGTTTACGATGTGATGATAAGCATCGTACATCATGGGGCGGATGAGGTGATTCAATCCGGAATTAACACCAACGAAAGTTACAGACGGTGTTGGCTTCACAATGTTCGTCTTGACTAAAAACGTGCCCGCCTCACTCACAATAAATTTTCCAGGTTCAATCCACATTTCCAGCTTGCGTCCATATCGCTGACAGAAATCATTAAATGCTTTTGAAAGTTTTAAGCCAAGGTCGTAGATGTTTGTCACCATGTCGCCTTCCTTATATGCTACTTTGAATCCACTGCCGAAATCAATAAAGGAGAGATTCGGAAAATCACCTGCCATCCCAAAAAGGATCTCAGCCATTTTGATGAATACTTCCGTTTCGGCAATCTCAGAACCCGTGTGAATGTGAAGTCCTTTTATCTGCACGCCATGCTTTTGAACAATTTCCATGATCTGCTGAAATTGATAGATGGAAATTCCAAACTTCGAATTGCTATGACCCGTTGAAATTTTATAATTTCCTCCGGCCATAATATGAGGATTTATGCGGATACCACAGGGATAAGTGTTTTTGTATCGTTCTCCAAACTTCTGCAGCGTCGACAAATTATCAATGTTGATGGCAAGGCCTAGTTCCACGCCTTCAATTATTTCACTGAAGTCAACGCCACTTGGTGTGAACACGATTTCTGCAGGCGTGAATCCTGCCTTCATCGCGATCTGTGCTTCTCCAAGTGATACCACTTCAATGCCTGCACCATGCTTTCGGATTAATTTTAAGATCGAAATATTGGTCAGTGCTTTTGCTGCATACTTTACTCGGATATCCACAGCCGAAAAAGCATTTCTTAACGTTTTGATCTGATGCGCAATTTTTTCTCCATCATAAATGTAAAGCGGGGTTCCAAATTGTTGTGCCAGGTCAAGTACATTTTGCCCCTGAATCGTGTAAGCTCCTTGTGATAATTCCATTTTAAAAATTAAAGCCTCAAATATACCTTTCGCATCGTTTAATTCTGACTTCTGGCTAGTTAATTCTATATTTTGGCCATGAAATTATTTTTTCGGGAATTAGGCCAAGGTAAACCGATCATTATTCTACATGGACTTTTTGGTTCGTCAGACAATTGGCTGACGCAGGCAAAATTGTTTGCTCCACTTTATAAGGTCTTCAGTGTTGACCTGCGTAACCACGGCCAATCTCCCCACAGTGATGATTTTGACTATGCATCCATGGTGGGTGACTTAAATGAATTTATACAAGACCAAAAGATTAGCGATCCCGTTATTATCGGCCATTCTATGGGAGGGAAGACTGCCATGAATTTTGCATTGGCCCATCCCGACAAGATTTCAAAATTAATTGTGGTGGATATTTCTCCAAGAGCATATAACCTTGAGCATTATACCATTGTTGAGGGATTAAAAGCAATTCCCATCGACAAGCTTTCTTCGCGGAATGAAGCCGACGAAATTCTTTCTCAATCCGTTCCCGAAGCGGGACGTAAGGCAATTTTTACTGAAGAATCTTCAACGCAAAAACACGGGCGGATTTTCCTGGAAAATTAATTTGCCGGTCATCGCCAATAAGCTTTCTAACATTGGAGTTGATTTACAATTTTCCGGACAGTTTGATAAGCCTACGCTTTTTATCAGGGGCGCAAAATCAAAATACGTGCGCGATGAAGATTGGAAACGAATAACTGAAATATTTCCAGCGGCACAACTGGAAACGATGGACACAGGCCATTGGGTACAAGCGGAAAAACCACAGGAGTTTGCCGAGCTCGTCATGCAGTGGTTATCAAAATAAAATAACTAAATTCTATGGAACATAAAGCACTTCACCGGGAGGGACCAACATTTTCACGTATTATTTCAGGCGCCTGGAGGTGGAATCTGGAAGAATCAAAAATCGAACAACTGATTCAGGCCTCACTTGATTCAGGCATTACAACATTCGATCACGCCGATATTTATGGTGATCATAGCAATGAAGAGATTTTTGGAAACGTGTTGAAAAAAAATCCCGGCCTCAGGAATAAAATGGAGATCGTTTCAAAATGTGGCGTAAAGTTTTCATCCGGAAGGAGACCGAAGACCTGGGTAAAACATTATGATACATCGAAGGAACATATTTTGTGGACTGCCGATAATTCATTGAAAATGTTCAACACCGATAGAATTGATCTTCTGCTGATTCATCGTCCGGATCCGCTGCTAGATCCTGAAGCTGTTGCCGAAGCTTTTAGTGTTTTGAAACAAGCTGGCAAAGTATTGCACTTCGGTGTTTCGAATTTCACGCCTACACAATTTGAGATGCTTCAATCCTATTTACCCTTCCCCTTGGTGACTAATCAGTTGGAAATCTCCGTGACCCATCATGCACCCCTTTTTGACGGAAGCCTGGACGTTCTGATGAAACATCGTGTTTGCCCTATGGCGTGGTCTCCTTTGGGTGGTGGAAATTTAATCAAAGAAGGAAGTCAGGAATTATTCAACAAAGCTTCCAAGTATGGAGCAACTCAAACGCAGCTTTCCATCGCCTGGTTATTGAGGCATCCCGTCGAACATTTTTCCCGTTATCGGTACTACGAAGCCCGAAAGAATTACAGAAGCCGCAAAAGCCGCCGACATCAAACTTGATAGGCAAGACTGGTTTGAAATGTTGCTGGTGGTTCAAGGGAAAGAAATGCCTTAATTCAGTTTCGAGTTTGAAGTTTCGAGGTTTCTAGTTGTGCGACTTGACGTTCTGCGCGATTTGGCGAGGCCGAAACCTAGAAACTTTAAACTCGAAACTCGAAACCATCCTACGACCATTTTTGTATACTTCCTATATTAGCGCATTCATGACGAAACCTGCAGTTGAAAAAAAAACATTTGATACCACCGGACACGATGTAATTGAAATTGTCGGCGCCCGTGAACATAATCTCAAAAACATAAACGTCAGTTTCCCGCGCAATAAGCTTGTTGTTATAACCGGTATCAGTGGAAGTGGGAAATCATCGCTCGCATTCGATACCATTTATGCTGAAGGGCAGCGCCGCTACATGGAAAGTTTCTCGGCCTATGCCCGCAGTTTTATGGGGAACCTGGAACGTCCGGACGTTGACAAAATTAACGGATTGAGTCCCGTGATTTCTATTGAGCAAAAAACTACGTCCCGAAATCCGCGCTCAACGGTTGGTACCGTCACAGAAATTTATGACTTCATGCGTCTGCTGTTCGCGAGGGCCGGCGAAGCATTTTCTTATCTCACGGGTGAAAAAATGGTTCGCCAATCCGAAGATCAAATTTTGGATACCCTGCTGCAAAATTTTAAAGGTAAAAAGCTATTTCTCCTGGCCCCCATTGTGAAAGGTAGAAAAGGGCACTATCGCGAATTATTTCAGCAGATTCGTAAGTCGGGATATACGAAGGTTAGAATTGACGGAGAGGTTCACGACATCACGGCAAAAATGCAGGTGGATCGTTACAAAATTCATGACATCGAAATTGTAATGGATAGGATTATTACCGATGTGAAAGATCGCGCGCGCATTGGCCAATCCATTAACAAATCGCTGAAAGAAGGGAAAGGTGTAATGATGGTGATGGAGGAAAACGGCAAGGTTCATCACTTCTCAAAATTTCTTATGGATCCGAAAACAGGTCTGGCCTATGATGAACCCGCTCCCAATACATTTTCATTTAACTCACCGTACGGAGCTTGTCCAACCTGTAATGGCTTAGGACAAATCGAAGAGATTACGAAAGAATCTGTTATACCTGACGCCTCGATAAGCATTAGTAGAGGAGGCATCTTGCCTTTAGGAGAATATCGCGATATCTGGATCTTCAAAAAAATTGAAGCGATTCTCAAACGATATAAGCTTACGCTAAGCTCGCCGATCAAAGATATTCCAAAAGATGTGATCAATATTTTGTTTATGGTGATGATGAGCCAGTGGCAGTTGCGTCCATAAAATATCCTGGTACGGAATGGAACACAAAGTTCGAAGGCATCATTAGTTTTTTGGAAAAGCAAAAAGAAGAAGGATCGGAAGCCATGAAAAAATGGGTAGATGATTTTACCGTTTCTAAAACTTGTCCGGAGTGCAATGGGGCACGATTAAAAAAAGAATCGCTGCATTTTAAATTAGACAACGCGAACATAGCGGAGCTGGCCCAGCTTGACATCAACGCCTTGAAAAAATGGTTTGAAGGATTGGAAGATCGCCTCAACGAAAAGCAACGTATCATCGCTACTGAAGTATTAAAAGAAATCCGTAAACGCATTGGATTTTTATTGGATGTTGGATTGGATTATTTGAATCTCAACCGTCCGATCAGAACATTAAGCGGTGGTGAATCGCAGCGGATCCGGCTTGCAACACAAATAGGAACTCAACTTGTGGGCGTGTTGTATATTCTTGATGAACCGAGCATAGGACTTCATGCCCGCGATAATGTAAAACTTATTAAAGCTTTAAAGGATTTGCGTGACATTGGCAATTCAGTGATAGTCGTCGAACATGACAAAGAAATGATGCTCGAGTCCGACTACATTCTGGACATTGGGCCAGGTGCAGGACGTCATGGTGGTCACGTGGTGGCAGAGGGTGATCCATCAACTTTTTTGAAAGGAAGCAGTACGACATCAAAGTATCTGAGTGGGAAGATCAGCATTCCATTTTCCAAAGAACGACGGAAAGGAAATGGTGAAAGTATTTCTTTGACGAATGCTTCGGGCAACAATCTAAAAAATGTTGATTTACAAATTCCATTGGGAACACTTACTTGTATTACGGGCGTCTCCGGAAGTGGTAAGTCAACGTTAATTCACGATACCTTATTTCCAATTCTGAATAAACATTTTTACAATTCAAGAACTGAACCCCTTGCGCACAAAAAGGTCACGGGTCTTCAGCATATTGATAAGGTTATTGAAGTGGATCAATCGCCGATCGGAAGAACGCCGCGTTCAAATCCGGCAACATACACCGGCGCATTTTCAGATATTCGGGATCTGTTCGCACAACTTCCTGAATCGAAAATACGCGGATATAAAACCGGACGATTTTCTTTCAACGTAAAGGGTGGACGATGCGAGACCTGCGAAGGCGCAGGACTCCGATTAATTGAAATGGAATTTCTTCCTGATGTTTATATTCCCTGCGAGACATGTAAAGGAAAACGATATAATCGGGAAACGCTGGAAGTACGATTCAAAGGAAAATCCATTAGCGATGTTTTGGATATGACCGTTGAAGAAGCTGTTACTTTTTTTGAAAACCAACCCCGCATTCTCAGGAAAATCCAGACGCTTTCTGAAGTCGGGCTGGGATACATTTCCCTCGGTCAGCATGCTACTACGCTTATCCGGAGGCGAAGCCCAACGGGTCAAGCTTGCCACGGAACTCTCGAAGCGCGATACAGGCAAAACTTTTTATATTCTAGATGAACCCACTACGGGACTGCACTTTCAGGATATCGCCCACCTCCTCGATGTCTTGCAAAAGCTCGTAAACAAGAGTAATACGGTCCTGGTGATCGAGCACAACCTCGATGTTATCAAGTCCTCTGATTACATCATTGATCTTGGGCCCGAAGGCGGTGAAAAAGGCGGAAGAATTATTGCAAAAGGAACTCCCGAAGAGGTATCAAAGAATCCAGCAAGCTATACTGGGATGTTTTTGAAAAGCGAATTGAATTAGTCGTCAGACCACTTCAAGTGGTCCGACGACTGCGTGACGACGGTTAGATTATTTTGTTTTATTTTTTACTTTTTACATTTTTACCAGAATAGCAAAACAGCCCATCATCAATATTTATGGATTCACGTATTCGCCAGTATTTATTTGGCCTCGTATTTTTTGGATTTGGTCTTTACGAATTCAAGAAAAATGATCCTTTAGAAGCTTCAGTTTACCTTCTTGCCGGGCTGGCTTTTATATTTAATAACCTTGTTTCGGAGCCAAAGCTTGCATGCCCATAAAAAGTTGCTGGTCGTCATCACCTGGATTCTCATTATTGCAGCTTCCATTGTATTTCTATACGTTTTACAGTTCAAGTTCTTATAACCGTATACATAAAATCAGCCGGTATCGTCGATGATTTGCGTAATTTTGTTGCCATCTACAAATGGTTAATAAACACAGAATATACTGGTCATTGCAGGTTGGAGGGTGGTTATTGTATGCTGTCGCTCAGATCTTGTGGAGCTTTGTGGCTTTGGGCAGTGTGACCCCCAGACGTGTAATTTTTTTCCTCCTGGAAGCACTGCTCTGCCTGGTGATCACCAACTGGTTCCGTATCCTTTTGAATCGCTATAAGTGGCTTTACATGCCTATGCATAAATTAATCCCCAGAGTTTTTTTTTCCGTTTTTGTGATGGGGCTTTTGATCTACTTCCTGAGATTACCAGTAACATTCGTCCTGGGTAAATTATTTGATCCTGATACGACCATAAATCTCACGCAGGCACTAACCATTAACCAGATCTTAGGCTTTTCGCTCTATTATGCTTTTTTGTTTTTTTTATGGACCGTCTTTTATTTCATCTATCACTATTTTGAACGGTATAACAACTCGTTAAAATATGACGCATCCATGATTGAGATTGAGCTGAACAATCTGAAATCACAACTCAATCCGCATTTTATTTTTAATGCATTGAATAGCATTCGCGCACTGGTAGATGAAAATCCATCAAAATCCAAACAAGCCATCAACCAGCTATCCAATATTTTAAGAAACTCCCTGGCATCGGATAAAAAAGGATTGACCAAATTTGAAGATGAGCTTAAGATTGTAAAGGACTATCTTGGACTGGAGAGTATTCGTTTTGAAGAGCGATTAAAAACAGAGTTTGATATTCATCCCGATTCACAAAAATTTCTAGTTCCTCCGTTGATGATTCAAACCCTGGTTGAAAATGGAATTAAACATGGAATTTCGAAGCTTACGCCGGGGGGTGTTATTCAGCTGAAAACTTTCGTCGATAATAATCACCTGAAAATCCACATCACGAAACAGCGGCCACTTGCTGAACGGAACTAAACGAAGCAAAGGCGGATTGGGTTTGAAAAATACCGTTCAGCGCCTGAAGCTTCTCTATGGCGAGGAGGCTTCTTTTCGGATTGTAAATGAAAACGATAATTTTGTATTAACTGAAATAGTAATTCCCCAAAGCAACACACATGAGAGCATTAATCGTAGATGACGAGCGCCTGGCTCGGAAAGAATTGATGAAGTTACTGGAAGACCATCCCATGATTGAAGTGGTTGGCGAAGCCATGAATGCCGAAGAAGCCACGCAAATGGTCAATGAACTAAATCCCGATCTTCTTTTTCTGGATATCCAAATGCCAGGGAAAACCGGTTTTCAGTTGCTGGAAGAACTGGATTCCGTTCCTTTAGTAGTATTCACCACTGCCTATGATGAATTTGCGCTCAAGGCATTCGAAGTAAATGCACTCGATTATCTTTTAAAACCTATTCAGCCGGAGCGTCTCTCCGAAGCCATCTCAAAACTTGCGGACAAGGAGCGGGCAAAAAATGCAGCGATCCGCGGTCCCGAAAAGAAACTTGGATTACACGATCAGGTTTTCGTAAAGGATGGTGATCGTTGTTGGTTTGTAAGCCTGAACAACGTCCGTCTATTTGAATCCGATGGAAATTATATCAAAGTCTATTTTGATAATAACCGTCCAATGATTCACAAGTCCTTAAATGCGCTGGATGAAAAACTGGATGAGCGTGCATTCTTCCGGGCAAGCAGAAAACATATTGTAAACTTGAGTTGGGTGGAAGGAATTGAGCCATGGTTTAACGGGGGCTTGATGGTAAAACTTCGTGGGGGCGATAAAGTAGAAGTGAGCAGAAGGCAAGCTGCGAAGTTTAAGGATATGATGAGCTTATAAAAATCTCTGCCAACGCCTGACTTGTCCTAGCAAACAAAATGCCTCCCAACCCATTCCACATATTAATTAAAAAATACTGTGGAAACTGTGGAAGATTTTTCACACCGAAAATTATCTTTTAAGATAATGTTTGGCGATTGAATGATAAATGATTTTTTCAAAGTATCATTGCAGCTTATGGTTGTTTTGATGCGCAAATGACTAAGGATAGGAAGGATATTTCAATCTCCGAATTGAAAAGATTGCTTTACGACTTGCACGATAAGCAATCCTATACCTGTATCCGATTCAGACTACTCGGAGAAATGTGGCAAAAGAATTTTTTGCGCATTTTCAGTATCAATGACGACGCCGTAATTTTCTCAGATGAAACATCTGGAAGATTATTAAAAATAACCGATCTAATGACCATCATGCAATTTGAGCTCGATCATAATTTTCAGCAGTTCATTGCTTATTTTCATTATGATGTAAGCATGGTGGATGCCGTGTAAGTCCACTCAGTCGCACGTTGAACCTATTTTTTCCTTTTTTCGTGAAATGCCCCCTTAAAGTCAGGATCCTCTTTTTTCTTCTGCCAGTCAATGTCCAAGGCCATTGCCTGCGCTTCTTCAAAAGGAGTTTTAGTGATCTCTATTTCACTTGGCAGTTTTTTCACGGGAATTTTTTCACGTATTAGCTTTTCAATTTTTTCGATGTGGTAAGCTTCTGCCTTGGTGCAAAAGTGATGGCTTTGCCTTCCTGAAATGCGCGACCCGTCCGGCCAATTCGATGAACATAATCTTCGTGAAAAGCGGGAACATCAAAATTGATGACATGCGAAACTTTTATAACGTCTATGCCACGCGCCGTTACGTCCGTTGAAACCAAAATGCGAAGTTGTCCTTCTTTAAATTCATTTACTGCATTGATCCGGCTATTCTGCCCTTTATTTGAATGAATGACTTTCACAGGGCCCAATCCTTTTCGTTCAATAAAATTGTAAACATTATCGGCCGACTCTTTTGTGCGCGTGAAGATCATGACCCTGTTAAATTCTTCCTTATTTTGAAGCAGATGTTCCAGAAAATTGATTTTCGTTTTGATGTTCGGAACGTGATATAATTCCTGTTCAACCTGTTTCGCCGCAGTCGCCTGCGGAGTGACTTCAATTTTTATTGGGAACTCCAAAAACTCAGCGGAAAGTTTTTCAATCCGCTCCGAGAAGGTAGCAGAGAACAAAAGGTTCTGACGCTTGCGCGGAAGTACCTCTAAAATTTTCCTCAACTGCCGCATGAATCCCATATCCATCATGCGATCGGCCTCATCAAGCACCAATATTTTAATTTGTTTGGTCGGCAAGTCTCCCCGTAGATATAGCTCAGTGAAACGACCGGGAGTAGCAATTAAAATGTCCACTCCTTGTTGTATCATTTCAATTTGTGTTTTTGGACCAATACCGCCGTAGATCGGAAGAATTCTAAGATCAGTATACGCCGCCAATTGCTGGGCGTGTTCGGCGATCTGAATGGTCAACTCTTTGGTTGGGGCAAGTATCAATGCGCGAGGCTCGCTCGCCTGCGCATACTTTATCTTCATGAGCAGCGGCAACAGGTAGGCTGCGGTTTTGCCGGTTCCTGTCTGCGCAATCCCGATGATTTCCTGTCCGCCCAGAATAAGGGGAATAGCTTTTTGCTGGATTTCCGTAGGGCTGGAAAAACCAAGGTCAGCAACAGCGTTTAAAAGCTGTTTATTGAGATTAAAACTTTCAAAAGATGTGATGACTGACACGTTAGATATTAATTTTACCCGATGGAAACTAAGCTGATAGTCAACGCAAATATAGTCAATGAAGGTAAGGTCTTTGCGGGAGATGTCCTTATTAAAGGAAAACATATCGAGGCGATCGGAAAAGATCTTTCATCCCGCACGGCCGATCGCATTATCGATGCAAAGGAACAATATCTATTTCCCGGTGTGATCGATGATCAGGTACATTTTCGGGAACCGGGACTCACCCATAAAGGAAATATTTACTCCGAATCAAGGGCAGCTGTAGCAGGCGGAGTTACCAGTTTTATGGAGATGCCGAATACCAACCCGCCTGCTTTTACGCAGGAGCTCCTGGAACAGAAATATCAGATTGCTGCGCAATCTTCGCTGGCAAATTATTCTTTCTTCATCGGCGCATCCAATGATAACCTGGAGGAAGTGCTGAAAACCGATATCACAAAAGTATGCGGGCTTAAAATTTTTATGGGATCGTCAACGGGGAATCTATTGGTTGATAATCCAAAAACGTTAGAAGGATTTTTCTCCCGGTTCCCATCGCTTATTGCCGCACACTGCGAAGACGAACCTACGATCCGAAAAAATTCTGCCGCATTTCAAGGAAAAATATGGAGAAGATGTTCCTGTAGAATGTCATCCACTGATACGAAGTGAGGAGGCTTGTTATAAGTCTTCATCATTTGCAATAGACCTTGCAAAAAAACATGGAACCCGGTTTCACGTGCTTCATATTTCGACGGCAAAAGAAACTTCGCTCTTCGACAACTCTATTCCGCTGGAGAAAAAGAAAATTACTGCTGAAGCATGTATCCATCATCTATGGTTCAATGATTCCGACTATAAAAGACTTGGCACCTTGATCAAATGGAACCCTGCTATTAAAACGAGCTAAAGATCAGCAAGAAATTTTCCATGCCGTGCTCGATGATCGCATCGACGTTCTTGCAACTGATCACGCACCACATACCTGGGAAGAAAAACAAAACAAATATTTTAATGCTCCTTCCGGCGGACCTCTGATTCAACACAGTCTGGTAGCTATGCTTGAATTTTATCATCAGGGAAAAATTAGTTTGGAAAAGATCGCTCAGAAGATGAGCCATAATCCTGCGGTAGTTTTTCAAATACGAGACCGGGGATTTATTCGTGAAGGATATTTTGCCGATCTGGTGCTGGTGAATTTAAATGAACCCTGGAAAGTAGAGAAGGAAAATATTCTTGCCAAGTGTGGATGGTCGCCTTTTGAAGATGTCTCCTTCCGATCCAAGGTGAAAAAGACCATTTGTTTCGGGAAATTTGGCTTATGAGGATGGAAATTTTGGTGAAAATCAAAGGGGCGAACGACTTTCCTTCAACCGAAAAGCTTAGGATTTTATGTCAAATTGAACCCGTATCTAAAAATCCGCGTTAATCATTTTTGTTAATTCATGGTGGCTATATACCTTTGCCTCCCTACATGGTGGATGTAGTTCAGTTGGTTAGAACATCAGATTGTGATTCTGAGGGTCGTGGGTTCGAGCCCCATCATTCACCCAAATCAGGCCCCGATAAGGGGCTTTTTTATTTTTCAATAGTGTATTTCCACCGGCCAAATCAGTAATTCTTAACGCCTGATTCCAGGCACTAATGGATCCACCGGTGAGAATTGAAACAGAGCCTGATAAGTTTGGAATCTGACGCACCGATTATTAGACAGCAAATAATCTGCCGTAAACGATTCCAGTGACTTATCATAGATACGGCGTGATTCTTGGTTATCCCGAAATTAGGATGGAAAATTGATCCGACCTGTACCAAAAATCGCGGAGCGCACAGATGAATATGCGCTTATGATAAGATGCCGCAACATTTACGGCAACGATGCTATTCCAACTTGATATAACGAGCAAGGCAAAACTAGCATGGCATCGATTAATTTCTTTAAGGAAAAACTTCGCCAGAGTCAACATTGTGATCAAAGTATTTTTAGTTTATGTTTAGTATATGATCGCATGGAAAGAATTTAAGAATTTGTCATTAGAGGAGAAGATCACAACTTTGTATGAAAAAGGTACGTTTGTAATGGCCATTCGTTATTATGGCTATAAAATCAATTTGTATTTGCTGGGTAATTATTATCTTGAAGTTTTCATCAATCACAAACATACCTCAATTGAAAAGATTGTTCCGTTGGATACGATGCATACACGAATGAAGTTTTATTCCGATCAGATTAAATTACCAGAAGATACTCTTTAATTTAGGATAGCCATGACGTTGCATACGTCAGTGTGAGATTACGAATTATACACTTTTTACTTTCATAGTTGACTGCTTTTTGCGTCAACTTTTTTCAGGACGGTTCACGATTCATGAACACCGAATATCGAATATTCGAACTACGCCAATTAGATGAATCGACGCTCGAATTTTAAGAGCGTGCGTACGTTCAATGTTGCTGAACTTGTCCTTTTAAGGCTTATCGACCCATGTCTTAGCCGTTTCTATTCTTTTTACGAGTAAATTTGAGATAAGCTCATTTAATTCCAATAAGGGAGCTGTGCCACACCGGACAAGTTGTCCTGACAAATGACTACTTCCTCTTGTTTCCGGAAGTTTTTCTGTGATCTCAAGAATTAGAACTGCAAAATTTACTAGGCGTTCTTCTAAGTTGAATTTCATAACGGCAAGGAATTTTGTACACAACAGTTGAACTAAGTTAATATAGCTCTGGAAGTAAAAAATAATTCAACAAGCGGGAAAACCTGAAAAAATTGAATCTGAAACGGAATGCTGAGACCGACCTTCATCATTCCGTGTTCTGTGTTCCCTGCCTGACGGCAGTCAGGATATTCAGTGTTCAATGCGAAGGTGAATTCTAATTTCTTAAATATGGAATAACCACTCTCCATACTGTTCATCCTTTGGATTAAAATCCCTGCGCTTAACAAACTTTCTGCTTAATACCAGTACAGTCTCGCATCTATCCAACGCCAGATTCCTATAGCCTTCCGACAAACCTTTTTCACCAAACCCTGATTTTTGCCAGCATACAATGGTTAATTTTTTCTGCTTGCTCATAAAGATCCCATGGGTATGAATCATGCGATATCCATTTTCGCCCTCTAATTTCAAGCTGCAAATACTACGCGAGTTTGCAGCACCCCAAAGCTGCTTCGTAATATTTTCAAGGTTTTCGAATTCTAAAGACATCATTTCTTTTGGCGTTAGCTTTCCAAAAGTTTTAGAATTAACTCCAACTGCATTATTTAATTCTTGACGGTTTCTGCGTGACTTTATTCCTTTGTAACCTTGTAACGACGGTCACTTTACTCATAACTATCCAGGTTTTGAATTGTTTCAGAGCGATGCGTCTTTTATCTGCCTGAGATGAAAAAATCAACAAAGAATTTGGCGGCTTGCTGCACTATTAAAAATTAGGCGCCAATAAATATTTGGAATAAAAATCGTCAATTACTTTCACGGCATCTTCCGGTGTATCCACTACGTTGAACAGGTGATCATCAGTTTTTCCAATCATTCCCTCCTCCACCAACACTTTTGTCCACCAGTCGACCAATCCCTTCCAGAATTTTTTCCCAACCAGCACGATCGGAAAACGGCCAATCTTTTTCGTTTGTATAAGGGTAAGCGCTTCCGTCAATTCATCCAGCGTACCGAATCCTCCGGGCATTACAATAAAGCCCTGAGAATATTTCATGAACATCACCTTACGAACAAAAAAGTAATCAAACGTTATTAGCTTATCCGGATCAATATAAATATTCCCTTTTTGTTCATGGGGCAGATATATATTAAGGCCTACGGATTTACCCTTGGCGCGATTTGCGCCCCTATTCCCAGCCTCCATAATTCCAGGTCCCCCTCCTGTAATAACGCCATAGCCATGCTGCACGAGTTGAAAGGCAATCTCTTCAGCGGTCTTATAATATGGGTTGCTGGGTCTGACACGCGCAGATCCAAAAATAGTTACACAGGGACCTATCTTCGCAAGTTTTTCAAGTCCCTCGACAAACTCAGACATAACTTTAAAAATCATCCAACTGTTGGCACCTTTTATCTCCGCCCAATCCTTGTCTTTAAATGCTTGACGAATTTTTTGTTCCTCCTCTAGTTCCTCCTGCGTCACGACAGCCTTAACATTTGTTTTCCTTGATTTCATGTATTTATAATTTTACTGAGAAAGGCGAAAAAATTATCATTTCATTTCTGTTCCTTTTTTGTGAAACTTGTTCAGCGCCTTTCATAAGGTTAACTTGAAAATAGCAACGAATATACAAGTATGAAGTGGAAAATTAGCTACTTGAAATTTACTGTTCCCATCGTCCTTCTTACCTTGTACATAATCAGTTGTAAAACGGAAAAAAATAAAGTAGCGGAGAATCCGGACGCCATGGACACCACCTGGGCGTTATTGCCCTTTGTAAAAGTAGACAGCGTGAATCCAATACTTGAGCCTGGAGAAAACACCTTTCGATGTCCCATACTTAAACGTGATGTCCGATGGGACGAAAAGGACGTATTCAATCCAGCCGCTGTTGTCAGGAACAATAAGGTACACTTGATTTTCCGAGCCGAAGACACCATCGGCAAGTTTGCGGGAACTTCGCGATTAGGCCTGGCGGTTAGTGATGATGGTCTTCATTTCACCAAAATAAAAGAACCTGTATTTTTTCCCGACAACGACAGCTTGAAACTTTATGAATGGGAAGGTGGTGTCGAAGATCCGCGAATTGTTGAATCGGAAGACGGTTTTTATGTAATGACTTATACGGCGTATGACGGAAACGTTGCAAGATTAATGATCGCCACGTCACCTGACTTACATCAGTGGACAAAACATGGAACTGTGCTGCAGGGAAAATATAAAAACACCTGGAGCAAATCGGGCGCCATTGTGGTCCGCCAGGAAAGCTCACGATTTATTGCCACCAAAATCAACGAAAAATACTGGATGTATTTCGGAGATACCGATCTCTTTATGTTGACGTCCGACGATCTAATTCACTGGAAGCCGATTGAAGAGAACGGAAAATTAAAATCTGTACTGAAACCGACGGAACGGATATTTTGATAGCCGGCTTGTAGAGAGTGGTCCCTTTGCCTTATTGACGAACGAAGGTATTTTACTGATTTATAATGGGATGAACCACGATACGAATGGCGATACAACCATTGCCCAAGGCGCATATTGCATGGGTCAGGCGCTATTTGACAAGACAGATCCTACTACAGTAATCAAACGGCTTGAAAAGAATTTTATAAAGCCTTCAAAACCCTACGAAATAACGGGTCAAATAAATCAAGTGTGTTTTGCTGAAGGACTTGTAAACTTCAGAAATAAATGGTTCTTATACTATGGTACCGCTGATTCTAAGATCGCAGTTGCCGTGAAATAAGGATTATTTGAACCTGAATTTTTAAATCTAGCTATTGGCTGGGTCAGTAAATCTCTTAATGCATCCTCCAGGTTGTCAAATTCAAACTTGAAACCGGACGCCTGTATTTTTTGGCTGGACACTTTCACTCCGGTTAAGACAAGGCCCGCCATCTCGCCCAATAAAAACTTTAGTATGAAAGATGGAATGGGAGGTAGGATGATTGGCCTGTTCAGCGCCTTGGCGAGCCGATGGGTGAATTCTTTGTTTGTAACGGGATCGGGTGCTACAGCATTATAAACGCCATGCATAGTTTCATCTTCAATCGCTTTTATAAAAATCTTGCACAAATCATCGAGGTGAATCCAGCTGAGATACTGGGTTCCTTTTCCCAATTGAGCGCCGACAAAAAACTTCACGGGCTTCTTCAGTTCTTTCAAGGCTCCTTCTTTTTCACTGAGCACAATGCCGGTTCTGATTTTCACGACCCTGATTCCAAGGGTTGAAATCTGATCTACGAATTCCTCCCATTGGTGTACAACTTCCGCTAAAAAACCATTCCCTTGTTTGTCGTTTTCATGGAAGAGTCCATCTTTCTCATCAACTCCGTAGTAACCAATTGCCGACGCGGAGACAAAGGTTTTTACGTTGTGATTTCCTTTTTTTAACTCCTCATATAGTAGCCAGGTGGAGTGGGTACGACTTTTCAGAATTGCATGTTTCCGTGCTTTCGTCCAGGGTTTTGTGCCAATGCTCTCCCCTGCTAAATGGACGATAGCGTCAGTACCTTGCAATGATTCGTTGTCAATTTTTTGTTTATCAATATCCCACAAAAAAGTTCTAGCCTTTCCCGACCGAACGGTGCGGCTAAGATGAGCAATGTGGTGACCTTTTTCATGAAGTAATTCTGTAAGCCGACGGCCTATTAATCCTGACGCACCCGTGATGAGAATATTTTTAGTCACTTAGGTTATTGATGTTCATTCTCCTTGCAAGGTATCGATAGCATTATCATGCCATAATCTTAACTTTTTATCAAACGAAAACCGTTCGTTTGGAAATTCTATATACTTATCTCCTTGAAATTTAGCATAAAATAAAGACAAGTCTTTTCCCTTAACCATCCTGTCAAATAACATTGCTCCTCTGATTTTTAAAGAATCACTTTCCATTTTCCAAGTCCGAAATATTTCTTCGTACTCATTCAGCTTTCCAGAATCATCAAAGCTGAGTTTTCCACCAATGCCTTCACGCATCGGTGTTATACTTCTCGCTACTCTCGACATTAAAAAATAATGATTGCGTTTTTCGTCTATGTAATACTTCGTTATTTCAACTTCGTTCGCGGCACGATCATAATACCAATCAAACTCCTTATCAAACTTTGTTTCGTGATTGGCGTTGGGTGCCAGCTTCATCGAGTAATAAACAGTTTCGCGAATCAATTTTTGTTGCGCTTCGGGTGTTAAAAATTTGCTCGGATCGTACGGATCACTTGTGCAAGAGCTCAACAATACGATGAAAAACAATGAAACGGTATAATAGATCCTTTAGTCATTTGTTAAAATTATAGCTGCGAAATCTCATATAAAAAATAAGCCTGGAAAATTTCCAGGCTTATCCTTAAAAGTAATTCAGAAATCTAGTATTGCGTGCCATTGGGATTAAAATTGACCCAGGTCTCACTTGTCCAATTAGTCGTCGCATCGAAAGCACCGATGTAATCCTTTTGAGTAAGTCCAGCGGGAACCGTTTTAGCTCCTGTCAGCAGGCTTGAGCCCGCAGCCAAGACACTAAGTGGCTGGTCTATATTCAAATTGGTGGCGGTCATTCCTGCAATAACAGTCGATAAATCCACCGTTGCCTGATCAGCCGCAAAAAAATTATCAGCGTCAAAGTTAGTCAGATCGATATCACCGTCTGCGTTTCCTGTTGTAGCCTTCTTGACGGCTTTGGAGACATTTACACCTGTTCTGCCAAAATAATTGCCCTTAAATACCGCTGCAGGATTTGTCTTATCGAAATGAATTCCTTCCAAATAGCTTCCTATAAATATTGAATTATAAACTTGAATGGCAGAGTTTCTTCTCAAGTGACCACCGAATTGATAATTGGCGTTATAGTTACTTTTGTTCAGTGCTCCGCTGCTCAAACGAGCATAGGTACCAGGACCAAACCAAGTAACATTTGAAAACTTAGGAGCAGTAAGCGGGCTTTTTGCAGCTGCCGTACTTCCGGCGCCATCATTGTCTGATTCAAATCCATTCGATCCTGATTTATCACCAATGTTAGGATCACGATGTGAAACAGCGTACTGCACATTGCCAGTGAATCCAAAGTCAGTATCGAAGTCATCATCCCAACCTTTGTAGGCAATCAGGTATTGCGCATTAACTTTTCCGCCGAACCACTCGTAAGAGTCATCTCCGGAATATGAAACTTGGATGTGATCAATTTTAGTACCGCTTCCAACGCTACCCAAGGTGAGTCCGTTAAGTTCATTATCCGTTGAAAGCGCTATCCCTGCAAATTCGATTCGCGCATACTGAAGCTCGCCAGAATTATCGGCGTCATCCGTTCCACCATATTTTCCATCATCACCGGTAGCTCCAGAGATACCTTCGATAGTTTGAGTTGCGTTCTGATTGTTAACAGCTTTTCCTAAGATGACCAGGCCGCCCCAATCTCCATAGTTCCTAAAATTTATTGGAGCAGATGACGTGAACACGATAGGAGCGGCTGCAGTACCCACAGCATGAATTTTTGCACCTCTATTTATTACAAGGGCACCTTTGGATACCTTATCACCATAAATAATAGTACCGGCTTCAATTGTCAATTCCGCCGGTGCTTGCACATAAACGTTGCCTTTTAGCAAATAGTATTTGTCTTTGGTCCACGTCGTGTTTGATGTAATCGCGCCTTGAAGCGTCACAGTCGACTTACCTGGATCGCCAACCGTAATGTTGACGGTACTTGAAAGCGGTCTTAGCCGGATTTTGTTTATCCGTAACTACAATTTCCAGGGGAATTGTGCTTCCGACGGCTGCAGTCTGCAGCGATCGCATAATCATAGGTAACTGCAGCGGTTTTTTCAGTCGTAAATGTTTGTATGTTCGTACCGTTTACTGCAATAGACGCTAGCCCCGCATCAGCAGTGGCTGCAATTCCCAGGCTAACAGTTGCACCTGGAAGACCTGAGGCAGTTGACGGTGTAATAACCACAGTCGGATCAGCAAAAGTGGGGTCTTCGTCATCATCACACGATGAGAATGTTACCATCACCAAGGCGATCGCTAGCATCAAGGTGTAGGTAAATAGGTGTTTAGTTTTTTCCATGATTAAGCTTTTTAGATTTCTGAATTCAATCCAAAAGTACGCTGGCCATGGTGAGAAGGTGTTAAGGAAGTGTTAGGTAATATTTAAGTATTGTTAACAAAGAGTAAACAAAAAAAGGGACACTTATCGCGTCCCTTTTTTGTCCGTATTTGAATGTGGGTCTTTTCTTAATACACTTTAAAGTTCACACCCAACGACACATACTGACCAGTCGTGAAGTGTGAAATGGGTTCATCTACGTGGTTGATTTCTTTATCTCGATTAGAATCCTGTGTTAATTTATAAGGTGCATTCAGGATATCCTGTATACCGAACTTAATCTCCCAATGTGTTCCCAATGCCTTTGACATTGTGAAGTCAAGTTGATTTCTTGGCATTTCATATTGTGTTGCATTTTGGTCCAGATCCCCGACGGCAAAAATCCGTTTTCCAAAAATGTTGTAAGAAACATTGAATTGCCATCCCTTGTCATAGTCATTATAATTTAAGCCTGCATTGATTATATAAGGAGACTGGCCTTGCATTGCTCGCTCTTTCTCCTGGTTCGCAACGTCACCTAAATCTACTGTGCTGGAAATCCATGCAGCATTTAGAACTACCGAAAGCTTATTTAGAAAATTATTCGATGTCATTTCCTGAAACGATTTTCTGCGCTTCAAATTCCACACCGTAAGTTCGTTGCTGACACCGCATTCCGGTAAGTGTAGATTATATTAGAACCTCCGATAATTTCGGATTCAATCGGATCAATGAAATATTTGTAAAACAATGCCACTGAAATGCTTTCATTTTTTGATGGATAGTTTTCCCAGCGTAAGTCAACGTTATGGATATCGGCAGTAACTAAGTTAGGATTTCCATAAAGATTTGAGTTACGATCGAAATCATAAAAATTAAATGGAGCAAGTTCGCGGAATACTGGTCGGTTTACGGTCTTACTGTAGGCAACTCTTACCAGAGACTTTTCGGAATAATTGAACGCCAAATTAGCAAAAGGCAAAACGCTGGTTACAGGATTGTCAACGTTTACAGCCGTTCCATCCGAATTGTATGAATTTAATTGTTGTCTGTTATCTTCAACCCGAACCCCTGCCGCAACCCTAAACTTGTTGGCAAAAGGAATTGTTACACTCGCATATCCGGCTTTTAAGAGATTTTCTCCAACATAGTGATCAGAAAAATTTGTTCCTTCCTCCAGGATGAAATAAGGCGGTTGACCATATACCGATGAAAATCCAATGTTGGGTTCGGCAAAGATGGTTTCCATGGGTTGCAATACAACCTCAGGGGGTCGATTCGACAGCGTGGACCATTTGTAAGAGAACCAACGGGCATCAAAGTCGCGATCCGTTTGTGCTACATAACCTCCTAACGAAATTTTGGCCTGCTTTTCAGTTTCTGCTTGAGGATTTAATTTGTAATCCAACTTGATTGCCCCGGTGTAAACTTTTTCAGTTAAGTCAGAATAAAAACGGCCTGCGTCAAACGCGCTGGCATTTGGAGGAATGACAATTGAAAAATCATCGTTTGTTCCCGTTGCACGTTGAGAACGTATTCTTCGGAAGTCAGGTTGGTCCGCTTTAACGTTAGAATATCCGCCAATCCAGGTAAAGTAAAGATGATCGCCAATATTGTGCTTACCTTGCAATTGTCCTGAGTAAATACCCCGGCTAAAGTAATTTATCGCCCTATTGTTGACATCAAATCCCTGAATGTCCTCAACTCCCGATCTCGACGTTACCTGAGATGTACCTTGTTGATTGAAAAGGTTTCTGAATTCAATTTTGTGAGAGGGTGTTATTTCAAAAATAAAATTCGAGATAAAACCTGCCCTTGCGTTATCGGCATATCGGCTGTCATCAAAATAATATCTCCTTCCACTTTTCTCTGTCTGCGGATCAAAGGCTTCATAATAATAATTCTGTTGGTCGACAGTTTGGAAAGTTCGTGAGTAGTTAACAGAAGTGATGTTGCTAAGCTTAAATTTTCCCAAGTTAAAAACATGAGAAAAATTGATGGTTGCTCTATAATCAGGAGATGCCGTTGTCTTTTGAATTCCCCAACGGTTTGGCAGGCTTTTACTAGCAGAAACTAACTTTTGCATATCTGCGTCGCTTCCCGGATTGAGAGAACTCTCTAAGATTTTCTGAGGGAAAAGTAGAAGGCAGCTGTCTGAATCCGTTATCGTAACCTAGCCAATCCGTGGAACTTCCTTCCGCTTTATAAAAATCTTTGCCCGTTGTTCCAGCGCGAAACCCGGTCGTTATGTTCACCGATAGCGAATTTTCTTCCACGACGCTCTTCGTGTTTATGTCAACAATACCTCCTGCAAACTCTCCAGGAAATTCTGCTGCTCCTGATTTGTAAACCATCATACGATCAATCATGCTGCTGGGTATAAGATCAAATGCAAAAGCTTTAGAATCAACCTCAGTGCTGGGCGCGATTACGCCATTTAAAAGCACTGTATTGTATCGTTCATTTAATCCACGAACATTTACAAAACGATTGTTCAAAATTGTAACGCCCGGTACACGCCTCATAATTTGAGCTGCGTCTCTATCTTGAGACATTGTGATCTGTTGGGAAGAAATACCAACAACCACCAGATCATTTTTTCTGATTTCAGTAATCACCGCATAATCCGTATTCGTGACCCTGGCGCCTGATACTACAACCTCACCAAGTTGCATGCTTTCCTCCATCATTTTGTGATTGATCACAGTGGTTTGATCCGGATAAACGATCACTTTTTTAAGTGTATCGGTTTTATAGGACACAAACGATATAATAAGGGTGTGTTCACCAACCTTAACTTGTGGGATTTCAAAATCACCATTAATATCTACAGCAGTACCCTCGCTCGTTCCGGCAATCAGAACGTTTGCACCAATAACAGCTTCGCCGGTTAACGCATCTTTGACGGTTCCTTTAATCGTTCCTACTTGAGCAAGGGCTGTTCCCAATAAAATCAGAAAGACTGGGAACAGAAGAAGTACTTTTCGCACCATAGACATTATAATTTGATGCAAAGGTCTTTCTCCAATATTACCTCATGCCTACGCCTTTGTTACCAAATTGTTAAGCGCAGAAAATTAGTGTGACAAGATGACGAACAGTTATTAGGCCAGAAACTCATTTACCTGATGATTATCAGGGAGTTTCACAAAAAATGACTTAACAATTCTTACAAGATTTTTTAATGATGATAATTTCATCGATAATAAAAAGAAAGGATGGAAGATGCAACTGATCAGTCTATTTGTTGATAGGGACCCGTGTGAGAATTGCCTTTATGATATCCGGCGTTCGGACGTTATCGGCTTCCGCTTCATAGTTGAGAATGATCCGGTGGTTCATGACATCGAGCGCAACTTCTTTTATATCCTCCGGCAAGACATAATCCCGTCCCTCCATGTAAGCCATTGCCTTGGCTGCGAGATTCAAATTAATGCTGGCCCGGGGTGAAGCTCCGAACTGAATGTATTGAGCTTGTTCATTTAGTTTATATTCCAGTGGCTTTCGCGTTGCATAGACAAGTTCGATGATGTAACGTTCCAGGGACTCTGAAATCGTTACTTTATTTACCTGGTCTCGAATGGCAAAAATATCTTCCTTGCTTAAAATTGTACTGACTGTATAATCAAATTTCATGTTGGAAATTCTTCTCATGATTTCCATCTCCTGATCTTTTCGTAGGATAGTCCACAAACACTTTCATCATAAAACGGTCAACCTGTGCTTCCGGAAGCGGATATGTTCCTTCCTGATCCACGGGGTTTTGTGTTGCCATGACCAGGAATGGCCGATCCAGTTTGAATGTTGTTTCACCAATGGTAACCTGTCTTTTCCTGCATGGCTTCCAACAAGGCGGATTGCACTTTCGCAGGCGAGCGGTTGATCTCATCCGCCAGAATTATGTTCGCGAAGATCGGCCCTTTTTTTACTTCAAATTTTCCCTCCCGCTGATTGTAAATCATCGTGCCCACCAAATCGGCTGGAAGGAAATCAGGCGTGAATTGAATGCGTTGAAAATCAAGGTGCAAAACCTGCGCAAGCGTGCTTACCGTAAGGGTTTTGGCAAGTCCCGGAACCCCTTCCAGCAATACGTGTCCGTTGGTGAATAACCCGATCATCAATCGGTTTACCATGTATTCCTGCCCAACTACAACTTTCGCAACCTCGTGGTAAACTTGTTTTATCTTTTCCTTGTGCTCCTGGTGCTTTTCAACAGCTATGGCTTCCATGTAATCTATTTCATGTTTAAACCGATAAAATAACGTAATTATTACCAAATACGGTGGAAATTTTGCTGGAAAAACAATAGGTAATCATAAAGGTTATGGCCGCAGAACATTTGTAATCGGTGACATACATGGCGCCTACCGTGCGTTAAAGCAATGTCTGGAATCGTGCAGATTTTAACTATGAATCCGACCACCTGATTTGTCTGGGGGATGTGTGTGACGGATGGCCTGATACCAAATGGTGTATTGATGAACTCTTGAAAATTAAAAACATCACGTACGTTTTGGGGAATCATGATCTATGGACCCGTAAATTGGATGAAAACAAAAATTGCAGAAGATATTTGGCGATCGCAGGGAGGTGCTGCAACAATTTCATCCTATTCGGACGGCGTTCCTCTTCGCACATTGAGTTCTTTGGACAAAGCGCTTCCGTACTTTATATTAAACAACAAACTGTTTGTTCATGCTGGCATTGACCTACGTCGACCGTTGGAACAACAAGACATAACGACATTTGCCTGGGATAGAACATTGATTCAAAAGGCATGGAGCTTTTTTCAACAGGAAACAAAAAACATAAGCTTACAAAATTTGATGAAGTGTATATTGGTCATACACCCATACCGTTTACCAAGCCGATTCAAGTCTTGTGAAATTTGGATGATGGATACGGGAGCCGGATGGGCCGGAGTATTATCGATGATGAATATTGATACAAAGGAAGTATTTACCAGTGATAAGGTACCTTCTCTTTATCCTGGAATCGAAGGCAGAATGAAAAGATAAGTGAGCGCCTTTAAGCCTCAAGACTTTATCAAATACAACAACTTCGAGGCCCCTCGTGGATTGGTTACGTATCCATTGATAAGACTTTGCACGGTTGGAGTTTCAACGCTTCGCTTGACATAATTTTTTGCCGATTCAAAATCAGAAATCGAATCCATGCTTATCAAAAAATCCATAACCCAACATACGTCCCCTTTTCAACTAACACTAAAGATTGTTCCTCGATGTTTCTCCCTCTGCCAATAATGGCAACTGTTTCACCCTGCGCCTTGAATGATTGAATTGCTTTTTCGACCCGCTGATTGTAATTTGCAACAGATTCAACACCCATACACGCACCGTGACATTCACCCGTTTGATATTCAAAGCACAACCCTTTGGCTAACTGCAGTCCACTTAGCTTTAGGACAAAGATCAAAGGCACGAACTTTCTCCCATAGAAAATTCCAGGCATTTCCTTTCGAACTAAAACGTTTCAACGGACGGGATCCTCGCGTTACGACGTTAACCGAAAATCGCAGGTAGCCATTCCGGTCTTCATAGTCAAAAATTCCCCATTCTTCCGTGCGAAATTTTTGCGCCTGATTATATTTTGGCCAGAGTCTCCGTATCTCCTGCGATTCAAGGATAAGTGCAATCAATTCATTGCCTGTAAGCTCGTAGCTGATATGATGAATTTCATTCCGGATCTTGGACCGGCTCCATTCCCGTGCATCACCGGTAAAATGTCCAGCAATTCGTTTCTTAATGTTGATCGCTTTGCCAACATAAATAACATTGCCGTGCGCATTGTGGAAATAATATACGCCGGCCAAAAGCAGGAAGCCGATCGAATTCTTCTTTCGGAAGATTGGGCGGCAGGATAGTTTCTCCCGAATTGCGCTTTAAAGTCTTTGAGAATGTAGCCATCGCGATCCCGTCGTAACAGCTGGTCAAATATTTTTACAGTCGCTTCTGCATCTCCCCCGGCGCGATGCCGGTTTAAAATCTCGATCCCCAAGCTCTCCGAAAGACTTCCCAAGCTGTAGGACCGTAGGCCCGGAATAATTTTTCGGCTTAAACGGACCGTACAGAGTTTTTTGGATTGCCAATTTATTCCTACCTCTTCAAACTCTTTTTTCAAGAATGAATAATCAAAATGCGCATTATGGGCTACGAAAATTTTGCCGTCCAGTCGTTTGAAAATATCTTCGGCGACCTCTTTAAACGACGGTGCTTCCAGAACCATTTCAGTGGTGATGCCTGTAAGGCCCGTGATGTAGTAGGGGATGTTTCTCTCAGGATTGATAAGGGTATGAAATCGATCCGTGACCTGTATGCCATCATGATGGTAGATGGCCACCTCTGTAATGCGATGGTTTTCTGCGTATCCACCAGTCGTCTCAATATCAACAATCGCGTACATGGCTGTAAGTTAAAATTTGACTTCTTCACTTAAAAGCGGAAATTCAAGCAAATTTTAAATGCCGAAAAAATGAATGGAATTATTCGCTTTCTGCTTTCAGGCGTAGCTGTTTTGCTTACGGCTTATCTCCTGCCGGGCGTTCATGTGGAACACTATGGATATGCTTGCTTTTAGCGGCGCTGTTGATTTCTCTGGCTAATATTTTTGTCAAACCAATCCTGGTAATATTGACAATTCCCATCACCATCTTTACGCTTGGGGTTCTTTTTACTGGTTATTAACGCCTTAATCATATTATTGGTTGAAAGCATCGTACCCGGATTTAATGTCGACGGATTTTGGTGGGCCCTGGCGTTTAGCCTTATCCTGTCAATTTTTAATAGCATGTTTTCGGAATTGACTGCTTCGAAAGAGAAGTAATGGAACCATTCCCGGGCACGAAGCCCGGGTTTGGTCATTGAAAGGATTTTTGCCAACTATTCCTTTACTGAAAGTTCTTTAGAAGTAAGGACTTAAATGGTCCTTAATTGATTTGATCTCGCTTCGGAGCAATCTTTACATGCTCGCTGAACTAAGCCGGCCAACCTGTGGTTCACATCGTCCATTAATAGGACCGCTTCCACCCCTAATGCATTGCTCAGATGTTCAGCCTTTCATCAATTTTATCCGACAAGAATATCACTGGCGTCTCTCGGTTTATAGAGTTGGTTCGAATCGATCGAATCAGCTCAAAACCTGTGACCACAGGCAGGTCAGTGCCGCAAATAATCAGATCGAAATGTTCGATTCGAGAGGTTAGGAGCCCATCCAAACCAGATTCTGTTTGTAGCACAACGGGATTTTTTTTGCTAAGCACTGACTTAATGACGTCAACGGTATTTTTCTGCCTGTGAACCACAAGAATTTTCATTGTCTTTATGTTGTTGAGCATCTCGCTCAAAACCGTCTTATGAATTTCGCATAACGTTTTGACTTTATTTCCGGAATGTGATTGCTGAACAGAACCTTTGTGAGGTTGAAAAAGATGGAATGCGCGCACATATGACTTTGAATTCACATAATTGCCGATTGACAGAACTTAAGAGGATATAAAAAATAGTAGAATTATACTACTCGTAGTTTTGCGAAAAATTAAATCACCACACCTACTTCATACGCATACTTTACCAAGCCAACGATATTATTAACACCAACTTTTTCCATAATATTTACCCGGTGATTCCGAACGGTATTTTCACTTAAGAATAAACGTTGCCCTATCTCTTTCATCGTCAGTTCCTGACAAATGAGCAAGAGAATTTCTTTCTCTCGCTCTGTCAATTCTGCGGCTTGAAAAGTTGGTCGTTGACCCATTCTTTCTTTCGTTCACATTTTTCCGTAAGACCGCTACGACCAAATCGTTGTGATAAAAATCTTTGTCGGCAACGGCGTAGATTGCTTTCTCAAGTTCGTCAGGCTCGGTATTTTTTAAAAGGAAAGCGTGCACCCCCATATCCATCATGTGAAGAATGAACTTGCTGCTATCGTGCATGGTGAGAATAATGATTTTTACGTCTGGATATTTTTGGAGTATGATCGCGCTCGTTTCAGTGCCATCCATGACCGGCATTTGCAGATCTACGATAACCACGTCAGGCATGTTCATACTTGATAAGTGTCAAAAGTTCTTTCCCGTTTTCAGCATCCTTAACATCGGTAATTCTTTCAAAACTCCGAAGCAGATTCACCATGGCTTTTCGAAAAAGCGTGTGGTCATCAGCGATGTAAACTTTCAATTGTTTCATAGGGAACGATCAATGTTATCTTGCTTCCTTTCTTTACTTGAGTTCAAATTCCAGCCTGGCATTTAACAGGCGAGTTCTGTTCTCCATGTTATAAAGTCCTAAGCCTGAACCGTTTTGTGTATTAGCGGATGTTAACTTTCGGGTCAAAACCCATCCCATCATCCTCGACGGTATATTTTCAATTGTTCTTCGCCCGACACAGCTACATTAATTGCGGATGCCTGCGCGTGTTTGATTGCGTTGTTTATTAACTCCTGGACTATGCGGAAAATTTTCAGTGCCCGCTTCGCTTCGATAACTCTTATTTCACCCTGCTCCAGAAAATTTACGGTGATTAGCGACGCAGCTTGAAACCGGTCACAAATTTCCCGCAGCGCTGGCACTAATCCAAACTTTTCCAGGGTAGAGGGCATCAGGTCGAGACTTATCCTCCTAACCGAAGACAATGTATCATCCAGCATTTGTTTGGATTGTTCAATCAGTCTGAGGATCCGGGAGTCTTTTAGCAATGGTGGTAAGTCCAACCCGGATCGTGGAAAGCATTCCGCCAACGCTGTCGTGCAGATCGCCCGCCAGTCTCCGGCGTTCATTCTCCTCCGACTCGAGCGTAGCCTCCATCATTTTTTGCTGAAAATCCAGTTCAAGCTTCTGACGTTTCAACTGCTCCTGAATCATTTTTTTTTGATAAAAGACCACAAACAAGATAATGAAGCCGGCCAATAACAGCATAGCCACCGTTGCCAATGAAAAAATAAGCGCGAATTGAGAGACCCCACCTTCCATTCCCGAAAAATAAAAAATGAAAGCCTCAATTTGCGCTTTCGCGCAGGTTTCTTTTCAACAAACAGTTAAAATTTTACACTTCAGCGGGAAGGGCTGCTCCATTTCGGTCTGAGCCACTCTTAGAGTCATAGTACAGACCAATCAGAAAAATTATGTGTTCTATAATGCTCAACATGTTATGGAAACTCCAATATATCAACATGTTATTTTTTAGAACATTCACCAAATAAGCATGAAACGAAAACAAGAAAAATGTGCCGGCATGAAAAATCAACAGGCCAGAATTGAACCAGAACATCGGAAATTGATGCACGTATAGCGAAGGCAAGTCCTGCATTAAAACATAGAAGTACAACAAGCAATAAGTAATCATTATTGCCGAGTGAAAAAGATATGAATAGGAATTAGGTGCCGTCTTTTGAATAAAAAAAATATTTATCAAGTGCAAAAACTGCAAATACACAAGCCATCAGAACAAACCACCCTCGATTCTTTTTATGGAGTAGATCGTAGTAAATTCTGGAGTAGAGGGCTACCTTATGATAAGAGATATTGGATAGGTACTGTTTACAAAAATCCGCAGGGATGTTCCAACCATGAGCCATGATGCCATGTTGGCCAAAAAGCTCGTTAGAAAAACAAATCCTATCAACTTGACAATTAAACTCCTGGAACGATATCGGATCAGCGCTACAATTGCAACAATAGCTGACAGGACGGTCTGCGCGATCGCCAAATACAAATAGATTTGAATTGTCATTTATATAAAGACCTGTTCTTATGAACAATAAGGAGGACAATGGACACCTCCATCAAAAGCCACAGCACCACCAGTTCCGACTGCACTCTTTGCTTTCGCCTTAGCAGGTCATGCGTCCTCCGACCAAATATGTGTTCCATCTTCGCGTGTCGGAACCAATACCAATTGAAGGGTTTCCTTTTTAACATCTTCATTATACCGTAAGGCAAAAAAGCAAGTAATACCTGCACTACCTTCTTCGCTCAAAATTCTTAACAACATATCACGACCATAAAAAATCGACTTCGTGTCTTTCGATTTGTCCTTTCGCATTTCCTTGTCATACTTTTCAATCCACTCCATAGCTTCTTTTTTTGAAATTTTTTCTCCAACATTTGGTTTAAATTTTTTTGCCATAGTTTGTTAGTTTAAGGGTGAAACATATATGAAAGTATTGAAAAATTTTGCCAATTATTTTCAATGTTCCCCGCTCAGAAAATCAGACATTGTGAAATCACAATGATTTTTCATGCAGCCGTGTAGGTATTGAAGAACAGGAAGATTTAATTGAGGTCTTAAATCTTAGATGAAGTGAGATATTCAAAAAAGAAACTATGGCTACAAAGGAAAAAAACCGGTGCCCTTGGTGTTTAAAGTTTGATGAATACATCGACTATCATGATAAAGAATGGGGGGTACCTGTTCACGATGATCGGACGCATTTTGAGTTCCTGATTCTGGAGGGCGCACAAGCAGGATTAAGCTGGTCCACCGTCTTAAAAAAACGCGAAGGATACCGAAAGGCTTTTGCCGATTTTGATCCCGTTAAAGTAAGCCGTTTTACCGATGCTCGCGTATCAAAAATTCTGCAAGATCCTGGTGTTATACGGAATAAGCTCAAAGTGAATGCAGCTGTAAACAATGCGAAACGGTTTTTAGAAGTCCAAAAAGAATTCGGAAGCTTTGATCGCTACATCTGGTCATTTGTTAATAACAAGCCCATTGTTAATAAATGGAAAGCGTATCCGAGGTTCCCGCAACGACAAAAGAATCGGATGCCCTTAGTAAAGACCTGATCAAGCGGGGATTTAAATTCGTTGGTAGCACGGTAATCTATGCGCACATGCAAGCCTGCGGACTTGTCAATGATCACTTGGTCGATTGCTGGAAGTACAAAAAGGTTAAGACGAAATGATTTCGTTTTTAGAAAAGTTATTTGGCCAATGAACGAACAACATCTTTTTTAGCGAGATGTATATTCCATACGCCCTCCACTTTAACAGCACCATCGGGCAACGGTGATACTTTTGGTCTCGTGTAAATCAACGAATCATATGCTTCAGCGTTATTGGCGACGTGAAGCTTTTGAATGTTATCCTGAATTGAACCTGTCTCAGCGCCTGCCACATACGCCTCAATAAGTTGATTCTCCACCTCAAGTGCGTTGGAAGCTCCAGGCTTGATCAGGTTTATGTTGACATGGTAGTGGCGCTCGATTGAGTCTAGCCTGGCAGCATCGAAGTTTATGTGTTCCATGGCACCGTAAATCACCCTCCCATGCTCCAATGAGGCGGTAACAATTTCGGAATCGCTCAGCCTCATAATCTTCTGATCTTCCATTCCTTCATGCAATTTTTTTCTTTGCTCGTCGGATAGAGAGCCGCCGCAGCCCAACAACAAAGCCGCGATCACTATTAAATGTATTTTCTTCATGGCCTCAAAGTTCTCCGCCTGCTGTTACAAATCCAAGCCTCGAACGTAAAGGCTTTTTTTGCCATTCAGGAGAGAGACTTTTTATTAACTTTGTCGGTCATTTTTAGTTATGATTGAAAAATTAGAAGAATTAAAACTTCGATTTGAAGAAGTGGGCCAGCTGCTGATGCAGCCAGAGACTGTTAAGGATATCAAGAAATTCTCTCAGCTCAATAAAGAGTATAAGGATCTCGATAAGATTGTCAGCAAATACAATCACTTTATGGATGCCCGCGATCATCTTCAACAAGCCAAGGATGTCCTCCAGAAAGAAAAGGATGAAGAAATGCGGGAGATGGCAAAAATGGAAATTGACGAACTTGAACCCAAAATCGAAAAGCTTGAGTCCGATTTAAAAGAACTTCTGATCCCTAAAGATCCGAATGACGATAAAAATGTTATGCTCGAAATCAGGGCGGGAACGGGCGGCGATGAAGCAGCGATTTTCGCAGGCGACCTTTGGCGCATGTATCAACGGTTTTGCGAACGGAGGGGATTAAAAATGTCCGTTTTGGATGTTACTGAAGGAACGGCCGGAGGGTATAAAGAAGTTATCTGTAGCGTATCTGGGGAGGGTGTCTATGGATTACTGAAATTTGAATCCGGCGTGCACCGCGTACAACGTGTACCCGCCACGGAACAAATGGGACGCGTACATACTTCAGCGGCTTCTGTTGTGGTTATGCCAGAAGTAGAAGACGTTGCTATAGAAATAAATCCAGCCGACTTAGAATATCAAACAGCCCGCTCCAGCGGCGCTGGTGGCCAAAATGTTAACAAAGTAGAAACGAAGGTTCAGCTTACCCATAAACCCTCAGGCATTGTTATAACGTGTCAAATTGAACGCTCACAACATGCTAACCGTGAACGAGCTTTGCAAATGTTAAAAACAAAGCTTTATGAAATCGAATTGGAAAAGCAACAATCTGAAATAGGCGCAACCCGTAAATCTATTGTTCGCACGGGCGACAGGTCTGAAAAAATCAGGACATACAATTATCCTCAAAGCAGAGTTACTGACCATAGGATTGGTTATACGCAACACAACCTTCCGGCAATCATGAACGGTGACCTGGACAATTTCGTCGAGCAACTTCGCATAGCTGACAGCGCCGAACGAATGATGGAAGGTGTCTAGACGTCGCGTAGATAGCATTGGAAAACGCAATTAATAAATTTACGTTACGTCTGAATGAGAACCAAAAGGCGCATACCGCCTGAAATTTGATCAAACTTTGAATTAACTTTAAATAAAAAAAATCACACTATGGGAAAATGGATCGGAATAGGGGCACTGGTAATACTGGTGCTTTGGATTTTCAGTTCTTATAATGGGTTGGTTAACAAAGACGAGGCGGTTAATAGTCAATGGGGAACCGTTGAGAGTCAGTACCAACGACGGATGGATTTAATTCCAAACCTGGTGAATACTGTTAAAGGTTATGCGCAATTCGAACAAGAAACTTTAACAAAAGTCATCGAGGCCAGATCGAATGCCACTTCCGTTAAGATTGATCCTTCGAATTTAACGCCGGAAAAGCTGCAACAATTTCAACAGGCGCAAGAAGGAGTAACGTCAGCTTTATCTCGACTACTTGTAGTCGTTGAAAAATATCCTGACCTGAAGGCGAATCAGAACTTCCTGGACTTACAGTCTCAGCTTGAAGGTACCGAAAACAGAATTGCAGTGGAACGGAAGCGATTTAATGATGTAGTGAATACCTATAACAATTCTGTAAGATCCTTTCCTGGTGTTCTTGTCGCTAAAATTTCAGGCTTTGACCGGAAAGGATATTTTGAAGCCTGCTAAGGAGCAGAAAAAGCGCCTACAGTAACATTTTGAAAATAAAATAACTCTCTGCTTGCATAGAGAGAGCCCTGCCATGTCGGCCGGGGCTTTTTTATTTTATACAATTTGATTAGCAGCGGAAAATTTGAATAAATCGCCTACACGACCCAGCATGCCAAGTCTTTAAGTGAAAAATGTGTTTAAATTGGTACAAGATCAGATGGTTACTACAACGTGCGTTTCACTTCGCGCTGTTCGTAGCTTTCAATCACGTCACCCATTTTTATATCATTGAAGCCATCGATACCGATACCACAGTCAAACCCGCTCTTCACTTCACTGGCATCATCCTTATGACGCTTCAATGAGCCAAGCTTCCCTGCATAAATAACGATACCATCACGAATCAAGTCGGATCGGATTGTTTCGTTTGATTGATCCATCGGTTACCATACAACCGGCGATGGTTCCAATTTTAGAGATCTTAAACACTTCGCGAACTTCTGCATTACCGACAATTACCTCCTCCGTTTCAGGAGCGAGCATTCCTTCCATAGCGGCCTTAACATCATTAATGGCGTCATAGATGATCGAATAAAGGCGGATTTCAATTTCTTCATTTTCAGCTACTCGTCTGGCTGCGCCAGAAGGCCGAACCTGGAATCCAAGTATGATTGCATCAGAAGCCGACGCCAGAAGGACATCTGATTCCGATATCTGTCCAACACCTTTGTGAATGATAGCAACCTGAATTTCTTGCGTAGAAAGTTTTAACAATGAATCGGTCAAAGCTTCAACAGAACCATCCACATCTCCCTTAACGATAACGTTAAGTTGTTTAAAGTTACCAATGGCCAAACGTCTTCCAATTTCATCCAACGTAATGTGTTTCTTCGTGCGAATGCTTTGCTCACGCAAAATTTGTCCCCGCTTGGTTGCTATTTCTCTGGCTTCGCGATCGGTCTCAAGCACCATTACTTTTTCACCTGCCTGTGGCGCGCCATCAAGACCCAACACAACGACTGGGGTAGACGGTCCAGCTTCATTGATCCTTTTGCCGGTATCATCAAACATCGCCTTTACACGGCCATAATTTGCTCCTGCTAAAAGAATATCACCGATTTTTAACGTTCCTGTTTGAACCATAATGGTCGAGACATATCCACGACCTTTATCGAGTGATGCTTCAATTACTGAACCGGTAGCATTTCTGTCTGGATTTGCCCTAAGGTTTAATAGCTCGGCTTCCAGTAATACTTTCTCAAGCAGATTATCAATGCCTTTACCTGTTTTCGCCGAAATCTCCTGGCTTTGATATTTTCCACCCCACTCTTCAACAAGGATATTTATTTTAGAGAGTGATTCCCGAACCTTTTCAGGATTCGCTGAAGGTTTATCTATTTTGTTAATCGCAATTACCAACGGAACACCTGCCACCTGCGCGTGATTGATTGCTTCCTTGGTTTGAGGCATGACATCATCGTCGGCCGCCACCACAATTATTGCGATGTCAGTAAGTTTGGCACCACGAGCACGCATGGCCGTAAAGGCTTCGTGACCCGGTGTATCAAGGAATGCAATCTTATGACCACTCTTGGTGGTTACATCATATGCGCCCACGTGTTGCGTGATACCGCCCGCTTCTGATGCTGTAACTTTTGTATTCCGGATATAATCGAGAAGAGAAGTTTTTCCGTGATCGACGTGACCCATTATCGTAACAATAGGAGCTCGGGGAAGCAGTTCTCCCTCTACATCTTCTTCCTCTTCCATGTCCAATTCTTCCTCTGCGGAAGTGAACTGCACCGCATATCCAAATTCGTCAGCAATCACCGTAATGGCTTCAGCATCGAGACGTTGGTTAATCGAAACGAACATCCCAAGGCTTAAGCAAGTGGAGATGACATCGTTGACAGAAACGTTCATCATCGAGGCAAGGTCATTTGCAGAAATAAATTCTGTTACCTTAAGTGTTTTAGACGCCTCCTGATCTTGTATTAATTGTTGCTCTTGCGCGTCAACATTCGCCTGCCTTCTTTCCTTTCTATACTTCGCACCGGTTCCCTTTTTGCTTCCACCGCTGAGTTTCGCCAACGTTGCCCGGATCTGATCTTGAATTTCCTTTTCTGTTGGTTCAGCCTTCTGAACTCGGGGAGGCGGGGCATTTCTGCGTTGCTGCTGTTGCTGAGGGCGGGGACCCTTTGGCGGACCACCTGGTTGACCCTGATTTTGTTGTCCTTGTTGATTGTCAAAAGAGGAAATCCTTTTACGGGGTCTCTTGGCTTTATCTTTTTGTGTATCTGAAGAGGCAACTGGTGCATCTTTCTTCTTTTCCTTTTCTACAGGAAGCTGGATCCTATCCACTACTTTAAGTCCCTGAAGTTTGTCCGCACGTGCTTTAATCAATTCTTGTTCAGGTTGTTTCTCCACTCCAGGCGATGGCTCAACTTTTGGTATTTCAATTTTCGGTTCTTCTTTCTTAGGTTCTTCCTTCTTTGAAACTTCTGCTACCGGCTCCACGGCTTTCTTTTCAGGCTTGGGTTCAGGCTGTTCCTCTTTAGTAACCGCCTTCTTTTCAAGTTCAATTTTCCCAACTACTTTTATACCTTCCAGCTTAGGCTTTTCGCGCTCGACTTTTTCAAGCTTAGACTCCTCCTTAGCCTTGAGATCTTTCGATCCCAGGTTTTTTATCATGATGTTGCTCTCTTCGTCCTCAACCCTCTTCTTAATGGCTTCCTTCTCAGTTTCGATGTGAGTATCTACATGTTTTACGCCAATAGAAAGTCCCGAAGCCTCTAATTTCTCCGTTGCTGATGAAGCAAACTCTTTTGATAAAAGTATAATCTGCTCTGGTGTAAGTTTGGCATTTGGATTATTCTCCACTTCAAAACCTTTCTTCAACAAAAAGTCCAAAATGGTATTATGGCCCACATTGAGCTTCCTCGCTGCCTGACTCAACCTGATCAATTTTTCTTCTGCCATACCCAAATATGCCTGTTTTTTAAAAACAATAAAACCTAAATCGCCGTGGACACAAAATATAACGTGTTAATAACACGCTCGAGTGAACCTTTACTATTTTAGTTTTATTCAAATTCTTTTTTCAAAATATTCAAAACGCCGTCAATCGTTTCCTCTTCCAAGTCCGTTCTCCGAACCAACTCTTCTTTTGAAAGAGCCAACACACTTTTCGCGGTATCCAACCCGATTCGATTGAGTTCGTCAATTACCCAACCTTCAATTTCGTCAGAAAATTCATTTAGATCCACGTCTTCCTCAGATTGACCTTCTGCTAATTCGCGGAACACATCGATTTCGTAACCCACTAACCGGCTTGCAAGCTTGATATTCAACCCTCCTTTACCGATTGCAAGTGAAACCTGGTCTGGTTTTAGATAAACTGAAACTCTTCCATTGTCCTTGTCCACCTTTATGGAACCAATCTTGGCGGGACTTAACGCGCGTTGAATGTATAACTCAAGGTTTTCAGTATAGTTTATAACGTCGATATTCTCATTCTGCAATTCTCTTACAATCGCGTGAATCCGCGATCCTTTCATTCCAACGCAGGCGCCTACGGGATCGATGCGATCATCGTATGATTCAACGGCAACTTTTGCACGCTCACCTGGCTCGCGCACCACCTTCTTAATGGTTATCAGTCCATCATAAACTTCCGGAACTTCCTGTTCAAAAAGCCTTTCCAGGAAAACGGGTGACGTCCGTGAAAGTATGATTTTCGGATTACCATTCACCATGTCCACCTTGTGGACAATAGCCCGCACATTTTCACCTTTTCTATATCGGTCCTTTTGAATTTGCTCATTGCGCGGAATCGAAACCTCATTGCCTTCCGCATCTGTCAATAAAACTTCGCGACTCAAAACCTGATATACCTCTCCTGCGATAATCTCACCAACGATATCCTTATATTTTTGAAAGAGAATATCTTTTTCAAGATCCTTTACTTTTTGAATAAGTGTCTGGCGAGCGGTAGTTACAGCTCTACGCCCAAAATCATCAATAAAGATTTGCTCAGAAACTTCTTCGCCCACTTCAAAATCAGGCTCGATCTTATGCGCCTCTGACAAGCTAATCTTGTCGAAGTCCCAGATGTCTTCAGAATCGTCATCTACAATTTCACGAAAGCGATAAATTTCCAAATCGCCTTTGTCTGAGTTCACGATGATGTCAAACTTTTCATCGGAGCCAAATTTTTTCTTAATCATGTTACGAAAAACATCCTCCAGAATCCGGATCATCGTGGGTCTGTCGATGTTTTTTTGCTTTGCGAATTCAGCAAACGACTGAATTAATTCATGTGCATCCATGGTTATATTCTATTTGAAACTTACTAACACAAATGTTTTATCAATCTCTGAAAATGATAGTTCTATTATTTTAGTTTCCTTATGTTTTCCCGCGCCAATCTCCTGCTCAAGTTTGATTTTTTCTTCACCAACCTCAACCAACTTGCCCTCTACTGCTTGCTGGTGAGTCACCACTTTGATCCGACGGCCAATATTTTTATAATATTGCCGCGCGAGTCGTAATGGCTGGTCTAACCCTGGTGTCGAAACCTCGAGCATATAGCTGTCGTCAAACAGCTGCAAGTCATCAAAAGCCTTTGAAATTTCACGACTTAGATTAGCACAGTCATCAATCGTTACCCCCTTATCGCCATCTATTATTATGAGAACTTTCTTAGGTCCTTTGTGACCTTTAACAATTACATCTACAAGAAACTGACTGGGATCAGCTAATTTACGCGTAATTATGTTCTTGATTTCCTCGACAAACTCCATTTAAAAAGTTTCTATAAACAAAAAGGGGACTGCCGCCCCCTGCAACTAAATTCAGAAACTTCCGCAAAAGTATACCTTTTTTACTTTTCGTCAAAAATGAACCGAAATTTGTTGGCTCATTTAGATATACTGTGGGAGATTTTTAAGATATACCCCATAACCGCTTTTTTCTAGCGGTTTGGCCAGTTCCAGTAACTGATTTTTCGATATAAAGCCCTTGCGGAATGCTATTTCTTCAATACAACCGACTTTTAAGCCTTGCCTGTGTTCAATGACCTGGACAAAATTGGCGGCATCCATAAGCGAATCAAATGTACCGGTATCAAGCCAGGCAGTTCCCCGGCTCATCGGAGCGACTTTAAGTTTGCCTCTTTTCAGATATTCGTTGTTTACTGACGTAATTTCCAACTCACCCCTGGCGCTGGGTTTCAGGCCCTTTGCAATGGAAATAACGTCATTATCATAAAAGTACAGCCCGGGAACAGCATAATTTGATTTCGGCTGAACAGGTTTTTCTTCAATCGACATGACTTTCTGATTTTCGTCGAATTCCACGACACCGTAACGTTGAGGGTCTAAGACGTGATAGGCAAATACCACTCCGCCATCCGGATCGATATTGGATAGTAGCTTCTGCAAGCCCGAACCATGGAAGATATTGTCACCCAGAATTAAGGCTACTTTCTCTTTACCAATAAATTCTTCGCCAATGATAAAAGCCTGCGCAAGGCCCTCGGGTTTTGGTTGAATTGCATATGAAAACGAGCATCCTAAATTTTTCCCGTCCCCTAACAGCTTTTGAAACATGGGCATGTCGTGGGGTGTAGAGATGATCAAAATCTCGCGAATGCCAGCCATCATGAGTACCGACAACGGATAATAAATCATCGGTTTGTCGTACAACGGCATAAGCTGCTTGCTGATGGCAAGTGTCAATGGGTAAAGCCGGGTGCCCGAACCGCCGGCGAGAATAATTCCTTTCATAAAATATTTATTACTGATGCCGGAAACACTTACCGGCCCTGATACATAGAGGCATAATATCGAAGATACGCCCCGGAGGTAACGTTCTTTAACCAATCCTCATTCGCCAGAAACCAATCAATCGTTTTTTCCAATCCAACTTCAAAAGTAACCTCCGGCCTCCATCCCGTTTCGCTGATCAACTTGGATGGATCAATAGCATATCGCAGATCGTGTCCCGCCCTATCCTTTACAAAGGTGATCAACGATGCGCATGTACCGTCCTCCTTTCCCAGCTTCTTATCCATCAGGTGGCATAGAAATTTTACAAGATCTATATTTTTCCACTCATTGTTTCCTCCAATATTGTACACCTCTCCTTTTTTCCCTTTATGAAATATTGCGTCTATCGCGCGTGCGTGATCTTCTACATACAACCAGTCGCGAATGTTTTCACCTTTGCCATAAACCGGCAGGGGTTTGTTGTTGAGAATATTGTTGATCAACAACGGAATGAGCTTCTCTGGGAAATGGTATGGCCCATAGTTATTCGAGCATCGGCTTATAATGGTCGGCAATCCAAAACTATTGTTAAAGGCATTCACGAAGTGATCGCTGCTGGCTTTGGATGCCGAATAGGGCGAACGTGGATCAATAGGCGTTTCTTCGGTAAAATAATTCTCCGTGCTCTGCAGAACCGTAAACTTCATCCGTTGAAATATGATAAAATAGTTTGTCCTGATAATTTTCATGCCATGAAGCCTGGGCTACACGCAGAAGGCTCAATGTTCCAATTATGTTTGTGGCTGCAAATTCAGTTGGATTATGAAGAGAACGATCAACATGTGACTCGGCGGCCAAGTGAATCACGCCATCGATTTCATACTTCTTAAAAGTTTCAAACAGGAATTCAAAGTCTAAGATATCGCCCTTTACAAAAGTGTAATTGGATTTATGCTCAACGTCGCGCAGATTTTCAAGATTGCCGGCGTACGTCAGCTTATCAAAATTTATGATTGAATACGTGGGATACTTGTTAACAAATAGCCGAACGACATGTGATCCAATAAAACCTGCACCACCTGTTATTAGTATTTTCCGTATAGACATTAGCTAAAGTTAGCGCGTTAGCGGATGTATTTTTCAAAATTTTTATGGTCGCGTTGATACAGTACCTCTTTGGGAAGCGACTTAAAATATTCGTATGTGATTTTCAATCCCTCAGATCGTGACACTTTTGGCTCCCATCCTAAAATCTTTTTCGCTTTTTCGATATTAGGTTGTCGTTGTTTTGGATCATCTTGCGGCAGCGGTTTGTAAATAACTTTTTGTGATGTACCTGTAAGTTTTACAATTTCTTCTGCAAAATCACCAATTGTTATTTCATTGGGATTTCCAATATTCATTGGCAAATGATAATCCGACATCAGCAATCTGAAAATACCTTCAACTTCATCATCCACATAACAAAACGAACGGGTTTGTGTTCCGTCACCGAAAACTGTGAGGTCCTCTCCGCGCAACGCTTGTCCAATGAATGCAGGTAAAACCCTGCCATCATTAAGACGCATCCTGGGTCCATATGTATTAAATATTCTTATGATGCGCGTTTCCAAATTATGATAAGTGTGATAAGCCATTGTGATCGCTTCCTGGAAGCGCTTTGCTTCATCGTAAACTCCCCGTGGTCCGATCGGATTTACATTTCCGTAATACTCTTCAACCTGCGGATGCACTAATGGATCGCCATAAACTTCGGAAGTAGAAGCGACCAAGATTCTCGCTTTTTTTGCTCTTGCCAATCCCAATAAGTTGTGCGTGCCAAGTGAGCTAACTTTTAAAGTTTGGATCGGGATTTTTAAATAATCAATCGGACTGGCAGGCGAAGCAAAATGAAGAATGTAATGAAGTTCGCCGGGTATATGAACGTAGGTTGAAACATCCTGATGGTAAAACTCAAAATCTGGATGTTTGAATAAATGCTCGATGTTACGAAGGTCGCCAGTGATAAGATTATCCATTGCGATTACATGAAAACCTTCTTTGATAAAACGATCACAAAGATGAGATCCCAGGAAGCCGGCGCCACCTGTAATGAGTACGCGTTGCTTAGCCATTGATGACCTCCCTTCCGATGCTGTAATATGAATAGCCTAATTCTTTCATAATAGTTAAATCATATAAGTTTCTGCCATCAAAAATCACCTTGTTTTTCAGAATACTTGACAGTCTGTCAAAATCGGGTGTCCGAAATTCAGGCCATTCTGTGGCTATAAAAATTGCATCTGCATCTTGAGCGGCATCGTAAGGAGTTTCACAATACTGTGATTTTATCTCCAATAACCTTCTTTACATTTCCCATTCCTTCGGGATCGTGAACCTTGAGTATTGCACCCTCTTTCAAAAGAGCCTCTATATTATAGAGCGCCGGAGCTTCGCGAATATCATCAGTGTGTGGCTTAAATGCCAGTCCCCAGATGGCAATCGTCTTTCCTTTTAGATTGTTGTTAAAATATTTTTTTATCTGGGGGATCAGCCGTGTTTTTTGTTTCTCATTGACATCCATTACGGCGTTAAGGATTTTGAAATCATATTTGGCATCTTTGGAAGACTTTGCCAACGCCTGAACATCTTTCGGAAAGCAGCTTCCGCCATAACCAATACCCGGGAATAGAAATCGCTTTCCAATACGACTATCCGTACCAACTCCTTTCCTCACGGAATCAACATCAGCTCCCAGTAATTCACAGAGATTGGCAATCTCATTCATGAAAGTGATTTTTGTTGCCAGAAATGAGTTCGCTGCATATTTGGTAAGCTCGGCTGATCTATCATCCATAAAAATTATTGGATTGCCCTGTCGGACAAATGGCGCGTATAATGATTCCATGACTTTACGCGCTCTTGCCGAATTGGTGCCGATCACCACTCGGTCTGGCTTCATAAAATCTTCGACCGCTACGCCTTCTCTCAAAAATTCGGGATTAGATACAACGTCAAATTCAACTTGTGGCACTGAGCCGCAATCTTGGCCTTTACTTTTTCCGTGGTTCCCACCGGAACAGTGCTCTTATCAACCAAAACGGTGTAGTCCTTAAGCAACGGTCCTAAATCCTCGGCAACCTTTAGAATATATTTTAAGTCTGCCGAACCATCTTCGCCGGGCGGCGTAGGCAACGCCAGGAAAATTATTTTTGCACCTTGAATTCCTTCCTCGAGATTTGTGGTAAAGAAGAGTCTCTGCTGCTTAATGTTCCGTTCAAATAATTGCTCTAAGCCAGGTTCATAAATAGTAATGATACCATCCTGAAGCTTTTTGATTTTTTCCTGATCAATGTCAACGCAGGTGACCGTATTACCTGTTTCCGCGAAACAAGTTCCCGTAACTAAACCAACGTAACCAGTTCCAATGACCGCGATTTTCATGAATTAAAATTTAATGAAGCGCCAAATTAGAATTTTTATTGTATTCGCAAACTGATCAAAAATGTACTCATAGGAAGACTTTGGTCGGACTAACATTCGTTTGTTAGTTGGAATTAAAGCTTTAATTTTGCAATCTTTTAAATTCATAAAGAGTCAAAATGTTAAGTTTTATTGAAACAGACAATCAAAAATTGATCGCGCAAACGATAAAGGACTTTGGCGCGAAGGAAATGAGACCCTACACCATGCAGTGGGACGAAGCTCAAGAATTCCCTGTTCAGCTGTTCCATAAGATGGGTGACGCTAGGGCTTATGGGAATATTAGTCCCGGAAAAATATTCTGGATCCGGCCTGGGTTATTTAGAATACATCACGGCTTTGCTCGAAATTTCGAAAATAGATGGTTCCATCGGCCTGTCAATGGCGGCGCATAATTCTTTATGTACCAATCATATTTTACTCTTTGGAAATGAAGATCAAAAACAAAATTATTTACCGAAGCTTGCCACGGGCGAATGGATAGGCGCATGGGGACTGACCGAGCCGAATACCGGTTCAGACTCGGCAAATATGCGATCCGTTGCTGTTAAGGACGGAGATTTCTATGTCCTCAATGGCGCTAAAAATTTCATAACCCATGGAAAGTCCGGGAATGTGGCCGTTGTCATAGTTCGCACTGGCGAGATTGGAGATTCGAAGGGAATGACTTCGTTTGTCGTTGAGAAGGGAACGCCTGGTTTTACGGCAGGCAAAAAGGAAAATAAACTGGGCATGCGCGCATCCGAAACTGCAGAAATGATCTTTAATGACTGTCGAATACATAAATCACAAATGCTGGGAAATTTGGGAGATGGATTTATTCAGGCTATGAAAGTGCTGGAGGGGGGTCGTATTTCAATTGCCTCACTAAGTTTGGGCATTGCCATTGGCGCGTATGAAGCAGCCTTGCAATACTCAAAAGAACGCCATCAATTCAATCAACCCATCTCAAAATTTCAGGGAATAGCCTTTAAACTGGCGATATGGCCACTAAAATTGAAGCAGCGAAGCTGCTTACTTTTCGGGCTGGGGACTTAAAAAACAAAGGATATGAGGTGAAAAAGGAATCCGCCATGGCCAAATTGTATGCTTCCGAAGTTGCTGTGGAAGTAGCCACAGAAGGGGTGCAGATTTTCGGCGGTTATGGGTATATGAAAGACTTTCCGGCAGAAAAATATTTCCGGGATGCCAAGCTTTGCACGATCGGCGAAGGGACCTCAGAAATCCAAAAATTGGTTATTTCGCGCTCAATTTTGAAATAACCCTTTGAATGATATGGTGGAATCTAGTTATATTTGCACCCCTAAATAGTAATTATGTTAATTGTAAACGTAAAGGAAAACGAATCAATTGATAAAGCCTTAAAACGCTTTAAAAAGAAGTTTGAAAAGACGGGTGTTTTGAAAGAATTACGCGCACGTACATCTTTTGAAAAACCTTCTATTACCCGCAGAAGCGAAATTATCCGCGCTGCTTACCGCGAGCAACAAAAGCTTAAGGAAACGCAATTCATAATCAAACAGAATTTCAAGGTTGTGGATATTTTGTAGAGTTATCCACATGTTATACACATATCCCCTTTAAGTCTTTCTTAAAGGGGATTATTTTTTTACATTGCTTCTATAGACCGATGGGGTTCGTGTAGCAGCATGATAGATTCCTTTCTGAAATATCTCCAGTTCGAAAAAAGGGTAAGTCGTCATACCCTATTGGCTTACAAAACCGATCTTCAGCAATTCTCAGCATTTATTCAGAATACTTTTGCCGAATTCAAACCGGAGGCCGCTGACTATGGTATGATTCGATCCTGGATCATTAATCTGGTTGAAGGCAAAATCGAAGCCTTTCTGTTAATCGAAAAATCGCCTGCCTTCGATCGTTTTACAAGTTTCTGCTTCGTCAGGAATGTATCAGTAAAGATCCCATGCTGAAAATCAAAGGTCTAAAAACAAAAAAACAACTGCCTAGTTTTGTTAAAGAGGGAGATATGATTGCCTTACTGGATCATTCTGAATTTAATGGAGGTTTCAGGAGTATCCGGGAGAAATTGGTGTTGGAATTATTTTATGCAACCGGGATTCGGCTTTCCGAATTGATATCATTAAAGGAAAATCAAATTGATTTAAGAAATCAAACTATAAAAGTGATTGGCAAACGAAATAAAGAAAGAGTTATTCCCTTTTCGAAAAGTATTGTTCCAATTATTAACGAATACATTTCCATTCGAAACAAAGAGATTGAAGTAAAAGATCATGGCTTCTTATTTGTTACTGATAAGGGAGAGCCTTGTTATCCGATGTTGATCTATAGGAGTATAAAAACATATTTAAAAAATACATCCAGTGAAAAACAAAGTCCACACGTCCTACGTCATACATATGCAACACATCTTTTGAACAAAGGTGCTGAAATCAACGCTGTAAAAGACTTGTTAGGACACAGCAGCTTAGCAGCCACTCAAGTTTATACCCATAATTCTATGGAAAAATTAAAAAAGGTCTTTGACCAGGCTCATCCAAAGGCTTGAAATAAAATAATTTTTATCTTCCTAAATCTTACCGCATGATGAAATAATTACCCGTACTCCACTAACAGCACACGTGAGTTTTTTATTGTTTAACTTAAATTTTTACAACTATGAAGTTACAAGTTCATTCCATCCATTTTAATGCTGACAGTAAACTGATTACGTTTATTCAAAAGAAGTTGAATAAACTGGAGACATTTTATGATCGAATGGTGGATGGTGAAGTTTTTCTACGCTTGAATAACGAAGGAATTGAAAATAAAACAGTAGAAATTAAACTACGCCTACCGGGCAATCAACTTTTTGCCATTGAAAAAGCGAAGTCATTCGAAGCTGCTACGGACCTGGCAGCGGACGCATTGCGCATGCAATTGAAAAAATTTAAGACTAAAGTAAAAAACGGAAGAGTATAGGTACAATAACGATCCATAAAAAAAGGGCTCTGCTAGAGCCCTTTTTTATTTCAGCTTATCTTAAATGCTTTTTTTACCTGATCCACGTAATCCAATTTCTCCCAAGGGAACAATTCCACTTTTATTTTCTTCTCATTTTTCTTTCCCTTGTTAAAAATCTTTTCGACCACTTTGGACTCACGTCCCATATGACCATATGCAGCAGTTTCCGAATAAATTGGTGTTCGTAAACCAAATCGTTGCTCAATAAAATATGGACGCATGTCAAAAATCTTTGCAATTCGTTTTGCAATCTCTCCATCGTTGTGACTGACTTTTGAAGTCCCATAAGTATTAACGTATAAGCCAACTGGCTGGGCTACACCGATCGCATAAGCAACCTGAACCAGCACTTCATCACATACGCCGGCAGCCACTAAATTTTTTGCAATATGTCGGGTAGCATATGCGGCTGACCGATCGACCTTTGAAGGATCTTTTCCAGAAAAAGCTCCACCACCATGCGCTCCTTTACCGCCATATGTATCAACGATAATTTTGCGACCTGTTAATCCAGTATCACCATGCGGCCCGCCAATAACAAATTTACCAGTAGGATTAACGTGATATTTTATGTCGCTTCCAAAAAGCTTCTGAACGCGTTTGGGTAATTTCTTCTTGATACGCGGTATTACGATGTTTATGACATCTTCTTTGATCTTGCCTAGCATTGCTCCGTCTTTTCCAAAATCATCATGCTGGGTCGAAATTACAATTGTATCGATCCGTTGAGGTTTGTTGTCATCACTGTACTCAATTGTTACCTGTGATTTCGCATCTGGGCGGAGATAAGGTCATCAGCTTTGCTTTCTCTTCTTAATTGGGCAAGCTCGCGCAGAAGCAAATGCGCAAGTTCCAGTGGCAAAGGCATAAAGTTATCCGTTTCGTTTGTAGCATATCCAAACATCATTCCTTGATCGCCTGCACCTTGATCTTCCTTTTTCCTCCGTTCTACACCCTGATTTATATCCGGCGATTGTTCATGTATTGCTGACACAATTCCACAAGAATTTGCCTCAAACATGTATTCACTTTTTGTATACCCGATTTTACGAATTACTTCCCGGGCGATATCCTGGACATCAAGATATGCCTCTGACTTTACTTCTCCTGCCAATACAACCTGGCCTGTTGTAACCAAAGTCTCACAAGCCACTTTAGAATTAGGATCATAGGCTAAAAAATAATCAATGAGGGCATCTGAAATCTGGTCGGCAACTTTGTCGGGATGTCCTTCAGAAACCGATTCCGAGGTGAATAAGTACGGCATAAGGATTTTCTAAATTTTTATTTTAATGATAACTAAAAAAATCGGACCGGCAAATTTAGGTCGATTTCGGTAAAACCAAAAGGCCAATGTGAGTATTCCCGTCAAAACGACAAAAACAGAAAAACGGCGGGTGCCTTGGGCATATCGAAAGTTATACTCTTCCACTTTTTTACGGAAAATGTTCTGAATTCTTTCTTCCGTGCCCGTCACATCCAAGGCAATGCAAAGCGATGTTTCATTTTTCAGATTCGTTAGTAACAGTTCTTTCAGATGATTATTACGATAAGGGGTTTCAATGAAAATCTGAGTTTGATTTTTTTGTTTGGATTCCTTCTCGAGGTCCCGAATTACGTGAGCACATTCCTTCGCTTCAATCGGCAAATAGCCATGAAAAGCAAACCTTTGCCCATTCAGCCCTGACGCCATCAACGCGAGTAAAATGGACGACGGGCCCACCAGTGGGACCACCTGAATTTCATTTTCGTGGGCGAATTTTGTGGCCAATGCTCCAGGATCCGCTATACCCGGACATCCAGATTCAGAAATGACTCCAAGGTTTATTCCCTGGAAAATAGGGGCAAACATGGCAGGCAAATCTTCAGGCTTCGAGTCTTTATTCAGAATTTGAAAATCCAGCGCCTCAATCGATGGATAAATTTTCAGCGCACTTAAATATCTGCGCGCTGTTCGGACATCCTCAACCAAGAAATGATGTATTCCTGTGCAGTGCATTGCTTATGTGTGGAGCAATTACTGACTGCGTGTGTATTATCAGCAATTACATTGGGAATCAGGTACAACTTTCCTTTTTCCATTTACAGAAATATTTTTTAAAACATTAATTTCGTAAGAATAACACATATGGGTAAATTGCTTATTATCGTCGGGATCGTTTGCATCGTTGTTGGGCTTTTATTGACCTATCTTCCAAAAATTCCTTTCTTTGGCAAACTCCCAGGTGACTTTTCGATCGAGCGTGAGAATTTCAAATTCTACTTTCCCCTGACTACAAGTATCGTGATTAGCATACTAATTTCCCTCATTCTATTTTTATACCACAAGTTCAAAAATTGATGTTTGTAATTCGCGCTTCCACTAGTCCTTCCGTTCATGGTTGAAAAAAAATCGTATTCTTATTTTCATAGGAGGAGTTTTCATATGTCTTTTTGGGTGCGATATGTTTTTCAACGAAAGCCATTTTTGTTAAGCTGGCGTATCGCGAAACGCAATGTCGATGCTGTTAGCCTGCTTGCATTGCGGATGATTTTCTCTTTACCATTTTTTTTCGTTTCCGCCTGGTGGAGCAGTGCAAAAAGCGAAAATGTTCCCTTTACACGGAAGCAATGGTTCGCTGTCGCGGGAATTGGCTGTCTGGGATATTACATCAGCAGCCTACTCGATTTTCTGGGTTTGCAATATGTAACGGCGGGAATTGAAAGGCTTATTCTTTTTGTCTACCCCACGCTGGTTCTGCTCATGTCGGCATTCATATTAAAAGTAAAAATAAAACCGATTCAATGGCTTGCACTTGTGATTACATACGCCGGCTTGATGCTCGCATTTTGGGGGGAAGTGAGGTTCGACAATCAATCGCAGACCTTCTATCTAGGAGTAATATTGATTTTCATTTGTGCCATGACTTACGCGATGTACATTGTGGGAAGTGGCCAGCTTATTCCAGCAATTGGCGCCGCCAAGTTTAATAGCTACGCCATGAGTTTTGCCGCGTTAGCGGTTGTGCTTCATTTTTTGTTTGTGAATGACAATTCCCTTTTTAATTTGGATAAGCAGGTCTATCTCTACAGTTTTCTAATGGCCATTATCGGTACAGTTATCCCCTCGTACCTAGTGGCCATTGGAATCAAACGTGTTGGCTCTGGCAATGCCGCCATTATTGGAAGTGTTGGCCCGGTCTCCACGATCGTTCAGGCGTCCTTTTTTCTCCAGGAACCAATTCACTTGTTGCAGCTCGCGGGCACAGCTTTTATCCTCGCGTGGCGTCTTGATGATCTCCAAAAAATGACCTCAGCTCAGTTTCTCGGTTAAAGTCAAACTTTTCCGGATGCGAATCTATATCGTGTACCATACGTGAGCGTCTCAATTTTCATGTTAACTTCAATTAAAATTCCAACTTTATGAGACTGCCTGCTACTGGTGTTGCTTCTTAGTTCCGTAACAATTTGTTTTGGCCAATCAAAAACATATTCTTTCGTTTTCCTTCACAAAAAGTCGCTCGGCTGAGCAATTGCCAAAAGAACAACTGGACAAAATTATGGAAGGACACCTGGCAAATATTGAGACGACTGGCAAAAGAAGGAAAACTTATAGTAGCCGGGCCGTTCGATGGAGGAGGCGGAATTTTTATTTTAAATACAACTTCGACCGACGAAGCCCAGGCATGGTTAAGTACTGATCCTGGTATTCAAGCAAACCGATGGGACGTTGAAATCCTTCCTTATACACCGCGAATTGGAGCCGTATGTGTTGCTAAGGAGCCCTATGAAATGGTGAGCTATCAGTTTTATCCGGTTTGTCGAAACGTCAACAGCAATCAGAAAACGCTGAAGGTATTCTGAAACAACATCATGAATTTGTACTTGGACTTAAGAAAAGCGGAAATATAATAACGGAAGGAATTTTTGAGCCCAGGGGAAGTATTCTCATTCTGAAAGGAGAAATGAATGATGAACTTATTTGAATCCGACCCCGCGGTACAACATGGAATTATTTCGATCGAACCGCAAAAAACTTTGGATTGCAAAGGGATCATTTTGCGAGCAGTAATGGACAAGAGTTATCCGAAAAGATTGTTCAATTCGAGATCGACTTTATCAACAATAAAACTAAAATCATCGATGTTCTCAACGAAGTCAAGATGATCGACGTCTATTATTAGAAGTTTGCCATCATTATAATTTCGGATCCAGTTTTCATAATGCTTATTCAGCTGCCTCAGATAATCCAGCCGTATGGAGTATTCGAAATCCCGGCCTCTTTTTTCAATTTGCCGAACCAGTTTAGGAATACCCGCTTTTAAATAAATCAGCAGATCAGGAGGTTTTACAAACATGATCATCGAGTGAAAAATATCCGTATAGCTTCGATAATCCCGATCGGACATGTGCCCGCTTTGATGAAGGTTGGCAGCGAAAATATACGCGTCTTCGTAAATTGTTCTATCCTGAATGGTAGGTCTGTTACTTCCGTGAATTTCGTTGATTTGTCTGAGCCGGCTATTTAAAAAATAGATTTGCACATGGAATGCCCATTTTGTCATGTCCTGATAAAAATCTCGCAAGTAGGGATTGTCATCAACGGATTCATATAGCGGATTCCATCCGTAATGTTTTGATAATTTTTCCGTCAGCGTGGTCTTTCCAGAACCAATATTTCCACAGACCGCTATATGCTTTAATTTATTCATTCACTCCGGGGACTTTCATGTTTGGCAGACACGATTAAAATCACAGCCATTTTTTTCTTTTAAAATACCATAAAAAAATAAGGGAGGAAATAATCATAAGTCCAATGGCAAACGGATAGCCCGCCATCCATTGCAATTCGGGCATGAATTTAAAATTCATTCCATAAATACTAGCAATCAATGTTGGCGGCATAAAGACCACTGTAACAACAGTGAAAATTTTGATCACCTGGTTTTGCTCGATGTTCACCAATCCCAAAAAAGTATTTTGCATGTATTCTAATCGCTCGGAGCTAAATTGCGAATGTTGAAGAAGGGACGCAATGTCTTTCATGATAATCTTCAGTCTTTCATTTTCAATTTTATTGAATTCCGGTATCCGGATTAACGAACTGACCACACGCTGCTTTTCAGTTGTTGTTTCATGCAACAGCATTACGTTCTCCTGAAGCTGGGCTATGCCGAGTAGCAGATCCTCTTTTAAAGATCGCTGCGCAATCATCTCTTTGCTGATAAGATTTACTTTCCGGTTAATGCTTTCGATCAAATCGGCATCACTATCAATATGCGTTTCCAATATGGAAAGGAAAACATCGAGCCCATGTTCTTTCATTTCAGACGGATGCAGCTTTAAGTTTGCGCACCGTTTCAGCAAAAATTTTCAGATCTCCCTGTCGATAAGTAAAAAGTGTGTTGCCTTTGAGGATGAAAGTCGTATTCTGAATGGTTAGCTCAGCATCGCTTGATATCACACCCAAGTTTATTTCAATGGTTTCTTCGGTTTCTAGAAACCGGGAACTACTCTCAATTTCCTGCAGTTCCAGGGAAGTAAAAAATTCAATCTTATAGTTCTTCTCTACAAATTCTTTTTCTTCCTGTGTAGGGACTGCAAGTCAATCCAAATAAGATTATGAATATTCCGTATCTCATCAAATGAAATATTTCTGTATTGAGTAAGTTTCCCCTGACTCGTTTTGTATACCCGGATCATGTCTTTACTTTTCATGCGTGCAATTTAGAACCAATATTTTAATTGATTGAAATTTAGAAAAGTTGACGTCTTAAAAAGAAAAAGACCTGTCAGGTATTAACCCAACAGGTCCAATTCAACCTGTAAATAGAATCTTTAATTAACTTCTCATCCTGGTCAGCTTCATCCGCTTTCTTTAATTTCTTCATCTAATATCTTTTCGATCACTTCTCGCTGACGTTCATCGATCGTCTTATCGGTCTTTGCTTGTTTCTTCATAAAGCGCAACATAGCATTCTTTTTAATTTCATAAGCGATAAAAACAGAGTATTCATTCGTCTTTTCGTTGTAATATTTTTCTTCGCCCATTTTACGCAAGTCTGCCATGTTAGTATTCATTACTTGCCTGACAAGGCTTTGGAATTTATCAGCAACGTCCGCTCCTTTTTCATTTTCAGTTTGGCCCAGGTACTGATCCGCCACTTGTTTCATCGTCGTATTTACCTGTCCAGCAAGCTGAGCCTTTGCATCAATGTCCGCCTTTCCCCGCGCGATGTTATCTTGGGAACTTACTCCTTTCCCGTAGCGCGAAAGAACCTGTTGTTTGATTCATAAGCATTTCCCTGAAATGGTTCTTTAACTTTTTTTCCCAATGGACCGGGTGAACAACTCCATAAACACCACACTTAAAATAATGGCAAGTGTTTTTAAAGTCTTCATAGTTGAAATTGGTGATTTGGTAGCTAAAGTACGAAAAATTGTGCCAGAGAAAATAGATGCACTTTACGAGGCCTGTTTTCGCAATAACCTGCCAACGGAACGCCCATTTCCATCGAATTGTAAAATTCTCAATAGCTGTATGACGTCAAGCATTTTTCGTAACTCTCTTCGCTTAAAAGCGCGCAATACCGAAAGAGGCGCATCGTACTTCACCATAGGCGATTTTGAAAAAGCTTGTGTAAGCAATTTGATGGAATAATAAGCAAGCCAATGTCGATGAATATCATTGATGATGAATCCAATTGCTACTTGTTGTTTGAGCCTTTTAAAAAAATGCGACGAGTTGGTCGTCTGGAGAAGTGATGATAGAAAAGTGTTCCTATCACAATATCATATTGTTGTTTTTGAAATTCTTCGCTGAAAATATTCAGCGTCCTTAAATTGAATATGCGGATAGTGCTAGTCAAATTTCGTTTTGCAAAAGCAACGATGTTTGGATTCGCATCTATCCCAATAAGGTTCAACTTCAAATTTTCCTTCTTCCCCCACGAATCAATCATGCGCAACATGTCACCTCCTCCGCATCCTAAGTCGACAATGGTAATCTCCCTGTTGTTTTTGGGTAATAATTGTTCAATGCCGATTGCATTATGTGTTATGCTGGTTTCCACCCAACCATTTGTTGATAATTTCCAGTTCGCGTAACGTTCGGTCAAGAACATTACCTGCGCAATTCAGATCATCCATGATTTCCGACTTCCGCTGATCTGATGGAGAAATCGGGCATTGTGATTAGTTCATTTCAATTTTCAACACCATGCTTTCCAGTGTAAGCCCTGGGCCAAAAGCAAAACTTAAAATGTATTCATTTTGATCCTCTTGACGAATTTTGTTGAAGATGGAATGCAACACGAACAAGATAGTTGGCGACGACATGTTACCGTAATTTCGTAAAACACAATATGCAGCTTGATTTTTTTCTTTTGGTATTTCCAATTCCTGTTCAATATTTTCAAGGATTTTTTTTCCGCCGGGGTGAATCGCCAGAAAGCGAATATCCGTTAGTTCTTTGGAAATTTTGTTGAGCAATGTCTCAGTAAGTTCAGCGATACCATTTTTAATAATGGATGGAACGTAGGTGGATAATTTCATTTCAAATCCGAAATCTCCGATTGTCCATGCCATATCCTTACCACCTTCGACTATAAGCGCAGTATGAAAATTTTCAGGCTTCAGCCTTAGCTTTGCTTTGTTTTCGATTCCACTAATAATGCCGCTGATCCATCTGCAAATAGCGCATTTGCCAATAAGTTATCTTCAGTGGGTGTTTTTTGAAAATGTAAACTGCAGAGTTCGGTGCATACCACAAGAACTTTCGCATTTTCGTCCTGATGACAAAATGCATCGGCCACCTTTATCGCATTAAACGCTGCATAACAACCCATGAAATTTATACCAGTCCGATGAACGGAAGGTGAAAGATTGTATTTTTTTACCAAGTCAATATCCAGACCAGGAGCATACATGCCCGTACAACAAACAACAATTAAGTGCGTGACTTCCTTGAATATCGAAATGATGGCATCGACCGTAACATGTTGTCAACGGCCTGTGAACTCAGCGTCAAGAACATTTTCGCGAAAAATTGATAATCTTTTTTCGGTGGTTGGAAATGGCTCAAAGTCTGGCGAATTGGAATAAAAGGTAAAATCCGTATCACGTCCATAATCTTCCAAAACGGAGTAACGGAACTCAATTCCGCTCGCTTTAAAGATGGTGTGAAGCAATCGGCTTTCGTTGTGGTTCAATTGCATAGCCTTAACCATAAAATCGGCTATTTTCGACTGACTGAATTTATGCGGTGGGTTAGCGATCCCGATAGCGGTGATGTAGCTCATTAATTCCAATATATTCCAAAAAACTATAATTTCGGGTAAGCTGTTCAAACTGCACTGTCATATATTTCGCAACATGTTTTCATCCTCTTCCTGGCTCCATCTCCGCATTCCTTTTTCATATTTCCTGCTGCCTGTTTTTCTTTTCAGCCTGGCGATTTCGCCTAATATCACCGAAAAGTCTATTCTCTGGACCTTCATTATTGTTCACTTCTTCCTCTATCCCGCCAGCAATGGTTACAACAGTTACTTTGACAAGGACGAGAAGAGCATTGGTGGATTGAAGAATCCTCCTCCAGTAAAAAAAGGACTATATTATCTTTCCCTGCTCTTTGATGTAATCGCGATCGTGCTGGGGTTTTTATTAATCAATCCCACCTTCGCGTTCATGCTGCTCATTTATGGTCTGGTCTCAAAAGCTTATAGTCATCCAGCCATAAGGTTAAAAAAACTTCCAGTAACGGGCTGGCTTGTGGCGGGTCTTTTTCAGGGTTTGTTTACGTTTATGATGTGCTATATCGGAATTAACAAATATTCGATTTGAAAACGTATCTAAGTTTCACGTTTTAATACCCGGCATTTTATCAACCTGATGCTCTGGGCAAATTATCCAATGACTCAAATTTATCAGCATGAAGAAGATGAAAAGCATGGCGACATGACCATAAGCAGAAAGTTAGGGATTCGAGGAACGTTTTATTTTGTCAGTGCGGTGTTCAGCGTTGTTACCCTTGGATTTGTACTGTATTTCCAAACCTTTTTTCGAATTAAAGTATGCCTGGGCATTTTTGGCTGCACTGTTTCCTGTGATAGCTTATTTTTTTATTTGGTTCTACCAGGTCTATCAGGATCGAACAAAAGCGGACTTCAGCCATACGATGTGGCTTAATTTTATTTCAGCAACCGCTTTGAATGCTTACTTCATTTACCTCTTCCTGGATTCGACCCATGTCGGTCAGACATTTTGAAGCAACGCTACCTGCTTCGCTTCTTGCCATTTTTCTACCCGCCCTTAGCCGTCTTCCTTCCTGTTTTTTTTGCAGCTTTTTTGGGAACTTTAGCGCCTCTCTTCCGCGCCTCTGAAAGTCCAATGGCAATTGCCTGCTTTCTGCTCGTTACTTTCTTGCCACTTCTACCGCTTCGAAGTGTGCCACGCTTGCGTTCATGCATGGCCTTTTCAACTTTTTTCTCTGCTAGTTTTGAATACTTTGCCATAGTGTTTTTAATTTTCTCCATGACAAATTATGTACCCGTTGCTAATCTGCAGGTCTACACCAAATTTTTACATTTTTAATGGACAATGTTCAAGAAACATTCTCACTGCTGTAGAGTATAATCAACAGACGCATGATTTCGAAGTCAGAAGGGATCTCCATGAGTGCCCTTAATAATCATATTAGCTATCGGGCGCAATATTTATTGCAAGGTTAACGGCTGCGTTAGAGGCCCATTCGTTTCCAAATAATTTTTGGACTTGCCTTCCAAACCAAAGCCGGTTTTTGAAAAGTTTATTCCAGGCCTCTGCGTACTGTTGCTCCAATCGACCTCTTGATAATTTTTCTTGTCTGGTATGTTTGATTATCAAATCGCTCACAATTTTAGCAGAATGAATGGCCATTGCCATTCCGTTTCCACAAAGCGGCGTGATCATCCCTGCAGCATCACCGGTCATGAGAATGTGATGCGTCGACCGGCAACTTCGTTTCAAATGAAATCTCATTGATGGTTTCAGGCTTGTCAAAAAGGAATTGAGAATTGGTGAAAATATTTTTCAGGAATGGATTCTTAAAAAGCACTGCTTCCTCCATTTCTTTTATGCTCTTGAATCGCTTCACATTTTCACGATGGGTCAGGTAACATAAATTTGTTTTGCCGTCTTCAACGTTGCTGATACCACAATATCCACCCTCGAAATTATGAAGCGCAATGAGGTCATCCGGATGATCTGTCTTAATATGATACTTCACACCAACATATGGCGATCTTTTTTGAATAAAACTTCTGTTGAGCTGAATATCAACTTTTGATCGCTTACCAAATGCGCCAATAACAATGTCCGCCTCGAGTTGCCTGGACTGTGTCTTAATAAAAAATTTTTCGTTGTCGAATAGAATTTTTTCGACTTCCTCTTTCAGGTAAAAAATTACCCCCAACGATTTCGCCTTTTCGTACAGGAAGTAGTCAAATGCATGACGGCTTATTCCAAATCCACCCAGATCAAGCGGCAAAATCTTGTTCTTACCCCGAACAGAAGACAATTGAAATCGCTGGATTCTGGGAGGGTTATAATCGTCGGGAAACAAGTTGCAGGATTGCAAAAAGGGCACAGTTTCGTTGGAAATGTATTCCCCGCAAACGCGGTGAAATGGATAAATTTTTTTCTCGACCACACAACATTGAATTCCGGCGATTGCCAATTGGATAGCCGCAAGCAGTCCAGAAATCCCTCCTCCTACAACGACGACTTGCATCAATAATGGTAATTTTTTCTATAAATGAGAAAGTTCAAAGTAATAAATGCCCTCAGAAAAACAAAAATCCGGGTCGGAACAGATCTTGTTGAGTAACCTTTTACGTTAATATACTGTTTAAACCCTAGCTGGCATATGAAATCAACCGCGCAAAACTCCAATTCCCTTAATGTACTTTTAATCGGAAATAATCCCATGGAAATGGGGACCGTTTTGGACAAACTCAAACAAGTACGGGCGCAGAAAATTATTACAGAAATTGCTTTTGATTTAAGAAGCATTCTGGAGAGACTAATGCGTTTTAATCCGAATTTTATTTTTATTGATGATAATATTGGACGTCTTGAATTGCAGGAGACGCTGAAACAACTTTCCAGCAATCGAAAGACAAAAGATGTTCCGATCACGGTGCTGAAAAGTTCGAACTATCACGAAGCGCTGGGAGCATCCAGTGTTTTAGATTACTTGCTGAAACAAAATTTGTCTGCTGATGCGTTGTATAACACTGTGAAAAATTCCTTCCGGTTCCGCAGAACGCAACTTTATCTACACAAGGTCTATCAAAAGAGAAAAAGGGAATCATCTAAAAAGACGACGTAGTTTAGATTTGATCCTGTAGAAGAAATTCCTTCTTTAATTTTTCACCGTTTCGGGATATTTCAAGTTTTATCTTACGGCCAGGTTTGCTGTTAAAAAATCCATTAACGCTATTCAGATCCAGATTTTTAGCGGAAATACCATTGACACTTATAATCTCATCACCAGGCAGAATTCCGCCCAGTTGGGATGCAGATTTCTCGCGAACCTCCGTTACTTCAAAAATATTCAAAGCTGAACCTTTAGCTTTGATTGTAATGCCACTGAGATTGTAGTAAAAGTCATTTTTGAATGACGAGTTCTTCTTTATAAAAATTCGTTCCTTGGGGAAATTGAAAACGACTGTAAAGCGGCTCAATACTTCTCCCCCTATCGCACCATTTCTAAAAATATTCCCGGTTTTCAAACTATCGATATAGCTATTGGGATCTGGAAAATTGGCGACCACATTTTGTAACGTATTAGTGCCCATTTTTAATGTTTTAATCCTTCCCACTTTTCCAAAAATTTCCCCCCGAGACCCCTGCCCAGAAGGCTGCTGACCGTCAGTTCGGGAACCTTTATTCGAGGATCCGATGAAGTCTCCAGCATCAATCCATGACTTGCGCCTGAATCCACTAAGAGTTTTGCTTCAATGGAAGTACCGTCTTGTAAAACCAGCGGAACAATGATATAAGGTTTTGTATCCTCAATTACCATGGGGATCATCTGAAATTTTGCCCGCTTACGAAAGCGCTCGGGTGTCATGAGCGTTAACAATTTTTTTTGATAATCAATCTCAATGATAAACCGACTGAATAATTCATAACCTAAAATCCCATGAACATCGGTGCCAAGATAATTTCTCAATTCGAGGTAGTCTTCCGCCAATACCAACATTGCATGACCTTTGCCGCTCACGCCGGGCAGATCTATTGATACATTGTTTGTTACATAGGCATCCACCAACTTATCTCCACCTGGACCTGAGATGGAATACTTTCTGGAATATTGAAGATTGAGGATATCAGAAAAAGTTTTTTGAGTTAGGATCGAAGTTCGTACCCCGGTGTCCAATATGAACTTTAAGGGTAGAGCACCATTCAATACTACCGGAACGACGACCAGGTTATTGTAAACTTCAATGGGAATTTGGACACGTTTTTTACCATTGGTCAACCTAAATCCCAAATGTTGGCCTTGAAGATTAGTAGCACCTAAAAAAAGGAAACTGAATACCAGACTTCTCCAGACCATAGTCTAAACACACATGTTCAATAAAGAATAAAATTTAAGCGGGTACTCAGTATTTTTCATTCTGCCAGATTATCGCCAATACAGACAAATTACCAATAATCCAAAATGGTAAATTGGAAAATACTGCTGATTTAAGTATCCATTCGCGTAACGTTAACCTACGCGCTTTACGTAAATATAACACAGTAATGGATGCTGGGACTAACTACGATCATGAATATTGCTACTCAATGCCCGTAAACCAAAGCCGCGATCCAGAAAGAAATTAAAACTTGTTATCGTGCTTGTTTTTGCTCACCATCTTGTTCGGGAAGATCCAAGGCGAGACTATGGCTAAAATAAAAAGTGCGATTACCACGAAAAAAGGCCACCAAGATGCTACGTCCATAAACTAATAATTTTGACCCCAAAAATAGGCCATTCTCTTTAATTTTAATAAAGATTCAAAAATTGTTTTTAGCTTGATACCCTTGAAATTTTAACGCCTGTCTAAGGCCTTGACCTATGAAAAAATTCGTGATAATCACGGGGGTAGCGGTTGCCCTATTGATCATTTTAGGATTTGTTGCAAAGTTTTTTGTCACGCAACACAACAAATCCTTCAGCCCAGAGGAAGAGGTCACCTATAATTCGGGAGAGCTAATGATTAATGTTTTCTACAACAGACCTTACAAAAAAGGTCGGGATATCTTTGGCGGGCTCGTACCGTACGATAAAGTTTGGCGAACGGGAGCAAACGAGGCTACAACATTTCAGACCAACAAAGATTTGTCGATTGAGGGGAAGACGCTTAAAAGAGGAAAGTATACGTTATGGACTATTCCAGGTGAAGAAACCTGGCAAGTCATTTTTAATTCTGAATACGGCCAATGGGGTATCGGCTCCGATGGAGAAGCCAACCGCAATCCCGCCAAAGATGTTCTCACCGTGAACGTTCACGCCGTGCAACAAGACCGTATTTTTGAACAATTCACCATCTCCTTTGAAAAAGTTGGAGAAGATGCCGAGATGGTTTTGATGTGGGATAATACTTTAGTCGCCGTTCCCTTTTCCTACTGATTATTTCGCTCGGGCAACAGCTTTAATCGTTAGCTTTCTGTTTTCAGGAAGCACGGCGGGTATGGCATTCGTTAGTGTCTTCACAGTAGTCGGTATCTATCCCCGACTTAGCGATGTATTCTACTATTCTGTTCGCTTGCAATTGCGTGCGGTTATTATGATACAGCGTTCGACTTACGATCGTGTCGCGCTTATAAATCTGACCCAATGAATCGATATCATCGATTTGAGTCTTAATAGAATCAATCAAAACTTCGGTCAAGTCGGCAGAAGATCTGAACAGAATCTTCCTCATATCCATTCAACATCACTTGTATTTCAAAGTTTAGCTGTGGATTTGCTTTTATTAACCTTACTAATCTTTTCAACTCGGTTTCTGAAGTAGGTTCCAGTTGACTGGTGAAAGGTTTGAATTGAATTCCTTCCAAAAGCAAGCTCATCTCCAGGGACAGGTTGTTTCAACACCACATTTATTTTCTCGCGTTGCGGTATTTTATCTGCTGTGAGATCAAATTGCCTGGCAAAGTAGCTTATCTTACTTTGTTCTGGATCAACAGACATTTCATATTTGGAACCTTCGCGGAGGTAGAGAAAATAAGAGCCATCAGCCGCAGGGCGGGCACTATGTACTCTTTTCGAGTTCACTAAATCCATAATCGTAATGTATGCAGGGATAGCGGCGCCGTTCTCGTCGGTTATTTTTCCTTCCACTTTCATCATACCCTTTGGCCGAAGCTCATCCGGGAAAAGAAATTCAACGAGTTCACTATTTTTCCGTGCGCCAGGAGCCTCTTTGATGAGATATCTTCCAAGCGCTGAAGCGCTGACAAACTGATCATCCTGTGGCTGTGTTTACAAAATCCAACGGAACAGGATCAGACCAACTTCCATTGCTCAATCGGGTAATGTATAAATCCATTCCTCCTTTTGTCGAGCCCATCTTATCCGTAGAAAAGATTAATGTTTCACTGTCTGCCATGATTCGTGGCGTTTGAGAATTACCTGTGTTGATATTCGCCGGCAACTCCTTCGGCTCACCCCATTGTCCATTTGGTTTTTTGTCGGCGCGAAAGAGTTTGCACCCACTGGCAGTTCTCTGATCCATTTTTTCGCATCGCATAAAATAAAGTGTATTGCCATCCACGCTTATTGACGGGCAACCTTCATTCGTTTTCGTATTAATGGGAAGCATAAAATTTTGAGGCTCAGTCCATGCTTTACCTTTTAATTCGCTCATCATGATATCATAGCCACCGACGACAGGCGATTTTGTTGAAGTGAAGTACATCTTTTTTCCATCGGCACTCAATGAAAATCCCTTGAGATAAACTAACCTATGGTTCACATTTTTGGGCAGCTCAACAGGCTCCGACCAATCGTTTTCGCGGGAAGTGTAAGAAACAGTCAGTGCGCCGTCTTCACCATTATCCGAAACAAATAACAGAGCGTTCCCATCGTGGCTTATATAAGGCGCGTAAAGATTAAGCGATGGATGGTTAATGATGCCGGGAAGCCTTCGGGTTTTTGCTTGCCGCATGTAAAGCGATAGTAGCATGAACAAGTAATAAGAAACAAATAAGTTTTCTCATGATGATGAAGTCTTACGCTAAAATAAATTTATTTCTTTCGATAAGCACTGCAATAGCAAAATCCGTAACACGATTTATTTCAGATTTCCTTGTAACTTGGCTAAACTTCAAAATGGATTTTATTTTGCAAAGATGATTCAGATAATTCCTTCAATCGCCATACGAAAAGGCAAAGTGATTAAAATGCGGAAGGGAGATCCCTCAAGCGAAAAGGCGTATGATGAAAATCCGCTTGACCTTGCCCGCCGCTTTGAGGATCATGGGATTGAAGTGGTTCATCTTGTTGATCTAGATGGCGCTGAAAAAGGCAGTCCAGTCAATTGGCACGTCCTGGAAGCAATTGCTGGTCACACTGATCTCAAAATTGATTTTACGGGGGGAATCTCAACCGATGGCGATATCAGCAAAGCGTATGAATTCGGCGCCGCCTACATTACAGCTGCAAGTATTGCTGTCACTGATCCGGAGTTGTTCGCATCATGGATTGTGTCTTACGGAAGGGAAAAAATGACGTTGGGCGCTGATGTTGTTGATATCAATACAAAAGAACTTTTATACCGGGGCTGGCGCCATAACAACGAAGCTGACGTTGTTCGAACACCTCGAATACTTTTACTCGCGAGGATTGAAATATGTGAAGTCAACCGATGTATCGAGGGACGGCGTTCTCGAAGGACCAGCTTTCAGTTTTTACCAGGAAATTCTCCAGGCGTTTCCGGAGATATGTGTTCTGGCAAGCGGTGGAGTAAGAGGTGTTGATGATATTAAGCGATTGAATGAAATGGGAATCTTCGCTGTAATTTTTGGCAAAGCCTATTATGAAGGGATTCTGGACCTTAAAGATCTCGAACAATTCCTAGTGAAGAAACAAGTGTAATTCTCTCAAATCAATCTACAATATCCTGTAGTTTGTATTTCTGAAAGATGTAATAGAGAAAGTTAAAAGATAGGATTGAGTCATCTTCCTGTGATGGTCGTTTTACGGGCGTTTTGCTTGCGTCGGTCGGGGCTTTTGTTGCGCGTGTATTCGGTCTGATTCCGAGAGAATCTTTGAAGGTAGTTGTCTGGGCCTTTTGAAAGGCAGGATCTAATTCACCGGGATTGTACATCTTATCGCTCTCTTTATCAACTCCTAACGCATCAACTTCGGTACCCGGAAAGCTGGTGTCTTGTGCCTGCGCTAAAATAAAACCCGCCGGCGTCACCACACTCAACAAGAAAGCAAAAAGGATATCTTGAAATCTAATCCGCATTACCAATGGATTTATCTCCCCAATTTTATTCTTCGTACCTGAAAATTACAAAATTAAACTTGTATTACTACTTTCTTTATCCCATCAACATGTTGATTTTTGGAGAAAACTGCCAATTTCCTGCAATTTCAGACGATTTCTATGGATAGAAAGACGATTTCTGGCACTATACGGTTCGAGGATTTTGAAAAAGTTGACGTCCGCGTAGGTACTATTATGAAGGCCGAAATGTTTCCAGAAGCCCGAAAGCCGGCCTATAAATTATGGATCGATCTTGGGCCAATCGGCACAAAAAAATCCAGCGCCCAACTTACCGGACGTTACAACCTTGCCGACCTTATCGGAAAGCAAGTGATATGTGTCGTTAATTTTGAACCACGCCAGATTGCCAATTTTATTTCTGACGTTTTAGTAACAGGTTTTCCTGATGAAAACGGTTTGGTTGTGCTGTGTAGTGTCGATAAACCTGTTCCTAACGGAGCCCGCCTTTTCTAACTATGATTTATTTCTCACAATTAGTCAAAATAACCGGAGGTAAAAATCTCCAATTCCACACCGATCATTCGATCGAGTCAATTTCAATCGACAGCCGAAAAGCTTCTGCCAGTCCTTCTACTCTTTTTTTTGCTATCAAAGGCGAAAGGCACGACGGACATGGATACATTGGGAATTTGTACAGGGAAGGGGTTCGTCAATTTGTTGTAGAACAACCTCCGGCAATACTCACCGATTTTCCAGAAGCGAATTTTTTACTGGTTCAATCTGCCGTTACTGCTCTTCAGCAAATTGCGGCCTTCCATAGAAGCGCCTTTTCATATCCGGTTATTGGAATAACTGGGAGCAATGGAAAGACCATCATCAAAGAATGGCTTTTTCAAATGCTTTCAAAAGATAAGATCGTCGTTAAAAACCCGGGAAGTTACAATTCACAAGTAGGGGTACCGTTGTCTGTTTGGCAAATGGGCTCCCATCATCAGCTGGGAATATTTGAAGCTGGAATTTCAAAGCCCGGCGAAATGTCAAATCTTGAAAGCGTTATCCGACCTACTATTGGCATACTAACAAATATTGGCTCGGCTCACGATGAAGGGTTTCTCAGTCTGGATCAGAAAATTGAAGAGAAGCTAAAACTTTTCAAGAATTCACAAGTCTTGATTTATTGTGCGGATCAGCATAATGTCGAAAATGCTGTTCAAAAAAGCGGTATCAAAACTTTTTCCTGGGGCTCAAAAGCAGATGCTGACGTGAAAATTTCAGTGCAGGAAAATATCTGTTACGTCACTGCTGCCGATCAAAGCCACGTCATCAAATTGCCCTTCTCTGACAAAGCTTCCGTAGAAAATTGTATGCATTGTCTGACGCTAATGGTTTACCTGGGTTTCAATTTCAAAAAAATTCAACGGGGTATTACCAATTTGCGTGCTGTGCCGATGCGAATGGAAATGAAAGAAGGCATTAATCAATCTTATATTGTCGACGATACTTACAATAACGATCTTGGTGGAATGGAGCTCAGTCTCCAATTTCTTGCACATCAAAATCAAAAGAAAAAAAAGCGCTTAATTTTTTCAGATGTTTTAGAATCCGGATTGCCCGATGAGTCATTAGTCCAGCAAATTCTATTATTAGTTGGAAAGTATCCGTTGCAAAATATTGTCGCGATTGGCCCTGTTATGACAAAATATCAAGCGCTGTTTCCCAAAACTGCAACGTTCTTTACTTCCACCGATGAATTTTTAAATCATTTTGATTTTGGGTCAATCAACGATGAAGTCATTCTCGTCAAGGGTGCGCGCGCTTTCACTTTTGAAAAAATTGTGAATCGACTACAGCGGAAAGTTCACAGCACGGTGATGGAAATTGACCTGGGCGCGTCTGGTTCACAATTTGAATTTTTTCAAATCCAGATTAAAACCTGCAACAAAGATAATGGTGATGGTGAAAGCATTTGCGTATGGAAGCGGTAGCCCAGAAGTTGCAAATGTCCTTCAGTATCACAAGGTCGATTATCTTGGCGTCGCGTACGTCGACGAGGGCGTGGAGTTGCGAAAAAACAACATCATGCTCCCCATTATGGTAATGAATCCTTCCGAGGATAGTTTTGATACCCTGTTAGGATACAATCTGGAACCTGAAATCTATAACTTCAAGATCTTTCATGCGCTGCTGCAGTATTTAGGCAATCGTTCCTGTTCAATACATCTTAAGTTGGATACAGGCATGCATCGTTTGGGATTTGAAAAGAATGACCTGCCTGAGTTGATCCAGCTTCTCAAACAGAATCCCAACATTCACGTCGCGTCAATTTTTAGTCATTTGGCGGGCGCAGACGACGCAGGCCATGATGCATTTTCAAATCATCAAGGTGATCAGTTCAAGCAGTATGCAGATCTGATCTCCGCATCGTTACCTGATAAGCCATTGTACCATATTCTGAATTCAGGGGGAATACTTCGTTTGTCGCACCTGCAGTTTGATATGGTAAGATTGGGCATTGGATTATATGGCGTCGATCCAACACAGGATGATTTCAAAGACCTGCAGCCGGTAGCAACACTAAAAACAATTATCTCTCAAATAAAGGATATCCCGAAGGGGGAGAGTATCGGCTATGGCAGAAAAGGCTTCGCCGAAAAAGATCTGAAGCTGGCCACCATTGCAATCGGCTATGCCGATGGCTTTAGCAGGAGGCTCAGCCAGGGTATTGGAGAAGTGTTGATTAATGGAAACCGTGCAAAAGTAATTGGAAATGTATGTATGGATATGACGATGGTGGATATTACGGGTCTTGAAGCCAAAGAAGGTGACGAGGTTATTATCTTCGGAAACGAACTCCCCATTCAAATGATGGCGGAAAAAATCAATACCATCCCTTATGAAATTTTGACGAATGTGAGCGAACGTGTCAAGCGCGTATTTGCTTCGGATGGTATTTAACGATTAACCACAGCCCAAATTCTTTTTCAAATTCCTGTTCGGCAAGCCGCCGAAGTCCATAGCGTCTGTTTTTTCATCGTCCGCCGTTTCTTCCACTTTTCTGGTTTGGGCAGATTTGTTCTTTGATTCCTGTTTGTCCTTTATCTTTTTTCTTTTAGACATACGTCCTGCCCGGTTTAAATGAATTTCTTGCCCCCTGCCAACTCAAAACTAGTCAATTGATTGGATAGCATAGGAACCACTTTTATATTTGCCTTGTTTAAAATTAATCTAAATAACATGTCAGGGCGGATAAAAAACGTCGCAGAAATGCGGCCTGGTGAAGTAGCCATCGTTTCAGGCTTTACAGACGAACATTTATCTGTCAAGCTGATGGAAATGGGGTGCTTACCTGGAACGGTCGTACGTTTTAATTTCACCGCTCCTTTTGGGGATCCTATCTGTATCAGTATTTCTGGCTATGAGCTTTCCCTTCGCCTAGAAGAAGCCTCTACAATTTCGATTGTCAACTAGATGGTAAGTTCCAGAAAGCTTAAGATTGCATTGGTTGGAAATCCCAACTCAGGGAAGTCATCCCTCTTTAACTACCTCACCGGCCTGAATCAAAAAATTGGAAATTTTCCGGGCGTAACCGTCGAAAAGAAATCTGGCTTTTGCCTGCTGCCTGGAAATACAGCCGCGGAAATAATTGATCTTCCCGGGTACTTACAGCATTTATCCAAGAAGCCTCGATGAACAAATAGTAGCGGATGTTTTATTGGACCATCATTCCCCGACAACACCCGATAAGGTCGTCGTTACGGTAGATGCAACCAACGTCAAACGGGGTTTTCTATTGCTTAGCCAAATTATTGACATTGGACTTCCCACAATACTGGCGCTCAATATGATGGATCTGGCGGCAAAAGCAGGTATTAATTATGACCTCAATGCGCTGTCAAAAAAATTAGGCATTCCGGTTATTCCAATCAATGCGCGAAATGGTATTGGACTGGATGAGTTAAAAAAGGCAATGAGTAAAACTCAGACTGCATCCGAACATCCGATAAATCCTGTTTGGAAAGAATTGCAGAAACCCGTTCAGGAATTGCGCGACCATTTAGGCATTGATAATGACTACGAAGCTTATCAATTTTTGGAGCAACCCGAAACGTTGAAGTTTTTGGGGAAGGAAAAACAAAAGGTTGTTGACAATATCCGGAATAAATATGAATTTTTTCCAGGGAAATTTCAGGGCGCTGAAACGATCCAACGGTATAGCTACATTCAGAATTTGTTGAATGAAGTTACATTGAAGGCATCGGACCACTCCTGGAAAAAAAATTCCACGAGGTTGGATAGAATACTGCTTCATAAGGTGTGGGGCTATGTGATTTTCTTCTCGATTCTCTTTTTAATCTTTCAATCCATTTTCGCCTGGGCACAGGTACCCATGGATTTTATTGATACAGTATTTGCAAAGTTCAGCAGTTATTTAATTTCAGTGCTTCCATCGGGACCGCTCAGCAGTTTGCTGGCGGAAGGTGTGGTGCCCGGAATTGGTGGCATCCTGATCTTTATTCCACAAATCGCCATTCTGTTTGCTTTTATCTCCATCCTGGAAGAATCCGGCTATATGGCACGCGTTGTTTTTATGATGGATAAAGTGATGCGAAAATTCGGACTCAATGGAAAAAGCGTCGTACCGCTAATGTCCGGTGTCGCCTGCGCCATCCCCGCAATCATGGCGGCGCGAACCATCGACAACTGGAAAGAAAGAACCATTACTATTTTGGTTACGCCACTGATGAGCTGCTCAGCAAGATTGCCGGTATTCACCATTCTTATCGCATTGATTGTACCGAATCAAAAAGCACTGGGTTTCTTCAATCTTCAGGGCTTGGCCCTGATGGGTTTGTACCTGCTCGGATTTGTTGCAGCAATGGTTTCTGCATTGGTGATAAAACTTTTGATAAGGGTTAAGGAACGGAGTTACTTAATAATGGAATTACCCACCTACCGGATTCCCAAATGGTCCAATGTAGGCTATACGATTGTTGAAAAGACAAAAGCCTTCGTATTTGAAGCGGGCAAAATAATTCTCGCGATTTCTATTATACTTTGGGTACTCGCCAGCTATGGACCCGGTGACACGTTAAAAAATGCTGAAGCAAACGTATTGGAGGAATCCAAAAATTTAAGATTAACAGAGGAAGGCATTGGCTGACCGCATTGCTGCTTATAAGCTGGAACATTCCTATGCGGGAATAATCGGAAAGGGCCTCGAACCCATTATCAAACCTTTAGGATACGATTGGAAAATTGGAATTGCCTTGATCACTTCTTTTGCTGCCCGCGAAGTGTTTGTTGGAACCATGGCAACCATCTACAGTATTGGCAGCGTAAGTGATTCCGATACCGCTACGATCCAAGAACGGTTAAAGGCGGAGGTCAACCCAGAAACCGGGGGCCCGCGCTTTACCCCTGCCGTTGGATTTTCATTGCTGGTCTTCTATACGTTTGCCATGCAATGTATGAGCACGCTCGCGATAGTATACCGGGAAACAAAGGGATGGAAGTGGCCCCTCATCCAACTTACATACATGACAGCGCTTGCCTACCTTTCAGCGTTGCTCGTCTATCAGGTTTTGTCCTGATCAAATGATCGAAAAATCGACACGGCTCCGGGAACAAGGATTAGTCGCTTTGCTTACCTTTAACTGTTGTGGAAAATAATAACGTATGAGATATACTATCCCGTTTCTTTTTGTACTCACCATTATTTCCTGCAAAAATGAGGAAAAGCCACTCAATAAATTTGATGATCCCCACTTAGTTAAGATTGCTGATTTTCAAGACCGGAGGTCGGGGGATAGTTTGGTCCGGTATCTGGAAGACACTAATCCCACCTATCGTAAAGCGGCAGCATTGGCCTATGCATCTGTACAGGATTCCGGTAATGTAGTTCAACTACAAAAATTACTGTTCGATGACGCCGATAGCAGCGTTAGAAAAGCTGCAGCTTATGCACTGGGACAAACACCAAGCTCGGCGAGTGAAAAGGTATTATATGAATCCACCCTCAGGGAAAAAGAAAGTTCTGTGCTCGCTCAAGTAATTGAATCGTATGGCAAAGTTTGCAAGCATTGGAATTTGAACCTATCATTTGAAGATTCTGTATTGTCCGCTGCCCTGGCGTGGTCAAATTATCGGATGGCGGTTCGTGGCGCTTGCCGACCAAACGTTAAATAAAAATTCAAGTGAATTCTTAAAATCACACTACACTAATACTCGCTTGGCGGCAGCCCATTTTTTCGCACGCGGCGCAAAAGATTTTGATAAGTTTCAACCCGTTTTGATCAAAACTGCAAGACAAGACAAGTCCGCCGATGTCAGGATGGCGGCGATACTCGCGTTAAGAAAAGTCCAGTCCGATTCATCGCGAGGCACGGCAGAGTACCTCGTCAAAAATGACCCGGACTATCGGGTAAGAGTGAATGCAATTCGCGCGCTTCAAGATTATCCGTTCCATCAAACAAAAAAAATACTTCTTGAAGCCCTTCGCGATTCAAATATCAATGTTGGTATTGCTGCTTCAGAGACCATAAAAAGCACTGTGACCGCAGAACATTGGCTTGAATTAAGCAACATCGCCCGTTCCGTGGAAAATTGGCGAATACAGGCTAATCTATATGAAGCCGCTCTTGCTGTCTCCAATCATAAAGAACTTTCGGAAGAAATTCAGTCCGTTTACAGTCGTTCAAAAAATCCATACCAAAAGGCGGCATTGCTCTCGGCGCTTCAATACTCACTTATGTCGTATGGGTTCGTAAAAGAACAATTAGTAAAGAGCAATGAACCCGTCCTAAAAGTTTCAGCGGCTTTGGCGCTGGTCGGAATGAACACCAATAAAAATTTTGACACTGCGTTAAGATCTCAGTTCGCTAAGATCTACGAGGAGGCAATAGCTGACGGCGACGCAGCCGTGATCGGAATTGTTGCCAACACGCTGGCCGATTCAACCCTGGGCTATAAATCCGTGATTAAAGATTTCAACTTCCTGAAGGAGGCAAGGAATAAACTATCGTTGCCCAAAGACTTTGAATCAATCGTTCCCCTGGAAGCCGCCATTGCCTACTTTGAAGGAAGAAAAATTTCATCGCCGCCAACCAATGAGTTTAATCACCCGATACCATGGAGTACCGTAAAAAAAATTCCCAGCGATCAGAAAGCCATCATCAAAACCTCAAAAGGAGATATCACCATTCGATTGTTTGTTGACGAAGCCCCTGGTTCGGTGGCAAATTTTGTCACCCTGGCATCAAATAAATATTATGATGGTAAATTTTTTCATCGGGTCGTGCCCAACTTTGTGGTGCAAGGAGGTTGCCCGCGGGGTGACGGCTGGGGCAGCGAGGCATATTCTATACGATCCGAATTTTCGCAGAGAAGATACAAAACCGGGAGCATCGGAATGGCTTCCGCTGGAAAAGACACCGAGGGCACTCAATGGTTTATTACACATTCTTCTACGCCGCACCTTGAGGGACGGTATACGCTATTTGCAGAAGTCGTGCAAGGCATGGACGTCGTCCATCAAATCGAAGTCGGCGACACCATAATTTCCGTTGAGATTATCAATTTCAATCCCCTTTGACTTTACTTCACATCCACTAAATTGCGGGCTAAATTTTCACTTTGCTTGGGAAAAAATTTCGGTAATTACAAAATTGGGATTTTAGGTGGGGGCCAGCTGGGGCGAATGCTTATTCAATCCGGAATAGATTTTAATATTCCTTTTTCGGTTCTTGATCCGGATCCACATGCGCCTTGCGCTTCCTTCGCAGAATTTTCTCAGGGCAAGCTGACGGACTTTGACACTGTTCTGAAATTTGGTTCCGCATGCGATATCATCACCATAGAAATAGAAAATGTCAACACAGCTGCACTCAAAGAATTAGTCAAACTGGGCAAGAAGGTGTATCCGCAACCTGAGATCATAGAGTTGATTCAGGATAAACGAACGCAAAAAAAATTTTACCGGGAGAATAATATTCCTACCGCAGAATTTCTTTTGGTTAATGACGCCGCGGATGTGATTGCTAAAGAATCTTTTCTTCCTGCGGTAAATAAACTTGGACGTGAAGGATACGATGGGCGGGGCGTCCAGATCATGCGAACCAAAGAGGATCTTGCAAAAGCGTTTGATGCACCAGGGTTGTTGGAAAAACTGGTTCCGTTTGAAAAAGAAATCGGAGTGATCGTAGCGCGCAACGAGCGGGGTGAGGTAAAAAGTTTTCCCCCGGTTGAAATGGTATTTCATCCCGTCCAAAATCTGGTAGAATATCTTTTTGCACCAGCAGACCTTTCTGAAAAAGTTTCGGCGACAGCCGATGGCATTGCCAAGACCGTCATTGAAAAACTTGGCCTTGTCGGGATACTTGCCGTCGAAATGTTTGTGACCCACGAGGGAAACGTGCTGGTAAACGAAATTGCCCCAAGGCCTCATAACAGCGGGCATCAAACGATCGAAGCCAATGGAACATCGCAGTATGAACAGCATCTGCGCGCGATTTTAGACCTGCCACTGGGCAATACAAATTTGATTTTGCCAAGTGCTATGGTCAATCTACTCGGGGAACCGGGATTTGAAGGATTAGCACAATACGTGGGAATTGATGAGATTATGCGACTTCCCGGCGTTCACATCCACCTTTACGGAAAACGTTTGACCAAGCCTTTTCGAAAAATGGGACATGTGACCATTGTGGACGACGATATTGAGCAACTGAAAAAGAAAGCCAACTTTGTAAAGCAAACCTTAAAAGTTACCGCGTAATATGAGCAAGCCATTAATAGGAATTATCATGGGTAGCCAATCGGACCTTAAAATCATGAAAGATGCTGCCGAAGTACTGGAAGAATTAGACGTTCCTTATGAACTTACCATTGTTTCAGCGCATCGCACGCCTCAGCGACTGGTGGAGTATGCATCGAATGCACGTTCCCGCGGACTCAAGGTCATTGTTGCGGGAGCAGGAGGGGCGGCACATTTACCTGGCATGATAGCCTCGCTCACAAGTTTACCCGTTATTGGTGTCCCCATAAAATCATCGAATTCAATTGATGGATGGGATTCAGCCCTATCCATCCTTCAGATGCCCGCGGGGGTTCCCGTAGCTACCGTGGCCCTGGATGGCGCCAGAAATGGCGGGTATTCTGGCAGCCCAAATAATCGGCACGACCGACAAGGCCCTTTCCAAGCGTCTTGATAAATTCAAAAATGCATTGAAAGTAAAGGTTGAAGCGGCCGCAAAAAAAATTGAGTCTCAAGGCTGGAAAGGTGCATTATAAAAAACCTAATTTTGATTTGGGCAAAATCAGTAATTTCAATTCTCGAATACCGGGGTTATGAGACCTAATGACAAAGGCTGGTTCAAAGACTATTTAGAGTTACGCAAGAACGCGCTCATGGAGCTTTCAAATCCTGAGATTCGTAAAGTCTGCGCATCCTGAATACACATTGTACCGCGTTATTCAGCCCACAGGATTAATGTATGGCCAGTCCGTTGCCTCGATGGGGATCACCGATATCGATCATTGGGATGAAAAAGAAAAGCTTAAAATTTTATTGACGGAAAGTCTGATCAGCAGTTCATTGCTTTTCTATGATAACCCTTTAAAGACAGAAGAGGACCTTTCGAAAGCGATCTTCAAAACCATTGAGAACATCGGAAATTTTTATAACAACATTTTCCCTGAACTCGCCACGTCGACCAAAACTATTTTCGGACGAAAAAAATCTCCCCTTGAACTCGCAGAAACGGTCTTGAACAAACGCATCGAACACGCCAGCAATTTTGAAGGTAATTTCTGGATCTATTTTTTTCACAACAGTTTATTATTTCTTGATGTCTTCATTTTTGGACAATGGATTCATACCAATGCTGATCGCATTGTTGCCGATTTCTTTCGCTATGAACGTGACGAGCTTCGATTCTCAGTCGTAAAAGTTATGGCAGCAGCCTCGCATGCAAATAAAGAAGTAGCGCTGGAAGAAAGAAGGTTGTATGAGTACTTTGTAGAAAGCACAGATCTTTCAGTCCAACGAAGGAAGGAAGCATTGAAAATTTTTGAAGAAGGATTTGCCATTGAAGATATCAACCTGCCTTCCGAAAATTCCTGGATCTTAAAAAGATTTTTTCTGGAAGTAGCGATTCTTACAATTTGGGCAGATAAAAAAGTAGAACAAGTAGAGCTCGATTTCTTAAAACAATTTTGCCATTACCTGGGCTTCTCGGATGAAGATCTTGAAAATAGTATGATTTCTATTGAAGGTTTTATGCTGGAACATTGGGGTGAGTTGGAATACTTTCAAGACAAACAAGATTATCAGCAAGTAAGCGAGCAATTCATAAAACGCGTTGCCAGGCTTGCCGAAAAAAATAAAACCCGATTAATAAAAAAAATTCAGGAAAACGAGGAGGCAGCACAGCTCATGAAAAAAGCCAGCTCGAACGAACTTACACTTGAAGAAAAAGAAAAAGTAAGGCTTCAGCTTTTACAGGTTTTAAAATCCATTCCCACGTTTGGTATTCTCGCATTGCCCCATCAATTTCTCACGCTTCCTATTTTGCTTAAAATTCTGCCTAAAAATTTATTTGCAGAAGGCGTGAAGGGCTAATATTATCAGCTTTATCAACTTTATCACCTTTGCGCGGAACAACCACCGAAAAAATAATTGAAAGTGTAAGCGTTGCTATGATCACGGAAAACGAAGTGTACACACCTACGTTGATATCGAATATCTCCAACAACATTTTTGCGCCGATAAAAAAGAGAATGATTGATAAGCCTTTTTGTAAAAGGTAGAACTTATCGATAATACCTGCGAGCAGGAAGAACATCGCGCGCAAACCCATGACCGCAAAAATATTCGAAGTGTAGACAAGAAATTCATTCTGCGTGATGGCAAAAGCGGCAGGTATCGAATCCACAGCAAAAATCAGATCGGTGGTTTCGATCAGAACAATAACCAGAAACAATGGAGTAAACATGATTTTCCCTTCCTGGCGCACAACAAAACTTCCGCCGTGATCATCCTTTGTAATCGGCAGGTGCTTGCGGCAGAATTTCATGATGGGATTTTTTTCCGGCTCAATTTTCTGATCCCCATCTTCAAAGTAAATGCGAATTCCAGAGTAGATTAAAAGTACTCCAAACACATACAGTATCCAGTGAAACTCATGAATCAAAATTCCTCCAACAAAAATGAAAATCCCGCGAAAAACGATCGCTCCCAGAATTCCCCAAAAAAGCGTTTTGTGATAATACTCTTCCTTAACCTGGAAATATTTCAGAATAAGCAGAATTACGAAGATGTTGTCAACTGAAAGGGCATATTCCGTCAGGTAAGCAGAAAAATACTCCACCGCACCACTGGCGCCACTTTCATCATATTTATAGATAAAAAAACCAAAAAGCGTGGAAATTGCAACCCAAAAAATTGATTGGTATAGCGCTGATTTGGTGGAAATCCGATGAGCACGTTTGTTAAAGATGCCCAGGTCAAGCACCAAAAAAAGTACGATGATAAAAGCAAAAATCCCAAATAGAATAGTCTCCGTTTCACTATCTCTGAAAAGGGAAAATAAAAGTATGTTCAAGAATGATTGCAAGGAGATTATTTGCGGTTATTCAAGCCTAAAAACATTAAAAAATTCAATCCTCGAAGCTTGTGGATCTCAAAACTACAAATATTATTTAAACCCAAAAACTTGCATTGTGGATTTATACACAGGGGCTTGGAAAGGGAACCATACATCCAAAAATTATCAATTGCAGCGTTCACAAATCCCCTGGATTAGTAAATTAACTTCATTTGCTTTGTAACCCTTAGGTAGTTTTATAACAGGTACTTCAATATTCAGACAACTTGTTTGCCCACACTTGACACATTTAAAGTGGACATGATCATGGTGATGTTCAGCCGTGTTGCAGGCTTCTTTACAAAGCGCGTACTTCAAACTTCCTTCATCATCAAGTACTTTATGAATTAAGCCCTTATCCAAAAAAGTTTTCAACGTCCGGTACACAGTCACACGATCCAACGAATTATCAATTTCCCTCTCAATATCGCTGTGGGACAATGCATAGTTCTTCAATAGGAAAAGATGCAATATCTCCTCCCGGTTAGGGGTTGCCCTTAACTTAAAATCTTTTAACAATGTCCCTGAGACAGCACTCATACTAAGTCCCTGTTGTAACAATTTAAGTTACTGCAATTGTAGGGTAAGCAAGTTACGATAAATACCATTACTTAGGGCACTGAGCTCCAGGTGAGAACCCATTTCTGCAAGTCGCCCTTCCTGAATAACAAAAATCCGGTCTACTTTTTTTATGGTGCTGAGCCGATGGGCTATTACGATTGTTGTTCTTCCCTCCATTAGTTTCTCTAAAGCTTGCTGAACCAAAACCTCAGACTGCGCATCCAGTGAGCTGGTAGCCTCATCCAAAATGAGGATTGATGGATTTTTAAGGATCGCCCTTGCGATAGCAATACGTTGGCGCTGTCCACCAGAAAGTTTCACACCGCGTTCACCGACAAGCGTATCAAATCCCTCGGGGAAACTCTCAATAAAATCCAATGCATTTGCTTGACGCGCCGCCTCCTGAATCTCTTCAAATGTCGCTGCGGGTTTTCCATAGGAAATGTTTTCACGGATGGTGCCTCCAAAAAGAATTACTTCCTGTGGAACTATTCCTAAATTCTTGCGATAGGCCGTAAGATTAAACTCCTGTATTGATTTCCCGTCCACTTTTATAGCACCATCTTCAACAGCATAAAACCGAAGCAGTAAGTTTATGATGGTTGATTTTCCGGAACCACTTTGCCCTACCAATGCAACTTTTTCACCTGGCTCCACTTGAAAATGCAAGTCTTTAAGCACTTGAAAATCTTTTCGGGTTGGATAAGCAAATGATACACCATCGAATTCAATTTTACCTTGAAGTTTGACCGGTGGAAAATTCCTTTCCTCCGCTTCATCTTTTTCCTTTAAAATTTCAAGCAGACGTTCAGACGCTCCAATGGAACGTTGAAGTTGCGAATATATGTCACCAAGGCCGCCGATTGAAAAGCCGATGAACGGTGTATAAAGTACAAAAGAAAACAACTCGCCGACCGTCATTTCATTGGATTGCACAAGAAATGCACCGTACCACCCTACGGCTACTATACCACCGAATATGGCAAATATTATAAAGGAAATGAATAAGCCTCTAAAGCGCGCCGTACGAATCGCCACATTTACGACACTCATTAATATATTAGCGTATCGATTAGTTTCAAAAATTTCATTCGTGAACGCCTTGACTACCGAAACAGACTGCAATGACTCTTCCACTACAACATTTGCCTGTGCGAGTTGATCCTGCGTTTTCTTGGACAGTTTTCGAATGTATTTTCCAAATACCAGCGCAAGTACTACCAGGATCGGAAAAGTGAGCAGCATGAATCCTGTTAGCTTTGGTGCGAAAAAAAAGATAATTGCCGTACCCAGGACAAGCGTCAGAATTTGCCTGTAGAAATTCAGCAACTGTAAGGGAAAAAAGATCCATTAGTATAGCAACATCCGCGGTTATGCGGCTCATTAACTCGCCGACTCGCCGGTTGTCAAAAAAACTAAGCGGAAGCCAAATTATCTTTTGATATAGCGTTTTTCGAAGGTCCGCCAGGGCGCGTTCGCTCACGATAGCAAAAGTATAGACGCGCACAAAGGAAAAAATACTCTGCACAAATAGGATTACGACCAGCGCTAACGCGATTTCATTTATCGAAGAGAAATAAGGAATTTTTTTTCCTGTCGCAATATCTAAAAGTTTGCCCGCCAGCAGTGGAAACGCCAAAAGCGTACCACTTGATAAAACCAGCGCCACAAGGCCAACAATAAACAAGCCTCGATAAGGGATCGTAAATCTAAAAATCCCAAGAAGTTGTTTGAAGTTTTGAGAATTAAGCTGTCTTTTTTCTTCTTCCTTCAATGGTTCTCCACTATTCCGTTTCGCCATACTCTTATTTTTTCAAAACAATATTTGCGTCAATGTTATATTGAACGGAATCATCCAAGAACATCTTTTGTCCTCCTGCGATAGAATAGGATGTTAATATTGTTTTATTATATACGTTTTCAAATTCCATGGTTAAAAATCGTTTGCTGGAATAAAGCGAGTTGGCTTCATTGTATTGTGCTTCAATTTTTCGAAGCTGACGCAACGATTTCTGATAGTAGACCTTTAAAAATCTAACGGGTAGGTCTTCCGTTGTAGAAAAGGATTTAACACTCAAATTGCTTTTGTTGTCTGCGTATTCTTCAACTTTATATACGCCTTTGTGAATAGGTTTGTTCACGACATCCAATTCAAAAAAAATCGCAAGCTCCTGGTTCCATGCTAAGGAATCTTTTGGGTTGATCGTCGTAATTTTTTCTACTCCATTCAATACTGCTTTCTTGCTAATGGCAGCTTCATGTCCAAGCAAATAATCGATCTGTGTGTTGAACAGGCTGTCGACATTATAAAGAACAGCAACTTTTTGTTCGTCCGTTGAACACGATAGAAAAAACAAGGTGATTAAAACAATTGCACCCTGGAATAAACGAGTTTTAGCAAACATCTCTCAAAGATAAATCAAGGTTTCGAAGACGTTTCGAGTAAAACATCCCCTGTCATTCGCGCCGGAATAGGTATACCCATCAAGGTTAGGATTGTTGGTGCCAGGTCACCTAGTTTTCCGTTTTTCAATTTTCCTTTGTAGTCGTTATCCACGAGAATGCAAGGCACCAGGTTGGTTGTGTGGGCGGTATTTGGGGATCCATCATCGTTGATCATCATGTCGGCGTTTCCATGGTCGGCAATGATGATCGTGGTATAACCATTTTTTAGCGCCGCCTCAGTGACTTGCTGAGCGCATGAATCAACAGTCTCGCAAGCTTTAACCGCAGCCGAGAATACGCCAGTATGCCCAACCATATCTGGATTGGCAAAATTCAAACAGATAAAATCAGGTTCTTTTTTATTTAATTCAACAATGATTTTATCCTTGATTTCATTGGCGCTCATTTCGGGGGCCAGATCATATGTAGCAACCTTTGGTGAAGGGCAAAGTATGCGTGATTCCCCCGCAAAAGGTTCTTCCCGTCCACCGGAAAAAAAGAAGGTTACGTGAGGATATTTTTCTGTTTCTGCAATTCTGATTTGTTTTTTCCCTGCCTTTGAAACCACTTCACCCAATGTATTCTCCAGGTTATCCTTATCAAAAATTACTTTTACATCCTTGAACGAGTCGTCGTAGTTGGTCAGCGTGATATAATAGAGGGAAAGTTTTTTCATGCCGTGCGCTGGAAAATCTTGTTGCGTAAGCACTTCAGTTATTTCCCTTCCACGGTCTGTTCGAAAATTAAAACACAAAACCACATCGCCTTCCTTAACGGTTCCGATTGGTTTTTGCGCATCATCGACCACGACTATGGGTTGAATGAATTCATCGGTAACATTATTTTGATAAGACTTTTGAACGGCTTGCAAGGGGTCCTGTGTTTTTTCACCAACACCATTCACGAGAAGATCGTACGCTAGCTTCACCCGTTCCCATCGCTTGTCGCGGTCCATTGCATAATAACGACCGATGATACTCGCTAATTTACCTCCTGTCTTTTGAAGGTGGTTTGTCAAATCTTTCAGATAGTCGATTCCTCCCTTGGGATCGGTATCCCGTCCATCGGTAAAAGCATGAACGAAGAGGTTTTTTATGCCATTATTATTTGCGATCGTGATGAGACCCTTCAGATGATTTATGTGTGAATGCACACCTCCATCTGACAGCAATCCCATAAAATGCACACTCTTATTATTTTTTTTTGCGTAGGAAAACGCCTCCAGCAAGACGGAATTTGTGTCCAGCTCTTTTTCCTCAATTGCCTTATTCACCCTTACCAAATCCTGATAGACCACTCGTCCCGCGCCAATATTCATATGGCCGACTTCCGAATTGCCCATCTGCCCTAACGGCAATCCAACGGCTAATCCTGATGCCTCAAGTTTACTATGCGAATACTTGGGGTATAAAGAATTAATAAAGGGAGTTTTAGCCTGATCAATTGCCGATACTGCCTTATTGGTTGCGATGCCCCAGCCATCGAGTATCATCAACAAAACTTTCTTATTCATAAAATGAGCGGATATACATTTTTTATAGAACTACGAAATCGCTATCGCCTTTCGCTTTTTTGGAACGAGGGTGCCGGATAACGACTTCAAAATTAACCTTCTAAGCACATAAAAAGCGGCCAAATATAAGGAGGATTAAAGGAATATCAGGCAGTTAACATGCATTTGAGGAACGTAATCGATGGAACAAGAGTCAGGATCGCATATTTTATTATCTTTCGAACAATGGCATAGTTTTAGCGAACTTATTCCCATGAAAATGAAAAGATTTCTACCCGTTTTGGTTTTTCTATTGATCAGCTTTCAGAGCGTTTTTACATTCGCTCAAGGCGATGTTATTGATCAAGTGAAAGAAACCATCAAGGCTGGTAGCGCGAAAGAGTTGTCGAAATACCTCAATCAAACGGTTGATGTCACCTTGGATGGGAATGTTCAGTCTTACAGTAAGGCCCAGGCCGAATTTGTATTTCGTGATTTTTTTAAACAACACCCTCCCTCAGAATTCAGTATTATACACCAGGGTTCTTCCAAAGGAGGTCAGCCCTTTGCCATCGGTCAATTCAAAAGCGGGGGCGAAACCTATCGGGTATTCATGAAAATCAAAGCTATTAACAGTCAACAGCTTGTTCATGAAATCTCTTTTGCCAAGGAATGATAAATTCCCTTTGATTTGCAGATTCTAGAAATTCGCGTTCTATTTTTGCGCGATGAGGCCTGCCTACGTTACTTCCGAATTTCTTCATCAATTCATTCTATCTGCCCTTGCGGAAGACATTGGTGATGGCGACCACTCCACGCTTGCTGCAATCCCTTCAAATTCCATTAAAAAGGCAAGATTGCTGATAAAAGAGGATGGTATTCTGGCGGGAGTAGAGCTGGCCGAGCAAATATTCCATTCCTTCGACCCAGTCGTTAACGGTTGATGTAAAACTTGCTGACGGCACGTCGGTAAAAAAAGGAGAAATAGCTTTTACGGTGGAGGGATCAGCTCAATCGATTCTGACAACAGAACGATTAGTATTGAATTGTATGCAGCGCATGAGCGCCATTGCCACCAAAACCCATCACTTAAGCTCGCCTAATTGCGGGCACGAGGGCTAAAATTCTGGATACCCGCAAAACAACCCCAAATTTTCGCCTTTTGGAAAAGTGGGCCGTTTTGCTGGGTGGCGGACTCAACCACCGGATAGGGCTGTTCGATATGATTATGCTAAAAGACAATCATATTGACATGGCGGGAGGTATTGAGCGGGCAATCATTCGAACAAAAGATTATCTTCGCGCCGGAAATAGAAATTTGAAAATTGAAATTGAAACGCGAACCCTGGAAGAAGTTGACGAAGTGATTCGCGTCGGTGGGGTAGATGTTATCATGCTGGATAATATGGATCTGGAAACCCTGAAGGCAGCCGTGAAGCGGATTGACGGAAAGTATAAGACAGAAGCAAGCGGCGGAATCACAGAAGAAACCATCCGTGACGTTGCCGACTGTGGGGTAGATTTTATTTCCGTAGGTGCATTAACCCACAGCATTAATAGCCTTGATCTGAGCTTGAAAGCGTTTGAATAAATTTTGAATTGAAGTAAAGTGAATTGAATAATTTATGATCGTTAAGACTAAAAACTACAAACTGGATAAGAAAACCTATATCAATACAGCTTTCAAAACCATTCTTAAAAAACAAGGATGGATTGCCGTGTTGGGCGCGATCGTCATCTGCCTCGGTTATTTTATCCCAGGTGCCGACTCTATCTGGTGGTTTATTGGGGCCTTTATCGGGTTGGGATTGTATTTGCTTTTCTGGTGGATTCAGTTTTATGGCGTTACTCAACTAGAGCAAGGGAAGATGCTGTTTGAAAGATTTTCATATGAAATTACCAGCCAGCAAATCCTAATGAAACTCAACCCCCGCGAAGGTATGCCTTTGAAGTGGGATCAAATAAAAAGTGCTACCATCGGCAAAGATCACTTTGTGCTGTTTGTGAATAAAGCGCAGTTGATATACTGGCCCTTTAAAATCTTCAACACAGAGAATGAGCGAAAATTTGTTCTGAGCATCTTGAAGAACAAGGGCTTGGTGAAACCTGAAAGCAGGACGCAAGAGCCCAAGTCCAGCGTAAAGATCTAGAATCTGGTTTTTAAATTTACGATGTGCAAAAAGGATTGAAAAAACTTACTGCCAGCGAAGTCCGGAAAAAAATCTATCACTATTGTGCTTATCAGGAGCGATCTCACCAGGAGGTAAAAAACAAACTTTACGATTTAGAACTTTCGTCTCAAGAAATTGATGAGATGATCTCACATCTTATCACGGAAGGTTATTTGAATGAAGAACGCTTTGCAAAAGCATTTGCCGGTGGAAAATTCCGACTAAAAAACTGGGGAAGGATAAAGATCATAAACGCGCTCGAAGCCAAGGGTCTTACCAAAAATTGTATCCGTATTGGCCTTCAGGAAATTGATGAAGCTGAATACCGTAAGACGATTGAATCCTTGCTTTTAAAGAAAGCCGACCAAACCGAAGAAGAGAATCCTTATGTCAGACGCGAGAAACTGGCAACCTATGTCATTCAAAAAGGATTCGAACCTGATTTGGTTTGGGAAGTAACAAAAGCGGTAATAAAGTAGCTTCGACGTATAGGGATTGAGTGCTTAAACCAAGGAGAATTTAAGGATTTGTCACTTTTTTGTGATATTTTGCGTTAAGCTTATGAGATCAATCCTATGAAATCAAAATCTGACAATAAGCAACATTGGATATCCAATAAAGTAAAGAAAAGCCGCGAGCTTGTCTATAAGTTAATTGACATCAATAAAGAAATTGATGGCGAAGGAAAGACTTTTCGTCTGGGCGAGAAAGTCTATTTCGTAAGGGAACTGGGCTAAACCAGAACCAACCGTGGCGTTTGCTGTATCTACTCTCTTTCTTTTTCTGTTCATCCTCCCTGGAATAACATTCAAGCGGGCATATCTCTCATCTGCATTTTCCAGGAAATTAAAATTCTCAGGCGTACTAGACGAAGTGTTTTGGGCACTGTTTCCGTCTATCATTATGCACATCTTGTCATATTTCTTGTTGCTGGCTGCTGCTACGGTATTCCAGTTTGATTTCAATTTAAAGCAGTTGCTAAGCATCGCCTTACTTCAACAAAGTAACGAGGGCTACGGCGATATTTTTGTTTCGTATCTTCTCTATTGCACGTTTGTGATGACTGTATCTTTTTTTACAGGCCATGTTTGTCGCAAAATTGTCCGGACATTAAAGCTGGATCGAAAGTTTAAATTATTCCGGTTTACAAACGACTGGCATTATTTATTGAGCGGCGAATTTCTGGATTTCCCGGAAGTACCAGATCATCCGGAAGAAGTAAGCTTTAAACTGGTGAATGCTCTTACCAGTGTGGGCTCGCAACAAATGATTTACATTGGAGAGTTAATTCACTTTACACTTTCTGATGAAGGAGGACTTGAGAATATTGTCTTGAAAGATGCAAAACGAAGACTTTTACAGGATGATCTATCCGAAAATCGCTATTACGAAATTCCCGGACGATATATCACCATTCCATATAAAACCATCATTAATATCAACGTTCGTTATTTCTATTTGGAAGAAGTAACGGAAGACTATGGGGATGAAAAATTATTGTAGTCCCCGGTAAAAGGTATCTGCAACTTTTACTGTCCCACCATAAATACTGCATTCGAAAAGATCATCTTCCCGCTTTCCCAAAAACTTCTGAAAAGAGGGTTGTCTACCAGATACACAATATTGCCTTCGCCTTTTTCTTCCACACCGAAAACAAGACTGTTATCCATTTTCTTGTTGATATGTTTGCCCGCAAATCCTTGTACCGGTTTGGCTACACCTTTGATAACACCGACATTCCATCCCTTTTCAAGATAGGCGAAACGAAGGTCGCTGGTCTTGAGGGTATAATATGAATTTCCGACACCGAACGCCAATGGATGCGACGTGTCAATGGTAATTTTATAAATTGCTCCTGAAATTACATTTGAAATCTCTTTGCGCTCAGCATCCTCATAGCGTGTTAGCAATTCCTTTTCCTTCGCCAACTTTTCTTTTTTCTCCGCTTCATTTTTTTCAGCATCGGTAACATAACTTTTTAAAGCGAAACCTTTCTTCTCAGCAAAAGCATTCAGGCCGTTCCCGATCACAATTAATTTACCGCCCTTGCTGACCCACGCTGATATCCGATTGACTTCCTCGTCGTTCAGCATTTTATACGATCCATCAGGAACGATCAAAACAGTATACTTCCCCAATTCGATCTCATCAAAATAATCCGTTCCGATCTGTGTAATCGGATATCGAATTTGTTGCTCAAAAAAATGCCAGATTTCGCCAGCAGAAAGCGACGAAGTTTGCTCACCAAAAAGTACCGCTATCTTTGGTGGCTTTAGATATCTTACTGCTTCCGCACCTACGTCCTTTCCTTTGCTGACAAAGCCTGTGGCAGATGTAAAGACTTTCCTGTCCATGTCGTTTGCAACTTGTTGTATAGTTTTGTCAAAATCGTCGAGGTTTTCATTATTCCGTCGTGTGATGATGAGCGACCCGGGTTCAAAACTTTCTCCATTCAGGGAAAATGATTTCTCCGAGGCACGAACTTTTATTCCACGCTTCATCAAGCCAGCCACCAACGCAACATCTTTCACGCTTTGATATTTGAAGATATAAGCATAGGGTTTATCGGGAATGGTCGTCCTTCTGTGGCTTTGGCTGAAAGGCCTTGCTCACATTCACGCGTTCGCTCGTGGCGTACGCTTTTAAATTATAGGCATACATCAGGTTCCATGCGGTTATATCATACGTTACGGAATCGACCAAGTTGGATTGAGGCTCGAATACGGTAGTGATGAATCGTGATTTAGGTTGATAAATGCTTATCACGAGATCGTCGGTAGTAAGTGTGAAATTCCCTGTGGTTTGATTCTGGTAGTCAAATCCGCGCATTGATTTTCCCGCCGACGCGTGTCCATATTTAATACTGTGAAGGTCCATCCACTTTGTAAGTTGATTGATCTTGTCATTATTATTATCAGCTTTTATAATGTAGGTCTTGTAGGGAGACGCCGGACTATTAAGATTTTCTTTGAAATATTTTTCAAACTCATCCACCACCTTTTCGGCGTGCATCGAAGTAACTTCTATGGTAGCCAATCCGGAAGTATGGTGATGGGTAAGCCTGTCCTTTAGCGTAAGTGAATCACCTTCTTTAGTCGTAATGTTAAGTCCGCCAAAACCGCCGCCGCCTTGTTCATAGGTCATGCCAACGGCTCCACTATACGTCGGATAAGTGTCTCCGTAACTGGGATAAAACAAATCAAAAATTTCTTTGGTGAAATACAGCCATCCCTGCGCATCAAAATACTTGGCGTTATTTTTTCCAATCATAGATTGAAATTCCCGTTGCCACGGTGAAATTACTTCGTGATAAGGTTCGGCTGCGGGTGCAAAATAATATGGACTATTATAACCCTGTTCATGGAAGTCAACGTGAACGTGGGGCATCCATTCATGATAGATTTTGAGGCGTTGCTGGGTTTCTATTTGCGTGCCCCAGGCCCAGTCTCTGTTCAAATCAAAAAGATAGTGATTAGCTCTTCCTCCGGGCCATGGCTCGCGATGTTCTTTGGCATCGCCACCACTGTTTGGCGGACTATTGAGATATTGATTATAAAAATTCGCATAGCGATCGCGCCCGTCTGGATTTATGCAAGGATCTAAAATTACGATCGTGTTTTTCAACCACTCCTGCGTTTTTGCATTCGAAGTATTCGCCAATTCGTATAAGGTCAACATGGAAGCTTCTGACGAAGCTGCTTCATTGCCATGAACGTTATAACTTAACCACACGATTGCTTTTTTCTCACCGGTGGACGAGCCTTCGACCAAGCCGGTCCTTCGTAAATTATTGATCCGCAGTTGTTCGAGGTTTTGCAAATTTCCAGCAGAACTAACGACAGCGTAGATGAGTGGTCTATGTTCGTAGGTTTCTCCATACTGTCGGAATTCAACAGTTGGCATTACATCAGCAACATGTTTAAAATAATCCAAAACACGATAATGTTGTGTGAAGCGATCCCCTAGTTCATATCCTAAAAATTCTTTTGGAGTAAGGAGTTTTTGCGCTTGGGTTGCACAAACGCAGAAAATAAAAAGCTTGAGCAAAAGGAATTGCCTCATGGGATAAAAGTTGAATGGATGTGCATAAGCAATTGCCAATTTAACGAATCACATCCATCTCTTTCCAAAAAATTGCACCGTTGATTTTTATCTTTTAGATTTAAGTAACCAAACCCCTAAACCAATGAATACAACTTACGCCGGTTTCTGGCTGCGTTTCGTGGCCTACATCATTGATTACATTATCATCTACGTTGTTCAATCCTTTGTCTTTGTTCCTGTGTTAGCCCTCATGGGTATTTCCTTTGCCTCCAAAATGGATAACATGGAGAATATGTCGGATGCCGAAACTATGGGGATGATCGGAAGCATGGTAGCGTTGGCAAGTGCGACCGCAATATTAACAACCGTCATCGCCCTTTTGTACTGGTCGTTGATGGAATCGTCGAAATTTCAGGGCACCGTCGGAAAGATAGCCCTTGGACTAAAAGTTACAGATGTTGACGGCAATAGTATAGATTTCGTTAAGTCCCTTATACGAAACGTTTGCAAGATCATTTCCGGGATGATCCTCTTCATCGGTTATATTATGGCTGGTTTTACGGAAAAGAAGCAAGGCCTTCATGATATCATTGCAGGCACACTGGTCGTCAAAAAATGATCTTCGAAAGAGCCAGGAAAAATTTAGCCTGGCTTTTTTATTTCTTTCTATTTACAATTCTTTTTAATCTCGGCTTTCGCTTCCGCGGATCCTAGTTCCTCCGCTTTTTTAAAGTCGAGGCAAGCATCGTATTTATTGTTCATGCTCATTTTTACCAACGCGCGCTGGTAGTAGCTTTCGGGATCGCTGGGATATAACTCAATAGAAGAAGAGTAATCTTCTATTGCGCCGGAATAGTCTTGCTTTTCGGTTTTGCTCAACGCCCTATTGTCAAAATAAACCGGATTGGTTGCATCCAATTCGATGGCCTTTGTGTAGTCGGCTATGGCTCCGGCGTGGTCATCTAAATTATATTTTGTTACGCCTCTTAAATTATAAGTCTCCGGTTCTTCAGGATTTAACTCGATTGCTTTGTCATAGTCTTCCAGCGCAGCCTTAAATTCTTCCTTAGCTCCTTTTGCCAACGCCCTGTTCTCATAGATCTGGGCATCTTTGGGATCAAGTCTTATTGCCTCATTGTAATCCGCGATAGCCATGTCGAGATTGCCAACATTATACTGCGCGACACCACGGTAGTTATACAGGCTGGCCTCTTTTTTCTCCAGTTCGAGTGCTTTAGAATAATCATCAATAGCGCTGATGAATTCTCCCAGTTCAGCTTTCGTAACGCCTCGATTAAAATATTTATCGGCGTCAACGGGGCCAAGCTCTAATGCTTTGGAAAAATCAAAGTATGCACCCTGTAAATCCTCGATATTAAATTTTGCCAGTCCCCGGTTCGTATAGGCATTGGTAAACTTGGGATTGAACTTTATCGCTTTATCGAAGTCCTCTATGGCGCCTTCGTCGTCGCCCAAAGCCATCTTAGCTTCACCTCGGTTATTCCAGGGATCGGCAAACGTTGAATCTATTTCTATAGCAATATTGAAATCACCTATCGCTCCATAGAAGTCACTTAGACCTGTACGGGCAATACCGCGCAGGTTAAACGCATGTTTATTCTTAGGAGAGGCATCAATTACCTTTTTTAGATCGGCCTTTGCTCCCTCAAAATCCTTTGCGTCTATCTTTGCCTTCGCAGCGTCGAGCTGTTGGTCCTGGGCGTACAAAAAAGTGACGCTCAACAAGCATATAATAAATGAGAGTTTCTTCATGGTGTAATATCCTTTGCGAAGTTAAAAATAAATTGACCTTGCTCAATCTTCGAATCAGGTTACTCGTCGAAGATTGCGATAAAAATGATATGACCGCGCAACCATTAAAGAGCCATACAATCCGTTTAGAAAATTTTGCCTCCCTGTTTTGTAATTCCAACTATCTTGAAGGGTTATTTATTACCATGAAAAAACTATTTATCGCTCCTGCATTTTTTTTTAGTTTGACGCTAGCCTGCGGTCAGGAAAAGCCATTGGATATGACGATGGATTTCGAGGAATATGATCCTCCTTCATCGCTGGTTGTGCCGGAACATCGCGTTACCCGAGCTAAATTTCCCTTTATCGATGTACATAATCATCAGTTTGGAATGACATCACAAAACCTCGCTGATTTGGTTGCAGACATGGATAAGCTCAACATGCAGGTTATGGTCAACCTGAGCGGGAGAGGAAGGGGAAGCACTGAACATCTTGAAAAGTCATTGGAAAATGTGAAGAGTTCATTTCCCAAACGTTTTATCATTTTTACAAACGTGGATTTCGGCGGCATTGATGACGCTGAATGGCAAAGCCGGATGACGAAGCAGCTGGAGGAGGATGTCAAAAAAGGCGCGAACGGACTAAAGATTTACAAGAGTCTTGGCATGTTCAACAAAGACAGCAAAGGTAATCGCATTCATATTGACGACCCTCGCATTGATCCCATCTGGGCAAAGTGTGCAGAGTTAGGTATTCCTGTATTAATACATGCAGCGGACCCAAAACAATTTTGGCAGCCCATAGATAAGAACAACGAAAGGTGGCTTGAGCTTAAAACGCATCCAGGCAGACGCCACGATACCGATCCTGTTTCCTGGGAAACCATCATCGCTGAGCAGCATAATCTTTTTAAAAAACATCCCAAAACAAAATTCATCAATGCGCACTTGGGATGGTATGGAAGCGACTTGAAAAAACTCGGTGAATTAATGGATCAATTTCCAAACATGTACACTGAAATTGGCGCCGTGATTGCTGAGCTGGGAAGACAACCGAGAGCAGCGCGCGAGTTTTTGACCAAATATCAAGATCGTGTTATGTTTGGCAAGGACTCTTGGGTGCCGGAAGAATATGAAACGTATTTTCGGGTATTAGAAACCGCGGACGAGTATTTCCCTTATCATAAACGGTATCACGCTTTCTGGCGGATGTATGGCCTGGATTTGCCTGACGACATTCTGAAAAAAATATATTATAAGAATGCCCTGAAAGTGATACCCAATATTGACGGCAGTCAGTTTCCTAAATAAGTTTAATTAGTATCACCGACGGCTTCCTTTTTGACCTCCTCCAATCCGAAACCCGATCCCTGTACAGAGATAAACAGGGCGGTATTCATAATAGGTTTTTGAAATCGGAATGGAGAGCCCACCTTGGAAAGTAAAGAACATGTGGTTATTCATCAGGTTTACCCGTCCGATTACCGCTGGCTCGAAGAATACCTTTGGGTCATCGGCTGCAATATAAGGTGCAACGGCTGCATCACTGGAAAACTCATTAAAGTCGACGAGTGCGATTCGAGGAACAAAAGAGACATGCATTATTTTTTTGTTCAGGCCAAAAGCGGGTTGGATAAAGTAGCGTTCGAATTTACCTGTTGCGCGGACTGGATCTGAAGTGTAATCAAAAAAATCATAGTAGTCATAACTTGATCCTTCTCCTCGTCCATAGCCGGCAAAAATTTCGTAAGCACCACTTGTCATCATTCTCATAATATCCAATGCCACCTTCAAAAAATTTATGGCGATGGTAATCATCGAGATCATCCGGATCGGGGCTTTGGTTATCGGCATATGAAAAATTCCCCATCAGTCCAATATGGTTGGTGACAGCAATAGCACCTTGCGCATCTATTCCGTTACCAAATTGTATTGATCCTTGAAATTCTCCTGCTTTTGTAAACAATGGCGAGTTTCGCGCATTCGGAACATATACAGGAGCACAGGCATGAAATTACCAGCGCCAGGAATATGAACTTCTTCATAATTAAAAAATGATAGTAGTAACTTTACAAAAAATGAAGCTAATGAACTTTAATCCCGAATTTGTCAATGAGGTAATCGAAAGCCGTCGATCCGTGTTTCAGCAAGACTATAGCGGAGAGCAGGTCGACGACGCTATTGTCATTCAAATGCTCAAAAATGCTAACTGGGCGCCTACACATAAATTAACAGAACCCTGGAGATTTGTTGTCTTTACAGGTGCCGGGTTGTTAAAATTGGCACAATACCAGGCTGAGCTTTATAAAAAAGTAACGCTGGCAGATAATTCCTACAAAGAAGAACGCTACCAGAACTTGCTCACTAAACCCATGCTGTCTTCTCACATTATCGCAGTCGGCATGAAACGGGATCCCAAAAAATCGGTGCCTGAGATTGAAGAGATCGGTGCTGTCTTTTGTGCTGTTCAGAATATGTATTTAACGGCAGCCGCTTATGGCGTGGGCGCTTATCTGAGCACCGGAGGCGTTACCTATTTCGAGGAAGCCAAGACTTTTTTTGGATTGGAAGGCGAAGATAAGCTTCTTGGTTTTTTTCATGTGGGAATTCGTAAACGTGAATTGCCGAAGGGAAAAAGAAAACCGGTTGAAGAAAAAATGAAATGGATTAGTGAATAATTTGTCCTCCTTTTTTTGATAACCGGTTAAAGTTATAAAATGCAACTCAACCGGCATTCGGCGCTTACAACTTCCATTTCGTATCCGTAATTTCTTCGCCCAATTTTTCTGGTATCGTTTTTGTAACTTTAGGATTATAAAATTTATGAAGGTATGAAAAGAATAGGCCTGCTGATGTTCGCTACAGTTTTAACGTTGAGCGCTGTGGCGCAAGTTACCGGCAAAATGTTTCCAGCGATGGAGGTAGAAACTGTGGAAGATAAAAAAGTCAATTTACCTCAGGATGCAAAAGGTAAATACACGCTATTGGGTCTGGCATATTCAAAAAAATCAGAAGATGAATTGAATTCCTGGTTTCAACCTGTATTCGAAAAATACATCCAAAAAACAAAAGGCTTACTGGCGGGGTTCACATACGATGTGAATGTTTACTTTATTCCCATGTTCACAGGCATTAACGCCGCCGCTACTGGCACGGCGAAACGCAAAGCACTTAAAAATATCGACCCTCAATTGTTGCCTTATGTTCTTTTTTACAAGGGAGAATTAAAACCGTACAAAGAGGCGCTGGAATTTGATAAAAAAGATGTGCCATACTTTTTCGTATTGGACCCGACCGGCAAAATAGTCCATGCTACGATCGGTAAATATACCGAGGATAAAATGGATGAAATCGAAGGTGTTATCGAGTAGGACGCTGAGATTTTTAGGAAGATGGTCGATTATCTTTATCTTCGATCGTCAATTTTCCGTTCATGCATGCTTTAAGTTTATTTGCATTGGCGCTGGCTCCAGGGGCAGCCATCATGGTTTACATTTACCTGAGAGATAAACACGAACGCGAGCCGCTTGGACTACTGACAATCAGCTTCCTTTACGGCGGGTTGAGCACAATCCTAACAATGTTCATTAGCTGGCCAGTAAACGCGCTGATCTTAACGAAGGAAGACGACGTCGCTCACCAGTTTTTCAATGCCTTTTTCAAGGTTGCGCTGGTGGAGGAATTCAGCAAATTCTTTTTTGTGCGCTTCATCCTATTTTATAATAAAAACTTCAATGAACCTTTTGATGGCATCGTCTACGCGATTATGGTGGGCATGGGCTTCGCGACTTTGGAAAATGTATTGTACGTCTATCAATACGGCTTAGCTACAGGTATACTGCGGATGTTTACGGCGGTTCCGGCACATGCCACTTTCGCGATCCTCATGGGTTTCTTTCTCGGAAAAGCAAAATTCACCCATCGAAAAGTGTTTTATTTCAGTATCATCTCATTAATCGCTGCGGCCATATTTCATGGATCCTACGATTATTTCTTGTTCATTTCTTTTATTCCCGGAATATGGACTGGCGCTGGTGTTTCTCTAATTATAGGATTTATGCTGTCTCGAAAAGCGATAAGATTGCATCAACAGGTATCGCCGTTCATTGGGGAAGAAGCCAAATAATTTTTAGGCTTCCTTGTCGGACTCTTTTATAAGCCCTAATAGATTTGTAGCTTTCTATAATAACATCATTCAATTATTATGCTCCGTGAGGCATTAGGTAAGCATTACATCGGAATGAATAAGGAATTCCGTTTCCGGGGAGAAGAACCGGGTAGATTAGAAAATCTTAGTGACGGCGTTTTTGCATTGGCGATTACGCTCCTCCTGATATCAACCAATGCACCTTCCAATTTTGATCAGATTAAGAAATTTGTCTGGGAGCTTATTCCTTTCAGCGCTTGTATTGTACTCATTGTATCTGATCTGGCATGAACATTTCGTTTTTTTTTATCGATATGGCTTTCGAAATACCAAAGTGATTGTTCTTAATACGCTATTTCTGATCATTGTTTTGTTTTACGTATACCCTTTAAAATTTCTTTGGAAGCTCCTTTTGTTGATATCCTCTTGCGCGCTGTCTTCAATCAGGAAAGTATTCTTATTGAGCTCTCACAAATGGCTAAACCCGAAGACACAGGCACCACTCATGATTATTTATGGCATCGGGGCCGCGAGTATATTTTTAATCTTGATGCTAATGTATCGCTATGCGTTAAAAAATTCGCACCTGCTTCAACTTAATAAAATTGAAGAATTCGATACGCGCGTCGAGCATGACAAGTAATTTCCTTATGGCTACCGTGCCAATGCTTTCTGTCATTCTCGCTTTTCTCTTTCAGAAACAGCCCATGGGGAGGAATGATTTCAGGCTTTACTTACTTTTTATACATGCCGATCATGTTCATCTACAACGCTCGAAGAAGCAAGCGTCGTAAAAAAATCTTGATGGAGATCATCGTAGTCACTTGAGCTTTTTAAGGGTGATGGTTTTTTTGAAATATCCTTTCTCTATTAAAGAGATGAGTGTTTTCGGAGACGGGTCAATTTGATATAGTTTTTCGTTGTTCACTTCGACCGAATCAATTTCAATCTCTTTATTCAACGTAAGAGGAATTCATTAAATGATTTCTCTGCTGGTTCCATCAACATATAGGACAGATCACCATTCGGCTCTCTTTTGATAACCTTCTCAAAAGCCATTCTGGATTTTCATTGTCATTAAAAAAATAGTACCCGTTGTATTTCCAACATTAGACAGATCACCATTCGGCTCTCCGGTTGACAACTCTCAAAAGCCATTCGGGATTTTCATTGTCCTATTAAAAACCAATACAGTATTCAAGTCCCTATTTTTTGTATTTTTTCAAAACAAGACTGTCCCCTAATTCTCCCTTGGACGAATCGCTCGGAATATAATATCCCTTTTCTGTAACGACCAATGTGTCTTTACTATCTCCCCCTTTTTCCTCAACTACCAAATAACTTCCCAACAATTCGCGAGGGACTTGCGACAGGCTCTTTTTCCCCTTTGGTTGAGGTTCTTTGAATGAAATTTCCTTGCAGGCAAACAGCGACAGAATGAGAATTGCAGCGAGTAACCTATGCATGTACTGTGATTGTACAAGCTAATATAATAATAACTTTCAAAGGTTAGTGGATGCGTAATGCTTCCTGAACGTCCTGCAGCAAACTTTCCTGGGACTGCTGTTCCTTCCCATCAGATGCGATTTGCATGCGCAGTGCTTTCAATCCCGTTGCACCGGGAAGTTCTTCCAGTTCAACTACTTCTACTTTTCCAGTGACCAATTTTTTCCCGAGGAGGTAGCGGAAGTATCGCTTGTATTCCTCTTCAACTTTGCTTTGATTATAGACCACCGCTATTTTGCCCGGCTGGGTTAGTCGCTCTCCTGTATTTTTAATATAAGCCTTGTCGATTCGCTTTTTAACGATCTCATACCGGATATCGTAAGCACCATCTACATCAAATTGCTTTTCATCGGCCCGGAACCGGATAGAGATGGGCTGGTCATGCACGAGAATCAATTGGGTTATATCCAAATCATTTTCGAGTGTAGGTTTTAAGATTTCCATTTTTTGATGGATCCCTATCATGGTCATCAATTGCCACAGGTGAAAATTTTTAAGATGAAAGGCATCGAACGTTTGGTCCTTCACCAGGGAATTACCAACATATAAAGTAAACTCCACACCATCCGTTTTATACTTTTCGAAATAATGAGGAAACATTTTCTGCGCTTCTTCCTCCGCTTCATCCAGGTGACTTCCGATAGCTTGATTGATTAACGCCAGACTTTTCTCAAAGGATTTTCGCCTTTTGTAAACCACGCCAAACTGAGGATCCAAATGTTCCCTGTACTCGTCAATTAATTTTTTTAGGAATTCATCTGATTCAAACTGATCGATAAGCGGATTGATCTCCAACTTTAGAAATTCCAATACATTGCTTTCATCCCCTGATGCAAGGCCTCCTTTGATTTTCTTTGATTGCTCATCGATCTTAAAGATTACTTCTTCAATCAATGGGAATTTCTTGGCCGAATAAATTTTTTGTAAAAGTCCTTTCGCCAATTTAAGATTTTCCTGCAAGTCATTTTGGATTGCCGTATTTCGTTCTAAGGAAGAATTTCGAACATCAGACATGCCATACATTGGATATACATCCTTAAAGACTATTTCTTCCATGGATGCCTTTGCATCCGCTCTTCGTCTGTTCAATAGATTCATCCCCGCTTGAAAGAAGCGCCACTGAACGCTTGGGTGTATCGCCGTGCATTCTTCCTGAATGATCGCCCGTACCTCGGTTGCCATTTCTTCCTTTACCCGTTTTACAGCGGCAGTAAACAACGGAAGTACATTCTCTACTTTATGCGCACTGATTGGATTCAGCGTACCTGGTGTTGGTGTAGCGAGCTCCAGCATACCAATCGTTTCTTCACCATCGATGAGGGGTGCCAACAAAATGTTGTTGATTCCATTGGCGAGCAACGCTTCCTCGATTTTTGATTTGTACGGATACTCACTCAAATTTTCGACGGTGATGTACCTTTTTTCCGTCCAGCTTCTTTCGTAAACAGAGCCGGCGTAATTATTGCAAGGTGCAGCTCTCTGTCGTCGTCTCCGTCAAGCTTCTCCATCCGTCGGCAAGCTGAGTTTGTAATAATAAGATTGTTGGCGGTGTCACAATAAGCAAGTCCTATTTGAATTTCCTGGATGCCAAAAAGAGATCTCAATTTATGTTGAATGGTTGTAAAACTTGCTTCTTCTGAAACTGCATTTTTTTTCAGCAAATCATATTTGATGGAGGAGAGCATTTCCTGTTCCGTGACATCGACCAATCTCATCACCATGAATCCTTGAAATTCAAAATCATCGGGCCGGATGTACTGCATCCACAGATCTACATCATAAATCTTTTCAGTCAAAAATTTTAGAACATGTTTTTCGATGGGCCTTATTTTTCCTTTCGAAATGATTTCGCAAAACTGATGATTGATTTCAACGCGATAGACTTTGTCAAGTCCTGTATCAGCATTTCGCAGCGTAAAAAGTATCGGCTTTTCCAACCCGATTCTTACGCCATAAAACTTTTCGAGAATCAACAAGCAGGCTTTGACCGTCTTTCCCAACATCATTTGATTATTGGGCAGATTCGTCGTGACACAGTTCTCCATGTCATTTAAGTCAAGCGTCCGCTCAAATGCTTTTGTACTGTATAAAGCTTTAAAATCAAACGGGAAGATTGCCGCGGCGATCTCATTCTCCTGGTTTGCCGCAGGGATTACCGCAGTTATCAGAAACTTAATTAATGATTTATGTTTCTCAAGGATCGAGAGGTCGTAGATGGGCTCTCTTAACTCAGGAGCCTCGTTAATTGCATTTATTAAACCCTGGCTAAAACCAGGCACATTTCCTTGGGCAATACTTTTTTCCCAATGTTCAATCAGCAATCGGAGATTGAGGACCGAACTGAATGGAAACTTATTATCAGTAGAAATATCCATCATCTAGGGTTTTAAAAGGTGAACGAAAGAATAACCAAGAGGTTCCACTAACAAGGACGTAAATGCATAAAATATATTCTTATTCTTGATTTTTTTTGAAAAAATTAGACGGAGTCCCTTGACAAGCACACCCTGAAACTTTCCAACTTTTATAGGAACTTTGGTGTCTAAAGACCTAAAATCGTTTGCGATATGTGTAGCAGGATTATTGTATTGGTTTGTATAATGTTATTGTGCAGTTGTTCCCTTTCCGATGACGATAAGGGGATTTCCGTTTTTTCCGTTTCGTTTGATTTCAGTCAATCGGAGGAGGGCTGGAAAGCCGACTTTGCGGATTTGCCCTCGAATGCTGAAGATTCAAGCTTTTACGAGTTGAAGTATGGTTACACAAATCTTCCCGCGAACCTTGGTACACAGAAAGCCATTATGCTCTCGGGCAATAATCACAGTGACGATCTTTTTATGTTCATAAAAAGAAAAGTGACGGGATTGAATCCAAACACGTCTTACACACTTGTTTTTGATGTTGAGTTGGCTTCAAATGCACCCAAAGGGTCAGTTGGAGCCGGAGGATCACCGGGTGAAAGTGTATATCTAAAAGCGGGTGCCAGTGAAATTGAGCCTGTAAAGAATGTTCAAGGTGATCAATATGTGCTGAATATCGATAAAGGTAATCAAAGTGAAGCGGGTTCGAATGCTACTGTCCTGGGCGATATTGCAACCCCGTTAACAGTTGCTGAATACACGCTCATCACCCGAAATAATGCGTCACCGTCGGCGGAGCCTTTAATAGCCCAAAGCAATAGCAACGGTGACATTTGGTTAATGATTGGAACTGATTCAGGCTTTGAGGGTACCACAACGGTATACTACACGAAAGTTAAAGTGCTGTTTAGCCGCCCTAATTAATTAAGTTTTTTTACACGCCGCTTTGGTGTTTTTCCAATCCGCGGATCTCCCCTCAAAATCAAGTTACACGCCTTCATCACCTCCTCTTCAAAGTGTTCGCTGTCCGCTGGTAAATTTTGCCACGCACTTTCGGCTCCTCCAAAGAGGGCAATGGTACGCATACCGGGAAGGTCTTTTTTGAGACTATCGTGATGCTCCCGACTTGTTGCAAGCCAAACTCCATTATCTTCCGGGTAGCTGCTCTCTGCGCCGAAGAATTAAAACAATTTTTTCCTTAACGTACACGGCATGGCAGCCAAACATAGGCTTTACAGTCGGTTCCAATGAATAAAGTTCTTCCAACACAAAATCAAATGCAACCGCTTTTTTCTTTGTTTCACTTTTCATTGCGCGCTTCAAAAGAGTTTGAGTTGTTGATTTTTCTTCGAATGTGGCGGTTGTGCTTTACCCATCACGGTCATCCCGTCGTATTTGTATGACTCTTCACGCTCCTTCCTTACAACATTCTCAAAAAAAGGTTTGGGTATGAATGATTTCTCCACATCCTGAGCAAGTATCGTAAGTTGTTTGATCGCTTGTTGCTTTTCGTTCGCGCCAAGTTTAGCCTTTTCAATGGATGTTCTCAATACACCAATAGTCTCGTCATACACTTTTAAGGGCACGGGAAATGGATGGCCATCCTTCCCGCCATGGGCAAACGAGTATCGCGCAGGATCCGTAAAACGGGAAGGTGTTCCATAAATGACTTCGCTTACCAATGTCAATGATTGAATTGTCCGGGGTCCGGCGCCTTCCAGCAAAAGCAAGGACTCAAAATTTTTGTGTTGCATCTCATGCGCAACGGTGAGGATAGCGCCCAGTCGTTTCAAATTAACATCACTGAGGGTTACTTCGTGATGCCGTGGCAACACGATTTTGCGAATCTCTCCCAACATCCTATCAGGATTTTCGGCTGTGATATCAATAATGCTGTTACGTGTATTCACAGCGTTGCGATCTGTTAAGTTTAATATCAGTCCTTGATTTTCACCGCAGACACCGACGTGCGGTTCATTGAGAAATGATTCGAGCTGCGTTGAGTGCCAATGGTAGCGACGGGCCATACCAGTCGCATCATTCAATCCCTGCTGCACAACCGCCCATTCACCATTATCGGTGAGAATAAAATTGTGGAGATATAGTTGGAATCCATCCTGAACGGCTGTGTTATCAATTTTGGCCGAAAGTTTACTCGATCGTACCAAGGCATCACCATTTAACCCGGTTTGCGCTGCAATTTTTAATAGTTCGTTAGGCGTTTGACGTGAATGCTTGCCTCGTCCTCCACAAATATAGATCCCTATCTCTTTTGAAATTGGATTGATCGCTCGTTTCAATGCTCCCATTACGGACGTGGTAATGCCCGACGAATGCCAATCCATTCCCAATACACAACCAAATGCCTGGAACCACATTGGATCGCTGAGACGTTTCAGCACTTCTGATTTTCCGTACTCAATGACCAATGCCTCGACAATAGCACCTCCCAATTTCGTCATGCGTTCAGCAAGCCAAACCGGCACACGTCCATAATGAAGAGGAAGATCGGCGTAACCTGAACGAGGCATAAATTTTTTTTAACAATATAACGATAGACGAACAATTCTAAGTGACGAAGAATTCACTTCCCGCCAACTCTCTTCCATTCGCCAAAATTCGAAGATAGTGTCGTCCCTTGAAATGCTTCCGTGTAGTTAAATCCTTGAATGATTGTTTGCGCAGAATCTGAATTGGTTCAAAGGGTTCAAAAGTGTTTTCCGTGAGTTTAAAAATCTTTCGTGATACTTTTCCAGATCGTGTTTGATAATCAATGGCATATTCCAGTCGAAAACGAGTTGATTTTTTTTCCCGACTAAGAAAAGTAAAACCAAAGTCCAAACGGTCACCAATCGCAACTTTTCCGGAAAGGGTAAATTCCTTCACGGAGGCTTTCGCCTTGGGATCAAAACCGTTAAGGTTCAGCGCCGCCTCATGCCCTCGTTTCAAAAGCGTGCGGCATCCGTGCTTAATAATCCAGTCGGTCTCCGGACTTATTCCTTTCCACGCTCTGGCAATTTGCAATGCTATCTCGGGATGATCCTTGCCAATGTCGTTCAGATTATTGGCCACGCTGCGTCGGACATATTCCGAGGGATCGGCTTTGAGATTTTCCAGTATTGGTAAAATTGGAGAGGGGTCTTTCTTAAAATCAGGCAACCCCATCGCCCAGGGCAACCGTGGTCTGCACCCTTCAGATGAAAGACGTCTCACGGAAGCGTCAGGATGTTTAGACCAGGCTACCATGTACTTCATTGTCTCCTGTGGATAGTGAACGATAAATGGGCGAATGGCAAATTCCGCACTAACGAGTTTTGTACTTTCCTCCAAGGCTTTCATAGAAAGGGAAAAATGATTGAGTCCATAGAGCTCAATGTATTCTGGAAGGAAGACGAAAGGATAGCTTTGTTCCTTTTCTTTTTCCCGCAGCAAGCTGGCAATAGATACCACCAATTCTACTGCTTTCGGATATTCTGTGGGAAGACACTTGTTCAACGCTTTTGTTATTTGTCGCGTCCGCTGCTTGAGTTCAAGATCAGGCCATTCCGTATCAAAAACAGAATACACAAATTTGCGTTCTTCAAAGCCCGGGATTACCGACTTCAGCACAGGGTAAAGCCGCTCGAAGAAATTCACATTGTACATATACTTGAGAGGTTCGCTCATATTTTTTTATATTTTTTTTTCTGAAGGTGCAAATCATCAACGATCAGCGCTTCCTGAATAATTTCGAGAAGTAGTTTTTCATCAATTTCATTTATTGATGAGAAGCGGGCGATGTAGACTTGTTTTCGCCCTTCCTTTAAAAGAATTCCTTGTACATTGGAAAGAAGATTCGCGTAACAAAAACCGAATGAAACTTTGGCATTTGTTGGTCCCAAAGGAGCGGACGCTGGCCAAATGAAACACACCCTTCGGTTTCGTGAGAAGTAAGGCACCCCATAAGAAAGTTTCTCACGAAAACGCGGTTCTGTTTCAAATAATAAGTCTCGCAACCTTGAAACAATAACGCGTTCTTCTTTTGGCAGATTTATAATAAAGTCATTAACATCCATTAGCATTAGAATTGAATTCTAAATTCGAATAGAATGATGACAGCCTTATGTCAGTAGAAAAAAATAAATAGTCAAATATTGTTTTAATGCCAGGGTTGCGCGGGAAGGGATTAATCAATTCTCAATTCCAGTTTCATACCCTGGATATGATTGAGCAGCGCCTGCTGCCAGGTAACATCAGCATCCCATTTGGTTCCAAGAAATACATTCCCGGAATCGATATGTTTGAAATAGAATTTAAAGACCGGTGTATTGGATGGAATATTTTTTAGCTGCTGCTGACCATTCGTGGAATGTTACCGAAAGGAGCGCGCTTTCCGATTTTGTCATGTCGTACCCTAACAATTCTTTAGCAACGGAACCACGCGCATGAATAAAACCCAGCACATATAACTGCCCTTGCTTTCGAAGTTCCTTCTCGGGAATTCCCGCCTCTGTCATTTTAAATTTTAGCGGGTAATTGAGCTTAAAAATTTCCTCCAACTCTTTATCAATTGCTTCATCTCCTGTTTTTGGAACAGCCAGGGGATCAACTTTCAAATCGGTGGCAAAGAATTCATTTCGTTTGCCGAGAATAAATTCGATTTTTGCGTCTGTTTCAGGTGCGTCGTTAATTAAAAGATTTTGTTTCTTTTGCTGATTGGCTGCCGTTGTATGAAGCGTTTTTAGTACTTCGGTCAGTAGGCGATTTGTGGCCGACCATGCGGCCTGTTTTGGCTCCATCACATTTTCTTTGCCTGAAAAAGGGGTAATGGTTATTCTGTAGCCTTGATCATTTTTTTCGATAAAAACTAAATTGGCTATTTCGCGCTTCAGCAGATAATCTCCAAAACCTTTCGTTACGTCTTTGCTGGCAAAGAGTTTATCCATTTCGAAGTATATAATGGCGTCTATTCCTGTCCGTTGAAATGCTAATTGCACTTCCGCTAATTCTTTCGTTGTCAGGGTATAATTGTAAAACGCCGCGCTGCGTGTACTGAGTAATTTTTCGGGTAATGCACTTTGCAAATTTAGCTGTTCACGCCATCCATCTTCTGAAACAACAAATTGGCCCACCACTGGATGATATCCTGCCAGAAATAAGAGTAAAACTAATTTGATGTTTGACATTCGTAGCGAAGCTTGAATTGTTTAGCTGAGTTTAAAAAAACGAAAATAAGGATTAATCATTTTCATAGCCCAATAAAAAATCCGCTATCGTCCGATTTAATGGGATAAGTCGTTAAATCGTGGCTTGCAGAATCGCAGGCCATGCCACCATTAAGATCAAATCTAAATCCGTGGAAAGGGCACACGATTTCTCCTCTGTAGTTAATTCGTCCTTTGCTGAGCGATTCACCATTATGCGTGCATTTGTCCTGAACGGCAAAAAATTTTCCTTCGTGCAACGCCAGACAAATTCGTTTGCCTCCCACAATAATTAACTGCGGTATATGTTCTTGGATGGTTGTCCGTGCGACCGTCTCGTTTGGAAATATTTTTATCCATTCCATAATTTAAGTTTTGGTCCCGGCGTGTAAATATTTACCTTGTTTTGACTCAAATTAACAAAAGACATGAAGACATTGTGTGTCACCTTGCTTAGCATTTTAATTTTTGGGAATGCATTTGCGCAGATGAGTTCTAAATTACAGGCCAAAATTGATCAACAGGCTCAAGAGATAGAAGGGAAAGTCATTGAGTGGCGAAGACATTTTCATCAATATCCAGAACTTTCCAACCGCGAAGTTAAAACCGCAGCAATTGTCGCCGATCATTTAAAAAAGCTGGGAATTGAGGTTCAAACAGGCGTTGCAAAAACTGGCGTAGTCGGACTCCTAAAAACTGGCAAGCCTGGACCCGTGATCGCACTGCGCGCAGATATGGATGCCCTTCCTGTAACGGAGCGAAATTCATTACCCTACGCTTCCAAAGAAAAAGCCGTTTTTAATGACCAGGAAACGGGCGTGATGCATGCCTGCGGTCATGATACACACGTGGCCATCTTGATGGGCGTTGCCGAAATACTATCAAAAAATAAAAGTGATTTAAAGGGCACCGTAAAATTCATTTTTCAACCTGCAGAAGAAGGTCCACCTCCTGGTGAAGAAGGGGGCGCAGGCTTAATGGTAAGAGAGGGCGTACTGGAAAATCCAAAAGTCGATGTTATTTTTGGTATGCATATCCAGTCCATTAGTCCCTTGGGAAGAATTACCTATAGGCCAGCCGGTATGATGGCTGCTTCCGATTGGTTTACCATTAAAGTAAAAGGAAAACAAAGTCACGGCGCAGCGCCCTGGATGGGAGTAGACCCTATCGCGATCTCTGCGCAAATTATCAACGGGCTTCAAACTATTGTAAGTCGTCAAACAGAGCTCACCAAAGAAGCAGCGGTAATCAGTGTAGGAAGAATTAATGCAGGCATTCGCGAAAATATTATTCCCGAAGAAGCCGTGATGGCAGGGACCATCCGAACACTTGACAATGACATGCGAACCAAAATCCATGAAAAAATAAAATTGACGGCTACAAAAATTGCAGAAAGTGGAGGGGCAACAGCAGAAGTTACCATTGAGAACAAAACTCCTGTGACTTATAATGACCCGGCGCTCACGGAGAAAATGATTGGCAGTCTGGAAAAAGCGGCAGGTAAAGAAAATGTCATGCTCATTAATGCAGTGACGGGAGCGGAAGATTTTGCGTTCTTCCAGCAGAAGGTACCCGGTTTCTTTTTCTTTGTGGGGGCGATGATGGCCAATCAGGATCCTAACGTAGTTCCATCACATCATACACCGGATTTTATGATCGATGAACTTGGAATGCTGTACCGGGCTAAAAGCAATGCTCAATGTAACGCTTGATTATATGCACATGACAAAACGGTAAGGTCATGTAATTAATGGCTCTGATCACGCTGTTTTTCCTTTTATAATATTTCCCCTGAACGATGTATAGCAAACCATTAGTTTTTCACCTTCAGGGATCACATGCGTCCTTTCGTTTTTCCAGGAGATATGCATTGTGGTTTAAATCGTGTAACATAAACTCATGACATGAAAACGAGACGTGATTTTTTTAAAACAGCAGGAAGCTTAACGGTGGGTGCATTAGTTATTCCAAGGCTTACGAAAGCTGAAAAGGTAAAAAATATTGGCATTCAACTTTACAGTGTACGGAAGGAAATGCTTACCGATGCAGTCGGCACTTTAAAACAATTGGCAAAGATTGGATATAAGGAATTAGAGTCTGCGCGAAGCGAGAAAGGAAATTATTATGGTCTTCAACCGAAAGAAATAAAGAAAATAGTGTCAGACCTGGGGATGACCTTGCGAAGCGGTCACGTTCATGTGGACAAAGATTGGCAACGATCGATCGACAGCGCGGCCGAGGCCGGGCAGGATTATTTAGTTTGTTCGTCGCTTCCTTCCAAGGGTCAAACGGTCGACAATTACAAAAGCGTTGCCGAAACCTTCTCGAAAGCGGGGGAGGATTGTAAAAAATCAAATATCATATTTGGCTATCACAACCATGAATATGAGTTTGAAAAGGAAAATGGCCAGGTATTGTATGATGTTTTATTAAACAACACAGACCCGAATCTAGTGACCTGGGAGCTTGATCTAGGGTGGGTAGTAGCATCCGGCAATGATCCACTGGCATATTTTAATAAGTATCCGGGAAGATTTCCCCTATGGCATTTAAAGGATATGGATGTTGCCAAACAACGAAGCACTGAATTCGGAAAAGGTCAAATCAAAGTGTTGGAAATACTCAAAAACGCAAAAAAATCAGGTGTAAAACACATATTTGTTGAACAGGAAGAGTACGCCAGCACAGCCCTGGAAAGCATGAAATATGACTTCGATTACCTTCAAAAACTGGATTTTTAGAAATTTCATAATACGGTTTCACGATTATAAAATGCCCGGCTAGTTACCGGGCATTTTTTTTAATAAGCCATCCGAGTAATAAAACACCGATTGAATATATCCGCGATAAAAAAATAACCTCATTTACATTATCTTGGCCCTTAATTTTATTTTGCCATTTCATGATTCGTTGGTGCTTGATCTTATTCTTATTGCCTGCTATTCTAAAAGCACAATCTCCAGAGGAGCTAACCGTAGAAAAAATAATGCGGCATCCCAAGTGGATTGGAATAGCCCCCAATAACATTTTCTGGTCGCCTGATAGCAAGACGCTCAACTTTTACTGGAATCCTGAAGGTGCACTCTCTGATTCCTTATATTCTATCACCCTTCAAAATTCCGTTCCCCGTAAGACTACACTGGAGGAACGACGGAACTCGCCTGCTCGATTTGGCAGGTATAACAAAGCGAATACACAAATGACCTACGAAAAAAATGGCGACATTTTTTTGTATGACATTCCTTCCGGAAAGATTTCGCAGATTACGAATACCGTCTCCCAAGAATTCGGACCATACTTTTCGGGCGATGAAAGGAAAATCATTTTTACCATTGGCCACGATGCCTATAGCTGGGAAATAAGCACGGGAAAATTTACACAGCTGACAAATTTCGAAAAAGGTAGTAAGCCTGCCACGATCGGTTTCAGAACAAGAGAAATGGTTAAAAAAAGATCAGCTTGCCCATTTCCAGGTTTTGAAAGAAAGGGATACCAAACACGAACTCAAACGAAAGAACAAGGCAAGCCGAACAGCCCAAGAAACCGAAAGTGATTTACCTGGAGGACAAGATTGTGGAAATGGTTCAAGTAAGCCCGGATGAGAAATTCGTTTTGTATGAAATTGCCAAAAACACAAATCCAAAGAAAACCATTGTTCCAAATTATGTAACGACCTCGGGATTTACGGAAGACATTAACGCGCGAACTAAAGTTGGAGAACCGGTAGCTTCCAGTGAGCTTTATATTTATGATATCGCAAGAGATACGGTCTTCAACGTCAATACGGATCATATTCCTGGCATCACCGATGCGCCAACGTATTCACGCGAAAATTCAAAAGTTGAAAAACATCGAAATACGTCCCATAAATTTTTCAGTCGTCAGCTGGTCCGACAACGGCGCATATTGCGTAGTCATCATACGCTCGTTGGATTTTAAAGATTGCTGGATCATGCTTTTGGATCCTGTGACACAAAAGCTTACTCTCCTCGATCGTCAACACGATGACGCATGGGTTGGCGGGCCAACCACGAAAGGGTTTGGAGAAATTTCACCTATGGGCTGGCTAGCCGACAACAAAAGAATTTGGTTTACTTCTGAAGAAACCGGTTACTCGCACTTGTACACCATCGATGTTACGACTGGTTCAAAGCAAGCTTTGACCAAGGGGAAATTTGAAGTACAGCAGGTGAAACTATGCAATAGCAAAAAATATTTTTACCTCATTACGAATGAAGTTCATCCAGGCGAAAAACACCTTTACCGCTTACCGGTGAATGGCGGCAAATCGGAACGTCTAACCACTATGACAGGTGCGCATGAAGCCGAAATTTCACCCGACGAAAAGACAATTGCCTTTCGGTACTCTTACAGCAATAAGCCCTGGGAATTATTCATCATGGAAAATAAAGCCTGGGGCCAAGGCAAAACAAATCACAAACTCGTTGACCGATGAATTTAAATCATATCCTTGGCGTGATCCTGAGATCATAACTTTTAAAGCACGTGACAATGCCGAAGTGTATGGAAGAATCTATAAACCTGCACAACCCAACGGAGCGGCTGTGGTTTTTGTACATGGCGCGGGCTACCTTCAAAATGCGCACAAGTGGTGGAGCAATTATTATAAGGAATACATGTTTCATAACCTTTTGGCGGACAAGGGATATACTGTATTAGACATTGATTATCGGGCCAGTGCAGGGTATGGGCAGAGACTGGCGAACGGGAATTTACAGACATATGGGTGGCAAAGATCTTACAGACAACCTTGATGCGGCAAAACTATTGGTTGATGAATATGGCATTGATCCGAAACGCATCGGAATTTATGGTGGATCCTATGGAGGTTTCATTACGCTCATGGCTATGTTTACCGCGCCCGATGTTTTTGCTGCCGGTGCAGCATTACGTCCGGTAACGGATTGGGCACACTACAATCATGCCTACACAGGATGTATTTTAAACATGCCCTATGAAGACAGTGTCGCCTATGCCAACAGCTCACCCATATATTTTGCCGAAGGTCTAAAAGGTGCCTTGCTTATTTGTCATGGCATGGTTGATACGAATGTTCATTTTCAGGATGTCGTTCGGTTGTCACAGCGATTGATCGAATTAGGAAAGGATAATTGGGAACTGGCGGTATATCCAATGGAAGATCATGGATTTGTTGAGCCCAGCAGCTGGACCGATGAGTATAAACGAATCTTAAAACTGTTTGAGGAGAATCTAAAGCCCAACAAAACGCCGTAAGCATAGCCTCAGGCTAGATCGTCAAACCCTGATTTATTAACTTTTCGCTTTTCGCTTCTTTTTCTTTTTCTTGGACTCATCTCTGCGATTGTAATTGCTTATCAAACGCTGCTTGTTGACTTGCTAATTCTTGCCCGCGCTGCTTCCAATTCACGATTCGATTTTTCCAATGCTTGCTGATAATAAATGTTTTGATTGGCCTGTTCCAGGCGACGCTTCAGCTTCATGATCCGGGTAAAACTTTCATCAATTCGTTCTTTTTTTATCACGCCTTTTTTGACGAATTCTTTAATAATCGAATGAACTTTGTCCACCGTGCGTTCGTCGCTGCCTTGGATATTATTAGAGAACGTCATGATGTCAACACCACCATTTACTGCAAGTTTGATAGCATCTTCCAAACCGTAGTGTTTTGTGATGGCATGCATTTGCATATCATCTGTAAAAATCACGCCATTAAATTTTAAACGTTTACGAAGTATTCCGTCCAGGATATCGGCGGAAAGCGTACCGGGATTTCCCTGCTTGGTCTAATTTTCTATTAACGATATGTGACGTCATAACAGCATCGACATATCCGGAATCAATGAGACTTTTATAAGGTTTAAGCTCTCTTTCTTCCCAGGTGTTGGTGACATCGGCAATTCCCAGATGAGTATCATCTTTCGAACTTCCATGACCTGGAAAATGCTTGAGCGATGTCAGTACATTGTAACGGTGATGTTGCTTTATAAACTCTTTCGCAAATATGATGACGGAATCTTCATTTGCTGAAAATGCCCTTCCATATTTAGCAATGATGGGATTGTCAGGATTTGAAGCGAGGTCTACAACAGGTCCGAAATTAATGTTAATACCCAGCCCCGATAACGTGGAGGCTGTTGCTTCGGCATAAAATCGCACAGAGTCCAGGCGTGGGCGATTTTCCCATAGCCGCAGCGGTGATCGACTTTGGAAAACCATATTTGTCCTTCAATCGGTTTACTCTGCCACCTTCCTGGTCGATACCAATAAGAAGTGGAATGGGCGCTGCTTGCTGATAAGTCCAGATGATTTTTTTGAGCGCAACAAAGGAATTGGTAGGTGGAATGTTTTTTTCAAAAAGGATGATAGAACCCACTTTTCCATCACGTACCTCTTCCAACACCTTTGGATCCACTGCAGGCCCTGGAAATCCAATCAGTATCATTTGGCCAATTTTGATGTCCAGGCTATCCAGCGCTTGTGCCTCGCTTTGAACGTGGGTGAAGGCCGTTCCTATGAGGAGCAGACAGAACCTAATAACTTTCATAAATCGATCTTAAAATATTTTCCATGTTTCGCCTGATGTCATTAACGGTAGCGGTAAAATTGTTGTTCATGAACGCAAAAATCAGCGTCTTTCCTTTTTTTGTCACCAGATACCCGCTCAGACAGTGGTTATTACTTAATGAGCCCGTTTTGCCAAAGATATAGGGCTCCTTACCATAATACCAATTTTTAATCGTTCCAGACTTACCTCCGGTCGCCAAAAGCGCAAAAAGACGTTCGCGTGGTACGCGTTGATAAATTTTTTCCCATAACTGCACAATCGAACGAGGTGTAAATAAATTATACCGCGACAAGCCCGATCCATCAACCCAGCGTGGTTCATCCTTCATGTCATGAAGAAAGTTCTTCTTAATATGCCGTATCGCTATCTCCGGTTGCAAAGTGTCGCTTATGGTCTGACTGCACATCAGTAAAAGTTGTTCTGCAATGAAATTATCACTTTCCTGCATCATGACTTTGTAAAGGCTATCAACGGGCACGCTATACAATGTTCGCGCTGATTTAGACAACGGCTTTGGAACGAGCCTCACCATTTTCTTTAATGTATCCGTAAGTAAGTTAGCTGTTAATTCGGGTGCTACTTTAAATGGAACATCGGCATTAAATTCCTTTTGTGAGAAATTTGGATGAAAAACAAACTCATTGCTTTCGTAGCGCCTGATTACCTTCGCTTTTTCCTCTTTGTTTTCAATTTTCAAGTAGTTTCTAAAATAGGGCGGCTGTACTTCGACTTTTTTTCGAATGGCTTTTACGGACAAAATATTACCGTAAATAGGAAATGGTGATCGCTCCGCAGAATAGTAGTCGTTGTAATCATCCCATGCCCACCCTGGACCAAAATTCGTAGTTTGAAAATTGCGATCTGAAAAATAGAGTGAGCGTGACGTTGATTTTAAAAAAGAAAAGACCCGCGTATTGTCATATACCTCCTTGTATAAGAACGACGGATCACCTGTTCCCCAAAATATCAAGGAATCATCATGCTGAATGTACTTAAGCGCTGGAACAGAATCCCCCAGGAGTGTCAAGCAGGAAAAAAAAGTAAAAATTTTCGTGTTTGAACCCGGCGTAAAATAGTGACTGGATTTGTATTCATATAACGATTTTTGTTTTTCCAGGTCGTACAGGGCAAAGCCGGTGTGGTCCTTAAAGTTTTCGTCCGTTAGCCGAAAGGTCTTATCAAGCGATTTTTTTGAAATAGGTGAACAAGCGCAGCACCAGGAAATAAAAAATAAAATAATAATCCAATTCCTCATGCTGAGCTAGGACAAATAGCGTTCCTTCAATATGGCTCCGATGATGGGATTCATGACCAGAGATTATATATCCTAAATTCAAGACGGAAAGTTCCAGGTTATTGGCCAATCCTTTTCGCTTTAACATCTCAGGAGTGAAATTTACAAATAGATCAATGGTGGTCATGCGCAGCCGCTCCATTTCATCTGCAATCTGTTTGATATTTCGATTTTCAGCATTTGCCTGCGGCGCATAATCATTTTCTTCAAAGCCAGGCAAATTTGTTTTATCATTTCTGGCAAATCGAAGCGCACGATATGCTAATATTCGCTCAGTATCCATCATGTGACAAAGCAATTCTTTTATACTCCATTTGCCAGTCGCGTATCGGTGTTCTCCCTTTTCCTCTGGTATCGATCTCACCAGCGCTAACGTTTCTTTGGAAGAAATTTTCATCGCTTCCAACAGATCATAATCTTTAACATGCTGGACATAACGTTTGTGAAATTCAGGAAGTGTGTTGAAATCGGGTCTTGTCATAAAAACTTGTTTTGTTTATTTTCCGTTTGGCAAGATAATTTTTATTCGTGTACCTTCGCCATATTTACTATGAAGTGAAATAGTTCCATTGAGTTTTTCAACCGCCTGCTTCACGATATACATCCCCAATCCAGATCCTTGAGAACGTTCCGTGGCGCGGTAAAACATATTAAAAATTTTATCCATGTGTTCCGGCTTGATGCCAATTCCATTATCTCTGAATTCAATTTTTACTTTATCAATGCCAACATCAATTTTGATTTTCAAAAAACTCTCGCTGGCAGGATTGTAATATTTGTATGCGTTAGAAATAATGTTGCTAAAAATAATATTAATTCTCAGTTTGTCGGTCTTGTAAACCAGGTGATTTGTTTTTACAGACAGATCGATTTTTACTTTGTTGAAATTTTCCAGATACTCTAATTCCTTAATTGAATTTTTGGCTATCTCCTCAAGATCAATTGGAATCATTTCCAGTTCTACCCGGTTAACCCTTGCATAGTTTAACATGGAGTTTATGAAGTCATCCAATTTGTTGATCCGATCTTTTACCTTATCCAGGTAGAGTTGCGTGTTCGTGGGATCCTTATCCAGATTAGCCAGATTTAGCAAGCCCATAATGGAAGTGAGAGGCGAACGAAGGTCGTGCGAAGTCTTGTACATCAGCTGATCAAGTTCGAAGTTTCTTTCCGACAACTCGTTCAATGCATTCTTTAATTCTTCCTCCTGTGCTGCAAGTTGAAAATTTTGCTGGTCATGAGTTTTTCGTTCATGGCTTTCAGCCTATCCTCAGTTCTCCTGCTTTCTGTAACGTCTCTTACAAACAACGCTGATCCTGTGACCTTTCCCTGGTCATTATAAATCGGATTGTAAGAAGTTTCCAAAATGGTTTTATTGGGCAGCTGTAAATGGCTTTGAAATCTTTTTCCTGCCAAAGCCTTGGCATTTTCCCGTTTTGTAATCTGCGAAATTGAAGGTGGAAGGGCGTCCAACACGCTATCACCTGCTTTAATACTTTTGCCAAATAAATTTCGCATGCTTTCAGCGTGCGACTGATTAAATGTGATGTACCGGTAGTTTCTGTCAAGCGCTAGAATTCTGTCAGCCGTGCTTTCCATGACGGCTTGCAAATTTGAATTGATGGATTTTATAGTTGCTTCGAACTGCTTCTGTTGGGTTATGTCTTGAACAAACACGGCAACGCCCTTCACCTTGGCATTGTCATCCATAATAGGATGGTATGTAGTTTGAATGTATCCGTTGTAGGGGTGGCCAAGGCCATGTTCGCTGTAATAGTGATTCCCTTTCAATGCTTTTTGAAGCTCAGATTTAACCCAGGATGCTTCTTTCGATTTTTGTAAATATTGAATTTTATTGGCCCCTATTTTTATATCGGCATCATACAGCTCCTTCATTATTTTCTGATGATGCTTATTAAAAGCTGTATAATTTAGATTTCTGATCAACGGCAAAGATCGATTCATTTGCACTTTCCATTACCGCTTCCAGGTTCGCATGAAGCTGTTTTATTTTTTCCTGCGCTTTTTTTATTTCTGTGATCTCGGTGATAAAGCCAATAATAAATTTTTTTCCATTTTCATTTTTATAAATCGGATTTGACCGTCAGTAAATCATGCACTTTCCCATTCGGAGAGGTAATTTTTTCTTCATTCACAATTGTTCGTCCTGTTCGAAGCACTTCTTTGTCCACCTTAATAAATATTTTCGCTTCATCAGCCGGCCAGAAATCGAAATCAGATTTTCCAATGAGTTCCTCTTTTGTGCTGCCTGTAAGGTTGCAAAATTCCTGATTGACCAGTACCCAACGGTGGTTCGAATCTTTTACAAAGATTGGTGCCGCTACTGTGTTAATAATGTTGTCTAAAAAATTTCTGGATTCAATTTTCTCGCGCTCTGCAATTTTTTCGTTCGTGATATCTCGTATAGAACCAACAAAGTAGTCTGCTCGTCCTTCGTTTTTTAACAGGCTAATGTTAATGACCCCCAGAAACGATTCACCATTCTTTTTTCGGAACCATGCCTCAACTCCCTTTAATGTTAAAGAGGCTTTGAGATTTTTGACAATCTGGAGACGATGTTTATTATCCTTGTAAAAATCCTTCAGTTTTATTTTTAGAACTTCGTTCATGGATTTATATCCCGTCAGTTTCAAAAATGCTTCATTAACATATAAGAATTTGGACTCCAGGATCCCCATGAAAATTCCTTCGGATAAATTTTCAGTGATTGATTCCAACAATTGTTTTGTCTTTCGAATCTTTTCCTCTGCTAATTTTTTTTCTGTTATGTCTCGAAAGTTTGAAACAATGCCTCGAATTTCGGGAACATTATTGAAGTTTGTAAGGAGTGCCTCAGACCAAATGTAACTGCCGTTCTTATGTCTGATCCGTTGAAAAAGCGTTATTGTTTTACGGGGCTTTTTCAGGAGTGCGTAAAATAACTTGCTTGTTTGTTCAATGTCATCGGGATGAACAAAGTGAGTACCGAATCGACCCACTACTTCCCGGACGTTGAATCCCAGAATCTTTTTTACCGACTTACTCGCATATTTGATTCTACCGGAAGAATCATAAACCACAATCGCGTCATGAGCGTTTTCAATTAGTGCCTGAAAATGCCCTTCGTTAATAGTGTTGCCTGCCTTTTTTGTGTGCTTTGACCCCATGCTTGAATTGGTCCATATCACTCCAACTCAGTAAAAATCTTTTCGCTCAAGCTATTGTCTACCGACACGCCTACCGGCCCACTACCCTCGGAGCGATCCGCGGAAAGTAGAATGCTTCCATACTTTTTATAATTATCCCATGGAAGAACAAAGGTGGCAGAGTCTTGACTAGCATTGCTGTAGTAGGCCCACTGCTTGACCAGATTGTCAGCTAAATCAACATAGACATGATATTTAGTGCGTGGCATATCGCCATCATTATTATAGGTGATTTGAAGAACGTTACATCGATCACCGGTTCTAAGTGTATCCTCGCCAAGATACTTTAAGGTTACTCCGTTGTCTTTTAGTTTAAAAGGCATGACAAGCCAATATGCATCGTTACTCCATATACTTTTTGCCCGGTTCAACATGTTTTTCAAGGAATCACTTCTTGTAACCTGCTTGTCCTTTTATGAAGACCTTGCCCGTTAATGTTTTTAAATCGACAAGATAGGTTGTGGAATCTTTGAGAGATTCAATTCGTGCACGCTCTTCTTTTTTATCCCATATCAGATTTCTGATACCAAACGAGTTCCAGGAAATAAAACGCGTGTTGTCCCAGTTTTCCCACCCGCCCATCGCCACCATGATGCTATCGGCGAGTTCAACGGCGGCAGGATCAGAATTGGCAAGGTCAAACCCTTCCGAAGCTGGATTTTCGAACCCGGTTGTTTCATTAAGTCTATTGCATGCGTAAAGGGATACAACCATCACGAGCAATCCAATAGTAGCTTTAAAACTCATCACCTCAGCCGGGGTTAATAGGTGAAATTAATAAATTACGACGAATGTTGACCACTAGCTTATCCTGCTCCAGTTAACGGCAGTTTTCTTCATGGAGTCGACCTGGATGCGTATCACCTGATTTTCGGGTTTCACCAATTCCGGATCATCGGTCAACACCTCTATTGCTTTTTCACGCGCACGCTGAAGAAGGTTGCCATCTTTGCCAAGGTCTGCGATGAGCAGATCTAACACCCCACTTTGCTGTGTGCCAAGCAAGTCACCCGGACCGCGAAGTTTGAGGTCGGTTTCTGCAATTTCAAAACCATTATTGGTTTTTACCATGGTGTCGATCCTGATTTTTGAATCCGCACCAAGCTTGTAACTTGTCATTAATATACAATACGATTGATCTGCGCCTCTTCCGACGCGGCCACGAAGTTGATGTAGCTGCGAGAGTCCAAAACGTTCCGCATTTTCAATAACCATAACGGAAGCGTTAGGCACATCCACGCCAACCTCGATTACGGTTGTGGCCACCATTATTTTGGTTTCACCCGTAGAAAATCTTTTCATTTCATAACTTTTTGCCTCGGCCTTCATCTTTCCATGCACGATGCTGACAGGTATATCTGGAAAAGCTCGTACCACACTTTCGTATCCATCCATTAAATGCTTGAGATCCAACTTTTCGGATTCCTCTATTAACGGATATACGCAGTATACTTGTCGTCCACTTTCGATCTGATCTTTGATAAACTGGTTAACCTGTAGGCGGTGTGCGTCATATCGATGGATGGTCTTGATGGGCTTTCGGCCAACGGGCAGCTCATCGATAACAGAAATTTCCAGATCGCCGTATAACGTCATGGCTAGTGTCCTGGGAATCGGAGTTGCAGTCATCACCAATATGTGCGGATAAACATCTTTGTTTTTTTGCCAAAGTTTTGAGCGTTGAGCCACCCCGAATCGGTGCTGTTCGTCTATGATTGAAAGTCCTAAATTGTGAAACTTTACTTCCTCCTCCAGGAGGGCGTGGGTTCCAATAAGAATTTGTAAATCGCCATTTTGTAATTTCTCGTGAATTAAAGTTCTCTCCGATTTTTTTGTTGAGCCGGTTAAAAGGGCGATTGAAATTTGCATGCGGTCCGCGTATGCCTTCAAATTTTTGAAGTGTTGTTGAGCCAGTATTTCAGTAGGCGCCATCAATGCACACTGAGCAGAGCCACTCAATATGATCAACATACAGATAAAGCTGACGATAGTTTTACCGCTGCCGACATCGCCCTGTAAAAGGCGATTCATTTGTTTCCCGGATCTTAAATCGGCATAAATTTCCTTGATGACTTTTTTTTGGGCATCCGTAAGCGAAAATGGCAAATGATCTTTATAGAATTTGTTTAGAAGAGCAGTATTCTGAAATAGCTGGCCTTTAAACTTGTTTTGCCTGATTAGCTTCATCTTTAACAGGCGGAGTTGGATGTAAAACAACTCTTCAAATTTCAACCGATGTTGGGCCCTGGCCAGCAACTCGAACGTTGTAGGTACATGAATATTATATAAAGCGTCCTTTTTTGAAAGGAGGTTTTCTGAGTTAATAATTTGTGAAGATAATGTTTCGCGAATCTTATTGGCCGAGATGGCAAGCAGCTCATGAATTAGTTTCGAAAATGTTTTGCTATCGAAATGTTTGGCCCTTAATTTTTCAGTAATGGAGTAGATGGGCTGTAGAAATCCTTCGTTGCTATTCTTTGCTACAGCAACATCTAATTCTGGATGAGCGATATTGAATTTATTGCCAAAGCGGCTTGGTTTTCCGAATGCGATGTACTCTACGCCAGGCTTTATTTTTTCATTGATCCAGTTGATTCCCTGAAACCAGACCAACTCTATTTCGCCTGTTTCATCGGTCATCTGAGCTACGAGTCTTTTCTTAAATCCAACGCCAATGAGTTCTTTCTTTTTGATAAAGCCCTTTACCTGGACAAACTGCATTTCATCGCTTATTGTACCGATGGTGTAAAACTTAGTACGATCTTCGTAACGGAAGGGATAATGCTGCATTAAATCACCAAATGTGAAAATGGATAACTCTTTATTCAGCAAGGCAGCACGCTGTGGTCCGACTCCCTTTAGAAATTCAATCGATGTAGTGAAGAATCCTGCCATTCAAAACTTCCAATAACCAAAAAGTTAAAATTAATTCGCCATACCAACGTTTCTCGAAAATATTTCTCATTAAATTCGCCAACGAATTAAACCATAGATTACAAACGCTGTTTAAGTATTATTTCCAACCTAAGACTATGAAAGTTAATTCGACAATCTACAAAGGAATTGAGTTCGTTGAAATCTCCGCGTTACCCAACGAGCAGAAGACAAGTCTATTGCAAACCGTGAGTCCGGATCTCTTCATCAAGATTCTCGTGGATGGCAAATTAATGCCACGTTGTATTCAATATAAGGACTATGAAGAATGGTACGATAATTCATATCGCCCCACTTCTAAAGAAGAGTCAAATGCTACAGCTGTCCCTGAATCCAGGGGTAAAGCGATTAGCGCTAACCTTCAAATCTAGTCCCAAATACCCTTATCTGGTACTATTTCAAGGACGTTGCCCTCAGGGTCTTCGAAGTAAAAAGATTCTTCGCCGCTCTTCCATATCACTTCGTCAATGATAACAATGCCCTTGGATTTTATCTCGGCTTTTGCAGCGCCATAATCGGACTTGCTGACTTCAAATGCAACGTGTTGTTTGCCTCCTCCGAAATGAGCGGGTGGAGTAACCTTTGTCTTTGAGTCGTCCGGGTTGAAGCATAACAAAACGGAGCTTCCAAGTCTAAAAAAAATATGCTTCCCTGGATCGAAATGGATAACGGGTAATCCTAGGATTTCATGATAAAATTGTTTGATCCGTTCAAGATCATGTACATAAAGACACGTCTCCTTTATTTTTAGGAAGTTCATGAGCACAAAGCTTTTTTTACCGCCTCATATTCGCTCCATAGTTCCATCAGGATTTCAGCAGCCGGCTGAATTTTTTTTATAGCGGAGGAGACCTGACCTATCTCCAATTCCCCTTCATCTATGTTGCCTTCAAATATTCCAAGTTTTGCTCTTCGCTTGCCCAGCAACTGATGAAGTTCCTCTTTTGAGGCACCCCGGTATTCTGCCTCTTGGATGTGCTGAAAAAATTTGTTCTTGACCATTCGAACAGGAGTAAGTTGCTTTAAGGTCAAATGGGTATCGCCTTCGTTTAGTTCGGTTACTCGCTTTTTAAAATTTGGATGCGCCGACGATTCTTCGCTTACGGCAAACCGGCTGCCGATTTGAAATCCCTGCGCGCCTAATGCCTGTGCGGCAAGCATGGCCCCGCCACTGGCAATCCCACCGGCAGCTATTAAGGGGACAGTGATCGCATCGCGTACCATCGGAAGCAACACGAACGTTGTGGTCTCCTCGCGTCCGTTGTGGCCCCCTGCTTCAAACCCTTCGGCGACGACAGCATCAACGCCGGCTTGCTCTGCTTTTTTTGCAAACTTGACGCTGGAGACGACATGCACCACGCGAACATTTCTTTCCTTTAAAAATCCAGTCCATAGATCAGGGTTCCCTGCAGACGTGAAAACGATACTGACTTTTTCATCTTCAATCACGGTCATCAATTTTTCAATTTCCGGATAGAGCAAAGGAATATTTACGCCAAAGGGTTTTGTAGTAGCCTGTTTACATTTTCGAATATGCTCCCGGAGAACTTCAGGGTACATGGAGCCTGCGCCGATCAGTCCTAATCCACCCGCTTGACTTACCGCGGAAGCCAACCGCCAACCGCTACACCATACCATTCCGGCTTGTATAATTGGAAAGGAGATATCGAAAAGTCGAGACACTGGATTTAGATTTGGACTCATATTTTGGTAAAATAAAAAATCAAGATTATTTTAAAAATCATCTTTAAAAACTCTAATTATTTTTTAAAGCTCGGATATCATTTTAAGTTGTCCACAAGAATCAATTGAAAAAATTCGTTGTAATTCATTGATTCACTGATGTTTAAGTATAGCTTGTCCCTCAATGTGGATAAGTGGCGAAATTTGTGGAATTCTTTTTGAGTTAAATTTCTTTACTTTCTAAGTACTTGAATTATAATGGTTTTATATAAATGTTAAGTAATCGTTTCCTAAAAACACCGTAAAATATTAACCGATATGCAATTAAAACTTTGTCGTTTTACCACAGTGGTCGTAGCTAGTAATCCTGTGTTCTTTACAGGGTGCCACTGCCCAAAAAGCAATTGTCGTAAAATTTGATGCCCTTCAAAAAATATTAGACACGAAATCAGATCAGATCCAAGTCATTAATTTTTGGGCAACCTGGTGTGCACCTTGTGTAAAGGAGCTTCCACTCCTGGAAAAAATAAACGCACAAAAAAATCTAAATGCTAAGATTACGCTTATAAACCTTGACTATGCCGACAAGCTGGACAAGGTTAACGAGTTTATGGTCCGAAAGAACATCCAATCGGACGTGTTGTTACTGGATGACATCGATTATAACAGCTGGATTGATAAAGTAGATAAGTCATGGAGCGGTGCTATACCGGCGACGCTCATTTTCAATCCAAGAACAGGGAAAAGGAAGTTTGTGGAGAAGGAACTAAAAGAAGGCGAGCTCGAAAATTTGATTGCTACGCTTAACTAGATACATTGTCGTTGATCAACTAAAAAAACCTTATGAAAAAGATGAAACTTTTCGGTCTTATTGGCTTAGTGGTGGTTTTGATTTCTGGTAAACCATTGAAGTATGAAATTGGAGACGCGGTGGCCGACTTCAGGTTAAAGAACGTGGACGGCAAAATGGTTGCTCTTTCTGATTACGCTACTGCAAAAGGCGCGATCGTTATTTTTGACTGCAATACTTGTCCTTATTCCAGAGCTTATAATGACAGAATAATAGGACTTAACAAAAAGTATTCAGAGAAGGGATTCCCAGTGATAACGATCAATCCCAATGATCCTCAAATGTCCCCGGGAGATTCTTATGAAGAGATGGTGTCGCAGGCGAAGCGCAAAAAATATGATTTCCCCTATCTCGTTGATGAGTCCCAGGCCGTGGCAAGATCTTTTGGTGCGACCAACACACCTCACGTGTTTGTGCTTCAAAAGCAAGGAAGTGATTTTAAAGTGGCGTATATCGGCACAATCGACAATAACAGTCGCGATGCTTCGTCAGCCACAAAAAAATACGTGGAGGATGCCGTGGATGCATTGTTAGCAGGACAGGCTGTACCCACTCAAAATACCAAAGCTATCGGTTGTTCAATTAAGTGGAAGAATTCTTAGTCGGTCTGCGAGGTTAATTCGAGACGAACTTTAAACCGATGATCGAGCCGATAAGGAGGGTGATAAAAAAGACCCTCCAAAAAAATGCTGGTTCATGGAAAATGAAGATGCCAACAACGGCAGTTCCCACTGCGCCAATTCCTGTCCATACCGCATATCCAGTTCCCAGCGGAATTGTTTGAATCGCCTTATTCAGCAAATAAAAACTTAAGCTATATACTGATAAAAAAACCTGTCGACCACCACCGGTGAGTAAAGTTGTTTGAAAGCTTTAAACAAGTCGTAAAGGCCACTTCGAAGAGACCTGCACAAACGAGATACAACCACGCCATAGTTTAAAATCAAGAAGTTAGTGGACGAAAAGTTAGATTGAATTGGCTTATGATAGATCATTAAGAAACTATAATTTCAAACGAATGATGGCACGGAGGTTGCACTAATTAGGTAAAACAATCTTGTTATGAAAATGTTTGGGGCGGTGGCTTTGCTAATGATTAGCGCTAGTGTGTTAGCGTATGATTCAGGAATAGCAGTGCAAGTTGAGAAAGGCGCAACCATGCACGTCTATGTAAATGGAAAACTTTATAACAAACAACCCGGGCATTTTTTACGGGTTCGGAGTACACCGGGTCTATTCCACCTGGAGGTCAAGGTTTTGAATCCCTGGAACAAACAATGGTATGTCGTAAAAAAAGATGTCAGGGTGGAGAAGGGTTACGAATTTCAATACAAAATTGTATTTGTGAATAAAGTCAAACCCGAGCTTCGCGAAGTCAAAAAATATCCAACGTATTCAAAATATTTTTTGAACAACAACTTATACAATAAACATCCGATCAGCTTGAAGTTAGATTCTTCTTGATCGGCTAACCAGGACAACGACCAGGACGATAATTAGAATCGGAAAAATCTTCCAATGGAAAAATCCATTGAACGGCCAGCTCCAGTCAAAAATCCATCCGAAAATTCCTCCAATCACGCCAAAGATTGCTCCGAAAACGCCGGCGATCACCCCTATCACCGCGCCAAATACACCAACAACTATTCCGAATAGTCCGCCCGCAAGTCCAATCCAAATCGGAAATGTGAAAACAATGACCAATACAATCAATAAAGTCGAACCTGTAGCTTTTGGACTGCATAATTTTTTTTTCGAAAGGATTACCAAAAATCATGCGGCTTGAAAAAAGCGCTCATTTGATGCAAAAATCAACGTTTCTGTTTCAATGGGCTGTTGAAAAATGAACAGTCTTAAGCTTGCATCCGTACAATAAAAAAGGCCAGCCCTAAGATAGAACCGACCTTCTCAGTCTAGGTTAATAAACGTCTTTAGAAAGGATATTCTCCTTTTTCAATAACATAGTTGGCGACTTTTCTTCTTGCTTCTTTTAAGTTGTATGGATCAATCTTCGTAAATCGTTTTAAGCCCAAAAGCATTAATCTCAATTCATCACCTTCTGCAAATGCTGTTATGGCTTGTTTGGCAGAGGATGCAGCTTTTTCAACCGCATAGTGCAGATAGATGAACGCCATCTCTTTTTGGATTGCCGTGGCTTGTTCACCCTGAAGGGCAATTAATTTTTCAACGCGCAACAAGGTTGATTCAGCCACATAACATTCGATTAAAATGTCTGCGAGGTTCATGAGGACCTCTTGTTCCTCGGAGAGCTTCATCATATATTTTTGCACAGCAGCGCCTGCCACCATTAGCCCTGCCTTCTTCAGGTTTGACAGCACTCTTTTTTCTTTACTAAAAATCCCTTCCTCTTCCGTTGCTCCAAAGTCAGGTATTGCAAGGAGCTCCTTTTGTACGGCCATCGCCGGAGTCATTAAATCAATGCTTCCTTTCATTGCTCTTTTGACCAGCATGTCCAGGGTGAGCATCCGATTGATTTCATTTGTTCCTTCAAAAATTCGGTTTATACGTGCGTCGCGATATGCCCTGTCCATTGGGCCTTCCGCTGAGTACCCCATACCACCATAGATTTGAACAGCCTCGTCGACGACGAAGTCCAGAACTTCCGACCCATGAACTTTTAGGATAGCACATTCAATGGCAAATTCTTCCAGAGATTTCAGTTTTGCCTTTGCTGGCTCGGTTCCCGCGCTTGCCAGCGCATTATAAGCATCATCAATATTTTGACCTGCACGATAACATGCCGACTCGGATGCAAAAACCTTTGTGATCATTTCGGCAAGCTTGTGCTTGATGGCGCCAAAGTTCGAAATGGATGTTCCAAATTGCTTGCGTTCTTTTGCATAGTTGGTGGCAAGCGATATTGTTTTCTTGCAAGCTCCAATAGCGGCTACTCCAAGTTTAATCCGACCAACGTTCAAAATATTCACGGCTATCTTAAAACCATTTTCACGTTCGGATAACAGATTTTCTACCGGTACTTTACAATCATTAAAAAAAATCTGTCGGGTCGAAGATCCCTTGATTCCCATCTTGTGTTCTTCCTCATTCATGGTGATCCCACCAAAGGTTTTTTCTACGATGAACGCGCTAAGGTTTTTGTCATTTTCAATTTTCGCAAAGACGATGTATACATCAGCAAACCCACCATTTGTAATCCACATCTTCTGGCCGGTGATGAGATAAGCTTTACCATCCGGTGTAAGGGTAGCCTTGGTCTTGCCAGAATTAGCGTCCGAGCCTGAGTCCGGCTCCGTCAAACAGTAGGCAGCCTTCCATTCTCCGCTAGCAAGTTTTGGAAGATATTTTTTCTTTTGATCTTCACTACCATAGTATACAATGGGCAATGTACCGATACCTGTATGAGCCGATAATGCCACGGCTAACGAATGCCCTGCTCCAATAACTTCCGCTACGAGCATGGTCGTGTTAAAGTCCATTCCAAATCCACCATATTCGGTGGGAACAGAAGTACCCAGCAATCCAAGTTCGCCAGCTTTATCAAGCAGTGATGGCATAAGTTTCGGATCCTTCATCGAATCAATTTCCTCCAGACGATTGAAAACTTCTTTGTCCAAAAAGTCCTTGCATTGCTGGCGAATCATTTTTTGCTCCTCGCTGAATTCTTCTGGTATAAAGATTTCACTGGCCAGCGTTTCCCGGATTAAAAACTCCCCTCCACGTATTGCTTTCTGAGTTGCTACTGTTTTGCTCATAATATTGTTTTCAGTCTGATCTGCACTTTCGTGCTCACATTTTAATTCTTAATTCAACAATTCATAAATCCCAGCGACACCCTGCCCGCCGCCCACGCACGCCGTCACCATCCCGTATTTTTTTCCACTTCTTCTCAACTCATTAAACAACGTTAGCGATAATCGTGCGCCTGAACTTCCTAACGGATGACCAATTGCGATTGCGCCACCATTTACATTTAATTTAGCAGGATCAATATTGAGTTCACGCACTACGGCCAGCGACTGGGCAGCAAATGCTTCATTAAGTTCAATCCGGTCCATGTCTGCCAATTTCATTCCAGCACGTTGCAAGGCTTTTGGAACTGCAGCTACCGGACCAATACCCATGATTTTCGGATCCACTCCCGCAACGGCATAGCTAAGCATTCTTGCGATTGGTTTTACATTGAGCTGCTTCACCAATTTTTCAGACATGACCACAGCGAAAGCTGCGCCATCTGTCGTCGGCGAAGAGTTTCCTGCTGTGACTGATCCACCCTGCGCAAAAACGGGTTTCAGTTTTGCCAAGCGCCTCCAGATTCGTATCAGGTCGTGGTCCTTCATCGGTGTCGACGACGAAGTCGCGTGATTTCTTTTTCCCGTTTTCATCTACATAGATTTCCTGCAGCTTAATGGGATGAATTTCTTCTTTGAATTTTCCCTCTTGCTGCGCTTTGATAGCCTTCATGTGAGATTCATACGCAAATCTGTCCTGATCTTCGCGAGAGATTTTGTATTGTTTTGCAACTGCTTCTGCTGTAAGACCCATGCTCGTGTAGTACGAGGGATTTTCTTTGGCGATTTTATAATTCAACGCCGTCTTCCAACCCATAACGGGCACAAGGGACATTGATTCAGTCCCACCTGCAATGATACAGTCTGCCATGCCGGCCTGAATTTTAGCAGAGGCCAGGTGAATGGCTTCTACGCCTGATCCGCAGTAACGGTTTATTACCATACCTGCGTTATCGATGCCCAATGCGGTAAGGGCAATCATTCTACCCATTTGCATTCCCTGCTCTGCTTCCTGAACCGCATTGCCAACGATTAGATCGTCGACCATTTTATTTTCGAGACCAGGCACTGATCTTACCAGTGCCTGTATCACCTCCGTTGCAAAATCATCCGGACGGGTGAATCGAAATCCCCCTCTTTTTGCCCGGGTATTTGCTGTACGTTTCGCCGCCACTACGTATGCATCCATAGTTAATTTCTTAAGGGTTTTCCACCTGTTAAAATTGACTGAATCCGTTCCAATGTTTTCTTTTCACCCGTAAGCGAAACAAATGCTTCGCGCTCGAGGTCCAAAAGATATTGCTCACTTACTTCTTGCGGTGAGGTCAGGTCACCTCCACACATAACATTTGCTATTTTTAATGCAATTTTTTCATCATGATCCGAAATGTAATTTCCCATTCGCATGCCGTATACCCCGGCCGTGAACAACGCCAGTCCAGCCCTTCCCTGAACCTTAATATTTTTTGCCTGAACGGGCATGGTATAACCGCCTTCTGCCAGCTCGAGCACGGCCGACTTAGCATCTTTCAATTGGCGATCTTTATTGATGGAAATACGATCACCTTTTCTCAGCACTCCCATTTCCCTTGCTTCTTCGGCCGAAAGTGCAACTTTGGCCGTCGCGATGTTCATAAATGCATTTTGTAACGCGTTTAGTTCAACGTCACCTTCTTCAAGGGAATCGCTGACGCGTTTTGTAAATTCTTTTGTGCCTCCTCCAGCGGGTATAAGGCCCACGCCTACTTCAACCAAACCGACATAAGTTTCAGCAGCCGCCTGTACCAAATCTCCATGCATTGTCATTTCACATCCCCCTCCCAAGGTTCGACCTTGCGGGCAAACCACGACCGGTATAGAGGAATAACGGATGCGCATTACCGAATTTTGAAATTGACGAACCATAAAATCAATTTCATCATATTCTTGCTCGATGGCATACATAAACACGAGCCCAAGATTTGCTCCCAGTGAAAAATCTGCGCCCTGATGACCGATCACCAATCCCGTATAATCCTTCTCGGCCAGTTCTATTGCTTTGTTCAAACCTTCAATAACCGGACTTCCGAGGGTATAGCTTTTACTGTGCCATCCAAAATTTATGACGCCGTCTCCCAAATTTGTAATCTTCGACTCGGCATTTTTCCAGATTACTTTATCCGTTAGATTTTCAAGAATGATAAATTCTTCCTTGCCGGGGATAAGCTTATACGACTTTGAAGGAATGTCATAATATTTCCGCTGACCATTTTCTACTTTATAAAAAGATTTATTGCCGGAGCTTATCATTTCATAAACCCATTGATTGGGTTGTTTGCCCGCGGCTTCCATCGCCTTCAGGCTTTTTTCAACACCTACAGCATCCCAGGTTTCAAAAGGTCCTAGCTCCCATCCAAAGCCAGCGCACACAGCATCATCAATCTTATAAAGTTCATCAGCGATTTCCGGGATCCGGTTCGATACGTAACTGAAGATCGAATAGAATGAATCCCTGTAAAATTCTCCTGCCTTGTCAGTTCCCGCTAACAAAACAGGAAAGCGCTGCTTCAAATTATCAATCGCTTTTGTTGATTCAAGCGTTGCAAATTTTGTTTTGGCCTTTGGCTTATACTCAAACGTGCTAAGGTCCAACGTAAGAATTTCAGTTTCTCCTTTAGCTGTTTTACTCTTTTTGTAAAATCCCTGCCCTGTTTTATCACCAAGCCATTTCTGTTGCTCCATCTTTAAAATGGGTGCTGGAACAACAAATCTCTCGCGTTCCTCATCCTTTGGTAATGCCTGCTGAAGGTTGGAGGAAACTTTTATCATCGTATCGAGTCCCACCAAATCGGTTGTTCGGAAAGTCGCTGACTTGGGGCGTCCGATTACCGGACCTGTAAGCTTGTCGACTTCGTCAATATTCAAATCCAGTTTTTTCATGGAATCAAGAACTTTCATGATGCCATAAACTCCAATGCGATTGGCGATAAACGCGGGCGTGTCCTTGCATAACACGGTGGTCTTGCCCAGGAATAGATCGCCATAGTGCATTAAAAATTTTACAGTTTCCGGATCTGTAAATGGGGTCGGTATTATTTCGAGGAGACGAAGGTACCGTGGAGGGTTAAAAAAATGCGTCCCGCAAAAATTCTTTTTGAAATCGTCGCTTCTGCCTTCGGCCATCAAATGAATTGGAATCCCGGAGGTATTTGAAGTTATGAGTGTTCCAGGCTTTCTGTACTTTTCAACTTCTTCGTAGACTTTCTTTTTTATGTCGAGATTTTCTACGACAACTTCAATCGTCCAGTCGCATTCTTTAACCTTCGCCATGTCATCGGTGAAGTTGCCGAGCGTAATTCTGGGAATGAATTTTTTGCTGTACAAGGGCCCAGGGTTCGATTTGATCGATCTTTCGAAAGAAGTCTGCACAATCCTGTTTTTTACAGCTTTATTGTCCAACGATAGCCCCTTGGCCTTTTCTTCCTCTGTTAATTCTTTGGGGGCGATGTCCATGAGTAACACCTGACAACCGATATTTGCAAAGTGACAAGCAATGGCAGAACCCATTACTCCGGAACCAAGAACAGCTACTTTACGAATTGAACGTTTCATAAGAAATTAGTCCTGAAGAATCTTTTAATTTTTGCCTGCCTTAATTTTAAACATTGAAGGATCAAACTTTTCATTGGTCGCCAACTGATTAATTTCGTTTATCACTTCAAAAAAGACCTTCAACTTGCTTTCTGATATCAATTCGCGAACCCGATTGTTAAATAGCAACACCGAGGCTCTGGAGAGTTCCTTTTTCTTTTTTCCTAGATCGGTCAGATAAATCCTAACAGATCGTTTATCAATCGGGTCAGGGTGGCGATAGATAAGCTTTTTTTCTTCCATGGTCTTAAGCATTCGCGTCAGACTTCTGGCCTCCAGGCCCATTAATGGTGCTATCTTCGTGGCTGGGGTACCCTCTTCAGAATGAATATTCAACAACACGAAACCAATTGACGTAGTTACGTCATATTTGCTTGCCTGCTGATTATACATGCGGGCAATGGCGTGCCATGCGGATTTAATGTTGTGGTCTACAGTCTCTTCTCTTCGCATAGGGAGAGCGAAGGTAAAAAAATTTTGTTATGCATGCATACCATGGGTTTGTATTTTTGTGGTGAAATTTCTCTGTCTTGAGCTTTTATGACGCTAATTGACCTTCAAAGCAACTATTCAAAACCAGGAAGGGTTGAAAATCTATTCGTAAGGCCTGCCCGCATGGAGGCTGTGAGGGTATTGGACACCGTTACCGCCTTAACGGATGTTGGCCTGGAAGGCGACCATTATCAAAATCACGGTGGAAGTCGGCAGGTAACCCTGATACAGGCAGAACACCTGGAGGTTCTCGCATCATTGTTGGGATTAAACAAGATCGCGCCGGAACTTACGCGACGAAACATAGTAGTTCGGGACATAAATTTGTTATCCTTAAAAGGAAAGCGGTTTCATGTTGGTCAGGCGCTGCTGGAATATTCCGGCGAATGTCATCCGTGCTCCAGAATGGAAAAAAATTTCGGGCCAGGTGCCTATAATGCGATGCGGGGACACGGCGGAATAACCGCCAAAGTCGTCACCGGCGGAATTATCAAGCTTGGGGATTTTGTGACTCCTGCAGCAGACAAACGTTGGGAGTGCTCAGTCGTGAAAATTCGATTTGGTTGTGTTACCTCTTATCCAAAAATCAGATGATTATTACTTTTCAAATCTGAACTTGCTTCATGCAAAAATATTTTCTGGTTGGGGCTGCTCTTTTTTTCTGCCTTGGCTTGCGGGCGCAGAAGAAAAATGACGCTTTTCAGCTATCGATAAAATCAGCAACGTCGCCAATTAACATTGATGGGATCATGGATGAGGCCTCCTGGCTCGAAGCAAATGTTGCATCCGATTTTTTTATGGTTCTGCCCATGGATACAAGCATGGCGAAAGTCAAGACGGAAGTTCGAATGACTTATGATGATCAAAATTTGTATCTCATCGCTACTTGTTTTCATCTGTTGCCCGGTCCATATTTCGTCGAGTCGCTACGGCGGGACTTCGTGTTTGGTAAGAATGACAACTTCCTGTTGTTCATGGATACCTTCGATGATCAGACGAACGGATTTTCTTTTGGGGCCAATGCTGCCGGCGCACAATGGGATGGATTAATGTATGAAGGTGGAAAAGTGGATTTGAGCTGGGACAACAAGTGGACGTCCGTTGTAAAAAAGGATGACGACAAATGGGTCTTTGAGGCCTCCATTCCTTTCAAAACCATTCGATATAAAAAGGGCATTACAAAATGGGGTATAAACTTTGGTCGCATGGATCTAAAGACAACGGAGAAATCAAGTTGGGCGCCCGTGCCACGTCAATTTCCAACGGCATCGCTAGCCTACACCGGAATTTTGGTTTGGGATCAGCCACCGCCACAAGCCGGATCAAACATTTCTGTCATTCCGTATGTCCTTGGGGGTTCGTCAAAAAATTACGAAAAGGACACCCCGACATCTTACAAGAAAGAAATTGGTGTCGATGCAAAGATCGCAGTAACATCATCATTGAATCTTGATCTGACCATCAATCCGGATTTTTCACAAGTGGAGGTTGACCGGCAGGTAACCAACCTCGATCGTTTCGAATTATTTTTCCCCGAGCGCAGGCAATTTTTCCTGGAGAATGGCGACCTCTTCGCAAATTTTGGTTACACAACTATCCGTCCTTTTTTTTCACGAAGAATCGGTCTCGGGACTTCTATGGAATATAGTGATCCAATAAATGGAATTACAAAGAAAGACACTGCCTATCAAATACCGATTGAATATGGGGCGCGGTTCAGCGGTAAATTAAATAAGAACTGGAGGATTGGGCTTATGCACATGCAGACCGGTAAGGTCCCGGAAACGAATTTGCCTCGTCAAACTTTTTCAGTGATAGCTTTGCAACGACGAGTCTTTTCCAGGTCCAACGTCGGTATTATTTTTATCGATAAGGAGTCGATGAATTATACTCCCAGTGATGACCCGTCATTGCCTGTTTATTCGAAGTTCAACAGAAATTTAGGACTGGAATATAATCTTGCTTCCTCCAACAATTTGTGGACCGGAAAAGCTTTGTTTCTAAAATCATTTAGTCCGGAGCAGAAAGAAAAAGAAATAACTCACGCAGCAAACTTACAATACTCCAGCCGGCGATTGACCGTAAGTTGGCAACATGAATATGTCGGCGAAAATTACACTGCCGAAGTTGGATATGTTCCGAGGAAAAACTTTATAAAACTCAACCCGCAATTAGCGTATCTATTTTTCCCGAAAGGAAAAACTGTGTTAAGTCATGGACCTAAAATAAGTTCGACTTATTATTTCGATGACACATTTGATCAAACAGACAATGAAAGTTTTCTAACGTACACTGTTACTTCTCGAAAGCAAAACGTTTTGTCAGCGTGGATCGCCCATAATTTCGTACGATTGCTTCAACCTTTTGATCCAACAAATTCAGGTCTCGATTCCCTGGAGGTTGGGTACAGAGCACAGATGGAATTCATTTGGAGTGGATTTTATTTCAAAGCCACAAAGCATATTTACATATTCTTTTTCCACCCGATACGGTGGCTACTATGCCGAAGGAACTCGTTTAAATCTTAGCGGAGAATTAGGCTATCGATTTCAACCCTATCTAAGCTTTATGCTAAGCTTCAACTACAATGATATCCGATTTACCAAGTCCGTGGAACAACAAAAAGTTTTGGTTGATTGGCCCTCGCATTGATGTGACGATGACCAACAAATTGTTCTTTACTGCATTCGCACAATACAACGAACAGCAGGATAATGTTAACTTAAATACTCGGATTCAATGGCGTTATAAACCCGCATCCGATTTGTTTATCGTTTACACGGATAATTATTTTCCAGAAAATTTTGGTGTTAAGACCCGGGCGCTTGTGGTGAAGCTTACTTACTGGTGGAATATTTGAGGTGCGCCCGATACGACTACATTTGAGGTTGCTCTTGCCCATTAAAATCGCCACGTAATGATCTGAATCTTTTACGCGCTTCGGCGGCATATACACTTCCGGGATATTTATTTAGAAACTCACGATAAATTTCCATTGCCTTTTCTTTTTGGCCCAGTTGTCGTTCATAAATTTCCCCTTGCAAGAAGTAGGCATCATCCGCTAAAATATCATCGCCAAAATCCTGAATGATTTTTTGCAGGAGGTCGATCGATTTTTCAAATTCCCCTTGACGCATTCTTATGTTTGCTTCGAGCCAATACACATCGTCCAATATTGTTTGATTTGAAATGCTGGTAAGAGAATCATTCGATGCGTTTTTTACCTTGCCTTCTTTTAGCATCTGAATCTGCTTAAGCGCCTGCTCATTCTTGTTTTGATAAAGCAACAATTCTATCGATGCGTATTGTTTTAGGGCCTCACCCACGGAGTCAAAAGCAATATTTTCTTTTATGCGCATGCTTAGATCCAAAGCATCGTTCGCGATTTCTCGCGTTGTTGCTTGTTTTAGAATATCAAGATGTTCCTGCGCTAACCGAAAATCCCCTTTGTAGTAAGAGAGCTTTGCATTCTTCAATTTTGCTTCATAACCAATTGGATTTTCTTTCTGGACCTTCTCCACTTGTGAATAAAGTAAAGTTGATTCCCATGGTTCGCCCTTGAGGAGATAAATATCTCCCAAATCCAGTTTAGCTTTCGACTTTAGGTGCAGCGATGTTCTGGGATTTGTTAGAAGTTTATTTATGATTTGGATTGCTGAATCTTTCTGATCAAGGTAATTTGCAAAAAGCAACGCTTCGCTTCGAGCGGCCTCCAGTGAGTTGACATTGTCGGGATATTGTTTTATGAAATCTCTGTAATCGTCAATGAGAATATTAACCGAATCCTTATTAACCGGAAATGTTTTTTTTACTCGTGCTTCGCGTGTGCGGATCAGACCCAACCGCGCCAACAGGTATGTTTGGCTGTTCGGAAATTCGCGAATAACATAACGATAAACTCTTAGCGCATTGTCGTAGTCTTCATTATCGAGTGCGACCCTGGCGACCTCCATTGATTTTTCTCCTTCTCTTTTGTATCGCTTGTCATACGCTCGAGCCTGAATAAAGGATGCATAAAAATTCTTCTGTTGCATCGTTACCCAGATCAATAAGTCTGAATAAACTTCAATATCAGGTTGAGCTTGAATTTTATCGTAGAGAAGCTTTTCAAGACTTTCCAACTCTTCTGGCTTAGTGAGCAAAGCTTGCATTACGTTTTTAACGTACTGAATATTTGCAGAACTCTGGGTGACATAGCTTAAATACTCCTGGACCATTTTGTCCTGGTTTCCTTTGATCCGATGAAGCATCGCTAGTTCGAGACAAAATAAATATGGATTGCCCAGGGCTTGGCGGCTTTCCGTCAGTGCCTGAATTCCATAATCAACCAATGAGCGAGACATAAAAAAATCAGACATCATCTTTATGCGTTGAACATTGTTCTTGTTTTCGGATATCAAATCCTTGTAGTACTTGTCAGCTTTAGAAAGTTCACCGGAACGCACATAGATCGAGCCCCAAATCTAAATTGTATTGAATGTTGAGTGGATCACGTTTCGAAAGTCTTTGTAAAAATTTATGGGCGTCTTCATAGGCGCTTACATCCAGCAGCAGATTGAAATAATTGTTATAAATGTATGGATGATTGACTTCTTGTTTAGAAAGTTCTTTGTAAAGTTCGAGCGCTTTTTTCTTATCACCTTTTAAAAGGTATTCATTAGCGAGTTGAATCTCATCCTGATTTTGAGCATGAGCCAACGTTGCAAAACATAAGAGGAAAAGGATTATCCGCATTTAGCCGAAGGTAGTTATTCTTATATATTATATATTATTATTAATATAGTTAACAATGTTGAAATGTTGACTAATCTATCTGTTGAAGGGTGTATAATTCCTGTGGACATCTATGTAATGTTAAGTAACTGTTGTTCATATTGTTTGAGAGTTTTCAACATAGTGAAACGGGTGTGGATAGATGGCGTGTGGACGAAATCGATTGTGGGTGCTTGTGAGTAAGATTGGAGTTATTCACAGGACTTTCTCATGTGAGTAGTGTACCTGGAAATAGCTGAGTTGTTTTATGTCAGTTACTCAAGATATCCACAGGTTGTCAGTGCTTTATCAACAATGGTCCCAGCTCCCAATTAGCTTTGAGATTTACGAATGGAACGCCTTTTTCGTTCTTATAAAAGATGATAGGTTCAGGTTCTTGGCGGAGATAGAAATTGCCGGGACTCCATTTCCCGTCATTGTTTTCATCTATAACTAAACGTATTTGATAGTCTGCTGGTTTAAGATCTTCGAAGTTGAATTTTTTGGTGTTGCGTTTGAGGTCTAGTAGTTGGAAATCCTTGGTTAATAGTTCGACGAAAAAATGTTTTGCTGTGGTTTGAATTTCGACGAGTATGATTCCGGTATCCTCCAATTTGGAGGGTGGTAATCGTTCGACGATTTTTTTAGAGCTGTCAAGTTCGATACTGATAAAAGCTCCTTTACCAAGATATAATTGGTTGTCGACAGATGGTTTTATCTGGGTTTTTCCTGGAGGTGCTTTTTGTGCCCGTTTCGGTGGGCCTGCGTTGGATTCCGGTGAGGGATCTTTTGGGAGAAGGTTTTTATCAAAGGATTTTTCAACGATGAGGAGATTGTGGAGGGTATCCCAGTGTAGATCTTGTTGTGTAAATGAAATGCGTTGCGTGGAGTCAATACTATAAAAAATGCTATCAAAGTTCACCTGGAGAACTGGTTTGGTGAATTTGATTTGACCTTGAATTAATGCTTTCGTTCCTATGACATTGAATCGATTTAAAGAAAGTTCAAAATTTTCTGGCTTGACATCGCGTTTTGAAAATTTTACGTAAAGTGTTGTATCAATGAAATTGTTGATGCTATCTCTGCCGGTGAAGTAGGTCGAAACACTGTCTTTGTCTTCAAAGGTATTATAGACCCGAATATTAGCCTGGTCTTCGGCAAAGCTGGAAATAATGTGTTCGTCCTCGGAGGTTGTGATTTTAAAGCTGGTTAGATTTTTTGCGGTTTTTATATTGAAATAGGTACCGTATGGGCGGGCGCTTGTTAATTTTAGTGGCCTGCGTCAAGGTGAATGAAGGGGAGTTTGACGTCTCGAATGTTTTTGGTAAGGTGGATAGAGTCGCGTAAAAATCCGTAGGCTTCGGATTTGCTATCGGCCAGGAGATTTTTGTTTTTATCTTCCATACCATAGACGAAGTAGATGCCAGGTTTGAGGTTTTCGATCTTGAATTTCCCTTTGCTATCGGATTTTGTGACGTAAATGGGTTTGTGTTTGAAAATGTCAAAGGTGTCGAGTTGGTATAATGCAACGGTGGCGTCCTTACTGTCGACGTTTTTCAAAAGATCGTAAGCAGTGCCCTCAATGGACAGTGAGTCGAGATAACTTCCGGTGCTAAAGGCAAGTTTTAACATTTTGGCAGGATTCTTTTCTGTTATATCCTGGACGGCGTCTCTGAAATTTATTGCGTAGGTGGTGCTGTCCTTAAGATCTTCTTCTAAGGTAAGAATGACTTGATTTTTTTTTGTTTTGAAACTGAAATCTTTGCCTAGGGTAGGCGTTATAATGAGTTGTTCTTTCGGATTGTTGAGAATTATTGTTTCTGAAAACGTAAGTTCGATTGTTTTTCCCTTGAAATTTACCTGGCCTTGTTTGGGAATTGAGCTTATAAGTGTGGGTGGAATTGTATCTTTAGGACCGCCAGTGGGTGTGGTTTGTCGCGCGCAGGCCAGGAAGAAGATGGGATAGATGATCCAATGCGTATGTTTGACAATCTTCATTTTTTTACCACGTATATCAAGCTGGAATATTCCATACTTTTTCTTGCCCGGTGATTGCTATGTAGGGCCGTTGAAGAATGCCTTGATCATGCCCAGGATGGAGACTTGCTCATTGTTTCGATATTTCTCGCTTAAGAGACTTATGTAGAATGCGTCTAGCCGCATCGGTATTATTTTAACGACGGTTAAAGCGTGCTTTTCTAGAAGGCGTGTCATACTCTTCATGCTAAAATGCCAAAAATGGCGTGGCACATCAAATCCGGCCCAATTTTGTTTATAGTGTTTTGCGTCCCAACTGGTATGGTTGGGTACAGCGATAAAAATTGTGCCACTTTGAGCAAGGAGCTGTTTCAATTCTTGCAATGTTGTATTGAGATCTTCGACGTGTTCGAGAACATGCCAGAGGGTAATGACTTGAAATCTTTTATTATCATTTGTGATATCTTTCATTGATGCCTGGATGTCCGGGCGGATAGCAGGATCGGATTGTTGTCTGGCAAATAGTGATGGCTCCATTCCCGTGGTGAGCCAGCCATTGAATTTTGCAGCTTTCAGGAATTCGCCAGTTCCACAGCCGAAGTCAAACAATTTTTTTTCTGGCGAGGCTGAAGTATGTTTTTCAATGAGTGATAGTTTCCACTTCAGGGTGAAATTCCGGGCTCGTAAGATATATTTTGTCAATTATATTCTTGGCAGTACTGATATGCGAAGTGTAGGCCGGCGATGTGTAGTATTTATCTAATTGATCATTCGAAGGTCGTGGGGATGTTATCAATAGCTCACAGTCTCTGCATTTAATCAGTGTGAATATTTCACGTGAAATAGAATGATCTAGGCTGCTGATAAATGGAATAAACGTATTCCCGTCGCATACTGGGCAGCGGTGAATTTCTATCATTTGCCCATATAGATTGTTAAAACGGAAACATCGGCAGGTGAAACGCCGCTAATTCTTGATGCTTGGCCAACGGTTTCAGGTTTCATTCTCTTTAAGCTTTTCGCGAGCTTCGGAGGACAACGCCTTAACGCGATCGTAATCAAAATCCGGTAAGATTTTAAAGGCTTCGAGATTCCCGAGTTTTTGAACCATTACTTGCTCTCTTTCAATATAGCTCTCATACTTAATATTGATCTCGGCCTGTTGTTGGACTTCGATCGAATAGGCATTCAATAAGTCCTTAAGCCGGAATTGATTTTTTTGAGGTCTTCAACACCGATTTGAGGGCGTCTCAAGCAGCTGGGTTACATGCGATTTTTTCTTTCACTTGTGTGGTATTCAAGTCTGACAGACCGTCGTTGACGAAGTCTGGGTCCAATTTTAGTTTTTTCAGCTGATCCAGTAGTCGATTTAGGTCGGTTTTTTTTGAAACCAAAGCTTCAAATCGTTCCGTGGCTTGCTAATCCTAATTTATAGCCAAGTTCTGTAAGTCTGAGGTCTGCGTTATCCTGACGAAGCAATATTCTATATTCGGCACGGGACGTAAACATTCTATAAGGTTCTTGGGTACCCTTATTTACAAGGTCGTCGATGAGAACTCCGATATAGGCGTCAGATCTTTTCAAGACGAATGGTTCCTTTTCATGGACTTTGTTGTGCGCATTTATTCCGGCCATTAGGCCTTGGCAGGCGGCTTCCTCATACCCGGTTGTGCCGTTGATTTGACCCGCAAAGTACAGATTATCAATTAGTTGCGTCTCTAGAGTTGGCTTTAGCTGAGTTGGAGGAAAGTAATCGTACTCAATGGCGTATCCTGGCCTGAACATTTTTGCATTTTCAAAGCCTGGGATTTTTGTGAGGGCTTTATATTGAACATCTTCGGGTAAAGACGTTGAAAAGCCATTAACATATATCTCCACTGTGTTCCATCCTTCAGGTTCTACAAAGATTTGATGTCTTTCTCTCTCCGCGAAACGGTTTATTTTATCTTCAACAGATGGGCAATAGCGTGGTCCAATTCCTTTGATTCTTCCCTGGAACATTGGGGATTTGTCAAATCCCTTTTTTAGTTCTTTGTGGACATTTTCGTTTGTATAGGTGATCCAGCAACTTACTTGTTTTTCAAGCGGGCGTCGTTTCTGAGAAAATGAAAATTTACCAGGGTTTGGGTCGCCTTCTTGTTCTTCCATTTTCGAATAGTCCAGACTTCGACCATCGACCCTCGGGGGAGTTCCTGTCTTCATCCTGCCGGATTCAAATCCCAATTGGACCAGTTGTTCCGTAACTCCGAATGCTGCGCTCTCAGCTGCTCGTCCACCGCCAAAGCTTTTTTCCCCAATGTGAATTTTGCCATTTAAGAAATGTACCATTGGTCAGAACGACGGACTTGCCTCTTATTTGGATTCCTAGATTCGTTTTAATGCCGCATAGCTTTTCCATTTTCTATAATAAGCCCTTTGACCATTTCCTGCCAGAAATCAATGTTGGGGTTTCGTTCTAAGGTAAGCCTCCATTCTTCGGAAAATCTCATTCGGTCATTTTGAGTTCTGGGGCTCCACATCGCGGGTCCTTTGGACAGATTCAACATTCGAAATTGAATCATTGATTTATCTGATACTATTCCTGAGTAGCCCCCCAAGAGCATCGATTTCCCGTACGATTTGACCCTTAGCGACTCCACCCATTGCTGGATTGCATGACATTTGGGCAATGGTGTTCATGTTCATTGTCACAAGCAGAACAGTCGAGCCCATTGAAGCAGCAGCACTGCAGCTTCGCAGCCCGCATGGCCTGCGCCAACAACTATGACATCATATTCTTTAAACATATTTCGCATTGGTTGGTTCCACGTGGAACGGAAACTTACCCACAAATTTCATCCACATTTCCACATTTCGTTTCACGTGAAACAGTTCTCACTATCAAACTCGCCTCAAAGATAGATAAGCATCTTCTTTTTTTCGCATGATCTTTTTTTGTTGTGCAGTTTTGTCTGAATATCCCAAAAGTGCAACACACCATGGACCATAACTCGGTGGAGCTCCTCGTCGAAAGCAGACCTTAAATTTTATGGCATTTTCTTTTACCCGTTCAATGCTTATGTAGATCTCGCCTTCGATTAGATGGACATCTTCGCTGGTGTCGAAAGTTATTATGTCCGTAAGCGTATCGTGATTGAGGTATTGAATATTGACTCCGCCAGAAACGCGTCTGAGCAAAAAATATAGTTCAATTCACCCAGTTTCTTGTTTTCAGTCTCTAATTACGTCCTTTAGCCAGGATTTGGTCTTTCGGATAGTTGTAAAATGGAAATCGATGTCTTCGTAAAAGAAATAGATGGTGGACGGCATTTAGACATTTATATAAAAGGACAATTCTACGACCCGTCCTTTGTCCTTGAAATCAACTTCATCTGAAAGATGCTTCATTAAAAAAATTCCCGCGTCCGCCTAAGTTTCTCAATATTTTCCGGGGCGGTTGGGTCCGGAAGGTTTTCGTAGTCAAACCCTTCACCTTCATCCTTCACCACAAATCGAATCATGCTTTCATCCAGGGACAAGGCCAGATACACATTTTTAGCCTTGTCATTTGCATTCCCATGTTTTATCGCATTGTTTACAGCCTCTGTTACGGCTATCATTATATTGCCATAAATATCATCATCCAGGTGGAATCGTTCTTTTGCATTATCTATAAAACTTTCAATCATTCGAATATTCTCCGCGATCGACGGAACCTGGATGCTAATGGTGTTCATGAACTGGCTCTTATAGTTATATTTTAATTTCCCATCCTTTTAAAGTATTCACTTACCTCCTTCTTATAATAAGGGTAAAGCTTTGGGCGGAACTGTTTTCAGCAATTCTACTTCTTTTTCTTTTAGCCGCAAATAATCTTCAAAGGCCCTTGGAATTTCTTTGTCATATTCTTTTGCCGTTTCACCTTTTCTCTCTTCATCCATGTCTTGTTCCCTCGCGGACTTTTCAGTTTCAAGCAGCCTGGTTAAGTATCTCCTGCTGTCGTCTTATTAATTGCTCCGTAAGCTGCTTATTGACCAAGATCCATTTCAGTCTGCTCCATTTTTGATGGGAGGTCACCTCCAGGCATCTTGCCATCCTTCATTTTTTCCTCCATCTCCTTAAGCGCTCTTCTAATTCTTTCTTGCTCAGCAGCCATTTCCGCCAAGCTCTTCCGATAATTCACGGCCGGATTTACCACTTCCCTTTAATTGCTTGAATTTTTTCATTCAATTGTTGCTGCATCTGACTCAGACTTGGCTTCTGGCCTTTTTTCTTGGACTTGCCCATAGAAGGCTGAGCATTTGCCATCATCTGCATCATCATATCAAAGTGATCATCCAACATCAGCGCCAAGATTGTTAATGGAGGTCATTGTCATCTGCATTTCACTTGAGGCCTTCGGTTTTCTTCGTTCACGATTCGCTTCAATCACTTTATCCAAGTGATCATTTAGTTCTCCGACTTCCTTCGTCACGATAGAACCCATGAATGGATCTCGCTTTCCAAGCGCTAACAAGCTGTCTTCCAGTACTTTAGCATCATCCTTTAAGCTTTAGTTGCTGCTGCGCGATGGTATTAAACCGCGGATCATTCTGATTCAACTCATTGAACCCCTTCATCAAATTTTCCTGATCAAACGAGAGCTTAACGAGACCATGAATGATTTCCCGGAGGCTTTCAATATTCTGCATGTCCATTTCCATCGACATCGAACTTTGAGCATCTCTCCATTTGCTGCTGCATTTCCTTGCATTTTTTGAAGTGCCTTCTGCTGAGGACTCTTTGACTTCGATGGACTGTTTTGCTCTAACATCTCCTTGCTTTCCTGCTGCTGCTCCTGAATTTCCTGAGAATTTTCTTCCGAAGGAAGGTCCTCATCCTTTTGAATCTCTTCTCCTAGCTCTTTTAACTCTTCAATTTCCTCTGCCGTTTTTTGGATTCCTCCATAAGGACTCTTGCTCTTTGGCTAGTTCTTGACTGTCAGTATCTTATTTTTGTCATCCTCTTTTTTATTCTCGTCCTTTTCTTGCTTTCGGCCTTGTCTTTTGTTCTTTTTTCTCACTCCATTCTTTTTTTCGAGCGACTCGGTGTTTTCCAATAATGACTCTTGCTGTTCCACTTGTTCTTTCAGATCCTGGTTGATCTGGTCAACCTTAGATTCGTATTGAAGTTGTTTGAATAATTCCAGCGTTCGCTCCAGTTCTTTTTCAAGGTTGTTGGTGTTTTGGTTGAGCTTGTCCAGGAGCTTTTGAAGTTGCGACATGTCGGTATTTTCCTTCAGTAACTTTTGCAGCTCTTCAAAAAGCTTTTTTGTCTCCTCATCCAAAAGCTCTTCCATCAACTTTTGAATTTGTTCTGCTTTTTGACGAATGCGCTCATCCTGTTCCGTAAACGCCTCTTTCTTTTCTTCTAACAATTTATTTTGCTCTTTCAACTGTTCAACTATCTGATCCAATCCCTGCTTTTGCTGAATGATATCCTCCAGCATTTTTTTGTCCTGCCAATCAAGCGTCTGTTTTCCCTTTAATTTTTGATTGGCTTGCTCAATTTGATCCTGAAGCTTATTTGCCTTGCCGACACTTTGATCAATTTTTTGTTGAGTTTTTGCTTGCGACTGTTTGATCTCAGCCACCAGATTGTCTTCTGTGGGAATTAAGAAAGTGTAATTCGCCGTCTTCGTTGATTTCCTTCCATTGACTCCATCATTATCCCAAACCTCCAAATGATATTCGAGCTGTTCACCAGGGTTCAGTTTCAATGAATCAAGAGTCCAGTTATAAAAGAAAGTTTGCTGGATCTGGTTATTTGAAATCGGAATATTTGTAGTTCGTGACAAAATTTCTTTCCGATTTTCATCGCGTAATTTAAAGTGAAGCGCCAGTTTGGTAACCCCATAATCATCGCCAATCATGCCACTGAGAATTACCATCTTATAAAGTACCGAGTCCTTAAAATTGTTGACAGCGATCTTGGGATACTGATCTTTTATCACATCGATTTGATAGGCGATTTTTTCCTTGTTTGAACTTTGGTCGTTCTCTAAAATAATTTCATATCGATCCGGATTTTGAAATGATTTTTTAAAAGTAAATACCTGACCGTCGACCGATTGAAGAGGAGCTTTCAATTTTGCATTGTCAAAAAGTATCGCAGCCCGGGTAGCGTTTTCTGTGGACAATTTCCAGTTTACAACGGTGCCTTCCGGAATTTCCAAATTCCCCGCGTTTAGCAAACTTTCATTTCTTCGTCCGATGTACCTTGGAAATAGTAAGTCCACATTAAATCCTGATAACTCCGGTCGGCTGATCACCGACATATGATATACGTCTGAAAAAAATCCAGCCGCCTCTAACTGAAAGTCAAATTCATTTTGCAGATTCTCAAACGTGTATGAAAATGTACTGCCTTCAGTTTTATCGAATTTAAGTCGCTGATTTCCATTTATCAGATAAAGATCTTCCGGAAGGGCATCACCCACGAGCTTAACTTGCAACGTGTAGTTTTCATTGTAAAATCCTGTTAAGGATTTGGAAATCGAAAAGTCAAACGGGGCTTTAGGCGAATACTTGCGTGTGAAATGAACAATACGATCCGTGCTTTGCGTAAGAATACTTCGATTGACAAATAAAATTGCAATGATGATGATGAGCGGGACTAAAAGATATTTTATATACTTTTTATTTTCGTTGAGATTGATGAAATCATCGAACGGAACCGGATCAAATTCCTTTGATCGTTGATCTATGCTTGCATACGTCAAGGCTGAATTTTTCCCAGAAGAAGCCAATTGTATCAGATTGAGCAAACCATCTTTCACATTTGGCAGATAGTTGCCAATGACTTTTGCACTTTGTTCTTCATTAAGGCCCACGATTTATCAGCCACCATTGAAGCGGTTCTTTTAAAAATTTGAAAAGACAAAATAACGCTACCCCAAAAAACGTGATGAAGTATGATGAGGCGTGCAGCGGGCCCAACCACATCATTATGTTCTAACACCGCAGCCAGCAAAAAATAGGAAAATAAAATTGATAGAGAGAGAATGAGGCCGCGAACAAAAATATTGAGGTAATATTTCTTATTGAATGCTTTGATTTTTTTGTGAATGCGATCTAATCCTGCTCCCATACCGAAACCATTAAATATCAAAACGCAACATGCCTACAGAAAGTTGAATTACACCAAGATAATCCCTTAATATGAGATAGTCAAAATAGTTCAGGATGATGCGTTGGTAGAGGAGGAATTCGGTCCAATCCAATCAAACTCTTTCTCAAAATATTCGATGACATGCATTTTCAAAAGTCGCTCCTGTTCGAGCAAATCAAAATGCGGAAGCTTCTTAACCACTTTCCAGTGAGGCCATCCGTCCTCGTCCAGTCCCTCTAATTCGTAATAACCGGAAAGGCTAAGAACTTTGCAGATGCCGATGTGCATCAAGTCCTGTTTTTCCTCTTTGCTGAAAGGTCGCTTCCTCTCCCAATTCCTGAACACCGATTAAAAACAAAACAGCGTTCAAATCTTTTGGCTTTTTACCGATTACCGATTCAAGGTTATCGAGGAGTGAAGCCCATGTCCTTTCTAGTTCAAGGTCCCGTTTAAACATAGCAGCTTGTTCTGATTAAATTCTCGCAGATTTTAACCCGCAAAAGAATTCCTTTATTTCACTAACGTTTATAAATTGATACAAAGTTAGCCGCAAATATATCTCAAATGAGTCATTCCGTTTTTACCGAGGTCCTTCGGGACTTTGTTTCTTTAATTTATCCAAATTACTGTGCTGCGTGCGAAGGGCCATTGGTAAAGGGCGAAAAGTTAATTTGCACCCGCTGCCTGGTTCAAATGCCACAAACAAATTATCATCTTGATCCCAATAACCCCCTGAAAAATCGCCTTGCTATGCCGCATTAATATACGCTACGCCATGGCATTATTTAAGTTCAGCAAAAGTGGAAGAGTTCAAAGTCTTCTGCACGTTTTGAAATACAAAAACCAGCCGGAACTTGGGGTTATGTTGGGAAACCTTTATGGCGATCGAATGGCTCGTGTCAATCTGCGGGATGCTTTTGAACATCATAGTTCCGGTTGCTTTGCACTCCTCCAGAAAAAGAAAAAGAGGATATAACCAAAGTGCAAAATTTGCGGAAGGGCTTTCTGAAGTGCTGGGAATACCATTTTCAGATGAAATAATAGAAAGGAAGGTCAAAACAGAGACGCAAACGCGGAAAACTAAATTGAACCGGTGGCAAAATGTCACGGAGGTTTTCCAGGTAAAAAATTTCGATTCAGTTCAAAACAAAAACATACTCTTGGTTGACGATGTCGTTACAACGGGCGCGACACTGGAGGCGTGTGGTAATTGTTTGTTGAATGCCGGGTGTTCCACCCTGAGTCTTGCCTGTATTGCTGAGGCATAAAAAAACCCTGGGGTTTCCAGGGTTCTTTATATCAAGCCTTCTATAATTTCTTAGTAGTTTGATCCTGCACGGATCATCGCGCATCGGAATCCGATAGTTGCAGTAGCTGAATCCTGATCCAGATACCTTCTGGTACCAGGCGACATCCAGTAAGCGACATCTTTCCATGAACCACCTTTGTAAACCCGAGCCCGGTCTGTGATCAATGAAGTAAATGCACCAGGATTCTTTTCAAAGTCACTGTTATAACCTGAATTCGCTCCAGATGCTGGATCTAAGAATCCATCTCTACGAATTGGGTTTAGATCGTCAAAATCCTGGAATGACATTGGACGATAAATATCCTGAACCCATTCGCTTACATTCCCTGCCATGTTGTAAAGACCATAATCATTTGGAGGATACTCATAAATATATGAAGTGATCAAAGCTCCGTCATTTAAGCGACCTGCAATACCTGCATAGTCACCCCGTCCTCTCTTAAAGTTGGCCAGCATGAATCCCATCTGTTTTCCATAAGGATTCCGAACTGCATGACCATCCCAAGGATAAATACGTTGATGGGTTTGCAATTCTTCCAACCATTGTGTTCCGATAAGCGCTTGCGCCGCATATTCCCATTCGGCTTCAGTCGGAAGACGATAAGCAGGAACAACAATTCCTGACTCCAAAGGAATACGACCGTCGCTTTCCGCATATTCTTCACCTGCGTCTTCAGCAAGTTTGATATTAACAGCCCGGGTTCTCCACACGGCAAATTTGCTTGCCTGATTCCATGTTACTCCAACCACTGGGAAATAACGAAATCCAGGATATCTTAAATAGTGTTCAACATAAGGATCGTTAAATGCAAGTTTGCCAACCCAAACCGTAGTATCGGGCAATGCCTCCTGATAAGCTTCCTGGGAGGAATCCTTTGCCAGATAGTGCATGTATTCTAACCAATGCACGTTGGCGATTTCAGTTTCATCCATATAAAAGGAAGCCACTGAAACTGTTCTTTCAATATTATCGCGATAGGACATCACATCTTCTTCAAATGAACCCATCACAGCGCGTCCACCTTCGATAAATACCATATTAGGAGCATCAGGCTGTCCTTCATATGGATTCACCATAAATCCCCCCTGATCTTCGTCATTGTACGCCAACCCTGTGGCCGTACTTACTTGACCGGGATTCTGAGCCGTTGGCTTTCCACCTTTTCCGCCAAAAAGGGAACAGGCAGATAACACTACCGAACCCATCAGCACATATAAGACAACCTTGAAAGAATACTTCATCTTATTTAAAAAGTTTAATAAATGCTAATTACGGGCATAAAACCATGTTTTCCAAGTTGGTGCAAGTTTTATGGTCAATCAGTAATAGAATAGAAACCCAGTCATTATGAACGACGAAGTTCGATCGCTATTGTTTCGGGAATGCAAAATCCAGTTTTGGGAAGATAGATTTATGATAACGCGGATTAATCAACATTTTCAACAGTTAAACCGGGTGGCATAGAATTTTGAATGGAGGTCATAAAAATATGACTAACATGTTTACCCTTCACAATTTTAGAGTAATGCCCTTCGAAAGGAAATGTGATGTTATCACCTTTTATGGCAATTATTTGGCACAAAGAAATTGCGCGGATTGCAAAGTGTTTCTTTATCACACGGAAGGCTTCTTTATTGAGGTGTTCTACTCCCCAAAGTATCAAAAAGTTTTAATGATCAATGCCTTTGATAAGCCAATTGGGCTGGAGCCTTATTTGGATAAAATCTCGTTAGCCGATTTAATTGGGTGATCGACCAGGCGATTTAGCAATTCAATAGCCGCATCAACTGTTTTTATACTCTCCATTACCAGCATTGCCTTACCGGCGCTGTCCTTCATCTTGAATTGACGCGGATGCTTTTGAACATAGGATAAAATTTTTCCAAAGATTTCAGAGCTGAAATAATTCTCATTGTTGGTAATAAAATAAGCTCGCAACATTTCATTTTTCAATGTAAGCTTTTCAAATCCTAACATTTCACCCAACCAACGCAATCGTACCGTACTGATAAGTTCTTTAACGGAAACGGGGAACGGACCGAACCGGTCACGAATTTCAGCCGTGAATTCCTCCAGCTGTTTTTCGTCTTTAATATTGTCCAACCGCGAATAGAGCTGCAGTCGTTCACTAATGTTATTGACATAATCGTCTGGAATAAGAATTTCCAGATCGGTTTCAATAATGCAATCCTGGACGATGAACTTTGCTTTTTCTTCCAGCTCTTGATAAAAGAGATCTTTGAAATCCGTTTCCTTTAATTCCTGTATCGCGTCATCCAAAATTTTATGATAGGTATCGAAACCTAAGTCTGTGATGAACCCGCTTTGCTCGCCACCGAGAAGATTTCCGGCACCTCGTATATCCAGGTCGCGCATGGCAACTTTAAATCCATCGCCCAATTCCGAAAATTCTTCCAATGCCGCCAAACGTTTTCTGGAATCGGCAGTCAAAACAGAAGCTGGAGGCGTCAGCAAATAACAAAATGCTTTTTTATTGGACCGCCCGACACGCCCGCGCATTTGATGTAGATCAGACATACCAAACATATGTGCATGGTTGATCATGATGGTATTGGCATTCGGAATATCAAGACCCGATTCAATAATATTCGTGGAAACCAAAATGTCATATTCCCCATCAATAAATTTCACCATCACTTTTTCAAGTTTGTCTCCGTCCATTTGACCATGGGCGATACCTATTCGTGAATCAGGAACAAGTTTGTAAATGGTATTCGCCATGGATTCAATATCGCTTACACGATTGTGAACAAAAAACACCTGGCCTCCCCTTCTTAATTCGTGGCTGATAGCATCGCGTATAACCACCTCGTTGAAAGTATGAAGTTCCGTAGTTACTGGTTGACGATTAGGTGGAGCTGTAGAAATGATGCTTAAGTCCCTGGCGCCCATCAAAGAGAAATGAAGTGTACGGGGGATTGGCGTAGCTGTGAGTGTAAGGACATCAACATTAACTTTCAATTCCTTCAAACGGTCTTTTACTTTTACTCCAAATTTTTGTTCTTCATCAATGACAAGCAAACCAAGATTTTTGAATTCAACATCTTTGCTGACCACGCGATGTGTGCCGATTAATATGTTGACCTTCCCTTCCTTGACTTCCTGCAAAATTTGCTTGATCTCTTTATCAGTTTTAAATCTTGAGATGTAGTCCACTCGGATCGGAAAACTGGACAGTCGTTCACTGAATGTTCGGTAATGTTGCATTGCAAGGATCGTTGTTGGAACGAGCACAGCAACCTGTTTACCTTCTGTAGCCGCTTTGAAAGCGGCACGAATAGCAACTTCAGTCTTTCCAAAACCGACATCGCCACAGACCAATCGATCCATGGGATGAGGTTGCTCCATATCTTTTTTCACGTCCTCTGTTGCCCGCGCCTGGTCCGGTGTATCTTCATACATAAAAGAGGACTCCAGTTCCGCTTGCAAAAAACTATCCTGCGCAAAGGCAAAACCAGGAGCTGATTTTCTTTTTGCATAAAGCTCGATCAGCTCCTTAGCGATGTCTTTGACGCGCTTCTTTGCTTTCGCTTTTTTATTTTCCCATTCTTGAGATCCCAGCTTGCTAATAATTGGTGTTGCTCCATCCTTGCCGGAGTATTTTGAGATCTTATGCAAGAGGTGAATGCTTACATAAAGCAAATCATCATCCTTGTAGACTAGACGAATCGCTTCTTGCTCGTGACCGTTGACCTCTTTTTTTTCAAGACCTGCAAACTTGGCAATTCCATAGTCAATGTGCGTCACAAAATCCCCTGGCTGAAGGGTTTGTAACTCACGCAAGGTCATCGCCTTTGATTTCGAAAATTTTTCTTTGCCACGATATCGATGAAAGCGTTCAAATATTTGGTGGTCGGTGTAACAAACAATTTGAAGATTTGAATCTATAAACCCTTGTCGCAACGAAAAATCAAGATGCTGAAATACAACCTGGTCATTGATTTCATCAAAGATTCCTTTTAACCTTTCTGTTTGTTTTGGGACATCGGCCGTTATGAAATTCTGAAAGCCTTGAATCTGGTGTTGGAAAAGGTCTTGCGCAAGCAATTCAAAATTCTTATTAAAAGAGGGCTGAGGGGTTGATCTGAATTCAAAAACTTTTGACTTGGGAAGAATAAATCGAAGGCCAAATTCAATTGTTGTAAATGCTTCTGCCAACCGTGTGAACGCAACACCATTGTCAAATAATTTTTCCGGAGATGAAATAATTTGAGTGGCGCTTGAATGAAGTATTTTTTTGAATGACTCTTCTGCCTTTTCAAAACTTTTTTGCACGATATCCTGTGCAAGCTGAAAATCCTTGAACCAGACTCGGGTGCCTGACGGAATGAATTCAAGAAAGGATTGACGCTCATCGTGCGTCAACTTAGATTGAATATTGGGAATAATATTAATGTGCTCGAGCGCTTCCACAGATAATTGGGATCCAGGATCAAATGTCCTGATGCTATCTACTTCATCGCCGAAGAGTTCAATTCGATAGGGATATTCATACGCGAATGAAAAGATATCAATGATACCGCCACGAACGGCAAACTGGCCAGCTTCATAGACAAAATCTGTTTTCTCAAAATCGTAGGTATGAAGAAACTCTTCCAGGAATTTTATATCGAGCTTCTCTTTCAGCTTTACCGAAAAAGTATTTTGAGCCAGTGATCGCTTGTTGATTACTTTTTCTGCAAGCGCTTCTGGATAAGTAACAATTATTTCAGGTGTTGTTTTGTTGGACAGCAGGTTCAGTACTTCGGTCCGCATCAAAACGTTCGCATTTTCTATTTCATCGAACTCATACGGACGTTTATAGGACATTGGAAAAAGAAGAATCTCACGCGATAACAAATTTTGGAGATCATTCTGAAAGTAAGCGGCTTCTTCTTTGTCATGAAGCACAACGACGTAATCTTGTGGATGTATTTTGAAAATGGATGACAGCACGACTGCATCCAAACTTCCCGACAAACCTTTTAATTGAATGTTCTGATTTCCGGACGCTTTTATCTCTGCAGCTACGGTCTTAATAAAACCATCTGCTCGATAGAGATTCAAAAAGTCGATCACCCGCACGTCGCTGAGAAAATTGAAAGGCTGCAAAGATAATATTTACACTATTCGTTCTCCAAGAATCGATGAAAATTCTGTTAATTTTAAAGTGTGAGAATGATAGAGTCCTTTTTACTTGCTGCTGGAACCATCGGATTGATATGTCTGCTGGTTGGGCTTTACAGACCTTGGATAATGCTGTGGTGGAGGGAAAAACAAAACCGTAGACAAGTAATAAATTTGTATGGGATCATCGTACTACTAAGCTTTCTTATTTATACAACCCTTCGATTTGCACGATCATGAAGAATCATAATTTTCCTATAAGTTTACTTTTCGCAATTATTTCTTTCAGTTGCTCTTCACCTTCATCTAAAACTCCTGTTGAACCTCCGCCGGTACCACCAAGAAATGATCTGCCAAACATGATCATCACCTCGTTGGATGAATCTAAGATTAATGTTCACGCGCTAAAAGAAAATACCATTCTGATTTTGTTCCAACCCGATTGTGACCATTGTCAACGTGAAGCCAAAGAAATACGGGAAAATCTGGACGCCTTTAAAAACTACAGTTTGTATTTTATTTCGGCTGACCAAATGGATGCTGTTAAAAAGTTTGGAGAAGATTATGATCTCATGGGACACGCCAATGTTTATTTTGCACTAACCACTGTGGATGACGTGATCAAAAATTTTGGCGGCATTCCCGCTCCTTCGGTTTATATATACGCTGATCAAAAACTGGTGCAAAAATTTAATGGAGAAGTGACAATTGACAGGATCCTACAAGCTATTTAACTTGGTGGCTACCAGTAAAAACTTCTTCTTAACACCAGAACATCCAATTAGAAATTTCTTTCCTCCCTCTTTTAGACGAGTTTTTTTTCGTAGCGCATCAACGCTCAACGGATAATTTCGTGTAAGAATGTTCGCCTTTGAACCCTCGAAGAAGTTCATCAATTCTTTGTCGTCCGATTTCACAGAGGATTCAATTTGAAAAACTTTGCCAGGAAAATTTGCGATCACTTGATCCGACGTATAAAGGTGCGTGTTAGGATGTAGTTTGTGAATACGAAAGCGGGCTGCAGTGGTTTTGAATGCGCCGCTCTTTAGGATGCGACGCGTTGGGCTCATACAAATACAGAAGTGGATCACCATAACTCACTTGAGATTTCTCCTCCTCGGAAAAAGAAAAAGGAAACGAGGATTCCTTATCGGCTAAATTTATCGCGTCTATAGTAGGTTCCGACGCAAAATTTTTTTCACAGTAAAACAGCACCTCTTTGCATTCGTTATCCACTGAAATCACATTGACTTTTTTTACGTGCTGTAGTTCTTTTAATCCAAGTTTAATATCTAACAGGGGAGAAGTTTTTATGATAAGATTATCTGTGAACTGCCATATTTTATCCTGAAGTTTTATCACATCGGGTTCGCATTGACTTAACGAAAAAACTTTTTGACCCATCGACCTTCTGGAAGGGTCAATGTAAATCGCATCAAAGTTCATTGTGCTGGATAATAAATTCAGGAACTCCTCAGCAGTTGAATGATGATAATGGATATTTGTGATGCCCAACACATGATGATTATGCTTGGCAATCTTGAGCAAATTATGGTTCGGCTCTACAAAATGTAACTCTTTGCAGATCTTACTAAAAAAGAAACCATCTATTCCAAAACCCCCAGTCAAATCGAGCACCCTTGATTGCCCCACAGCAACGCCCATCACTTCCTTAAGCAGCTTTGTTTTTTGCAAGGCAGTCCTTTCTGAGGACGACTGTTCCAGGTTCAAAGAAGGCGGATAAATAATGCGTCTATGGTTATACCAGGTAGGGAGTTTTTCCTTGGCTTTTTTTCTTCCTGAAATTTGATCGATCACGAGCGCAGCCGGGATATCAAATATGGTCTTATATTTAAGTCGAAGGTCATTGGGGTCATCTCCTTGGTGCTCCTCAATAAACGATTGAATCTCTTTAGAAAGTAGTTGATCGATCAATGAATTTAGTTTACGCGTCAGAGAACAAAATTAAGAAACAACCGGGTCATGTATAGTTAAAGGGAATAACTTTGAAATCATGAAAGTCCAATTATTAAAATGCAATTTGACTTAATCGTTATCGGAGGTGGCGCAGCCGGTTTTTTTGGTGCCATCCAGGCAGTCGAGATGAAACCAACGCTGAAGGTTTTGATCCTTGAGAAATCAAATAAAATTTTATCGAAAGTAAGGATCTCCGGAGGCGGCCGTTGCAACGTGACGCATCATTGTTATAATCCATTTGAATTAGCACACCATTATCCTCGAGGCGAAAAATTTCTCAAAAATCTTTTTAAGTCATTTCATGCAGAGCATGTCGTGAAGTGGTTTGCATCGAAGGGAGTGGCAGCTAAAGGCAGAAGACGACGGAAGGATGTTTCCAACGACTGATTCTTCACAAACTATTATTAACTGTTTCGTCTTGCGGACCCAAGCGTTGAACATCAAAATCGAAATGGGTAAAGCGGTTACCAGAATAGAGCAAGATAGAAACGGCCTGACGATTTCTTGCAGCGACGGGGCAGCTTATGAAACAAAAAAAGTCTTGATAGCAACGGGAGGATCTCCAAACAAACAATCTTACAACTTCATCGCTGATCTAAATCATACAATTCGTGAACCGATTCCATCCTTGTTTACCTTCAATGACTCGGAAAATAAATTTAAAGACTTAATGGGAATAGCGGTTCCAAACGCCGAAGTAAAAATTGCAGGGACGAAATTTCTTCAGACCGGACCAATATTAATCACGCATTGGGGCCTGAGCGGTCCGGCCGTTATCAAACTTTCTTCGTGGGCGGCAGAGCACCTCCACCAATCAAACTACCAGTTTACCGCTTTAGTTAATTGGTTAGGTCAAGCCAAGGAGGATGAATTAAGGGCTACGCTCATGGAATATAAATCGTCAAGAAGAAAGCAAAGAGTTCTATCGAATGCATTGTTTTCCCTTCCGCAGCGACTAAGTGAACGTTTATGCCGGCTGGCGGAAATAGACGATACCAAAACCTGGCAAGAACTGCCGCAGAAAAAAATCAATAAACTCATCGAATTTTTGATTCGATGCCCCTTTGAAATCAAAGGAAAGACAACATTTAAGGAAGAATTTGTCACCTGCGGTGGGGTTGATTTAAATGAAGTCAATTTTGAAACAATGGAAAGTCAGAAAATTGCGGAATGTTTTTTTTGCTGGAGAAGTACTAAACATCGATGGTGAGACAGGAGGATTTAATTTTCAAACCGCCTGGACTACCGGTTTTATTGCCGCGAAAGCGATTACATCGTAAGTTAAAAAATAGGCAAAAGCTGCGCACCTGCTTCGGTTACATTCAGGGTCATCACAGAGCCATGCACCCAGGCGAGATTTGGATTTTCATGTCCAATTGGAAAATTAAAGGCGATCGGGTAATTCTTTTGTGTTGTTTTGCTCACAACAATTTCTTCAATCGTTTCTCCGAAAGGTAGCTCAGGGTCTTTTATGTCGGTCATATGGCCAACGACTAATCCAGCCAGGTTATCTAGTTTACCTGAACGTTTGAGATGTATGAGCATCCGGTCGATCTTGTACTTGTATTCATCAATTTCTTCCAGCACCAAAATTTTTCCGTTGGTATCCGGATCGGTTGATGTACCAATCGAATCGACAATTAATGATAAGTTGCCACCCATAATTTGGGCAGTAGCTTTTCCAAATTTATTGAGAGGATTCGGGCTGGAAGTAATAACGTCACTTTCGCCGACTAAGCTCCTTCTTAAACTTTCTATGGAGGAATTGTTTTCGGCGTTGGAGAAAAGTAAGGGCATGGTTCCATGAACACTTTTTATGCCCACTTTAAAAAGCTTTAGGTGAAGCGCAGTAACATCACTAAAACCGACGATCCACTTTGGGTTTTTATAAAGTGAAGAAAAATCCAACGCATCAATGATCCGCGTCGTACCATAGCCACCCCGTGCACAGACAATAGCTTTAATATCCGGATTGTCTATCATTTGCTGAAAATCAGAGATCCTTTCCGAGTCAGAACCCGCGAGATAGCTGTGTTCGTTGCTATGAAGATTTGGACTCATAATCACTTCCATTCCCCAGGATGCGAAAATTTTGCGTGAAGGCTCGATATTGTTAACGCTAACTTTTCGTCCGGTTGCAACAATGCCAATCTTGTCGCCTGATTTTAACAATGGAGGATTTATCATACTTTAAAAATAGTAGGATTTTAGATCAGCGTGAACATAAACAAAAAAGCCCTCTGTATTTCAGAGGGCTTTTTAGTGCTTTTAATATTGAATATTATTTAGGCGCTGGCGCAGGAGCGGCAGGTTTCGGGGTAACACCCAATTTCTTAAGTACAAGATCAGAAATATCCATCTTTTCATCTCCGTACAGAATTACGTCCAGTCCACCGATTTGCTGACTAAGAATAAAGGTGAAGCCATTTTCTTTTGCCACATCTTCAATAGCCTTTCCAACCTTCTTAAAAACCGGGTCCATCAGTTGGGTCTGCTTTGCCTGCACTGTAGTCTGTGCGTCTTGTTGGAGCTTTTCTATATTTTGCTGCATTTGCACAAGTTCGCGTTCAGTATTCGCGCGGACGGCATCAATCATAGTGTTCAAATTTGCCTGATAGTCAGCAAGCTTTTTTTGATATTCTTGATATTTCGCATCAATTTGATTTTTGAGCTGAGTTTGGAGCGATTTGAGCTCCGTGATCAATTTGTTTTTGTTCAGGCATTTGGCTGAAAATATAATCCACATCGGCGTAGCCAACTTTTACCGTGGCAGTTTGTGCATGGGATACAAATGCTAACAATCCCATCACCGCAAGCAAAACAAGTTTTCTCATCTACTTAATTCTAATTTAGTTTTTAATCTTATCGTTAGGGTCTCCTAAACCCAATTGGTCCAACACAAAATCAGTATAGTCGTGTCGCGGATCCGTATAAATCATAACCAGTTCCCCAGCCTTGTCGAACATAATAGCAAGGCTGTTTTCCTTGCACACTTTATCGACGGCATCCCACACTTTATCTTGAATAGGCTTTATTAATTCTTGTTTTTTTAAGAAAAACAAACCTCCAAATCCAAATACTTTTTTCTGATACTCCTTCAGTTCGGCTTCTTTTTTCTGAATAGCATCCGTTCGTTCCTTTTTCATCTCCTCAGTCAGCAGAACCTGTTCAGCCTGCAGTGCTGCATACATGCCTTCTATTTTCTTCTGCATGTCCTGCACCTCTTTTTCCCAAGCTTGCGAAAGCTGATTAATTTCATCCTGCGCCTTTTTATACTCCGGCATCTTATTCAGGATGAAATCAGTGTCAATGTATCCGAACCTCTGAGCGTTGACAAAATTCAGGCCGAAAATGAGAAAAAATATTGTAATTAAATAAAATCTCATACTATCTGAGTTGGTTACCGATCGTAAAATGGAATTGCGATCCGCTCACATCCACCGTTCCAGGCACTCTATCAAATCCATAGGCCCAATTTAAGCCCAATTAAGCCAAAAGCAGGCATAAAAATTCTTGCGCCAATACCGGCCGATTTATACAGTGCAAATGGATCGAAATTTTCGTAGGTACCCCAGTTATTTCCGGCTTCAGTAAAAATAAAACCATAAATAGTGGCCGCATTTCCTGTGGTTACCGGGTACCGCAATTCAAGCCCAATCTTTTCATATACAATTCCTCCTGCCTGCGACTGGCTATTACCCACCTGGTAAGAAGGAGGGGTAATTTGGTTATCCTGGTAGCCCCGAAGACCGATAACTTCCTTTCCTAGCACAAAAGAGTTAAATCCACCGGCCAAACCGCTTCCTCCCAGCACAAAACGCTCGAATGGCCCAATTCCAGTTTTACTTCGATTATAAGCACCCAGGAATCCAAAGTGCGCCTTCGCTTCCAAAACCAGCTTCTTTTTATTGTCCAGCGGCAAATATTGACGGATGTCCAACATCCATTTATGATATTCTTGCCATTTGTTCTTTTGTTCCGGCGACGCGGTGGCATAATCCATATCATTCCACGATGAGTAAGGTGGTGTCAACGTCAAGCTCAGCGACAGACTAGAACCCTGTTGCCGGATACATTTGATTATCAACGCTATTTCTAGCGATTGTAGTATTAAACGTAAGCGCATAAGAAGTGCAATTGTTACAACCCAAGCCGTAATCGATGTTTTTTAAGGTGTAAATCGCATACCCCAGGGAATTGGTTAACGTAAAGTAATTGTCCGGCCACTCCAGGGCACGGCCTAACCCCACGGAGATATTGTCAGCTTTTAACGTCGAATTCAGATCGTTATAACTGGTTGCGCCCTGCGCCGGCATATCTAGATTGAGAATGAACGTAACTCACGCTGAGTGAATGAGGCTTTCTGCCGCCCAACCACGGTTCTGAAAACGAAAAGCTGTAGCTCTGAAACGATCTTCCATTAGCTTGCAATCGTAAAGACAGCCTTTGGCCATCACCTCGTGGCAATGGGTTCCATTCTTTCAGGTTAGGCACATTTCGAAGCGAGAAATTATTGAAAGTGAGCCCCAACGTTCCCACAAACCCATAGTAGCCTCCCCAACCTCCTGACAATTCCACCTGGTCATTTGATTGTTCCTCAACTTGCCACTCAATGTCTACCGTACCTTTCGCGGGGTTTGGAACAAGGTTTTGATTGATCTTATCCGGTGCAAAATGGCCGAGTTGTCCAAGGCGCTGTTGCGTCCGAATAATATCGGATCGTCTAAATTTTTGGCCAGGAATCGTGCTCAACTCCCTACGGATCACGTGGTCGCTTGTTCTGTCATTACCGGAAATAGTAACTTCATTGATCGTGGCCTGCTCCCCTTCAAAAATTCTCATCTCAACATCGATAGAGTCGCCCTCGACGGCAACTTCAATATCGTTTATCCGGAAAAACAAATAGCCGTCGTCCATATACAGGCCGCTGATGTCCAATCCCTTTGGATTAAACTGAAGTTTTTTGGTAATCAGTTCTCTATTGTAAACATCTCCCTTGCTTATGGCAAGAACCGAAGCTAATTGTTTGTCGGAATAAATATAATTACCTGTCCAGATGATATTCCTGAAATAATATTTTGGGCCTTCTGAGACTTTAAAATCAATATTAATCGTGTTCGAATTATTTGCGTATATGGTATCAGTTAGAATTTCTGCATCGCGATATCCCTTACGTGTTATAAAATTCAATCAGCTTTTTCTTGTCCTCGTCGTAATCGGTTTTAATAAATTTTGAACCACTAAACATATTTAACTTCACGTGGTCATTGATGAATTCTTCGATTTCAGGTCTCCCAACGGCATAGCTGGAATCAAAAAACTCTTTTGGCTTTAAATGGAAAATTTCATTAAGAATAGCGCGATGGATGGAAAACTGTGGACGCTCGTGCGTTTTCTTCATCTTTCTTTCTCAGCTTGGCATCTGAAATGGTGGGATTTCCTTCAAAGGCTATTCGATTGATTTTTACTTTTGATTTCGGATTAACATTGATTTTCAATCTAATACCATCTTTATTTAGCGTGTCCTTTTCCTGAACAATCTTGACCTCAGTATTCAAAAACCCCTTTTTGACAAAATATTTTTTGACACCCGTTTCTGTATTTCGGACCATTGCATCAGTTACAATTTTGCCTCGGATAAGATTGATATCTTCTTTCAATCCGCTTTCCTGGCCCTTTGAAATACCTGTAAAGTAAAATCCCGTTAGCCTGGGACGTTCTGCCAGGTTGATGTTGAGAAATACATTTTGGCCTTCGATCTTATCAACCTTGATGGTTACATCACCAACCAACCCGTGTTTCCACAAACTTCGAATAGCATTTGAAATCGCGTCCCCAGGAATCTTGATTTTGTCGCCGACCTTTAAGCCTGTGAGTGATACCATCGCATTCTTGTCAAGAACGCTTAGTCCAGTAACTTCTATTCCACCAATAATGTATTCAGCGGGATTTGTATAGCTAAGATTATTCTCAGAAGGGGTCGTCGCGCGATCTGCGCGATTTCTTCTGAATTGAGCCCAGCTATCTGCGGCGATACTCAAAATAATAGCCAGGAATAAAACTCTCTTCATCAACTTACAGGGTTCAATTGTTCGCTTGTCTTTCCAAATCTACGTTCACGCTGCTGATAGGACCAGATGGCTTCATATAGATGGTCTTTTCTAAAATCTGGCCAAAGTGTGGGTGTGATGTATAATTCTGAATAAGCAATTTGCCATAATAAAAAATTACTTACCCTCAATTCGCCACTGGTACGAATGAGCAGCTCAGGATCTGGGATGCCTGAAGTCTGCAAATAGTTTTCAAGAAGGCGCTCATTTATTTCACTGGCTTTAATCTTACCCTGCTCAACCTCCATTGCCAATGCCTTGGCCGCTTTGGTGATTTCCCAACGGCCACTATAGCTCAAGGCCAAGACTAGCGTAAGCCCGCTGTTAGTTTTGGTTTGATCAATTGCCCACGCCAGGTTTTTCTGACACTCAATGGGAAGGTTGGAGGTTTCACCTATGGTTATCAATTTTACCTGATTGTCCATCAGGGTTTTGATCTCCTGTTTTAAAGTGCTCACCAGAAGCTCCATTAAGCCATCTATCTCAGCTTTCGGCCTGTTCCAGTTTTCGGTGGAAAACGCATATAAAGTCAAATACTTAATCCCCAATTCGCCACACCCTTCGGTAACATCTTTGACTGCCTGGACAGCATTTTTGTGCCCAAAAATGCGCATTGCTCCTTTTTTCTTTGCCCATCTCCCATTGCCATCCATTATAACGGCGATGTGTCGCGGCAAATTATTAAAGTCGATATGTTCCTTATAAGACTTCACAAGGGCGCAAAATTAGTAAAAGATATCCGTATTCACGGATCAGCTTTTAAAAAGGAAGATTGAAATGATTTTTACTTGTAAGGATTAGTGGGGCAGGGAATATTATAAAACGTGCGCGTTAAAGTAATTCCTAGAAAATAGTAATTATCGTTATCATTCGGATTGCCGTACTGATAGTTTTTATCGCGAGGATCGCCCGCCGAGATATTATCCAGGTAATCAAAAAACGTTTTTCTTATTCCAAACTCCAGAGAAATATACCATTTGGGGTTGTAGATATATTTAACACCCGCTCCAAAAGGAATGGAAGCTTGAACATTGCTATACTCGTCATTTTTTTGAACGTCACCAGATATGCCAAAAAGCCCAAGACCGGCAAAAAGATAGGGCGTAAACCGGACAAATCTTTTGGTTTCCCTCCAATTTAAAAAATGATACTCCATCACCGTCGAGGCTTCCAACAAAAACAAATCAAAAGACGCGTTGCGCTGTGTGGCAAAAGGATCAATCGGCACCTCGCTCGCGCCAATTTTGCCAGCGGTAACACCTACTCTAAAACTGACCACCTTGCTTAGATTGGAACGATAAAAGACGGTACCGGCGGGCTTGGAATATTTGAAATTATAGGTTCTGACGAGGTCCCCGGTGTAGTTGAAGGTTCCCACCCCAAACCCGATCTCCGACCGTTGTGCTATTGATGATGAAACAAATAGCGAGAAAACAACGAGGAAAAGAGGTTTTTTAACTACACAATGCATTATCTGAATTTAGCCCTATGAAAAGTTTTGCCTAAGATATAGGTTAATCTGATCGTGGTTACCATATAGGTATCCTTGTCATTTTTGTTTCCCCTTTTGTTATCAACGTGCTCCTGACCGTAGCCCGGCAACAAGTCGTATGTCTGACCGTTTCTGGTTTGAGTCGGTTTTAACAAGTTCGGATCAACAACTTCATTTGTTCGATACGACATTGCCTTGGCCAACTCGTCATTACCAAACACGCCGAGGTCAACATAGTTTTTACTAACGTCATCAATATAATCAGTAAATAGGTATCTGAAACCTAGCTCTGCTGATAAATCTAACATTTCGTTTAATCTGAAACGAGCTCCAATCCCAAAAGGTATAGCGACCTGGAATTTTTTATAGGATTTGATGCCATGGTTGGCATCGCTCTCCAGTAGTGTCGCGTTTTGTCCTTCCGTTCCCAAGTCTTGAAGATTGAGCCATTCACCGGCGTTAGGCAATGGATTGCCATGCAAATCGGTTGCCGGTGCCTGCGCCTGCGGATTGTGTAAAAAGCAAGCAATACCAACAAAACCATAGGGCGTCCACTTTACCCGGCTGATGTAGGTGGCCATGTTTTCGAACAAGTCAAAGCTGGCAACAAAAGACAATTCCTTGATTCTATTCCTAAAGGACAAATTACGTTGATATCGATAAACACCATTGCCAAGGTCATTGGCATTGGCTGATTCAGCGTCAGCACCTTTTAAAGTACCATACATAAACGAACCAATCAGAGAATATCTGGGTCCGAAACGGTGTGAATAGGCGATGCCGACAGCTGGTTTTGTAAAAGAAATATCGGTGCTGAAGGCGCCAGGCTTGGGCGCCAAGTCGCCATAATAATTGAAAGCATTTAGTGCAATACCCAACGTATTGTACCTCTTCTCTTTGCTAAACCATTCTTTTTTACCCCGATAACTGGATATCCTTTTATTATTTTTTTTGATCGACTTCCGGTTCATTTGAGCAAAAGCGGATTCTGACGCAAAAAATAGCAGCAGAAAGGCAATTATTATGTAGGCGGATTTTTTCATCTGCTTCTAACGCTAAAAATTCAAACTAAAGTGAAAGTTCAAAAAATGGCTACACTAAAATTAGGCTTAATCCACAAATACCATACAATAGTAACCAAACGACTAGTTTCGTATGTCTAACCCCCAGTTGAGCTTTTGGCGGAGTGTTTTGAAATAATGGTTTCCTTCAAGCTGAACCAGATTGACTTTGAAATCCGCTTTGGTGATTTTTAATTTTACCGAAGAATCAACCGAGGCCACGCGCGAATCCAGCGATGCCAAGAATCGTTTGCTTCGTCCCTCTACCTGAAAGATTATTTCGGATGCATCTGAAACAACAATTGGCCTCACCGTTAGATTATGAGGACTTACGGGCGTTATAACAAAGTTCCCCGAGCGGGGAAATATCAAGGGTCCGCCACAGCTCAAAGAATAGCCGGTTGAACCAGTCGGCGTTGCCACGATGATACCATCAGCCCAATAAGAATTTAAAAATTCGCCGTCGATATAGGTATGTATGGTAATCATCGCCGAGGAATCCTTTTTCACCAGCGTAAAATCGTTCAAAGCAAAATTCAGCGCCCCAAAAATATCTTTATTTGTTTCCAGTTTTAGCAGTGCCCTTTTGTCGAGCGTGAATGAACCTTGTAAAAATTTTTTAAGCGCTTCTTCCGTATCATCTCTTGCTGATCGTGGCCAGAAATCCTAAACGACCTGTGTTAATTCCAAGAATGGGTATTTCGAGTCTGCCGATATGGGTGACCGATTCAAGGAGAGTTCCGTCACCTCCGATACTGATAAAAAGCTGAATATCCGTCAACGGTTCGCCTGGATTGTAGACATTGAATTCTTTTGGCAGCGGAGGTTTTAAAAATTGGCTAAACTTTGATGAAACGTAAAGCGTAGCTTTCTCCTGGACAAGAATCTCAAAAATCCGGGCAATAACCGGAGCAACTACACGATTGAATTCTTTTCCATGGATTGCTATTTTCATTTCAAACTATAGAAGTGGGAATATATTCCAAATCTATAATAAAATATAGATAGGTTAGTAGCGGACCACGGTTTTGACTTAAATATCTAAATAGCGCAGCAGCATATCGATCCGTTCTCTATCATCCCCGATGGGTTTAGTCTCATGATAACGCCCGATAACTTTATAACCAAATCGTTCCAGTGTGGCCACGATCCGAGATAGATCCAGTTGATTTATTTTCAGTGTTAGTCTTAGTTTGACCGTATCAAGGGGATCTTCTTTAACAATGCTGCTTAATATTTTAGCGTGGTTTTCCTCGATGAGTCGACTTATTTCCGCCAATGAATAATCGGTATGGTTCATTGACAAAACCAGAATTCCACCGGGCAGTTGAACTGCCGCAGTCTGGGCGAAAGATGTAAGCGTATCTTGAATAGTGATTACCCCGCAATAGGTTTGGTCCTGATTTAGCACGGCCACCATTTGAAGTTTATTGTTCGCGGCGATCTTCAGAATATCATAGAAGTGAGTATCCAAATGAACATAACAGTTTTGACCTACCAGATCGAAATCTTTCACCTGTTTTTCAATGTCATTTGTTTCCAGGATAATTTCCTCAGAAATAAATCCCAGCAGCTTTTCCTCATCAACCACGGGCATATAGGCACACCGAAACTCCTCCATCCACACGATAGCTTTGTGAGCATCGTCGGTACCTTTTAATGGGGGTAACATATGGTTGATTAAATCTTCAGCAATCATGGAGGGAGAATGTTCATTTACTTTGAATTTGAGTTAAGCAAAAAATCTTCCACAATTTCATTGAACGTTTCAGGGTGTTCCATCATGGGGGCGTGACAACATCTATCAATGAATTTAAGCTCCGAATTGGGAATCAACCTGTTAAATTCATGCGCAACCATGGGTGGTGTAATGGTATCGTTTAATCCCCAAACCAATAATGTTGGAATTTTAATATTGGGTATTTCATCGGCCATATTGTTACGTTGCGCTGATTTAGCAATGGCTACAATTCTGAGGCATTTTGGAATGCTATTGGTAATCTCAAAAATCTCATCGATCAGTTCCTTTGTGGCCACATCAGGATTATAAAATGTGTACGAAACCCGTTCCTTTATGTATTGATAGTTTCCCCTTTTAGGATAGGATCCTCCCATAGAATCTTCAAATAAACCTGAGCTTCCTGTTAAAATGAGCTTTTTTACTTTTGACGCATTTTGCAATGTGTACATTAGCGCAATATGGCCACCCAGGCTATTTCCCATTATGATCATCTGATCAAGCTTTTTCTGGGCGACAAAATTCTCTACAAATTGACGAAGTCCATCAAGTCCCGCTTCCCGAATCGGCATTTCATAGAGGGGAAGCATCGGAATAACAACCCGGTAATTTTTTGAAAACTTATCCACCACACCTTCCCAGTTGCTCAAGGCTCCAAATAGCCCATGCAGCAAGAATAATACATCTCCACTGACCTTCGTCAACAAATCTAAATCCGTTCTCTTCTTTAATCTTAAGGGTCATATCCTCAAATTAGAAAGTAAAGGAAAATAATCACAACGTAAAAATTTGTCTGATATGTCACAGCCTACAACACATCTCTGAAAATTGGTAAAAATTCACCAATCCAGTTTGCAATTTTTGGGGCAAAAGTGGCCGTCTTTGGTTGCAGCCATGAATTTGCAACCCATGCTTCCGGAATTTTTATCCGGAGTGAATCGGCAATCCATAACATTATACTTAGCGAAAACAAGGTATGCACCATTCCCAGGATTGCCCCAACAATTCGATCTGCGCCGCCTAGAATTGGTTTGTCAATGGAGGCTCTAATAAACCGGCCGATTACATTGACAACAATTACAATTATCACGAAAAACAACCCCGAAAGCCAAGTATGGCAACACCTTCTCGTCCACATTGTAATTCCGTGCAAGCAAAACCATCGCGCTGCCCATTAATTTAAAACCGAGAAGCATTCCCAGTATTATGGCTACCAAGGAAAATAATGAGATTACAGAGCCATTCTTGTAACCGCTGAAAGCTCCCACCTAAAATTATAATTGCCAGTATTATATCTACGATACTCAAGGGGCGAGTAGTTTTTTTACGAGTTCAGAAATAACCTTGCCATCCGCTTTGCCAGATAGAGCTTTTGTTGCATTTCCCATTACCTTGCCCATGTCCTGCGGACCTTTTGCACCCACCTGATCAATAATACTTTTTAAGGTGCTCACAATTTCTTCTTCGGAAAGCTGCTTTGGCAAATAACGACTTATGACTTCAAGCTGAAAATTTTCTTTGTCCGCCAGATCTTTGCGGCCTTGTTGTGTAAAAATATCGGCTGATTCTTTTCTTTGCTTGACCGCTTTTTGTAATAATTTATTTTCAGTTTCTGCGGAAACGTCTCCGCCAGCACTTTTATCAGTTTCTGCCAAAAGTATCAATGATTTAATAGCACGAAGGCTTCAAGTTCTTCCTTGTTTTTAGCGAGCATCGCTTTTTTTATATCATTGTCAATTTGTTGTTTGAGGCTCATAATAAATTTTAGTTCGTGTAATTTCGTAACGAATGTTTTATTTAATCAGTTATAACCATATCCAATCTTCAATCTTATCCGCGCCATGACAAGACTTAGCGTCAATATTAATAAAATTGCAACACTCCGAAACGCACGGGGAGGAAATAATCCGGATGTTATAAAAACGCGCAGTTGATTGTGAGCGGTTCGGAGCACAAGGGATTACGGTTCATCCACGACCAGACGAGCGACACATCCGCTATGCCGACGTGCTTGCGTTAAAAGATGTCGTGAAGACTGAATTTAACATTGAAGGTTATCCAGACGAACGATATCTAAAAATAATTCATAAAGTAAAACCGGCGCAAGCAACGCTTGTCCCCGATCCTCCACAAGCCATCACTTCCAACGCGGGTTGGGATACTCAGGCAAATGAAACTTTTCTAAAGGATGTAGTAGCGGAAATAAAGTCAAGTGGCGTGCGGGTATCGATCTTTGTTGATCCGATACCGAAAATGGTAGAAGGCGCCAAAAAAGTTAATGCAGACCGTATTGAGCTTTATACCGAACCGTATGCGCACGAATTTCACCAGAACAAGGACGCAGCGATCAAACCTTATAAAGAAAGCGCCAAGAAAGCACATGAAGTGGGGCTGGGGATAAATGCAGGGCATGATCTTTCTCTCGAAAACCTCAATTTTTTCGCGCAAAACATTCCCTATCTGGATGAAGTTTCCATTGGGCACGCTTTGATTTGTGATGCGTTGTATTATGGACTGGAAAACACCATTCAATTGTACCTCAGGGAACTCAACAGGGCGACCAAATTTTTCACGTGAGTTTCAAAGCACCTTCCTATCTTTGAGCAAAGCTGTTATGAATGAATTTAAAACAAAGACTTAATGAGAATGACCTTGAACGAATCAAGGCTGCGGTAAAAAATGCCGAAGAAAAAATTTCCGGAGAAATTGTTCCGGTCATTGTCGAGCGAAGCGGCGATTATTCGATCGCACTCTACAAGGGAAGTTTAATTGGCGCTGTCACTTCACATTTGTTTCGATGGTCGTTCTGGATCGTTTTGTTATTAAGGATGCCGTCAACACACTTTTTTATGATCCTGTTTTTATTTTACTAGTGGTTATTCTAGGCGGTGTATTGGGTGCCGTCGATTCCCTATTTTTCCGATGCTGATCAAAAGGTTGTTGGTTGCAAGGCGGTATCAGGATCTGGTGACCAGACAATGCGCAGAAAATGCGTTCCTGGAAGAAGAGGTTTTCAATACACGCCAACGTACGGGCATTATGATTTTCGTTTCTTTTTTTGAGCATGAAGTGATTGTCATGGCCGACAAAGGCATTAGCAAAATTGTGGATCAAAAGCAATGGGATAAGATAGTCCAGGATATTATCAAGAGATATCAGAAATGGAAAAGTGGTGGAGGCATTGGAGAAGCGGCATCAAACAGTGCGGCGATATTTTATTAGAAAAAGGATTTCGAAAAACAATCGATGATATTAACGAATTGCGCGATGATCTTCGAGTTTAGGAAAAATTTTTCTCCATTATTAGTACCGGTCAATGCTAATATTTTTTAGCATGAGAATTTCCTTAACAACGCTATTACTGTTTTTTTCTTATACGTTGCGTACAGCCAACCCGATATACCGGAGCATGGCGGTTTTTGGGTTCATGACGAAGCCAATGTTCTTTCGGCACAAGCGCAAAAACAGCTGGAATCTATTCTTCAGGCGGAACGCGATTCAACATCCAACCAAATTGCAATTTTGATTATTCCATCACTTGAAGGAGGTTCTCTTGAGGAATATTCGTTGCGTGTAGCTGAGAAGTGGAAGCTGGGAAAGACGCGACAAGGACAATGGCGCCTTATTGTTAATATCCATCCAGGACAGACTTATGCGGATTGAAGCAGGTTATGGGCTTGAAGGCTCCCTGACAGACGCAATGTCAAGCCGCATTATCAGAAATGAAATTGCTCCCCGATTTTCGAAACGGAGACTATGAGGGAGGAGTTGAAGCGGGGCTCATGGGCATTATACAGGCTATTAAAGGTGAGTATGTGAATGATGACCCATTACCACAAAGACGACATGCGAAGAAGTTCCCTTTGGGTACGATTATTATAATCATTATCATTATAATATTGCCTCCCGAGGCAGGCGCGGTGGAGGAGGTGGGGTCATTGGTCTTCTGGGAGAGGTTGGATTGGACCTATTGGAGGTATGGGAAGTTCGGGCTCATGGGGTGGTCTGGCGGAGGCTTTGGAGGTGGAGGTAGTTTTGGGGGTGGTGGAGGTTTTGGCGGCGGAGGATCAAGTGGGTCCTGGTAAAGAAATATCATAGCGTAGAATGAAGTTTATCAATTGAATAGATGCACGGTAAGTTTTCATTCGGAATCCACGCAGGGCCTACTGGCTGCTTGCAGTGGCATTGACTTTTTTCCTCAGTTTTGCCAACGCCCAGAAGGCTGTTCCCGAACTTTGGGGCCTGCATGTGCATGATGAAGCGCACATATTGACGCAACCCGCCATTGACAAATTGGAGCAACAATTAATAGCATATCAGGATTCAACTTCGAATGAAATCGCTGTTCTGATTATTCCCTCTCTCGAAGGCGATGCGCTTGAAGACTATTCCATGCGGGTAGTGGAGAAGTGGAAATTGGGCAAAAAGAAAAAAGACAATGGCGTACTTTTGTTGATTGTCGTAGATGAACATAAAATACGGATTGAAACGGGCTATGGATTGGAGGGCGTCTCTAACGGACGCAAAGTACCAGCAGAATTATTCGAAATGAAATAGCCCCATCACTTTCGTCAAAATCAATATGATGAAGGTGTGACAGCGGGTGTAAATGCTATCGTGAAAGCATCGGCGGGGAATATGAGGACGATGACGATAGGAGCTTGGAGCAACTGGGCTTGAAGGAACGCATATTGATTGGATTATTTATTTTTGGGATACTCGGGATTTTTACTTTTATGGGTTTGGTCGTTCCCGGGTTGTGGCGGATGGTTTTTGTATGCTTTTCTGATTCCATTTTACGCGGCATTTCCAATGATCGCGCTTGGTAAGTCGGCTGGGCTTTCAGTATTGGCATTTTATGTCATTGGATTTCCCATTTTAAAATTGATGCTGGGAAGGACCGACTGGGGCAAACGGATGGCAAAAAAGATGGCCACTGCCAATCAGGAGTGGCGGAAGGGGATGGTCATGGGGATCCGGTTGGTCATCGGGGCGGAGGCGGCAGATCTTCGGGTGGATTTTCAGGCGGAGGCGGAAGTTTTGGTGGTGGGGGGAGCAGTGGTTCTTGGTAGATTAATAATTAGGTTTATGCATATTTTTTATCGCTGCATTTTCATCGTGTTGATGTTCGCTGCTTGCACGCAGGAAAAGAAGAAAAGGTTACTGAAATGAAAAAACCCTTCAATGATTTTTTAGATGCGTACTATGAAGAACGTCTTAACTATTGTATCCCATGGAGGCCACGCAGATCGGGGACAAACGTTATAACAACTTATTGCCGAACGATATCAGCGAAAGTTTTCGCTCGGACCTCAAAGCATTTTATTCGCGCTATCAATCCGAACTCACCACGTATCAGCGGGACTCTCTTTCGCCACAGGAAAAAGTGAGTTATGATATTTTTAAACGCGAGATGGAGGTCAGCCTTAAGGCTCTTACTTTTAAGGATAACTATATACCCGTCCAACAATTTTGGGGGATGACGCTTACCATGCCCCAGATCGCCAGCGGGAAAAGTTACCAACCTTTTAAGACGCGTTAAAGACTACCGATGATTTCTTATCAAGAATAGATGGCTTTGTGGTGTGGGTTGATACAGCCATCGTAAACATGAGGAAAGGATTGGCAGTGGGCTATACGTATCCGAGAATTTTGATGGAACGTGTATTACCCCAGGCCCAGGATATGATGGTGAGTGACGTAAAGAAGAGCATTTTCTGGGAACCCATAACTAACATGCCTGATTCTATTCAGGGCTCGGATCGAGATCAGCTGACCAAGGCATATGCTGACGCGATCGAACAAAAAGTTATTCCCACTTATAAGAAGCTACACGATTTCTTGCGTGATGAATATATTCCCAAGACCCGGACCACAGCTGGGTTCTCTGATATTCCTGGCGGTCGCGAGCATTATCAACACCTGATCAATTTTTGGACGACTACGAATTTATCTCCGGACGAAATATTTAAGACCGGTCAAAGTGAAGTGGCACGCATTCGTCATGAAATGGAAAAAATAAAAGATCAAGTGGGGTTCAAAGGCAACCTGAAGGCATTTTTTGAATACGTCAACACCGATAAGAAATTTATGCCTTACAAAACGCCCGAAGAAGTTATTGCAGGGTTTAATGCGATCCACGAAAAAATGGGTCCTCAATTGAAAAGGCTTTTTAATATGGTTCCAAAGACCAGGTTCGAGGTCCGACAAACAGAAGCATTTCGAGCAGCTTCTAGCAGTGCTGAGTACAATCCCGGGACGCCCGATGGGTCCAGGCCTGGTATTTTTTATGTTCCTATTTTGGATGCCAAGTCCTTTAACTATACAGGGATGGAAACTTTATTTCTCCATGAAGCCATTCCTGGTCATCATTACCAGATTGCCTTACAGTACGAAAATGAGGAACTCCCAAAATTTAGAAGGTTTTTATGGTATGGCGCCTACGGAGAAGGCTGGGCATTGTATACTGAATCACTTGGTAAAGAGCTAGGCTTATATACGGATCCCTATCAATATTTTGGGAATTTGGGAGATGAAATGCATCGCGCGATACGATTGGTGGTTGACGTCGGAATTCATGCAAAAGGATGGACACGCGAGCAGGCTATTAAATACATGCTGGATAATGAGGCCATCAGCGAACAAGCTGCAACCGCAGAAATTGAACGATATATGGCAATACCGGCCCAGGCACTTTCTTATAAAATCGGGCAACTTAAAATTCTGGAGTTAAGGAAGAAGGCTTCAGAGGCTTTGGGTGACCAATTTAACCTCGCCCTCTTCCATGACGAAGTATTAAAATATGGCTGTCTCCCCCTTGATGTGCTGGAAAGTATTATTGAAGAATGGATTAAGAATCAAAGTGCTTGAAACGCGCGTTTTAGCGATAAATTTTTGCGAAAGGCCTATATATGCTTTTAATGACCTTTCTTTTTCCAAGGGTTATTATGCCATCTCATAACACTCCGTTATTTTTGCCCCTTCTTTTAAAACCTCATTCATAAATGAAACGCGATAAAGCAATTTTTGATCTCATCGAGAAAGAAAAACAAAGACAAGAAAGTGGTATTGAATTGATAGCTTCCGAAAATTTTACGTCCCTTCAGGTAATGAAGGCGCAAGGAACTGTGCTTACAAATAAGTATGCAGAAGGCTTGCCAGGAAAGCGTTATTATGGCGGATGCGAGGTAGTAGACGAAATAGAACAACTGGCCATTGACCGGGCAAAGGAGTTATTCGGAGCGGAATGGGCCAATGTACAACCCCACTCCGGCGCCCAGGCCAACGCGGCAGTAATGCTGGCCTGCTTAAAACCGGGTGATAAAATTTTGGGATTTGATCTTGTCGCACGGAGGTCACTTGACGCATGGGTCGCCTGTGAATTTTTCGGGTAAGCTTTATCAGCCAACTTTTTATGGCGTAGAACAGGAAACCGGAACGATCGATTTCGATAAGGTTATTAAGACGGCGGAGAAAGAAAAACCCAAAATGATCATTTGTGGCGCTTCGGCCTATAGCCGTGATTGGGATTATAAAAAACTTCGCGAGGCGGCTGATAACGTAGGCGCGCTTTTGCTGGCAGACATTTCACATCCAGCCGGCCTGATCGCCCGCGGATTGTTGAGTGATCCCATGGAGTATTGCCACATTGTCACCACCACGACGCATAAAACACTGCGTGGTCCTCGTGGCGGAATGATTCTGGTGGGTAAGAATTTTGATAATCCCTGGGGTTTAAAAACGCCGAAAGGCGAGATTAGGAAGATTACTTCGATCCTTGATTCGGGAGTATTTCCGGGTACGCAAGGAGGCCCTTTGGAACATGTTATCGCTGCCAAAGCGGTATCCTTTCAGGAAGCCTTGTCGGATGAATACATGGAGTACATCGTACAGGTCGCAAAAAATGCTAAAGCCATGGCGCAGGCATTTTTGGATAAAGGGTATAAAATAATTTCAGGAGGCACAGACAATCATTTGATGTTAATAGACCTTCGATCGAAAAACTTAACGGGCAAGCAGGCAGAAGAAGGACTGATACAAGCAGACATAACAATCAACAAAAATATGGTTCCTTTTGATACTCAATCGCCAATGGTAACATCGGGGATGAGAATCGGTACACCCGCCATTACCACCCGTGGATTAAAAGAAAAGGATGTTCTTAAGATTGTCGACCTTATCGATGAAGCCCTTCAAAAACCGGGCGATTCAAAACACCTAAAGTCGGTGAAGAAAAAAGTGAATCGATTCATGCAAAAATTTCCACTGTATTGAATAAGATCAGAGCGTATTCAAATAGTTAAGGAAAGAAGGGAAGGATAAACATTTACAATCTATGCCATTAGATCAGGAAGAAAGTGGAGAAAAGGAGATGAGTTTCCTCGAGCATCTCGAGGAATTACGATGGCATGTTGTTCGTGCATTAGCAGCCGTCATCATATTTACAATTGGGGCTTTTGTAATGGCTCCGTGGATATTTGAAAACATAATCTTTGCACCGGCGCAGAGTTGATTTTCCCACATTTAAATGGTTGTGCAAGCTTGGGGACGTTTTAGGATATGAAGGCCTGTGTGTAAAAGACATTCCTTTTAAGGTACAAAGTCGTAACATGACAGGGCAGTTTACCATGCACATCATGTCCTCCTTTATCATTGGGCTGGTGGTTGCTTTTCCTTACGTAGTTTGGGAGCTGTGGCGATTTATCAAACCGGGACTTCAGAAAAGTGAGCGGAAGTATTCGCGAGGGGCTGTGGCATCTGTTTCAGTTCTGTTTTTCATGGGGGTCACTTTTGGATACTTTGTGATTGTTCCCTGGATGGTTTACTTCCTGGCAAATTACAGCATCAGCGACATGGTTGTGAATGAGTTTGATATCACGTCGTATGTCTCTACCGTTGTAATGTTGGTATTGGGTTCAGGCTTGCTTTTCCAATTGCCTGTAGTGATATACTTCTTGACCAAAATTGGAATTGTTACGCCGGAATTCCTGAGAAAATACCGCAAGCATTCCATTGTTATCATATTGATTGTGGCAGCTATTGTTACGCCGCCAGATCCTCTGAGTCAGATGCTTATCACAATTCCGCTATATATGCTTTTTGAGATCAGCATTTTAATTTCTGCTTCGGTTGCAAAGCGAAAAGCGCGGGAAGAAGCGGAAGAACTACTGAGAGAACAAAAAATATCACCTTCCTGAGGAAGAAATTCCGCGTCAGGTGCACGTGAGCATCGATAAAACGTAACGATATCAAAGATGAAATTAGCCATAGGCAGCGATCACGCAGGATTTGAGTATAAGGAAAAACTCAAACAACAGTTTAGCAATCAGCATGACATAAAAGACTTTGGTACCTACAACACGGAGTCGGCTGATTATCCTGATTTTGCACATCCGGTTTCGGCAGCTGTCGAAAACAATGAGTTTGAGTTGGGAATTTTGGTCTGTGGAAGTGCAAACGGCGTAGCCATTACGGCCAACAAACATCAAGGAATTCGGGCCGCTATTTGTTGGAATGAAGAACTTGCATCACTGGCACGAAAACACAATAATGCCAATATACTATGCCTGCCAGCGCGCTTTATTGATTTTGGATTGGCTGAAAAGGTCGTTGAAAAATTTATCAAGACCGATTTTGAAGGTGGTCGCCACGCTACACGCGTGAATAAAATTACTTGTTAACGACCTTTACATAGTAGACATCCTGTTTGGTATACTTCTTCTTTAGCTCCGGTATGCGGTCAAAAAAAGGCTTTAGCTTATCTTCTCTATCTCGGATTACGTCTGGCGGATCAAGCGTTAGACCTTTGTAAACCTTAATTACATTTTCATAATAATCAGGAGAAGAAAAAATCTCTTTTGACAGGTCCCAATTAAAGAAAGGCGACGCCAAGTCATGGTGTTTATATGCATTTAAATCATTGTCCAGGACTAAAACGCGTTGCCCGGCTACCTTTAATTTTCCATCATTAACCATTAACCTACTGTAATCAATAGAATCTATTGCACCGTACCTGGCCAGGTAGCTTATACAAACCGTTGTAACCAATAAAATCCAGATACCAATTTCCGCGAACTTCTTTTTATGAATCACAAGTAGAGAATGAGTCATAAAAAAACTTAAGCATGGAATCACGGTTATAAAGCTTTGCGGTCTTATGTCTTTAGAGAAGAAAAGATGCAGGAATGAAAATATCATCCAGAAAAACATGCTTTGCACCAACTGAGTTTGGTACTTTGTCAGTCTTGCCTCCCGATTTAGCATGAATAACGAAATGATCAAAAAAATCAGGGGGATTGCACCCAACCACCATAAGCTGGAAGAAGCCAGATAGCGACTTGTTTGCATACTTAGATTAGGTATATAATAATATCTCCACATTTCCGAAAAGGAGTCCTGCAGGTAAAATATACTCATCAATAAAAGGTGAGGAATAATAAAACCACAGATCAGCAGAAAATATTTCCTCGCGGGATGTCGCGTGAAGATGATAAGGATGAAGAGGGCTCCCGGGAGATAGATAAAAAATGAGAACGAGAAAAGCGAGGCCAGACTGATGTATAGGCCCAAGTTAAAAATTGATTCGTTGCGTTGTTCTCTAAATTCAATCTCCTTTAATAGGTTGTTGAGTGCCATCAGTACGAAGCCAAAGCCAAGTAACTCGGGTGTAAGAGAGAGTGTATCGAATGAGAAGAAAAACAGGAAGGCATAAATAAGCGAAGGTATGTAGGTGTTTTCAGAGAAAGCCTTTTTATCGGCGAACATGATACCTACAAATGCAGTTTGGAAAAACAATACTATAAAGGCGAAAATACGGCGGGCAAGTAGTGACCTGCCAAAGATTAAATCCAGCAATCCATTAAACCATGCACCTAAAGGCCCAGTGGAGTCTATTAATTCTGAATATAATCCTCTACCCTCGTGAACTTTTTCCCCGATGACAAGATTTTTCAATTCAGGGTATGTCATCTCGGGCATATCTATAAACAAGGGCAGATAGATAAGAATCAAGATAACCAGCAAACCGAGGAGCCGATATGGATCGTTAATGCGAAAGTATCGTAACAAAATGAAAAGTAGCTTTGCATGCAAATTAGACTAGGTTTTTTTAATTGCCAATGGTTCATTGGTAATTGTTGAATGATAAGAGATATTTGTACTATGGCAGAAACGACCCGGCAACAGAAGTATTCAAAGCTCATACAAAAAGAGCTCAGCGATATTTTTTTACGCGATAAACGAGGGATATTGGACAATGCATTCATTACAATTGCCGATGTTCGGATGAGTCCCGATCTAAGTGTAGCCCGGATTTATATCAGCATGCTTCTGGTTAAGGAAAAAGAAAAAGTACTGGAGAACATAACCTTGCGTAAAAGTGAGATCCGGAAGGCATTAGGTAATCGGATCGGAAAACAAGTGCGAATTATCCCTGAGCTGATATTTTTTAAAGACGAGGTAGAAGAAAACGCAACTCGTTTGGATGAGCTTATTAAGAATCTAAATATCCCACCCGCTTCGAAAGCAGAATAAATTGCATTGATTTGAATCTTCCACTCTTTATAGCTAAGCGTTACCTGATATCCAAACGGAAAAAAAATTTCATCAATGTCATTTCCATTATCTCTGTTGTTGCTGTAACGATTATTACTGCCGCCATTATCATTGTGCTTTCGATATTCAATGGGTTAGGTGACTTAATTCATTCACTGAATAATTCTTTCGATCCTGAAATAAAAATAGTTGCAACCAAAGGGAAATCGTTTACAGTAAGCCAATCGTTACTAAAGAAAATAGAAGCAGTCCCGGGCGTAGAAGTTGTGACCGAGGTTATCGAGGATTATGCCTATGCAAGATATAACAATGCCAGCCGGCCAGTAACCATCAAGGGTGTAAGCGACAATTTTGTTGATCAGAAACGAATACCCAAGGAAAGCCTTGTTGAAGGTGAATTACAACTGAAAAAGAATGGTGTGCCCCGCGCGTTAATAGGTTATGGCGTTCGAAACACCTTATCCATTTCGCTGGAAGAAGATTTTCACCTTCTACAACTGTATTACCCCAAAAATGTCAAAAGTGGTGTTTTGGATCCGTCCAAAATGTATTCACAAAAAGGGATCCTACCGGGAGGCGTCTTTGCAATAATTCAGAATTTTGATGAGAACTATGTTATTGTCCCACTGGAATTTGCAAAAGATCTTTTGACTTACGAGAACAAAAGGACCTCGTTAGAGGTTAAAACAAATACGGCCGTCAGTATCGGGGAAGTTGAACAGCAAATTCAAAATATCCTAGGTGATAATTTTAATGTCTTGAACTCGGAAGAACAACATCAGGATGTTTATCAGGGTCTTAAAGCTTGAAAAGTTATTTGCTTCGATTGCGGCGGTCTTATTGTTGGTAATTGGATCGATTAACATTTATTTTAATCTTATGATGTTAGCATTGGATAAGAAAAGAGATATATCCATTATGGCCTCCATGGGCGCCGACAGCAGTCTTTTGAAGAAAGTGTTTATAACGGAAGGCCTGCTTATCGCGGCAATCGGTACTGTCCTGGGGTTGGTTTTAGGAGCAGGAATTGTGCTGCTTCAACAAAATTTTAGCTTGATTTCAATGGGAATGAATTCGTCCGTGGTGGATGGTTATCCTGTGAAATTGGCGCTTATGGATTTCGTTTATGTGTTCTTGGCTATGAGTGCTGTAACGATCATCATCTCTTCGAGGCCAGCTACGCTGGCGGCACGCTTCGTGTCCGTACAAAATTTATAGGTCGATGTACCAATTTTTGAAGAAAACTGTCCTTTTTTGATGGAATATCCCTAATTTTCAAGTTTCTGTTATCACCAAAACGTTGTTCTTGGATGAAAGTCTCTGCTTCACAACCGTTTCAAATCATCTATTCGCTGTACCAGCACGAATACCTGGGATTCGTGTTTGAATCTTATATTGTTCATTTGGACGATAAAGGGAAGCTCACCTATCAACATCAGAACATATCTCCAAAAAATGCCCGCGAGTTTTCTAAAGGGCTCGACGATCGTGATTTTGAATTGATCGAAGTCATGGATTCCATGGCGCAGGAATCGATTGTAAAGAAGTTCTCAGCAAAATTCATGAAGCCTGAGGAATTTTTTTCGAAGACGTATGACAAAACCAAAGGGAGCGAACTGCTACAGGAACAGATCGAGGACTACATGGAGAAGCGTCGGGCGAAAATCCTCGAAAAAATGAAAGGCAAAATTCTCTTTGAAATGGGAAACGATGGTGAGCCCACCTGGCGCAAAATTGAAGTTTTGGACAAAAGGGCTTCCATACAATTTCATTTCATGCGCACCGAGGAGCACACGAACTATTATCCAACTATCTTTTACCAGGGCAAGAAAATTGATTTGCCGAACACATCCGCCTACCTGGTGTGTAAAAATCCAGCTTGGATGGTATTGAACGGAAAGTTGTATGGCTTTGAAAAAAATGTAGACGGCAAAAAGTTAATTCCTTTTTTTACAAAGAAATATGTAGTCATACCGAGAAACGTTGAGGAGACCTATTATAATCGGTTTGTGGCGCCCCTTATTGCTTCTTTTGATGATGTTGATGCGCGCGGTTTTGAAATCAACAAAAGCACATACGATCCGCATCCGGTTCTCACACTTTCTGAATTGCATACAGCGCAAAGTTCCTCACCCATTTCGATGTTTGATGAAAAACCGGCAGCGGATGATCACAGTGATGAGGCTGGAAAAATCGTATTTGATTTATCTTTTAAATACGGTAAACATCGTTTTCGGGGGGATAACATTGGACCGGTCAGTGTTACGCTTGAAAAACAAGGTGAAGGATACGTCTTCCATAGAATCACGCGTAGGACCGATGACGAGAAAAGTTTCTTGCACACGCTGCAAAAACTAGGACTGCCGATGAAAGGATTCAGAATTGCAATTCCTAAGTCGGAAGCTTTTTCCTGGCTGAATGAAAATCGGGTAAACCTTTTAAATTTTGGTTTCGAGGTAAGTCAGCCCGAAAGCCGAGACAAAAAATATTTTGTTGGGAAGGCGGTTATCGAAGTTGAGGTAAAGGAAAATATTGATTGGTTTGATATCCATGCAAAAATCCGTTTCGGCGAATTCGAAATTCCTTTTAAGGAACTTCGGAAATTGATCATGCGAAAGAAGGTGGAGTTCAAACTTCCGAATGGAGAAATCGCAATTATTCCTGAAGCGTGGCTCACTAAATATGCGGATTTGTTTGCCCTGAGCGAAACAGACGGTGAACATGAAAAGCCTGTCCTTCGCAAGCATCATCTTAATCTGGTAAAAGAACTTGAGGAAGGAAATCTTGCAAAAGTTCACTTGAGTGAAAAACTCCGATCGCTTAATTCCTTTAGTGGCATTAAGAATTATCCTTTACCGGAGGGTTTCACGGTGAATTGCGGCCATATCAACGGGCAGGTTATAACTGGTTGAGATTTTTAAACGAATATAAACTGGGAGGTTGCCTTGCTGATGATATGGGGTTGGGTAAGACCGTTCAGACGTTGACGATGCTTCAGGCTGAAAAAGATGCCGGCGCAGGTACAACCTTGCTAATAATGCCGACCTCGCTGATTTATAACTGGGAAATGGAGGCGAATAAATTTACGCCGGAACTAAGAATTTTAAACTATACTGGCACACTCAGAAACAAAGACATTAAGCGCTTCGAGAACTACGATCTCATCCTTACTTCCTATGGGATCACGCGCTTAGACGTAGAGTTGCTACAGCAATTTTACTTTAACTATATTATTTTGGATGAATCCCAGGTTATCAAGAACCCTACTTCGAATATTGCTAAAGCAGTACGGGAATTGAAATCCCGGCACAAGCTGGTGTTGACCGGTACGCCGATTGAAAACACCACCATGGATCTGTGGTCACAGATGTCATTCATCAATCCAGGAATTTTGGGAACACAGACGTACTTTAGGAATGAGTTCCAATATCCAATTGAAAAGAAAAATGACGAAGCACGATCTAAAAAATTACATTCAGTAATTAAACCATTTATTCTGCGGAGGCATAAATCGCAGGTTGCTACAGAGCTTCCTGAGAAAGTTGAAAACATACAATATTGTTCGATGTCGACCGACCAGGAAAAACGGTATGAAGAAGTTAAAACACATTATCGGGAAAAGATATTTAAGTTGATCGATCAGGAGGGACTGGGCAATAGCCGATTTATGATTCTTGAAGGTCTCACCAAACTCCGGCAAATAGCAAATCATCCGCGAATGGTAGAGCAAGGATATACTGGTGATTCGGGCAAATTGGAAGATGTTACCTACATGCTGGAAAACGCTGTCGCTGAAGGCCACAAGGTTTTAATTTTCAGTCAATTTGTAAAACACCTGGAATTAGTACGGCAATATTTAAAAACGCACAAAATTGATTTTGCTTATCTGGACGGATCCAGCACAGATAGAAAGGAGCAGGTAGAACGCTTCAACAGGGAACCAAATCTGAAAGTATTTTTGATTTCGATCAAGGCTGGAGGCCTGGGATTAAATTTGACCGAAGCTGATTATGTCTTTATTCTTGATCCATGGTGGAATCCCGCCGTAGAAGCACAAGCGGTCGATAGAGCTCATCGCATTGGTCAGAAGAAAAAAGTCTTTACTTATAAATTCATCACCAGAAATACCGTAGAAGAAAAAATTCTCATGCTTCAAAAGCGCAAGCTCAAACTAACGACAGAGTTAATTACCACTGAAGAAAGTTTTATGAAGCAACTGACCCGTGACGATATTAATCAAATCCTTCTCTAGCGCCCCGGTGCTTCAGGCTGATTTTCTTTGAGGTGACGGGTTTTCCATCGGTTATGTGACCATAACCACCCTGCAGGATCTTTGTCGATCACCTTTTCAACTTCATCAATGTAGTTTCGGAGCACATCGGTATTTTCCTTGTCATACGGCGGCTGCGCAAGCTCAATGATCTTTGCTTCGTAGTATCCCCTTCTGACCTTTCGCATAGCATAATATAAAACGGGATATTGTGTTAATTGGGCAAGTTGGTTTGGTGCACTAAAAAATACTGTTGGCTGATGAAGAAAGGTCGCTTCGTATCGCTTGTCGTGCCCATAACCGGGATACTGATCACCCACGATGGCGATGTTTCTTACAATATCTCTTCTCTTGATCACTTCCCGTGCTACCGATTTTCTGCTAATACCATGAGCACCAAATCGAGTGCGGCATGCGAGTGAAAATGAATCGAAGAATTTATTATTGACTGGCTGATATACAAAATCCATTTGCGCAGGGAGAATGAAAGAACCTGCGGCCAGCAGCCATTCCCAATTGAATTGATGTGAGGCCAGATTTAAAAGAGATTGACCCGCTTGAGTATACTTTGTCGAAACTTCTGGATTTATAAATTTTACTCTTTGTTAAGTTCATCCTGCGTGATCGTAAAAAGCTTTAACATTTCTACGGCATAGTCGCAGAGGTTTCTGTAAAAATCTTTTTCAATTTTTCTTAATTCAGTTTCTGATTTGGAGGGGAAGGAATTTTTTAGGTTTTTCTGAACAAGTTTGCGCCGGTATTTCACAAGGTAGAAGCTAACGAAAAAAAGAAAATCGGAAAGCCCATACAAAACACTTAGAGGCAACCTGGAAAGCAGCTTTATTGCAAACATATACCACCTTGAACGAGCAAGTTAAACAAGTATTATTACTTTTAGAGCATGAAGGACAAAGTAGTAATTATCACAGGAGGCTCTTCCGGAATTGGACGAGCACTTGCTGAAGAATTTGGTACACGTGGATCCAAGGTCCTATCACGGGACGTAATCAGGATCAGCTCGAGAAAACCGTTTCTGATCTAAGGAATAAAGGAATAATTATTGAGAGCTTTGTCAGCGACGTGAGTGTAGAAGACGATAACCGACAAATGGCACAAGAAGCGATAAAAAAGTTTGGAACAATCGATGTGCTTATTAATAACGCTGGTATTTCAATGCGCGCGTTATTTGAGGACGTTGATCTTGATGTGATAAAAAAAGTAATGGATATTAATTTCTATGGCGTCCTTTACGCCACCAAATATTGCTTACCGGAAATCATTAAAAATAAAGGTTCTATCGTTGGGATTTCTTCGATAGCGGGCTATCGGGGTTTGCCGGGCCGGGCGGGTTATTCGGCTTCAAAGTTTGCGTTGAATGGGTTCTTAGAAGTTTTACGAACGGAGTTTTTAAAACGCGATGTTCATGTGCTTACAGCCTGTCCAGGTTTTACAGCCTCCAACATTCGCAAGAGCTCTTTGACAAAAGACGGAACGAAACAGGGCGAATCTCCCCGCAAGGAAGAAGAAATGATGTCCGCCGAGGAGTGTGCGCAGCATATCTATAGGGCTATTGTAAAACGCAAACGGTCCATTATTCTCACGAGGCAGGGTAAGCTTGCCGTATTTCTAAACAAATGGTTACCCTCCGTCGCCGATAAAATGGTTTATAACGTTATGGCTAAGGAAAAGAATGCTCCTATTTCGAAGTGATGGATCGCGGAGGGAATTTCTAAGTTCTTACTCAGAAACACTATTTTAGAATTGTCTGCCTTGTTGATGTTTTTATAAAATTCCGAACTAGTTCGTTGGATACGACTCCGGCGGAAATTCTACCTTTATTCATTTTTAACCGTCTGTATAGTATAATAGCAGTATTTCTTGATCCAAGCTTGTAATGTAACTTCATATTCCCCAAACCGTGATTTTATGGTTACGGGCTGGGTAAAAATTCCGGATAGATTCCCTCGGGAATATGATATCGAATGGTATCACTATCAGTATAGGCAAACGTTCGTTACAACTTTAGTCTTTCGAGATTCTACCTTTTCAGGAATAAAAGTCGAACGATTCATAAGGTTAGGCGTTATAGAAATCCGTTTTCCGCTGGCGGTAGCCCAACGCTTCAAGCTAAAATCTGAATTAACCACGGCAGACGGAATCTTATTTTTCTTGTTGATCATGCTGAAATCCAACAACATCAAATGATGGTATTTGCGTATTGCTGAGGATCCACTTCGTTGATCATCGTACTGTTTGTTCAAAATAAAATTCAAGTCATCATTTTCATATTGAAGGCCGTGATACGTTGTTGTCACTTTTGCTTTTGCATCACCATTTAGTTCCAGGAAGACATCTGCAACTCTATGTTGACTGTTTTGTTCGCATGGAGTAACGGTGTGTGTTGACAATTTTTCCGCCATTTTCGGTGACCATAAGTGCTTTTCGATCGCCCGTAAATGTCCCAAGAAAGTCGAATGGATTGGTTTGACCGGTACATTCCAGCCACAGTGTGTCGGCCTCCGTTAGGTACAGCCTACAATAATGTGGTTTGTTTGATGACTTGGAAATGTAACATCGATTTCAGGCGCATCATCTCCCGCCATAATTTTGGTGTAATATCCTTTTATCCCTACTTCTTTAAGCAATGCAATCATGTAGTTTGACAGCCCTTTACAATCGCCGTAACCAACCTTGTCTACCACCATTGCTTCGAAGGGCTGAAGTCCTCCGATTCCGAGCGTGATATTTACATACCTGGTTCTATTCTGCAGAAATTCGTAAAGATTTTTACTTTTTGCTCCTGGTCGACAGGTCTTTTGTAATTTCTTTTACTTTTTTCTTTGTTTCTTCAGTTAATACATCTCTGTCCACTATTTAAAGAGAGTTGCCATTTTCCATAGTCTTCCCATGTCTCCATGCTTCCAGGATATCCGTCGTATTCGAACTCTTCCGGGAGCTGCGACAATTTGTGGGATTATATCCTCTGGAATCGACTTAAACGTTCAAATTTGTTTGGTCGGAAAATTTTCAAACCGCCAACTCACAGATTCCTTACCACTTTCCAATTGCTCTACTTTTGGAGTTTGATCAATATTATAGGTCTTATACCGCGGTATTAACGCTTTGGATAAATTAGTTGGTAGGAAGCCTTTTGAACTGATATCTCGTCGTCATCATATAATTGAAATTCGGGAATAGAATATAAAAACTTGTTAACAATGGTGTATTCAAATTCCACCGTGTAAGGATAAGTGGTTTGCGCTAAGTCAACGTACTTCAATCTTGTATCTTCAAACAGGCTAAAATCGGAAACAGAACTTTGATCATATTATTTCGCTCGATTTTAATTTCCTTATCAAATACCCATCATCGTTGTAACACTCGCTTTTAAGATTTTCAATTTTCGAAAACTTGTCATATCCCAATGTTAATGATGCCTCGTCGTCAGCCTTTGAGGTTAAGAATGGTAATTACGAGGCGAACTTTATGCGTTGAAGAATTTCGCGCTGTGAATTGATGAAATCGATTCCTTTTCTCGAATAACGGCATACATACCTGTTTTCATATTTTCAGGAATAGCTGAAACAGGATATGCCGGATCTTCTTTGGCCCTTGCAATAAATCCCATTGTCATGCCTAATAAAAAAAGCGAAATCTTTTTCATAGCCTTACTTTTTCTTCAACACAATTTGCTCGGCTTGCTTGGCAACGACGCGCGTGTAAAATTCTCGAAGGTGCGGATATTCGTCCTGAATAAATAAGCTCTTATTGATTTGCAAATGGCTCGTGATGTTGATCACATCGCCGGTGACAACGGCATTAAAAACATATCTTGCTGCATTCTCGGGTAAAACAAAAACCTGCGGTTTGGGCAACTCATCAAGAGCATATCCAGTAGGAATCACGATCTTGCTGAGGTACATTCTTTCCATTGGGCTTCCAAAGTCTACAGGATATTCTCTTTTTTCCGACTTAAATGGATTTTCAACTTCCTGCATAGTAATGAACGGGTTCAGATAAATTACATCCCCGGCCGTGGTAGCATGATCATTGATGGTAATATCATGTGTCTCTTTAAAGGTCTGATCAATATCCTTGGCATTCTTAAATTCACTTTTGCTTATTTCCCAAGTGTGAGAACCGATAAAATCCTTGACATAATCATTTTCAGCTTTGGACAAGTAATTTTTTCTGCTGCGATGCGCTGAGTAACCAGCACGATCCAATGATACTTTTCCTTTCAAGACTGCATTAGATTCGATTGTAAGATCGGCAGTCACGTAGGATTTCGATTTTAGCGGTGTAACTAATTTGATCCATCGATACCCCTGTTTCGAAATCACCAGTCCATTTCCATTCAAACATCGTTCAGGTATAATACCTATCGGAAGCAGTTTGTCAGTCGCATCCAATAAAACCTGTTTTCCATTTACTTCCGTCACGCAAATCATGTAATTGAATTGTGACATTACCGGAACGGTCTCTCTTACAAAACCATTATCACGTGTGCTTATCAAGACGGGGTGGACGACGATATCAGCTTTCTCCAACATGGACGCAACCAAAAAATTGATTTCTGCCGAAGTGCCTTTTCGATCGTCAAGGACTTTCTTTAACGACCCGTCAACGGACCGCCTGCTTGTTTCGTCCCAGGAAACGTTTTGTCTTACGTAGTTGAAAATGGCGCCTATTTTTTGGTCATTAGAGGTCATGCCAGCGGTAATTGTCTCGACGGTTTTCTTAAGAAAACCGTTTCCAGTTATCACCTTTCCAAAGTTTTCACTCTCGCTATATTTTTTGTTTATTTCCTCCCAACTGCCGAGTACTGGCTCGATCGGCTGATTAGGGTATTTTATGTATGCTAGTTCAAAATTCATTTTCGAAATGTAATCTTTATAGGTTGTGATGAATGGCTCCGCTTTGAAGGCGGGTACGTCTTTGGCAACCCATCTAAACTTGTTCTCATTAAAGTCAATTTTGTCTGTGGAAAAGGTGGTTTGTGTGGTACGTAACCCCATCCTCCATCACTCCGCTCCTTCGAGGTTATGGTAATAGAATTGGACACAACCTTTTCGTCAGCTATATCCAGGGGAATATAACCCTGCATGTATTTATCGTAATTGAAGTATTCGGGAATTGATGCTCTGTATTCACTCCAAACGACTGGAATTGTTTCCTGAAATTCCCAGTCCCAAAAATTCATAAGAAAGTCGGAGTTGATTTTATAGGTGATCTCAACCACCGAGCCCACTTTAACATTGGGTAAAGCAACTTTCACCAAGGTGAGATTATCACTGAATTTCTCGTTGAAGAAACCATCACTTTTAGCTTTAGTCTCAACGATTTTCCCATTTTCAAGATTATAGGTTACCGCTTTTAATCCCGAGATGGTTTCGTCCTGAGATCCGTCCTTGTACAAGGGAATTTCGAAGTCGGCTTATTCCAAGCCATCCTTTTTCAAGATTTTTATACGGGTTGTCCGTTGGAAATTCAACGAAAATCCAGTGTTTTGCGCATAATTAATTGAAGATTCGCCAAAATCGCATAGAACAACGGCGGCAGCAGACGAATCTTTTTCATATCGAGTCATTTTGAGATCCTCTAATGAAACTTCTCCAAATTTAATAGGTGACTTTTGCGCGAGGGTAGTGCAGGTAACGGCGAGGCATAGCATAGCCCCTAGAAATTGTGATTTCATGCAACTGGGTTAAGGTTTACGGTTTGGTGTTGAAAGTTATTAAAAATTTCGTGCAACTTTATCCCTTTTATTTCATTATAGTAACCTGATACTCAATACATCTTGGCAAAATCAAAGACATCATTTTTCTGTCAATCCTGTGGATATGAGTCCGCTAAATGGTTGGGAAAATGCCCATCGTGCGGATCCTGGAATACCTTTGTAGAGGAACTCCTTGTAAAAGAAGAAAACAATAAGAATGAATGGCGTCAGGAGTCGTCGCGGTCAAAAACCGTGAAAGCGAAGGCACTGCATGAAATAGAAACTTCGGACGATGTAAGAATAAGCGCTATCGATTCAGAATTAAATCGCGTGTTAGGCGGAGGAATTGTGCCAGGATCATTGGTGTTAATAGGCGGAGAACCTGGTATCGGGAAATCAACATTACTTTTGCAGGTAGGCCTACAGTTGGATACTTTGCGCGTATTATATGTTTCAGGTGAAGAAAGTGAGCAGCAGATCAAAATGCGAGCCGAACGCCTGGAAATTGAATCAAAAAATTTCTACACGCTCACGGAGACAAACACAAAAAATATTTTCCTGGCAATCGAAGACATTCAGCCCAATATCGTAATAATAGATTCCATTCAAACCTTGCTGTCTAACCAGCTGGACTCTGGCGCCGGAAGCATTGGACAAGTACGGCAGTGCACCGGAGAACTCATGAAATTTGCCAAGGAGACTAATACTCCGGTTTTTTTGATTGGCCACATTACAAAAGATGGTTTTCTTGCAGGGCCAAAAGTGTTAGAACACATGGTTGATACGGTCCTTCAGTTTGAAGGGGACAGGCATTTATCGTATCGCATTCTCAGGACAACCAAAAACAGATTTGGCTCTACCTCCGAAATCGGAATTTATGAAATGGTAGGCACAGGGTTGCGTGAAGTTTCGAATCCATCTGAGATTTTGATCTCGCAAAAGGATGGCCCCTTGAGCGGCGTAACGATCGGAACAACACTGGAGGGAAACAGGCCTTTGCTAATTGAGATTCAGTCTTTAGTAAGTCCGGCGTCTTTTGGAACCCCACAGCGTACGCCAACCGGATTTGATCATAAAAGATTAAACATGTTACTGGCCGTCCTTGAAAAACGATGCGGATTCAAGATGGGTATGCAGGATGTTTTTTTGAATATTGCAGGGGGAATCAGGGTTGAGGATCCGGCTATAGATCTCGCAGCGTGTGTTTCTATTGTCTCATCGTTGGAGGAAATACCTATTTCTGACAAAGTTTGTTTTGCTGCAGAAGTCGGCTTGGGAGGTGAATTGAGAGCGGTGAATAAAATCGATTCACGAATTTCAGAAGCTGAGAAGCTGGGATTCAATGAGATTTATATCTCCAAGTACAGTCATAAATCTGTGGATTTCAAAAAGTTTAAAATTGAAGTAAAATCGTTCGGGCAACTCCATGAAGTGTTTCAGGACTTGTTTGGATAAATATTGATAAGTTATCATTGTGGTCTATGGAAAATTTCTTCACTGAAACATTGGGGATATCAGAAACAGTATTCAGTTACCTCCTGCTTCCCTTGCTGATTTTTTTTGCCCGCATCGGCGACGTTTCTATCAATACAATCCGGATCATATATGTATTAGGAGGAAGAAGATGGACCGCGACCTTACTAGGCTTTTTTGAGTCATTTATTTGGCTGATGGCTATCCGCCAGATCTTTGAACACCTTGACAATTGGATTTGCTATGTTGCCTACCCTGCGGGATTTGCATCCGGAATATTTGTGGGAATGATTATCGAGGAACGCATTGCCTATGGCAAAGTCATCGTCCGGATTATTACCCGAAAAGAAATTGGGGAATTGATCGGATATCTTAACCAGAAACTGTTACGCTACACGCACGTTAATGCTGAAGGTCCCGATGGGCATGAAAATTTGGTATTCACCGTTTTGGAGCGGGAAAGTCTGGAGGGACTACTATTTAAATTGAAAGAAATCTTGCCCACAGCCTTTTACACCGTTGAAAAAGTGAATCGAGCGGCAGAAGTTGGAACTGTTGCTGAACAGTCGTCGCGGTGGAGCATTGTGTCGTGGTTAAGAAGTATACGCGGAGAATAAAACGCGGCTATACTTCTTCCATCAACTTTAAAATTTCATCAACATATTCACGTGAATTTGCGAGTCGGGGTACTTTGTTTTGCCCGCCAAGTTTGCCGCGCCGTTTCATCCAATTATAAAACGTTCCTTCACCGGCACTGTGCACTTTGGGTTCATCAAGGGCAAGATTGTGCGCTCTCTTTGCGTCATAATCAGAATTAATTGAACGAAGCGTTTCATCCAGTATTCGGGCGAATTGGTCAGGATCTGTTGGTGGTACTTTAAATTCAACGATCCACTCGTGTCGCCCCTTTTTTCCTTCCTTTAGGTAAATGGGTGCCGCAGTAAAATTGTCGATGACGGCCCCTGTTATTTCACAGGCCTTAGCGATCGCCGTTTCCGCATTCTCGACGATTATTTCTTCACCAAAGGCGTTCATGAAATGTTTCGTTCTGCCAGATATCTTAATGCGATAAGGAAATTTGGAAGTAAATTTAATGGTATCCCCGATGTTGTATCGCCATAGACCAGAGTTTGTAGAAATTACCATCGCGTAATTTTTATCAAGCTCGACATCACGCAGCGGCACAGCTTTAGGGTTTTCTTTTTCGAGCTCCTCCATCGGAATAAACTCGTAAAATATTCCATAGTCGAGCATTAACAATAATTCTTCGGAATTCCGCTGATCCTGAATTCCAAAAAAGCCTTCGCTTGCATTGTAGGTTTCCCAATAGCGCATTTTGTCCGACGGAATGATGGATTGAAAGAGTGTTCTATAAGGCGCAAATGCTACGGCACCATGAAAGAATACTTCTAAGTTGGGCCAGACCTCGAGAATGTTTTTTTTCATCGCAATGTCTGTCACTCTTTGTATCAGCAATACTGTCCAGGTGGGAACACCGGCAATATTCGTTACATTTTCTTTTATCGTTTCGCGTGCCAGCTTTTCAATCTTTTCTTCCCAGTTGCCCATCAGCGCAGTTTCGAGGCTGGGTGTGCGAATGAACTGAGCCCACGGCGGCAAATTTTGCATTATCACAGCTGAAACGTCACCGTAGTACGACGAAGCTGAAGGATCAAGTTCGTTGATTTGATGGCTGCCGCCAACTGCTAATCCTTTTCCATCGAATAATTTTGTTTCAGGATAATTATTGACATAGATGGACAGCAAATCTTTTCCGCCTTTAAAATGGCAATCTTCCAATGATTCTTGTGATACGGGAATAAACTTACTTCGTGCATTTGTCGTTCCGGATGATTTTGAAAACCATTTTATTTCAGATGGCCACAAAATATTTTGTTCGCCTTTCATCAGGCGGTCAATATAGGGAAACGTTTTTTCGTAGGTATGAATGGGAACCCGCTCTCTGAATTGTTCATAGGTCTGAATGGAGGAGAAGTCAAATTGCTTACCGAACTCAGTATACCGGGCTGTTTGAATTAATTTTTTGAATAGCTCTTCCTGAACTTCATGGGGGTATTTTATGAATAGTTCAATTTGATGGATGCGTTTTTGCATCACCCAAGTCAATATTGAATTAATCAACCCCATAATAGCTTACCTTAACTTCAAAAATAATAAACTTTGTAATGATTTATAATATATGAAAATCTGGTAAGAATAATCACATTAATCAAATTGCCTCTGAAGGATCAGACCAATCGTCGCGACTATCTTGTTGCACAACTTTTGATCTTCGCAATTCAAAATTTTGTCCAAGATATACTTTTCGTACCTGGGGATCACTGGCAAGTTCTTCTGCCGTTCCAGCTTTAAACAATTTTCCATCAACCATTAAATATGCACGATCTGTGATTGAAAGCGTTTCATCCACGTTGTGATCCGTTATCAAAATACCAATGTTTTTCTTTTTTAACCGTGACACGATGGATTGAATTTCTTCGACGGCAATGGGGTCGACGCCTGCAAAGGGTTCATCCAACAGCACAAAATTAGGGTCAACCGCGAGTGCCCTCGCAATTTCTGTCCTCCTTCGTTCGCCACCCGACAAGGACATGCCCAAATTTTTACGAACCTTTTGTAGACTGAACTCTTCGATCAACTGATCTACTTTTTCTTTGCGTTGCTGTTTGGTGAACGATCGCATTTCCAAAACAGACATGATGTTTTCTTCTACGGTAAGCTTGCGAAAAACAGACGCTTCCTGTGCTAAATATCCCAGGCCTTTGCGCGCCCGCTGATACATTGGCAATGGTGTAATTTCTTCTTCATCTAAAAAAATGCGCCCTTCGTTTGGTTTGATAAGCCCAACAATCATGTAAAATGAAGTTGTCTTACCCGCACCGTTGGGCCCAAGCAATCCTACAATTTCGCCCTGTTGCACCTGGACTGAAACATCGTTTACGACGGTACGCGTTTTATATTTTTTTATCAAATGTTCAGCCCGCAAAATCATGATTCACAAAATTTAATGTCTTTAATTCTTAGTTGAATGGTGGTCGAACCGTTAAACGTATTTTCTTCAATTGTGAAAGCCATCTTAAAATAATCGCCGCGAGAGAACCGATCATAATGTTCCGCCATATCAAATCCGACGACCTGAAAAATACTTTCGTTATCGTTTTGCTTTGCCAAAAAACGAACATGTTTGTCTTTAAAACTCGAAAGTGAATTGAAGACAGAGACATTGTTTGCTTCAAACAACGGCCGTGGATTTTCTGGCCCAAATGGGCCCATTTGTTTTAGTATGTTAAAAAATTTCGGCGTAATAACATCGAAATCAATGGACATATCGATGTCCAACATCGGTGTCAGCATGGCTTCAGTAATGGTGGAGGATACGACTTGTTCAAATTTTTGCTGAAATGATTCGAGGTTGGTCATGTCCAGGGTGAGGCCAGCAGCATATTTGTGGCCACCAAATTTTTCCAGCAAGTCGCTGCATTCTAAGTATTGCGCCATATAAATCAAATCCACTGACGCTTCGGGCCGAACCTGTAATCTTGTTATTGGATTCCGTCAGGATCACGGTGGGGCGGTAGTACTTTTCGACACAACGCGCTGCGACGATGCCGATGACACCTTTATGCCAGGTGTTTTTGAAAAGAACAGTGGATTTAGCCGTGCGAAGAATTTCGTTGCTTTCAATCATCGCCAGCGCTTCACCCGTTATATCAGAATCAAACTGCTTGCGGATTTCATTTTTCAAATTCAATTTTTCAGCCAACGTATTAGCCTCTTCTTCTGTTTGCGCAACCAACAAGTCGACAGCTGCTCTTGCATGGGCTATTCTTCCGGCAGCATTAATCCGCGGTCCCAGCGTAAAAACTATTCCGGATACATCAAGGTCATTTTTTATTCCGGCAATTTCTTTGAGAGCCTTTAGCCCAGGCCTTGGGTTTTCATTTAGCTTAATTAGTCCGTAATAAGTAAGAATTCTATTTTCTCCCGTGATGGGAACAATATCCGAAGCAATACTTACGGCCACGAGATCCAGGTATTCATAAAGTTCATGTTCATGCCGATGCTTTTGCGCATAGCCCTGCATGAATTTGAATCCAATTCCGCATCCACTTAATTCGAGGTATGGATATTCACAATTTTCTTGTTTCGGATCCAGTACGGCAACCGCATTCGGTATTGTGTCGTCGGGAAGATGGTGATCACAAATAATAAAATCGATTCCTTTGAGTGACGCTACATCAACAAGTTCCACCGATTTGATTCCGCAATCAAGCGCGATTATTAAGGTGAAGTTATTTTGTTCGGCATATTCAATGCCGGCAAGGGAAATTCCATAGCCTTCTGCATATCGGTCCGGAATATATATTTCACAATTCGAATAAAACTTATTCAAATAACTGTAGACAAGGGCAACCGACGTTGTGCCATCTACATCATAGTCACCATAGATAAGTATTTTCTCCCGGGAGTCGATTGCTTTTTTTAGACGCGTGACCGCCCTCTCCATTCCTTTCATCAAAAAAGGATTATGTAAATGTTCCAACGATGGGCGGAAAAAATTTCGGGCACCGTCAAAATCTGTAATGCCACGTTGAATCAAAATGGCCGCGAGATATGAATTTATGTTGATGGCTTGGGAAAGCTCCTTAATCTGCTCGTTCGAGGGCAGTTCCTTTGATAACCATCTTTTATCCATGATTTAGTTTGATTCAAATTTCACTTCGCCATCAACTCCAGAGAAACCACTTTTTCCCTCAGCACCGGGTTCTCCATTTTTGCCATTTTTTCCCCGCGGTCCTAGTCCAGCCCCACCATGATATCCTGCCCTGCCGCCTTCACCGGGATTTCCTCCTCGCGTTTTAACTAATATTTTGGTTCCGACCCAGCTTTTCATGGATTGGATTTTAGGACTTGACAACACCAGGTTGCCACTCTGCGCGCCATTGCCGCCCGGTGCCCCATTTCCTCCATTTGCTCCGTTTCCTCCGTTGCAATGAAGTGTTCCAGGACTTCCCCCGCCACCGCTTCCTCCCGGACCTCCTTGCCCGCCATCTCCTCCCGAGACGTCAACAATAAGAGGGCCTCGTATAGTGAGTCTTTCAAGATACAGAAAAAGATTTACCCCTGGCCTGCCGTCCAGCCCTCGGGTGCCAGGACCGCCGGGCAAACCGTCCCTGCAGGGCGCATTATAAGATAATCCGGTTCTTCCTTGTCTTCCAGGTTTACCCTCGATTCCCTTTGCCATCGATTAGACAATAGCTTCCAATGATCGCGACCTTCGCCCGAATGAAGTTATCAGTTTTGAGTTTGTTTAAAATAATTCGAGAAGAATCCATCATAACCAACGTATCGGCTACTAAAATATCAGTTTCTGCTAACGTGTAAGTCTCTCCAGCTTTTAGGAGCAACTTGCTTACTCTAACTTGCGCCAATAAAGAATTGGATAAAAATAAGACAAACAGAAGAACTTTGAAATTGGTCATCCTATAAAATTATCCAATATAAATGTTACAAAAATAAAGTTCTTATACACAACCCACGTGCCATTTATAAATGAAGAAAGCAGTACTTGCGCACTGCTTTATAAAAAAAGGTCGATTTAATCTTATTTTGATTCCGGGGCCGGTTTCTCGGCAACAACTCCTTCAAGTACATCTTTAATTTCCACCCGCTGACCATCTTGATAAGGAACAATCCAGGCATCTTTAACGCCCATTTCGCGCATATATTTTTTAAATGTGTCAGCCTCCCAATAATCACGGAAAACACCTATTGTTAATTTTTGGGGTTCATTGTCTTTCGCTTCTCCGCCAAAATTTGGATTGTTTTCAAAATACTTAGCCAAATTCTTGTTCTTGAAAGCTCCGATCTGAACTTTAAAGACGACGCCTTTTGAAAAATCCATTGAGTTCGAAGGATTTTCTTTCAATGCTGTAAGCTCGGCGTTTGCAGCAGATAATTGCCCGCGCGCTTCAGAAAGTTGGCCCTCAAGTTCAGCAATCTTAGAATCTTTTTCACTTGCGGAGGCTTGTAACTGCGTAACCTTTTGATTCAAGGTTGCAATGGTGGCGTCGGCGGTCTGCTTGTCCTCGGTAAGTTGTTTTAGATTTTCAGGACTTTTGGAATACTCCTTTGCTTTTTTCTTCCATTCTTTCTTTTCTTTTTTAGAAAGCTGAGCAAAACTTTGCGTGGACGTAAGGATCAACGCAAGGCAGAAGAAGACGATGATACTATTTTTCATTCTAGTAGGTTAAAAAATTTAAAATAAAGGTACAAATTTTATTAATATCTCAACTAATCTAGATTACCCACCATTTTCTCTGGGCGTACCCAGGCATCAAATTGTTCGGCAGTTACAAACCCAAGTTCAACGGCGACCTCGCGCAATGTCTTGTTTTCCTTGTGTGCCGTCTTAGCAATTTTTGCAGCCTTCTCATAACCAATATGAGTGTTCAGTGCAGTGACCAGCATCAATGAATTTTGAAGATGTTTCTTGATGACTTCGTGATTGGGTTCTATGCCCACGGCGCAGTTATCGTTGAATGAAACGCAAGCGTCTCCGAGCAAGCGAGCCGATTGAAGAACATTGGAGGCAATAACAGGTTTGAACACATTCAGTTCAAAGTGACCAGTCGCTCCACCAATGGAAACAGCGATATCATTACCAATAACCTGTGCGCACACCATGGTAAGCGCTTCGGGTTGCGTAGGATTAACTTTCCCTGGCATTATTGAGGATCCAGGTTCGTTATCCGGGATAATGATCTCGCCGATCCCACAGCGGGGACCTGAGCTGAGCATGCGGACGTCGTTAGCGATCTTCATTAAAGAAACAGCTGATCGCTTTAAGGCGCCGGAAAGTTCAACCATGGCATCGTGCGCGGATAGCGCTTCAAATTTATTGGGCGCAGTGATGAAAGGATAACCGGTAAGATCAGCAATTTTCTTTGCGACCAGTACATCATAACCCTTGGGCGCATTAAGTCCCGTACCAACAGCAGTTCCGCCAAGCGCTAATTCGCGAACAACTTCCAATGCATTTTTTATCGCTCTCATACTTTGATCCAGCTGTTGGACGAATCCGGAAAATGCCTGGCCCAAGGTAAGCGGGGTCGCATCCATGAAATGCGTTCTTCCTGTTTTGACAATGGTCTTAAATGAAGTGGACTTAAGGGCCAGTGTTTCCCGGAGCTTCTTCATACCTGGCAAAGTAATTTCCATCACCTGCTTGTAAGCCGCAATATGCATCGCGGTGGGAAAGGTGTCGTTTGATGATTGGGATTTATTAACATCATCATTGGGATGGAGAACCTTCTTTTCGTCATCAAGTTTGCCTCCATGCAGAACGTGGGCCCGATATGCAATCACTTCGTTTACGTTCATGTTGCTTTGTGTTCCGGAACCTGTTTGCCAAATTACGAGCGGAAACTCGCCGTTAAGTTTTCCCGCTAAAATTTCATCGCATACCTTCTCAATCAATTGTTTCTTATCTGCAGTCAGGTGGTTTAATTCGTGGTTGGCTTGAGCGGCAGCTTTTTTAAGGTAGGCGAAGGCATAAATAATTTCCAGTGGCATGCTCGCTTCGGGCCCTATTTTAAAATTGTTTCTTGAACGCTCGGTCTGGGCACCCCAATACTTATCGGCAGGTACCTGTACTTCGCCCATCGTGTCTTTCTCAATGCGGTAGTTCATGTGTTTTTTGAATTTGCGGGTAAAAATAGGAAAGGAAAAGGAAATGCAAAATTTCGGGTATGTCGCCATAAACATAAATTTATAGTTATTAGATGAGGGCTAAGGCGTATCTTTAAGGCAATATGAAGCTGGGAAAGGCATTGAAAAAAGAAAAAGTGGAGAAGCTTTACTTTGTTGCGATAGTACCTCCCTCACCGATTTATGAGGAGGCATTTGAGCAAAAAGTGTATTTCAAGACAAAGTATAACAGCAAGGCGTCCCTCAACTCTCCACCGCACATTACCCTCCATATGCCTTTTAAATGGGTCGAAAAAAATGAGGACGAAATAGTGTCTCACCTCACAACATTCGCGCATGAAAATGCATCTGTTGCTATTAAACTAAACGGCTTTTCCTCTTTTCCCCCCAGGGTTATCTTTATCAATGTGGAAATTACTTCCGAGCTCGAACGGCTGCAAAAGAATCTTACACGATATTTTAAACGACAATTGAATCTATTTAATGCAAACTATAAAGAGCTCCCGTTCCATCCTCATTTGACGCTTGCATTCAGAGATCTTAAAAAACCCAATTATCAAAAAGCGTGGGAGGAGTTTGTCAGCAAAAATTACCAGGCAACATTTTTAGCAAGTAAAATTGCGTTGTTAAAACATTCGGGCGCGGTTTGGGAAATATTTCAAGAGTTTGATCTGCAGGAAGCTGAAAAGACATTGTCAAAGTAAATTGCATTATTTGGGAACCTGAAGTCCTCCCGTATGAATTGCAAGTATTGTCGTGCCGCGGGGAAAAAATCCCGAGGAAATCAAACTGTAAATGCCGGACATCAATTTTCCAGTGTACACAAATTCAAGGGGGACGTTGTGAACTGTTTTAAAACGTTCGATAAATTGAATTAGTTGGGGTGTAGACTTCGCGTAACCGCCGAAATGAAAGTCTGACTTCAGCTCCCAGTTTGTGAGAACGCTTACTCTTTCCGCTAAGTTTTTTTATTTCTTCAATTAAAAATTCTGCACCCTTCAGCGTTGGAAATCCAATAATTTTTTTTTCGGCGGGCACGCCTTCTATCAAGCCGCTTAAAGTCCCACCTGTGCCTACGGCGCAACACAAATAATCGTAAGGCACATCCAATTTAGAGGCAAATTCGCAGACACCTCTTACCGCTAACGGATTACTCCCACCTTCGGGTATAAAATAAAAATTATCAAACCTTTCCAGGTAATCCCTGGATTTTGCACGGTAGGCCTCCCGTGAGATGTAATGCAGTTCCATGCCTTGGCTCCTGGCAAACGCTAATGTCGGATTGAGGGGCAAAACTTCCTCGCCACGAATGATGCCAATACTTTTAAATCCAAGTTCAGATGCAGCGGCGGCGGTAGCGAATATGTGATTGGAATAAGCACCGCCATAGGTCAGTAAGGTTTTGAAATTCTTTTGCGCAGCTTCCATCAGATTATACTTTAGCTTCCACCATTTGTTGCCTGACACCAAAGGATGATTTAAGTCTTCGCGTTTTATCAGAAGTCGTAGCCCGGCCTTTTCCAGTACCATGTCATGAATTTCTTGAATGGGGGTTTCCTGATATTGAAGCATTGGACGGGAAATTTAGGAAGTAAAATAATCACCAAAAAAATTGTATATGGCGCGCTGCATTAACTAATATTGTTAGAGAATAATACTAACAATAATTAGTGTATGGAAGAGGAGATTGAAGATTATTTTAAAGGACGAGGCGCTCAAATTAAGTCAGAAAACAAATTTCTGAAAGCGCAGTATGTTGCAGAACATGTCGAAGGTTTGGACGAACCTTTGCTGACCGCCCCGACCACTCAAATTTTTTACGAGAACGCTAAAAAGATTGTAAACAAAGTTGAAAGCCCTGACTTGCACGGAATGTATTCGTTAAATCCTTACCAAGGTTGCGAACATGGTTGCATTTATTGTTACGCCAGGAATACGCACGAGTATTGGGGTTTTAGCGCGGGCCTGGATTTCGAAAGTAAAATTATTGTGAAACAGAATGCGCCTGCCTTGTTAGAAAAATTCCTGATACATCCGGATTGGCATGCTACGCCCATTATGGTTTCCGGTAATACAGATTGTTATCAACCCTTGGAACGGAAACTGGAAATTACGCGCAAATTGTTAATGATTTTTGCAAAGTATAGGCATCCCGTTGGTATGATTTCGAAAAATAGTTTGGTCACCCGTGACATAGACATACTTACGGATCTTGCAAAAGACAATTTAGTCCAGGTCCACATTTCAATCACTACATTAAACGAAGATCTCAGAAGGGTTATGGAGCCCCGCACGGCGAGTGCAAAGAAACGATTGATGACAGTGGAAACTTTATCAAAAGCAGGAATTCCAGTGGGGATTATGAATGCACCCATAATTCCTGGATTGAATCATCATGAGATACCAGCCGTATTAAAAGCGGCAGCCGATCATGGCGCACTAGGCGTTGGCATGACCATGGTGCGCCTAAATGGTTCCATAGGCAAGATATTTGAAGACTGGTTGAGAAAAAATTTTCCGGACCGATTTGAGAAAGTGTGGAACCAAATTTCTGAAGTGCACGGAGGACACGTGAATGATTCAACGTTTGGAAGGCGTATGACCGGCGAAGGAAATTATGCGGAAGCAGTTCATCAGCTATTCCGATCAGCCAAGAAAAAATATTTCGCAGGAAGATCGATGCCACCGCTTGACCTCACCAAATTTAGAAAAGGAGGTAATTTGAACTTATTCTAGCCTGATGTTAAGAATGTCAAGACGACGTCTCGACGCGATAATTATTCTTCCGGAAACATTCTTATTTTTTAGAAAAGTGCTTATAAAAAGTCACGATGGTTTCTATCCCCAACGTAAAATTCTTAACACCGAAATGTTCATTTGGTGAATGTATCGCATCGGTATCGAAGCCAAAACCCATGAGCACGGTATCAAGGCCGAGCTCCTTCTTGAACAAGGCAACGATGGGGATACTGCCGCCATCGCGCATGGGGATAGGAGTCTTGCCAAAGACTTCGACAAAAGCATTACTTGCAGCCTGATAAGATGGCGAACTTGTCGATGTAACGGCAGGCTCTCCACCGTGCAGCGGAGTAACTTTGACTTTTACGTAGGGTGGCGCAATTGAAGTGAAGTGCTTTGTAAATAATTCTGTAATCTCATTGTTAGCTTGATTCGGAACAAGTCGCATGGAAATTTTTGCGTAAGCTTTAGAAGGCAACACCGTCTTTGCACCTTCGCCCGTATACCCGCCCCAAATTCCATTTACGTCCAACGTGGGTCTGATACCCGTACGCTCCAGCGTCGTATAATTTTTTTCTCCTTTGATTTCAGCAATACTGAGGTCCCGCTTATAGGCATTAAGGTCAAAAGGTGCCTTATTGATTTGAGTTCTTTCCGTTGCTGTTAATTCCACGACCTTATCATAGAATCCTGGAATGGTCACCCGCCCATTCTCATCGTGCAGGGAAGCGATCATGCTGGCAAGCACGTTAACGGGATTTGCAACGGCACCTCCATACACACCTGAGTGAAGATCTCGACCGGGACCAGTTACTTCAACCTCGACATAACTTAATCCGCGCAGGCCCGTGGTAATCGAAGGGTGTTCCAGGGAAATCATAGCTGTATCGGAGATGAGTATGACATCAGCCTTCAGCTTAGATTTATTTTCAGCAACGAAAGTACCAAGGTTATCAGATCCTATTTCTTCTTCGCCCTCCACCATGAATTTGATATTGCACGTTAACAACTTAAGTTTTGTCATTGCCTCAAAGGCTTTCACATGCATATACGCCTGGCCTTTGTCATCACAAGCACCACGCGCATATATTTTGTCGTCTTTAATGACAGGCTCAAATGGCGGTGAAGTCCAAAGATTGAGGGGGTCGGGCGGTTGTACATCGTAATGGCCGTATACCAGCACGGTTGGTAATGCCGGGTCAATTATCTTTTCAGCGTATACAATGGGGTTGCCCGCGGTTTCACAAAGTTCTACTTTGTCGGCACCCGCATCCTGTAATTTTTTCCGTAAAAATTCCGCAGCCTTTCGAATATCGTCCTTGTATTTTCGGTCTGCACTGATGGAAGGAATTCTCAGCCAATCGAATAACTCTGAAAGAAAGCGATCTTTATTATTTGAAATGTATTCTTTGATCATAAAATAAGGATTAAAGTGTCAACCACGACGTCAAGACAGCTTAGCTGCGTCGGGCGAAAAGTTAAGGGAATCCCCCAGATATTGAAATTCATTTTTTGCTTTTTTGTCTCAAGTATTTGACTCCTGAAACACACATCACACTTGCAAAATATCTATTGAACTTTAAGGCATTTCTGCAACGAAACGTGCAGTAAATAAAGATTTGGGTAACTGTAACTTCAGAATTGTCGGGAAGTAACCAATAAAATTTCATTGCCTATGAGAACCATATCCACGATCTTCGCATTGCTTGCCCTATCCACCTGCCTGTTTGCCCAGGAAGATACCGTAGATATTTCTCTCCCCCTCAGGACTGGACAAAAAGCAATCCTTAATCTAAGATTTGCCGATAAGATCGAAGTGAAAACCTGGGATAAGAAAGAATTGTTTATTCGCGCTTACGTGCTCATCAATGGTGGCTTGCTGAACGATGCCCACAAGATCGACACCGTTATGAGCGATAACGCGATCGAAATCTCGACTGGCTTTGACGAGGACATTATCAAAAACAGCGGGTTCAACGACTGTGACGGAAAAAACCGAAGTCAGTACAATTTTGACGAAAGAAGAGGTGATCGAGGCTACAACATTTGCCATACCATTAACTACACGGTTTTCCTTCCGGCAGAAACGGATCTTGAGATGGAAACAATTTCTGGCGATATCACGATCGCGAATATGAAGAGCGAAGTTGAAGCGAAATCGGTGAGCGGAGTAGTCGACTGTGTTATAGCAAAAAATCAGAAGGCAGACATTCTTCTTGAATCTGTCACAGGACGAGCTTACACTGAACCCGCCATGTTTACCCGGCCCGACGGCTTACAAGTTTTGCTTTCAAGAAAAGTTAGTGGTCAGCTGAACGGAGGAGGAAAATATGTTCATCTTGAATCAGTTAGTGGGAACGTCAGTCTTCGCATCCGATAAATGCGAGGTGTTTTTTCAAACTTATTGCAACGAACGTCAACTGCTCAATTTTTCCACTCCAGGGTGTTAATCATATGCATAATATCCTTCTTCATGTATTCAATGGCAGGTGCCAATGAATCGTTAGCGACTTGTGTATTAAAATAAAGGGCGCCACGGAGAAAGTTCTTGGAAGAATCTGTCAATGTAAACTGAAATTGACTCGGTACTTCACCTTCGAGTTCTGCTATTACAGCTGTTTTACCGCTGGGTGTTGTGGTTATCACCTCGTTAATAGCAGATGCCTTAATTTGATGTTTCGCGGTAAGCGTGTACGAATCGTCCAAAAATTCTTTCAACAGTTTTTCACTTCGAATAGGTTTGTAGGTAATGTGCACGTTGGCTTTTATTTCCGGATAGTAAATTTCAATCCAAAATTTTTCACTTATCGTTGACGTGTCATCTAACAATATTGCATGGTCAGAATATTCAAAACGGTACGGTAACGAATCGGGAAGCGACCTGTATGACGGCGCGGGTAAATTCAATCGATTATACCCCAATGGCTTTGGTGTATAGTCTTGTTGGCATGCTGCAATCAGGAAGCAGCAGCTTATCAGGAATATATTGCAGAACACTAATCGTCTGAAGGTAAACATTACATTAAGTGAGTGCATTTCTACTGGTCGTAACAAAAGTAATTGGTCATAAGGGATTTTACACGATCGCTACTTTATCTCTTCTTCTTTCACATTCCCAATTATCTCCTGGACGATGTCTTCCAATGTTATCAATCCCACAGTGGTATTGGAATCATTTATGGCAATGGCCATATGCACGTGTTTTTCCTGAAAATCCTTTAAGAGGGAACTGATTTTTTTTGTTTCACTCACAAAGAAGCCTGATCGGATCAGGTTTTGCCAGGGATAATTTTTTTCATCTATAAACGGCAGCAGATCTTTAGGGTATAAAATCCCGACAATATTATCAATGCTTTTACGGCACACAGGAATACGCGCAAATCCGGTTTTGCTAATGTAACTCATCAGTTCCTGAAAATTCATATCTGTTTTGATCGCTGAGATTTGATGACGAGGCCTCATCACTTCTTTCACAGTTAAGGTTCCAAAGTTCACCAGTCTCCTCAGAAACAGGGTATCCCCACCTGATTCCAGCGTATTTTCCGCAGCGAGTTCTAATGCATGGTTTAACTCTCCGGCTGTTGTCTGAGTTTCTCCCCGCTCAATTCTCTTTTCTAACAAATGGCCCATTTTTATGATAAAAATGGAAAATGGCCTCAACACTTGAATCCAAATTTTCCAGGCATAGGCAGTCCGTTGTGCAAGCCGGATGTTATGCTTGACGCCATACACACGGGGAATAATTTCACCGACAATAGCTATGGTAATGACACAAAGAAATAACGCGAGCAATATGACAATTGTCTTGGACGCTGATGCACTGGTTAGTTCCCATACCAAAGAAGTAGCCAGCGTGATGATGGTGATATTGACGAACGTGTTAAGGACAATGAAGGAAACAAGCAATAAGCGAGGTCTTCCAAGCAAATCGGCGATGAGTTTGTTGCGTTTGTCAGGGCTGGCCTTGAACCGGTCCAGGTGGTAAGAAGAAAAAGAAAAATAAGCTGCTTCGGAAGCGGAAATAATAGCAGACAAGAAAAGGAAAAGTATGATCCCGCCGATGTTTGCCAAATAAAATAACCCCTGAGCTGAAAAAATGCTTAGCAGTAAGAAATAACTGGGAGGCTCTTTCACTCAGGGGTTAAATTGATGAAACATCAGAACGGTAAGTCGTCTGTACTGTTATCGACCGGAGCGTGAGCCCTGTAACTATCAGCTGATGTGGTTTCAGCAGAACTATATCCTGCATTACTTCCTCCTCCTCCGCCCTTCGTGGAAAGCATAGTCATGTTGTCTCCTAACACTTCTGTTGTGTAGCGGGTAACACCTTCTTTCTCCCAAGACCGGGTTCGAAGTTTTCCTTCGATGTAAACCATGTCTCCTTTGTGAAGGTATTTTTGAGCAACCTCCGCCAGACCACGCCACAGCACAATGTTGTGCCATTCCGTGATTTCTTTTTTCTCTCCTGTAGTTTTGTCTTTGTAGCTTTCTGATGTAGCTACTGTGAAATTGGCAACCGTAGCGCCATTATCGAAATTTCGGACTTCTGGATCTTTGCCTAAACGGCCGACCAGAATAACTTTGTTTACTCCTGACATACTAGTAATTGTTTAAAAGTGATACATAACGACTTGGTAAAAGTACCATTCTTCCCTCAACTATAAAAATTTTTATAATCGGATAAAAAACGAGTAATCAGCACTGGTTTTGGCAAGTCGTATATTTTTTCGAAAGTATAGAATTTTAAATTTCCATCCCTAGGCAACTGAAATTTTTCAGTCTTAATAAAAACAAACTTTGCGAAGATGATTTGGTGCGTGAGAATGTGTTTGTAACGATGTGAAATCTCCACCTCGTCGATCGAAAATTGAACGTCTGTCAATTCTTCCAATAATTTCTCGGTTTTGACGGGCCTGTTTCGTTCCACGAGATGGAAATCGTACAAGCCGTGCCAGATGTCTTTTTCTTCCCGCTTTCTCATCAATAGCGATTTACCTCGCTGGATAACAAAATAATAGAAGTATCTCTTCCTGGACACTTTTGGCTTGGCCTTGCGCGGGAGTACGGATTGAAGATCACGCTGCGCTGCAAAACAGGCGCTTTGGAAGTGGCACGTCGGGCAGGGGGGATTTTTTGGAACGCAATGCACCGCTCCAAATTCCATAACGGCCTGATTATGGAAATCAGGAAATTTTTTACTGATAAGACTATTGGCCAAGGTAGTAAAGACCTTTTTGCCTTCTGGACTGTTTATTTCATTTTCGATTCCGAATACGCGGGCCAGGACCCTGAAAACATTCCCATCAACGACTGCTACCGGCTCTTTAAATGAAAACGAAGCAATAGCGGCAGCCGTGTACTCACCCACGCCGGGAAGCTCTAATAAGGACTTGAAATTGTCTGGAAATCGGCCACCGTACCTTGAAACCACGACTTTAGCGCACTTGTGCAGATTCCGGGCGCGCGTGTAATAACCCAATCCTTGCCATAGTCTCAATACTTCATGCTCGGTCGCGCTTGCCAGCGCTTCAATCGTCGGAAACGTTTCCAGGAACTTAAAATAGTAGGGCATACCCTGATTTACCCTGGTTTGTTGGAGAATAATCTCCGACAGCCAGACCTTGTAAGGGTCTTGAGTTTCGCGCCAAGGCAAGTCCCGCTTGTTCAATTTATACCATTCAACGAGTTTATCAGAGAAATATCGGTTGTCCATCCTCCTGATTATCAGATTTTTTCAATATTCATTTTTAATTCTGAAGGCGGCGTTTAAATTTGCCCTCCCTAAATTTTCGATATAAATTCGGACTAAAATATAACACAGTGACCAAAGCAGACATTATTAACGAAATCGCAGAAAAGACTGGGGTTGACAAAGCTGACGTAACAGCATCCGTAGAAGCATTCTTTAGCGTAATAAAGAGTTCCATGTCAAATGGCAATAACATTTACATTCGGGGTTTCGGAAGTTTTATCAACAAAAAACGGAAGAAAAAGATTGCCCGAAATATTTCGCGTAATACCGCATTGGTTATTGACGAACATTTTGTTCCAAGCTTCAAACCTGCTAAGATTTTCGTAAACAAGATCAAGAATAGCGACAAGGTAAAGCAATTGGAAGAAAAATCTTCTGACTGAAGTAAGCACGAACCTTTCCATTCAAAGTTGTAGCGCTCCATCGAATGCTCAAAACTCGTATCCTGTTAGTTGCTGGTAGTGCTATTGTAATTTGGTTAATATTTCTATTGCCAAAAGTTGTGGTCGATAACGACGCTGCAATGGAGGGCAATCCAGAAGACTCGGTTGCCAGTGCTGGACCAGCCGAAAGCCATACCGAGGTAAGCCCTGAAATTTTGGAAGCCATTCGACACTTGAGGGCCCAGATTGGCGAACGTTGGCCGAAAGAAAAAAATGCTATCTTTGCCGACTCTTTGGCAAACCTCTATAATGCAGCAGGAAAATTTGATAGCGCTGCCTGGTTCGCCGAGGAAGCATCAAAGTTCTTTAACACGACTGAAAGTTGGATCAAAGCCGGTGACAATTATTATCAGGCTTATACCTTCGCGTTAGACCAGAGTAAACAAAGTCAATTAGCCGAAAAGGCTCGTGAATTTTTTAAGAAGGTGTTGGATGCAAATCCAAAGAACCTGGACGTGAAAACGAAATTGGCAATGACTTATGTGTCCAGCAATCCCATGCAAGGTGTTACCATGCTTAGGGAAGTACTGGCGGAAGATCCGAAAAATGAAGCTGCACTCCTGAATATGGGAATGCTTTCAATTCAGTCGGGACAGTATGAAAGAGGAGTGGAGCGATTGGAGGAGTTGGTAAAAATCAATCCGAAACATACGCAAGGACAGCTTTTGCTAGGCATCGCATTGATGAATACAGGCGATAAGGAGAGAGCGAGGCAACAATTTGAAAAAGTAAAACAAATGGATAAGGATCCGGCCGTTCAGGCAACGGTAGATTCATATCTGAAGGATTTAAAATAATTAACACATTATTATGCCTAGTGGAAAGAAAAGGAAGAAACACAAAATGGCTACGCACAAGCGTAAAAAGCGTCTGAGAAAAAACAGGCATAAGAAGAAATAACCGGCCTCCGGTTAGTGCTGGAGGTTGTCCAGCCTATACATACATCATTAAATTAATTTTTTAAGTTTTGAGTAACGAGCTAATTATTAGTGCCACTCAGGACGGATGTCGTATAGCCCTTCTTAAAGATAAGACGCTTGTTGAATTTCATAATGAAGAAGAAGGCAGCAAGTTTACTGTAGGTGATATTTACCTTGGTACAGTAAAAAAAGTTGTCCCAGGTCTCAATGCAGCATTTATTGATGTTGGTTACGACAAAGATGCTTTCCTTCATTACCTCGATCTTGGACCGCAGTTTAGTTCACTTCAAAAGTTTACAAAACTGGTCCGTGCTAAAAAGATCAACGGCGGAAAACTAGACAAATTCAATGGTGAAGCAGACATTGACAAGCACGGGAAAATCACCCAGCAATTGTCAAAAAGTCAACTGTTACCTGTTCAAATTGTCAAAGAGCCGATTTCAACAAAAGGGCCACGATTATCCTGCGAGTTAGCCCTGGCTGGGCGATACCTGGTATTGGTACCATTTTCCAGTGCCGTCAGTGTATCAAAAAAAATTACCAGTAGCGAAGAGCGCAAGCGCTTGCTTCGCCTTATTCAATCTATAAAGCCTGAAAACTTTGGTGTGATCATCCGCACCGTTGCAGAAGGAAAAGAGGTTGCTGAGCTTGACCGTGACTTGCGTTCTATGGTGAAAACCTGGGATGAAGGAATGGCCCGCTTGGTCAGTGCCAATCCCCGTGACAAAATCATCGGCGAACTGGATAAAACATCCTCATTATTGAGAGACATGCTGAATGAATCGTTCGACAATGTTCATGTCGACGATAAAAAGATCTACGAGGATGTCAAAAGCTTCATTCGCAACATTGCCCCCGACAAGGAGAAAATTGTAAAGCTTTATACCGGAAAGGCTAAAATTTTTGAACACTATGGCATCGAACGCCAAATCAAGTCGGCATTTGGTCAAACTGTAAGCTTGCGTGCCGGAGGATATCTGATCATTGAGCATACGGAGGCTCTCCACGTGATCGATGTAAACAGCGGAAACAAATCAAATCGCGAGGAAAATCAAGAAACAACCGCGCTTTCGGTAAACATGGAGGCAGCGAAGGAAATAGCCAGACAGTTACGACTCCGTGATATGGGGGGTATTATTGTGGTGGACTTCATTGATATGAAGAATCCCGACAATAAGAAACTCATCTATAAAATCATGAAGGACGAGATGGCGGACGACAAAGCGAAGTCCACCGTTCTTCCGTTGTCTAAATTTGGGTTGATGCAGATCACGCGCGAACGCGTACGGCCACAGATGAACATCGCTACGAAGGAAGTTTGCCCGGCCTGCAAT